>JBFWSG010000149.1:0-2862 GCA_050248495.1 Pirellulales bacterium | reverse complement strand
TCGTCGTACAGATCGGGATCATCCTCTTTCAGCGCTTCGAGATCCTCGAGGTCGGCTGCATAGGCCTTCTTGAAGTCGCGGAGCTGCTCGTAGTAATCCCAGGGCGTGGGCGCGGTGACGAGCGTGCGCTCGAAGCTGGCGATTGCCTTGGCGACGTTTTCGATGTTCACGCCGTCCGGGAAGATTTTCTCGAACTGCAGTTTGTAGCCGGGGATTTCAGCGAGATAGGAAACGCAGACATCGTGCGTGTTTGACATCTCGATGGGGTTGGCGATCGGACCCTTGGCCTGCTCTTCGAGCGTGGCGGCGCGGCCGTCCCAGAACTGCACGGAGGTCAAAATCCGGTTGTAGGCGGCGGGGGAATTGCGGCCGCCCAGCTGCCCGCCGACGCCTTCGCCAAACTGCGTGTTCTTGGCATAGGAGAAGTCGGGGTGATGGCAGCTCGCGCAGCTGATCGTGGCATCCTTGGAGAGGCGCGGGTCGAAGAACAGTTGCCGGCCGAGCTCGATCTTCGCGCGGGTGAGCGGGTTGGCGTCGAGGCCGGTGATCTGGGCGGCCCCGGCCAAGAGGCCCAGCGGCAGCGTTGGCGTGAGCACGACGTGGTTCTTGGGGTCGTCGAGCCAGGTCTTGATCTCTTCGTCGGAGAGCGTTTCGCCCGAGCCGGGGATGCCGGCGGTGAGTTCGGGCGTGCCGAGCTGAATCTCTTCCGTTTCGGAGGAGACGGAGGTGATGGCCGGCTCTGCCGCTGCTTCCGAAGCCGCGGCTGCCTCGTCATGGGGGGCGGGCAGCTCGGCGCCTTGATCGGCGGCAGCGACCTCACCTTCCGGCTGGGACGATTTGCTGCAGGAAGCCTGGCTCAACAGGATGGTGGAACAACCGACGACGGCGACGCACAACGATAGCCTACCCATGGGACCTCTGTGACTCTCTCTCCAACAGAATGTGGTGGTACAACAATGCCGCCACGACGGCTCCCGCGATCGGAGCCACCCAATAGCACCAATGCCAAGTGAAATACCCGAACACCAAAGCCGGGCCGAACGATCGAGCCGGATTCATCGAAGCGCCGGTGACCGCCCCGGTCGCGAGAATATCGAACGCCACGGTGAGGCCGATGGCGAAGCCGCCGATTTTCACGGCCTTGCCGCGTTCGTCGACCGCGGCGCCGAAGACCGCGATCATCAGCAGGAAGGTCGTGATGAACTCGGTCAGGAGCACGATGGCCAAAGCGTTGCCTTCTGCTGTAACCCAGTCGGCAGGCAGCGGAATGCCCAGCTTCGCTGAGTCGACTGCCATCGCGGGGAAGATTGCCTTGCAGGCACAGGCGGCGACGGTCGCGCCGACGCATTGGCTGATGATGTACTGCACGGCGAGCGGCAGCGAGATGCGGCCCGTCGAAAGGAGGCCACAGGTCACGGCGGGGTTGAGGTGCGCCCCGCTGATGCCGCCAAACACAGCGACGCCAATCGACAGACCCAGGCCGTGCGCGAGCGCGATCCCCACCAGGCCGCCACCGCTGTTGATGGGCGGCTGCGTGCTGAGGATCGCCGCGATGCCGGCGAAGCAAAGGAAGAACGTTCCGATTGCTTCTGCGATCAGCTTTCTGACGTTGTCCATGTTTCCGCCTTCCTGTATTGCCTTGTGGCCTTGTTCCCACGCTCAGCGTGGGAACACATGACTTCGCCGCTCCGCGGCGGTTTGCGATTCACCGGCGGGCCGCCGGTGCCACAACTTCAATCGACGCGGAGCGTCTGGAAAGTGCGTTCCCACGCTCTTAGACTGGCTCAGAACAAACGGAGCGTGGGAACGAGTTTACGAGTTACTACAGCTGCTTCTCGAGCGCGGCGAGGGCCGGATCATATTCCGGTTCGCTGGCCAATTCCGGCACGTACTGGGCGTAGCTCACCTTGCCGTCCTTGTCGAGCACGAACACGGCTCGGCATTCGATCTTGAGCTCGTTGATCAGCGTGCCCCACGCGGTGCCGAAATTGCGGTCCTGGTAGTCGCTGCCGACGCGCATGTTCTTGATGCTCTCGGCGCCGCAGAAGCGGTTCATGGCAAACGGCAGGTCGAGGCTCACGGTGAGCGCGTTGACCTTGTCGCCGAGTTTGGCCAGCGACTCGTTGAATTTCTTGGTCTGCAGGGCGCAGACCGGCGTGTCGAGCGACGGCACGACGCTGATGATCGTGGGCTTGCCCTTCAGGTCGGCGAGCTTGATTTCCTTGAGTCCGCCTTCGAAGTAGTGGAGCTTGAAGTCGGGAGCGGGGGAGCCGACTTTCACTTCGCTCCCGGCGAGCGTGAGTGGATTGCCCTTGAACGTAACGCCTCGTGACATGATGGGGTTCCTTTGCGATATGTGCGGCAAACGACAAAATGTCCCCCTATTTTCCGCGTTTGGAGAGGGGACGCAAGTGGGCGCAAAGGGAGCGCGCACCGCCGTTTGAGGCGTGAAAAATTCAGCTTAGAAAGGCGGCGGCGAATGGACCAATAGATGGGGCCAATACTGATCAGAGGCGCTGGCAATGACGCGAGATGTCACTCGCCGACCGCCTGTCGGTAACAGAAATCGAATAACGATTCCCACTCCGCCTGCTGCAAGTCAAGACACTGTTCGCGGTCCTTGCCGCTGCGGACCGCCGCCTGGCAGCGGTCGACGAAGGCGAATGGGTCCCAGGCCCCTTCGCGCTCGGAGAGCCGGTCGAACACCGCGTGATGGCCCACGTGGCGAAACCAGTATTTGGCGTTTGAGAAGTCGCCCTCGCGGCGGTGCATGACGCCGTGCCAGAAGCTGCCGCTCGGGGTGTCGATGCTTTGGCTGATGTGGTGCGACTCGTCCAGAAAATCGTGCAGCAGCCAAACTCC
>JBFWSG010000148.1:0-3178 GCA_050248495.1 Pirellulales bacterium | reverse complement strand
GAGGCCAAGCATAGCCACGACGGCGAGCGGATGAAGCAAGTCAGTTGGTCGAAGGCCGACGGCGAATTCGGAGCGCAACTGTTCTTCACCGATAAGCCCAACCAACTCTTTGGAGAATGGAACAAGCCCTCGCCTGGAATCGAGATTCCCACAACCGCCGTCGTCCATCGCGGCCAGCCGCTCGTCGCCGTGGTCGTCTTCACGGGCTGCGGCGCCGACGCCAAGGGACTCGCTCAGTCGACGGTTCGCTACACCGCTTACCGTCCGGACGGCACGGTCTACGGAAAACCGGCGGCGGGTGAACTGTGGGTCGACAAGCCGCCGCCGGCGAGAGATCAGCTCCAATTGGGAGTGCTCTACGTGGGGACCGTGATCGAACCGGATGATCCGCTCGGCGAATATAAAATTGTGGCCGAAGTGGTCGACCACGTAACCGGCAAGTCGCTCAAGTTGTCGCGCAAATTCACCGCGAAGGATCGGGCAGCCGAGGACGAATTGCTGGCCGAGTGACGCTCGCGGAACTGCGTGCGCTTATTCCATCGAGTCCCAACGCGCTTGGGCTGCGCGGTAGCGGAGCATCGAGTACAACGCCGCGGCTGCAACTACCTCCGCCAAAATCAGCCACCAGAAGAAGCCCAGCGACCAGGCGGCCGCCACGAGGAACGACAGGGCCATCGAGATGATCGTGACGCCGATCATCGCCAGGCCGCGGTTCGCCGATTTTGCTTCTTCGCCCGGCTGCGAGAGGGGCACGCCCTTGCCGTCGAGGCTCGGCACCAGCGCGAACACGGGCATGGCGATCACGCCCGGCAAAAGCAGCAGCAAGTTTGAGCTGTTCGGCTGCGTAGCCCACATCAGTGCCGCCACGCCCAGCATCAGCGGGACGGTCAAGCAGCACATCACGGCTTGCCTGGCCCCGCGGCAGAGCGGCGCCGGACCGGCGATCGGCGCGGCCCGAAAGATATCCGCTGCCTGCCACTGCTGCGAGTAGCGGAGCAGGCTCACTCCCAGGAGTGGGATCAAGCCCATGTAGCCGCTCACAAACGCGATTGTAAAACTGCTCCCAGTCGAGTCGGCATGCCGGTCGTTGCCGAACGCGAAGATCAGCGGCAGCACTAAGAACGGCGCGAGGCCTGGATACACCCGGAGCTTCGTCTCGCGGTCACGGAACAGGTAGGCGGCCGACAGCAGGAAGGACGCTCGCACCACCGGGTCGCCGAGCCACCAGCGGAGCGGCGGCCGGTCGACGAGCGCTCCGAGCCAGCGTCCGCTGCCCCCTTTTCGTCCGCCCTTCGCCACGCGCTCGTTGAGCGTCTGCAGGCCGATTTCGTACGCGCCGGCCAGCTTGCCGAAGGATAACCATAACACCAGCCCTGTACTCAATGTCGCGAGGACGCCGAGTTGCCAGGAGCCGCGCGTGCTGCTGCCGGCGAGCGCATCGTCGAACCCCGCGAACCAGGCCGGCGGCAACAAACAGATCCACCAGGTCGCCTCGTCGACCGCCAGCCCGCCGCCCGGCCGCATCACTAATCGCGGCAAAATCTGGCCGCTCAGCATCGCGCCGACTGCCACGACGATTTGCGCCGACACCATCAGCCCTTCGAGCCGCTCGCGGCCGAACCACCGCAGGCACAGTTGATAAACAAGCACCACGCAGCCCGTCGTAAAGAGCGCGAGCATGATCGTCGACGCGGCGTGCACCGGCAAGAACATCCAGCCGCCGTCGGCTGCCCGCGCCCCCACGAAGAACCCCATGAAGTTGAACGCCACCGCGAGCCACAGCGATACTTCGACCAGCACCCACACCTTGGCCCATAGCAGCGCCCGCGGCGTGACCGGCCGGTGGAGCAGGATATCGGCCTCTTCCGAGTTGAACAGCATCTCGCCGGCGGACGAGGCGACGAACATGCCCAAGAAGACGAACGTCATCGACTGCAGATAAACGCTGAGCAAGAAGACCGGAAACCCAACAAAATAGAATGCGAAGCAGCCGAAGAGAAAATAGAACGCGAGCGTGAATGCCAGCTTGCGGCCGACGCTCTTCGGTGCTTCGTCCTGTTTGAGACCGCGTGCTCCGCGGCCGCGAAGGAACAGCGTCAGGAACAGCCGCCGCAGCGTCTGGGCCGGCCGGGGCGCTCGTGCTGTTGTGGCGTCGCTCATGATCGAAACGTCTTGGCAAAATCCTCGGCGCGGCGTTCGAGTTCCGTGCCGCCGGTGAGCTGCGTAAACAAGCGCTCCAGCGTGCCGGACTGGTGTTGTGCCACCAACTCCTCCGGCTTGCCATCGACTAGCAGCCTGCCCTTGTCGATGATGATCACGCGGTGGCACACCCGCTCGACGACGTCGAGAATGTGCGAGCTGTAGACGATCGTCTTGCCTTCGCGGGCCAGAGTCTGGATCAGCGTCTTGAAGCCCACCGCCGCGTTTGCGTCCAGCCCATCGAGCGGCTCATCGAAAAACACCACGGGCGGATTGTGCAACAAGGCAGCAGTAATCACCACCTTCCGCCGCATGCCCTTTGAGTACGCGCCGAGCAGCTTGTCGGTAAGCGTGGCAAAGCTCAGATCGAAAAAGGCGATGAACTGTTCGATCCGCGCCCGGGCCGCCTCGCGCTCGATGCCGTAGAGGGCCGCGACCATCTCCAGGTATTCGAGTCCGCTGAGCGACTCGAACACGGCGCCCGACTCCGGCACGAAACCGAGGCTCCGCTTGACGTCGATCGTCTGGGAGCGGAGGTCGAAGCCGCAGATGCTCGCGGTGCCGCTGGTGGGCTCGATCATGCCGGCGAGCATCTTGAGCGTGGTCGACTTCCCCGCGCCGTTTGGCCCGAGAAACCCGACAATCTGTCCGGCGGGAATCTCAAACGAAATCGCGTCGACCGCCGTCTGCGTGCCGAAGCGCTTGGTGAGCTGGTCGAGCTTGATCATGCCTTTCCCGTTCGTGAGAGCCCGGGCATCAATATACCGCGCCCCGTGAACAGGAGTTGCCAATCAAGCAGAGTGCCGTCAGTAAGGTCGACGTCACGGACAAAGTCGCCGCCCGGCGAGCGTGATTCAGCACGCAGGTTGCATGCGGACGTCACGCCTGCTCAAACCCATCGAGCGCGCGTCCATACAAGAGAAAGAGTACCGGAGAAAGGACTTGAACCTTCACGACCTTGCGGTCACTGGATTTTGAG
>JBFWSG010000147.1:0-3236 GCA_050248495.1 Pirellulales bacterium | reverse complement strand
CGAGATCTCTGCTGCACGCGGGTGGGTCGGGTGGCCCTCTATTAGAATAGCTCACCGAAGCTCCGCAACTTCGGAGGCCTGTGCCGTTTGTGCCGGTCCTGGCGAATGCCCTCGAAGCTGGGTCAGAGCGAAGGTGGACGGCGCACAATCGCCACGTCGTTAGATGCAGACACCAGCAAGAAAAACGCCGAATCTGAGGATTCGTAATCGTAAGAAATAAATGGTTCGCAGCATGATGGAAAGCCAGTGGCCGAGGCGGGAGTCGAACCCGCACGAGGGTTACCCCTCAACGGATTTTAAGTCCGTAGCGTCTGCCATTCCGCCACTCGGCCCAAGCTGTCGCAATTTTACCGCGTTTTACTAAGCTGGACGAAATAGTCAGACCGATTCTACTCGCAAATGCATTTGCCGCAAAACGCCAGCGCGGGCCGAGAATTGACACAGTAAGATGAAAAAGAACGCAACTTTTGCAGTGAAACCGCGGGACGGGGCCGCGGATGCGTGGCGTACCTAGCGCGTCGACTCGCGCACGACCAGGCTGCAATCGAGGAGAATGTCGCGCGCCGGAGCGTCCGGGAAGGCGACACGATCGAGCATCGTGCGGAACGCGGCTTCGCCGATGGCAGCGCACGGTTGCCGGACGGTAGTGAGCGGAACACGGAGCAGCTCGGCGTACTTCACGTCGTCGATCCCCGCAACCTTGACGTCGCGCGGCACATCGATCCCGAGCTGATCCAGGCAATGCATCAACCGGCCGGCGGTGACGTCGTTGCCGCAGACCACGCCGTCCGGTCGCAAGGTTTCCATCATCTTGGCGACCCGCTCCGGGTCGCTCGGGTCGCAACGCACGAGCAGCTTGGAGTCGAACTCGCCGGAGTCCTTCACCACCGCTTCGATAAAACCGGCGATTCGGGCGTCGATCGTTGCCGCCGCATCGGGCCGCGCGACGAACGTGACGCGCTTGCAGCCGCGCTGAAACAGGTGGTGCGTAATCGAGTAGCCGACGCGCCGATTGTCGACGCCCACCAGGTCGTAGCCGCTGCGCTGCGGGTAGGGCAGATACTCGCGGTCCAACAGCACGATCGGAATATCGGCCTGCTGGAACGTAGCCACGATATTTTCGTTGATCGCCGATTGGCCGGGCACATGTTCGATCGGCGCGAAGAAGACGCCGCCGACTCGGCTGCGAATGTATCGTTGGCAGAGCTCCAGGGCCCGCTCGGCGTCGTCATCCGAATTGAGGCTCTTGCCGTTGGCGCCCCAGACGATCGAGTGCCCCGTGTCCTGGGCGACGCACGCCATCTGGGCGCAAATCGGTTCAAAAATTTCCGTCGTCCCCAGGCCGGGAATCAGCAGCCCGAACTGCATGCCGCGGTCGGTTTCGTTTTGCAGGACGAACGTGCCCGACCCGGCCTTCCGCTGCACCAGTCCGCATTCCTGCAGCTCCAACAAGGCCTTGGCGACGGTCGGGCGCGAAACGCCGAACTCGCGGACCAATTCCGAGTCGGAGGGAATCCGATCGCCCGGACGAAAGGCTCCCGATTTAATGCGGCTGCGGACCGCATCCACGATTTGACGGCGCTTACTGGTAGCTGTGCGCATAGAGGCGATGTCTAGACTAGAGGATGAGTTCGATTTTTCGAAACGCCCGTTGTTACGCATGGCAGGTCGTTCATCGAGCCATCTCGCAGCCGCCGTCGATTGTCACCGCCGATCGTATGACAGACGACCGGATGCGTCAATGTGCAACTAACAGCGCTGATCGAGATCTGCACGTTACTTACGTTCGTGTTTTTGCCCAGTCCAAGCCGAGTTCAATTCTCGGACCACCAAATGATTGACGACCGCATCGCCTCCCAACGCTTGAATGGACTGGGTTCCGTCACCTTGTTTTGGTGAATAGTAGCCAGCAAAGAATCGTTCACCATCAAAAGCGTAAAGCTCCACCGACAATCGATCGATGAGCACTCGCAGCTTCGCCGATCCGTCACGCGGCGCAAGCTCGTCAAACGCGGTCACAACTTCGGGCTCGCCGTTGTCGCGCACACCCGAAAACTGCAGCCGCTTCATTTCGCAGTCATACGTGATCGAGATGCCCCGGAACCTGCAAGCCAGCTGCTTCGCGCTGCCGGGCGAAAAATCGATTTCCATGTCCACGAGGTCGAGCGGCGGCAGATCGGCCAGCAGCTTCTCGCCGGCACCGAGTGCCACGTCGCTCTGCGTGTGGGTCTTGCGCACGAGGCTTTCGATCTCGCGAATTGGCCAGGCAAAAAGCCGCACGCCCGATTCCGTGGTTTTCAACGTCAGCTCGCAGGGAAACGACATTTGTCCGTTGTACGGCAGGCCATACGTCTCGGCGGGGTTCGGTCCGCCGCGCATCCAGCCGATTTGCACCGTCCGCTGCTGGGGCTGATTGTTGAAAGTCTGCGCCGCGTAGAAGTTGCCGCCGCCCGCTCGAAACGGACCGGCTTCGGTGTGGAATTCCTTACCGTCGAACATTCCGAATTCGTAGTCGAAGCTGGCGTCGTACAACACGGCCTTCGTCCGGGCCGGATCGCCATCGACTGGGATGAACGCCAGATCCATGCACTCGAATGCCCAATCCCGCATCAGGTCGGACGCAAACGTCCAATCGGTGAGATTCGGTGACGTGAAGAAACGGACCCGGCCGGGATTCTGCTGTACCCACAGCGCCATCACCCACTGCTCGCTCGCTTCGTGCCAGAAGACCTTGGGGTCGCGCTCGCCGGAATCAAACCCCTGGTTCTCGATCACCGGGCGGCCTTCGTTCCAGTAAGTCCAGGTTTTTCCGCGGTCGGTGCTATAAGCCATCGCCTGATAGAACTTCGGCTGCGTGGCGAACGTGAAGAAGGCGCACAGCGTGGGGACGTCGCCCTTTTGCACGCCGAGGCTGTTGTTGCGGTCGACGACTGCGGTGCCGGAAAAAATAGTGCCGCTGCGGCCGTCGACGCGGTACGGCACAAGCGCGTGCTCGACCTGCTTCCAATGGACCATGTCGGAGCTCACCGCATGGCCCCAGGT
Source organism: Pirellulales bacterium (assembly GCA_050248495.1). Lineage (GTDB taxonomy): Bacteria > Planctomycetota > Planctomycetia > Pirellulales > Lacipirellulaceae > DASYDU01. Next base: position 194 of record JBFWSG010000147.1, on the reverse strand, counting down.
CATGTTGCCCCACAGCGGAGCGCGGGGATTGTGCTGAAAGAACAGATGGTATTTCTCGCCGTCGTAGACCATTCCGTTGGGATCGTTGATCCAGTTGCGGCCGGAGGAGAAATGAAATTGGGGACGCAGCGGCTCGGAATAGTCGATGTCGTCGTATGCTTGCGGTTTGACGCTCTTCGACAGGGCAAACTCCT
>JBFWSG010000146.1:0-3254 GCA_050248495.1 Pirellulales bacterium | reverse complement strand
AGGCGTCTCTGACGCCGATTCAGATTTCCACTCCGTAGCAGTTTCGGATTCAGAGAGGCCTCCCGAAGGTCGCGCGCCCTAGGCCGATGCCGCCTTGCCGGTCTCGATTTCCAGCGAGGTCGATCGTCCGCGCGCCCAGCGCGACAATCGCACGGCCTGCGACCGCCACGAACTAAGCGGTGCATAGGTGACGCGGTAACTCGGCTCGGATCCCGTCCGCAGCCGTTTCTTGAATTGCGTTTCACCGGCGCCCAAATCGAGCGACTCGTCGCCGCGTTCGCAACTGTCCTCGATCGATCGCAACACGAGCGCCGTGCCCAGGCCCGCGATGCCGAGCGTCGGATCGTAGCCGACACGAATCCCTGCGAGCCGGCCGTGGTAGTGATAGTTGTACGCGAACGCCGCCGGACGCCCGTCGACCAAGAGCAAATTCATGTCGACCATGCCGTTGCGGGCGGCTACCGCGTGGGCATCGCTGAGGAAGTGCCGCACGCGGTCGTGCGTGAGGGTCGTCCCGGTCGTCGAACCGCCTTGCCAACTGGCGAGCGCAACTTGCTGGCACATCGCGTACAGGTCCCAGCGCGGGTCGCCGTCTCCTTCGCGGGCCGGCGCCGGCCGATGGCGAATGTACTCGACGTTTCTCTGGTCGGCTACGCCCCGCTCAAACACGCGCCGCTCGACGCGCCGCAGCTCGTGCCGCGATTTGCGGGTGAGTCGACACAAATAGTCGCCAAACCTGCCGCTGAAGTCGACGTGCGAGACGGTCTGATGCACGGCTTCATTCGACAGCATGCCCACCACGCGGAGCGACCGCGCGACGCGGCCTCCGTCGCGCGAGGCGGGCGCGGTCCAGGGCAAGTCCAACAGGTCCCAGTCGCGCCGTGCGTGCTGCAGATACCGCATCGCGCCGAGCATCGTCACCGCGGGATCGACGCCGACCGGCCCGTACCAGCTGCCCCAGCCATCGAGCGGATAGGTGAGCACGCGGGCCGTGCCGAGGCCGTGCCGCACGTCGCGGATGCACAGCGGCACGAGGCCCACCGGCGCCCCGTCATGACGTGCCACCAGCACGCGGAGCTCCTGCTCGTCACCGAAGTGGCGCCAATAGCTCTCAAGCCAATCGATTGTATTGACGAACGTCGCGCGGGGCGTGCTCGAGAGCCAGGAGTTCCACGCCAGGGTGTAGCCGGACAGTTCATCGACGCTGCGAATTTCAGTGATTTCAACCATGCCGCGAGATATTGGCAACCGATGTACCGGGGTAGGCGTTTCCGTACACGGGCCGTTTTTTCCGCGGTTTTTGCGACTTCCAGCGCGCCGCAATGCGACACGGCGTGTTTTCGCCGCCACCCATGTTGCCGAAACGCAACACCGCCGCGTTCCAGGCTCCTGCCGCATAGGAGTAGAATTCAACCGCCGAGAAAAGGTTCCTGGAACCTTTTATGGCCCCGTTTTATGGCCCTAGTCCAGGAGCACCACCATGACCGCCGCGAGCGAGCAGCAGGGAAAGCCAGCCGATGTGATCGAGCGCATCCACGCTTCCGGCTGTCAGTGCGTCATCGCGCTCACCGGGGGCGGGAGCGTGGCGATTCCGTCGCTCTTGAGCGTGCCGGGTGCATCGGCATCAATTCTCGAAGCGGCCGTGCCGTACTCCGAGGGCGCGCTGGCCGCATGGCTCGGCGGCAAATTCGACCACGCCTGCAGCGAGCCGACGGCCCGGGCAATGGCGATGGCCGGCTTCGAGCGGGCGCGAAAATTTGCGGTTGAGGGTGCCGATCTGCGTATGCTCCGCGGCATCGGCGCGACAGCGAGCCTGGTGTCGAATCGCCCCAAGCGCGGGCCGCATCGAGTGCATGTCGCCTGGCAGTCGCCCGCGGCAACCGTCGCCTATTCGTGCGAACTAACCAAGGGCAAACGCGCACGGCAAGAAGAAGAGGCCGTCGCCGCCGAGCTCGTGCTCCACGCCGTCGCCGAAGCTTGTGGCGTGGTGAACACTCCACCGCGGCCGCCGTCGCCGGACGAGCCAGTCTCGCGCCGACAAAAGCTTGCACCGCAGGAATGGACCGAGCTGCTCTTGGGCGCGCGGCAATCGGTGCAGTATCGAATCGCAGGCACCCCCCGCGCCGTCTTTTCCGGCGCGTTCAATCCGCTCCACGACGCCCACCGCCGGATGGCCGAGCTCGCCTCGGCCCGGCTGAGCGTGCCGGTCGCCATGGAGCTCTCGATCGTCAACGTCGACAAGCCGACGCTCGATTTTCTCGAGATCGAGTCGCGCCTGGCGGCGCTCGGCGATTTTCCGGTCGTGCTCACTCGGGCGCCCACGTTCATCGAAAAGGCGGCGCTCATGCCGGGAGTGGTCTTCGTGGTCGGCGCCGACACGATCGCCCGCATCGCCGACGAAAAATACTACGGCGGCGACCGCCAGAAACGCGACTCGGCGATTGCTGGCATTGCCAGCCGCGGTTGTCGGTTTCTGGTATTCGGACGGGTGTGCGATGGGCGGTTCGTGCTGCCCTCCGAATTAGGTTTGCCGTCGCAGCTCCGGGCGATGTGCGACGAGGTGCCCGCAAACGTCTTTCGTTTCGACATCAGCTCGACCGAATTGCGCAGCGAGTCCTAGCATTCTGCGCAGCGCAGCTGCCGGTGAGCACGCTCATTCCACGGAGTTTCCGCGAGTTTCGCCCTCTACAATTGTCACCGCGTCGCTCCGCATTTATATTCGAGTGGGCGTCTGTCACTTCTCGCGCGACGGTGGATCGGGTTTTCAAAAGCATCTATCTTGCCATGTCCCCTTCCGCCTCGCCCATTCGCGCTCAAGACGCCCAGAAGCCCATTTTCATCGGCGTCGACGTCGGCGGCACGAACATCAAGATCGGGCTCGTCGACGAGCTGGGGCAGACGCTCGGCTACCACTCGATGCCGACCGAGCAGGACAAGGGGGCGGAAGACGCCTGCGTCCGCGCGGCGGCGGCGATCGCCACGTTGATCGGCGAAGCTGGCGTCGCCCGCACCGATGTCGTCCGCACCGGCATCGCCACGCCGGGTCCGATGGACATCCGCGCCGGCAAGATTCTCAAGCCGGGCAATCTGCCGGGCTGGTGGGACTTCCCAATCCGCGAGCGGCTGAGCTTTCACCTTGGCATGCCGGTCACGTTTGCCAACGATGCGAACGCGGCCGCCTACGGCGAGTTCTGGCGCGGCGCGGGCGCACAGTACGACAGCCTGGTCTTGCTGACGCTGGGCACCGGTATCGG
>JBFWSG010000145.1:0-3271 GCA_050248495.1 Pirellulales bacterium | reverse complement strand
GCGTTGAGTCCACGGTGCAAATCGGCCGTTGTGAGCGCAGTTTCTGTTGACAGCCCGACGACCTGCCCCAGCGCGTGCACCCCCGCATCCGTCCGGCCGGCAGCCATTACGCGGATCTCTTCCCGCGTGATCTCGCGCCAGGCCGCTTCGACAACCGCCTGCACCGTCGGCTCGCTGGGCTGAATCTGCCAGCCGGCGTAGGCCGTGCCGTCGTAGGCAACGGTCAGCTTCAGCCAGCGCGATGCCATAAGAACTCACCACGGAGGACAAGAGGAAAATGACGAATGACGAATTCTCAATGACGAATCCGACATTAGTCATTCGTCATAGAGAATTCGTCATTTACTGTCCGCCCTCTGTGGTGAAATTTCTGCTTGAACTACACAGCCGCTTGCGATTTCACCAACAGCTCCGCGATCTGCACGGCGTTGGTCGCCGCGCCTTTGCGGAGGTTGTCGCTGACGCACCAGAACGCGAGGCCGTTTTCGCAGGAGATATCCTCGCGCAGCCGGCCGACGAACGTGGCATCGTCACCGTCACAATCTTTCGGCATCGGGTATTTGCCGCTCGCCAGGTCGTCGACCAGCTTGATCCCCTCGGCCTTGGAAAACAGCTCGCGGGCCTCGTCGAGCGTGATCTTCCGCTCGGTCTCGACCAGGATGCTCTCGCTGTGGCAGTTCGACACTGGCACGCGAACGCACGTCGGGCAAACCTGAATTTCGTCGTCGCCGAAGATCTTGCGGGTCTCGTAGACCATCTTCATTTCTTCGGAGGTGTAGCCCTGGTACTTGGGCGAGCCGATCTGCGGGATCAGGTTGAACGCGATCGGATGGGCGAACGTCTCGTACTTGTGCTCCTTGCCGTCGAGCGAAGCTTTGCTGCCTGCGATCAGGTCCCGCTGCCCGGCAACGCCCGCGCCGCTGGTGGCCTGGTAGGTGCTCACGACGACGCGGCGGATGCGGCTGGCGTCGTAGATCGGTTTCATCGCCACAACCATCTGAGTCGTCGAACAGTTCGGGCTGGCGATGACGCCTTGGTGGGTGAACGCTGCATCCGGATTCACTTCCGGCACCACGAGTGGAATATTCGGGTCCATCCGCCAGTAACCGCTTTCATCGACGACCACGCAGCCTGCCGCCTTCGCCCAGGGGACGAATTCTTTGGCCACGGGATCGGGCGTGCTGCCGATCGCCAGGTCGATGCCCTGGAATGCGTCCGGCGTGAGCTCCTTCACCGTGTGATCCTTGCCCTTGAACTTGATCGTGCTGCCGGCGGAGCGCTTCGAGGCGAGGAACGTGATTTTCTCGAACGGGAAGTCGCGTTCCTCGAGCATGGTGCGGATCAGCTGGCCGACGGCGCCGGTGGCGCCCACGATGGCAATCGATTCAAACACGGATGAACTCCTCCCGGGAAATGTGCGAAAAACGCACGAGCGACGAACACCCCTATAAAACGCGCGCATCAAGACTACGCGCTTTCATGCGGACGCCGCCGGGGGCGTTTGGGTTCGTCAAAAATAGTATAGATATGCGGGCTGCACCGGACAATGTAGTCGGTCCCGGCCGAGACGGCCGGACTACATTCATAACTGGCCGAGACGGCCGGGCTATATAGCCGAGGCATCTTGCCTCGGCGTGGTCACGCCGCTGCCGGCGCCGCCCTGCCCCGCCCTGCCCCGCCGCCAACCAACAGCAGCGACACGCGATTGGCCACCGGATCGAGCCACGCTCGCACCGTCTCCGGCGAGACGAAGGCCAAGTTGCCAATCAACATCACCAGACCAAACGTCGGCATGCCATAGGCGACGACGATCCCCAGATGGACGAAGACCGCCATCAACAGCACCCACGGCCGCGTGAGCCGCGGCCAGACCAGCGCACAGTACGTCAGCTCCCAATACACCGTCACGTGCGTAAGCAGGCTGACGATCCAGGGATGATCGGCCAGCCAGGTCATGTCGACCAGGAACTGATATTCCAGGTTGGCCGACGAGTACCACACGGCCGAACCTTCCCACCACTGGACGCCCTTGAGTTTGCCCAGCGCCGAGAAGAAATAGATGATGCACATGTGGAGCTGAATTAAGCGGATGGCGAGGTTCGCCGAGATGCTCGGAGGCACCTCCTTCGGCGCACCGCGGCGGAGCCTCCAGATGCGGTCGATCGAATACCGGGCGCCGCACGGCCCCAGCATCAGGTACATCGCCAGCAGGCAGTTGATCTTATCGAGGCCGAAGTACGCTCCCGGAGTGACGCGGTTGGCATACGACATTGCCACGAGATACGCGAGCACCGCCACGGTGCGGCTGAAGAAGCCGATCATCAGGCAAAAGAAAATCACCAGCGCCGCGATGTGCGCGACCCACAGCCACGTCGGCGAATCGATGTAGTTGAAATAGGTCCAGATCTGCCGCGGCACGCCATTGTTGCCGTGCAATTGCACGCTCCTCATCAAGTCGACCGGGATCCAGCCGTTCTTGCCGAAGAAGCCGCTCAAATCAAAGGACCACACCAGATGCGTGTAGAACAACATCGCGCCGGCAAACAGTCGGATCGCGGAAAGCGTTGCCGGGTTGACGGGCGAAAACCAGAACGAATCCCAGGCCGCCCACACGTCGGCCACATACTCGCGGAGCGCTGCAAACAGCTTCATCGCACGCCTCCCTGCCAGCCGCTGGCGACGTCCTGCCGCCAACTGGTCGCCGCGGCCTGAGGCGCTTCCGGCGCGTCGACGTCGCTCCGCCGCTGCGTCACTTCCGATTCCACCTGGTAAGTCGGCGGATACTTCAACATCTCCGCGCGATATTGCTCCAACGACGGGTTGAGATTGATCTGGACCGCATCCTCGGGTCGCAGCGGGTAGTGAACGATGCGCGTCACATGCGCAGCCGCCGCCGACGGATGCGCGCGCAGCAGCTGCCGCGCGTACGCCTTCAGATACTCATCCCGCCAGGCGTTCTCTTTGGCTTCCGACTCATCGGCCACCTGGCACTGGTCGGCCAGCATGAAGTAGCGGTGATACAACAGCCGCGGCCAGTTTACTTTCTTGTTGGGGAATTCCCCTTCTTCGATCACCTTGCCGCCGCTGTCGAACAGCTCGAAGCGGATCAAATGGCCGTTGCTCGGGTCGGGAGCAAAGAAGTCGTAGCCGTGGTTGATGTACAAGAGGTCGAGGTACCACTGCACTTTCCCACCCTGCGCGAGCTCCGTGACCAGGGGCGAGGTCGGTGGTATCGACATCGGCGCGAGGAACACCGCCGTCAAATGCCAGA
>JBFWSG010000144.1:0-3665 GCA_050248495.1 Pirellulales bacterium | reverse complement strand
TTTGTGACAAGCAGGTTCGATGATAAGAAGTAGATACCAGTCTGGTGCAAATGGCACCGGCGAGTCGCAGAGAGTTGCCCGTGGTTTCACGCGGCGATCGATCCGCGACTCGCGTCAGTCGAGGCCCTCGGACACTCGACGCTCTCGGGTCATTCTTCCCGTCACGCCCCTTTCTCGGACGCGCCCACCGTGCGGAAGGCTTTGGCTTTCCTCGCTGCACACCGCGTCGAAGTGGTTTCACTTGGCAAGTGGCGTTCTGCTTTTCTCGGTTTCCGGCTGACACGCCCCGCGCGAGCATCGGGCGGCGTCGGCCAAAGGTCTGATTTTTTAGGAGAGCAGCAATGCCACAAGGTAAGATCAAAAAGGTTGTCGCAGAAAAGGGTTTTGGGTTCATTTCCACTGGCCGTGAGGATTTGTTCTTCCACCACTCGGAACTCCGCGGCGTGCAGATCGAGCAACTCGCCGAAGGCCAGGAAGTGGTCTACGAAATCGGCGAAGGCAAGAAAGGCCCCTGTGCCGTCGCCGTCCAGGCGTGCTAATCGCGGTCACGCAAAAGGCTAGCGTCTAATCGTACGGAGCCCTGGGTGATTCGGACGGTTCACCGGTCGAACGCGCAGGGCTTTTTGCTGCGCCGCTTAAAATGCGCGCCCCCATCACACTGGCGACGGATTTCGCTCCTGGAACATCGCCTGGTGCCAGTAGGGATAGGCCAACGGCTTCGCGCTGGCGGCGTCCAGCTTGGCGACTTGCTCGGGCGTGAGCTGCCAGCCGACCGCGCCAAGATTTTGCTTCAATTGCTCCTGATAATTATGGTCGAGATAGTCGGGAAGCTGTCCGGGTAGCGCCGAACGGTCTCCTCCATAGTCGCCGGACCGCCGGCCCGATGGATCGCGCCGTCGACTCCACCGCCGCCAGCTAGCCGACTGTTGGCCGCGTTCACGATCGCATCGACTTGCTGCGCGGCGATGTCGCCGAGCACGAGTTCTAACGAGCACATATTGAGCTGAATTCGAATCACAATATTTTATCGAAGGCTCTGGCAATTCATCGTCAAGTTGTCCAAAATTGTTCTCTTTCATTGCTCAAAGTCATCGCTGCAACATCGGTCTCCGCGATATGGCCGTCCCAATTGAAGGATTTTCCGTTGTTGCTCAACGCGACCGCATCCAACACTTGTTGGACGACGGTCAGTTTGTTGCACCGAACGCGACTGCGTTAGCCGACGACCATCTTTGGCGGTGCAGCTTCATGGTGCGTGAGGATGCAGCGAAGTGTTTGTCAACGCTTCAGGACCTTGGTGTGAATTGTAATCAAGGACCCGATTCAGATGCTGTCGTTATCAACGAATTTGATCGTGCGATTGAGCCCTATTGTGAATGGCTTATGATCGCAACTTGGGATAAAGCCGTTATCGGTTGGTTGGCGGGCACGGAGCCGCGATCCGTTATTGCGCGTGATGGTTGGGATCCAAGCGTCGGATCTGGTTTGACTTTCCACGGTGGCCAAAACGATGATCGACTAGAGCTATTGCGCGTCGAAGGAAATATCGAAGTTTTCAGGGACAAAGAATCGGGACGCGAAGTTTACACTGGCAGGAGCACAGCGCCAGTCCAGAGCCTATTTGGTGCGGCCTCGTCCATCGTGACAAAGTATTGGCGTAGTGATCACGAATCGCCATTGGTCGGCGATGCTGTTGGAGAGCTTCAGCAAGCGATCGAAATGCTCAACCGAGTGATCGATGAAGCACCTCAATTCTGGGAGGCTCATCTATACAAGGGCAAGGCGAGTTCTGCATTAGGCGATGTCGAGGGGGCATATAATGCGTTTCGCCGGTCGCACGAACTTGAACCGAACGAGCGCTTAATTCTGCAGGAACTAGCCGGTGTCTGTCTCGAGCTTGGCAAGTTCACGGAGGCCGTCGACCATGCACAGCAGGCAGTTGCTTTCCAGCCAGACAATCACGAATTGATCGGCAACCTCGCATTGGCGCAGCTACTCGCTGGGAACATCGCAGCAGCGCAGAATTCCATAAATGCCGCATTGAAGCTCGGCCCGAACGACCAGATCACTAGTGACGTGGGCGAATTGATTAGGGATGTAGCGTCAAACCAGCGACCACTTCCTCAATCGCTGATCGAAGCACAATCACCGCCCAAGCAAAAAACGAGCTTTTGGCGGTTTTGGAAGTAGACTGTCGAGATTCGACTGTTCCCTGGACTTACACCGGCGACGGGTTCCGCTCCTGGAACATGGCCTGGTGCCAGTAGGGATAGGCCAACGGCTTCGCGCTGGCGGCGTCCAGCTTGGCGACTTGCTCGGGCGTGAGCTGCCAGCCGACCGCGCCGAGGTTTTGCTTCAATTGCTCCTCGTTTCGCGCGCCGATGATCACGGTCGAGATAGTCGGCCGACGCAGAATCCAATTGAGCGCGATCTGCGGCACGGTTTTGCCCGTCTCGCGGGCCACTTCGTCGAGCGCGTCCACCACGCGATACAGATACTCCTCCTCGACTTGCGGACCGACTTCGCGGCTGGTTTGGTTTTGCAGTCGGCTGACCGCCGGCAGCGGCTGGCCGCGGCGGAGCTTGCCGGTGAGCCGGCCCCAGCCGAGCGGGCTCCACACGGCCGCGCCGACGCCCTCCGCGAGAGCCAGCGGCATCAGCTCCCATTCGTAGTCGCGGCCGACCAGCGAATAATACGTCTGGTGGACGCAGTACCGCGTATAGCCGTAGCGATCGGCCACGGCGAGCGACTTCATCAGGTGCCAGCCGGAAAAGTTCGAGCAGCCGACGTAGCGAATCTTGCCGCAACGGACGAGGCCGTCGAGCGTGGCCACCGTCTCTTCGATTGGCGTTTTGGCGTCGAAGCCGTGCAGCTGGAAGACATCGATGTAATCTGTGCCGAGCCGTTTCAGTGCCCCCTCGATCGCGCTCGTTAGATGTTGCCGCGAGGAGCCGACGTCGTTGGGCCCGTCGCCGGAGCGGAAGGTGGCCTTGGTGGAGATCAGCACAAGATTGCGGCGGCCCTTGATCGCCTGGCCGAGGATTTCCTCCGATGCGCCGTTGGAATAGATGTCCGCCGAGTCGAACATGTTGAGCCCGGCTTCCAGGCAAACGTCGACCAACCGGGTCGCCTCGGCCACGTCGGTCGTGCCCCAGGCTTGAAAGAGCTCGGTCGTGCCGCCGAACGTCCCCGTGCCAAACGTTAGCTCCGGCACCGCGAGCCCCGACCCGCCCAACATCCGATATTCCATTGCCTAGGCCTCCACTGGGGAATTGGTCCTGTCCTAAAGATTCAATTGGCACCCCCATTATTCCCGTTAGCCGGGTGCCGGCAATCCTCGCGGTGCACGGGGCGATGACGCGAGCCCTGTACCACTTTTTGGCCGAAATATGCTACACTTTGAGAGCGGCCGATCCGACTCTTCCACTCTTCCAAACGAGAGGCCCGACTCATGCGCACGGCGCGATCGCTTTCTTTTCTGGCGGTTCCTGTCCCCGCACTTTCCGTTCCGATCCTGTTCGTCCTGACACTTCCGGCGGAGGCCAAGCATAGCCACGACGGCGAGCGGATGAAGCAAGTCAGTTGGTCGAAGGCCGACGGCGAATTCGGAGCGCAACTGTTCTTCACCGATAAGCCCAACCAACTCTTTGGAGAATGGAACAAGC
>JBFWSG010000143.1:0-3678 GCA_050248495.1 Pirellulales bacterium | reverse complement strand
GCCCGGGCAGTCGATCAACTCCAAGACACGATCGTAGGCTGTCTCGAAAAGTTCACCACCACCGAATGCAGCCACTACTTCCGACACTGTGGATACTCGGCACGGTAATCTGAAATGCGCTCTAGGCCGCAGGCCTACACACCGAATTGTCTACACGATCCGTCACGACCGCGTGGTTATCCTCCGCGTCCGTCACCTGGCCCAACAAGCGATAAGTCCGTAGCTCGTCTCGCCGCTCACCCGCGGATCGCGGAGTGAATTCGCTCGAGTATGTCGCGAATGAATTCGACGGATTTCATCATGATCGGACGCGGCGAGAGCGGCACGCTGGTCCAAAACGGCATCGACGAAACGGGTCGGGGCCGGGCAGGCAGAACTTCACTCTCCGGCACATGGAGAAAAGTTGCCAGCCGGACGCGAAATGGCGAAGGGACGGACGGTTCCGAAATTCGCCGGCGAGTGGTGATTCCCTCATCTCGATCGCTGGATCGTGTCGCGCCCTTCGCCTGCAGATAGTCGCGCAGCATTATGCCGCCAATCATTAGCGCGCCCAACGTGGCAATTAAGACAACTACCACCAGCCACCAACTAATTCCTGGATTTGTAATAATAGTGGAGAACAAGAACGAGGACGTAGAGACCGCGAAAATGACCAATACAAGTACCCACTCACCTGGAATGCCCGGACGCGGGCGCTCATTGGGCGGCAAGGGGGTATTCGTCTCCTCCATGGCCGCAGTATACCACTACGTGCTCCTGGGAAAGCAAGCTGGACTGAACCCTACAGCCACAGCATCAGCCGGCCGCCGAGCATGTCGGGGAATCGGCGTTCGACCAGCTCGCGGACCGCGTTTGGATGATAGCGCGTGCTCAAGTGGGATGCGATCACCAGCTCGTTCTTGAACCGGTCGCGGCGATCGAAAAAATCGTCGAGGTGCATGTGGCCGAATTTGTGGATGTGCTCCTTGCGATGGTCCGGCGCGACAAACGTTAGCTCGCAGATCAGAATCTCGGCTTCGTACATCTCCGGGTTGTCATCCAGGCCCGGCGGCGAGCTGTCGCCCAGATACGCGATCTTTGCCTTCCGCAGCTCCTCGGTGACTTCGGTGCCGGCGAGCCGCAAGTCGCGGATTTGCTCGCCCGCGAGGCCCTGGTACTCGGCCTTGAGCTTGTGCCGGCGGTCCCAGACGATAAACCCCAGTGAGGGAACTGTGTGCCGCGTGGCTACGGCGGTCACGACCAGCTCGCGCGACAGCTCGATTTCGTCGCCCGGTTCCACCGGCCGCAGATCGCACGGCAACCGCCCCCGATCGAGCCGCGTACACTGGTGCAACAGCTTCTGCACGGGATCGATCAACTCGGTCGGCAGATAGATCACCGGCGGTTCCATCTTCATCATCCGCCGCCGCGCCACGTACACCGGCAGGGCCACGATATGGTCGAGGTGGCCGTGCGTGACGAACCACTTCTCGGTCCCCATGAACGACCACGGCTGGGCGCCCAGATCGAAGCCGAAGCCCAATTCGGGAAACCGCCAGTAGGTCTGCACCGCCGCCCGCGAATAGCCCTCGATCGTCACTTCGCGGTGCTTGTGCATCTTAACCGGGAGATTGTTAACCATGAAGCGTTAAGACGCGCCGGGGAGGCGAGCGGTTCGAGGGTGCGGCCGGGGAAAACGCTATTTTAGGCCCCGCGGAAACCAAGCGGAATGGCTCGGCAGGTCAGAGCGATTGGGACCGCTTAAGCCGGGGCGGCGCCATGCTCAAATTCGTCGACACCCGTAAACTCCGCCGGCAACGGCGACGCGCCCACTTCGAGCCAGATCTCTTCGAACACTTCCGACTGGGCCGCACGGGCGTGTTGATACCGCATCAGTTGCAGCACTGCGAGAAACATGCCGATCAACGTCGACTTGTGGACCGCGGCGTCGAACAAGTCGACAAACGCCATGCGCCCCGCGTCGCGCAGCCGCGCGTCGATCCGCTGCATGAATACGTGGATCGGCGTGTCGTCGTAGCGGATGTGGGTCGGGCCCGTGGCCGCGAGCTTCTGCTTGAGCACTCTGCCAAACGCGCTCACCAGGTCCCACAGCTCGACTTCCCGGATCGGCTGCTCGTGGGGCTCGAGCGTCCTCGGCGGGGCGTCGATTGCCACGCGCGGAAAGCGCTCCCGCCACTCGCGGCTGCGTTCTTCGAGCATGCTCGCCGCGTCGCGGTATTGCTTGAATTCGAGTAGCCGGCGGACCAGGTCGCGCCTCGGATCCTCGAGCTCCTCGACGACTTCCTCCTCGCCCGGCAGGACCATCCGTGACTTAATCTCGATCAGCGAGCTCGCCATGTCGAGAAAATCGCCCACCGCGTCGACGTCGATCTGCTCCAGCACGGCGATGAACTCGAGGTACTGGTCGATGATCCGCGCCAGCGGCAGATCGACGACCGCGAGCTCGTGCTTCCGCACCAGGTAGACCAACAGGTCCATCGGCCCGCGAAAGTCGTCGAGTTGCACGGAAAAACGCATCGCCCATTCCAGTCGCCCGAGAGCATCAAGGCACGAAATCGGGCAGCGACTATATCGGCTCGCCACAAAATAAAGAAGCTGACCCGCGCGGGATCAGCTAGATGCTAGCACTAAGAGCGTTCGTCAAAGGATCGCAGCCGGACTTTGCCCTCGCTCGAACTTGGAAAAGACGGCGCGGTTGCTGCCAATTGCCCGTGCGGCACGCACCAAAAAAGCGAAGCCGGGCCCCTCTCCGAGAGGCCCGGCCACTGGCTCGCCGTTTTGTCGTTGCGGGTGATTAACTATCGCGGTGATTAATCAAGGATGCCCAACCACACGCGACAATCTGGCGAGCTCAAACTTCAACAGGAAACTCGCTGATTAGGCAGCGGGAGCTTCCGGAGCTGGCGGGGTGGCGGTGTCGGCAGGAGCCGCAGCCGGAACGCCGCAAGCGGGCTCGGCAGGAGCGCCACAACCGCACTCAGCCGGGGCGCCGCAGCTCGTTTCGCAGCCGCAACCGCCGCGGTGACGGAGGCGACCGAACAGCTTGAACTTGCGACCGCTCGAGCAACCGCAGCTCGGCTCCGGAGCGGAGCAACCACACGACTCTTCAACGGCCGGGCAACCGCAGCTCGGCTCGGCAGCGGCGCACGAGGGCTCCGCGGCGGCGCAAGACGGCTCAGCGGCACACGAGGGCTCTACCGCAGCGGCACAACCGCAGCTGGCTTCGGCCGCACAGCCGCAACCACCGCCGTGGTGCTTGAAAAGCTTGAAGAACGCGTTGGCCTGGCCTTCCAAGGCGACCGTCGCAACCACCAGCGCCACCACTCCAACGGCGGCCTTCATTGCAATACTCTTGCTCATCACAAATCCTCCAATTAGAAACCAAACACAATCCTGGGTCGGAAGCCGATCACGGCCTCGCGTGCCGCCCATGTCACCAAAAGCTTCCTGGTCACAGCGGCGGCATACCGCGACCAACTTTCTCGATCAGTTCAAACGCGGCCGGCGAAAAACTTCCGGCCACGATTCAGCTAAGACAATTCTGCTAACAGGCGGGAACGGAACTTCAGGGTGGGATGGAAAAATCTGCCGATTAAATAGTCTGCGGTCCGTTCGCGGACTAGGGGGACTAACCTATCACAGCGAGGTTGACTGTCAAGGCGTCAGATTTTTCACTTC
>JBFWSG010000142.1:0-4021 GCA_050248495.1 Pirellulales bacterium | reverse complement strand
GCACGCTCGTCACCGCGCCCACGCCCTGGGATTACTACGAGCAGCTCCGCGACTTCAAGAAGGCCTATGCAGCCGACCTCGAGGATCTCGAAGCGCTGAAAGAGGATGATCCCGATCTGTACGACGAGTACATGACGCTCAAGGCCGCCTCCGATGCCCATCCAATCAGCGAAAGCGCGATCCGCGGCGGCGAATTGTTCTTCAGCGACAAGACCGCCTGCACGGCCTGCCACGTCGGCGCCAATTTCACCGACGAGCTGTACCACAATCTCGGCGTTGGCATGGACGCCGCCAAACCGGATGTGGGCCGCATGGAAGTGACCAAGAACGAAAAGGACCGCGGCGCCTTCAAGACGCCGACGATCCGCAACGTCTCCCTCACCGGGCCCTACATGCACGACGGCTCGCAGAAGACGCTGGCCGAAGTTGTCGAGTGGTACGACAAGGGCGGCCACCCCAACCCGAATCTGGATGAGAAGATCAAGCCGCTCAAACTCACCGCCGAAGAGAAGGCCGACCTGGTGGCGTTCATGGAAGCGCTGACGGGCGACTTGCCCAAAGTCGAATCAGGTCGCCTCCCCAAATAGCCCGGCCAGAGTTAAATAGCCCGGCCATCCTGGCCAGAATTAAATAGCCCGGCCATCCTGGCCGGGAATGGGCAGCCTGTCGCGCTGCTTATTTACTGCCATTCTTCGGCTGCCGATGCCGACCCTTGGGCTTGAAGCGCTCCTGGATCGCCCGCACCGTGTCGACCAACAGATCGACCTCCGCCGGCGTGTTGTAGAGATAGAAGCTTGCCCGCGTGCTGGCCGAAATGCCGAGCCGGTCGTGCAGCGGCTGCGTGCAGTGGTGCCCGGCCCGGACGGCGATGCCCTGCTGGTCCAAGAGCTGAGCCACGTCGTGCGAATGGGGCTGGTCGAGCACGAAACTCACCAGGCTCGCCCGCTGTTCGACCCCCGGCCCGAGAATCCGCAGCCCTTCGATCTCTTGCAGTCGTTCGTAAGCGTAGCGCACGAGCTCATGTTCGTGCCGATCGATGGCCTCCAGGCCGACCGCATGCAGGTAGTCGATCGCCGCGCCGAGCGCGATCGCAGGAGCAATCGGCGGCGTCCCCGCTTCGAACTTCGCCGGCAACTCCGCCGGCGTGAACCGATCGAGGTACACGCGGTTGATCATGCTCCCGCCGCCCAGGAACGGCGGCATCGCGTCGAGCAGTTCCTTGCGGCCATAGAGCACGCCAATGCCGCTGGGACCGAGCATCTTGTGCCCGCTGAAGGCCAGGAAATCGGCGCCGAGTGCTTGCACGTCCGTCGTGCGATGCGGCACGCTCTGGGCCGCGTCCACCAGCACGAGCGCCCCGGCCGCATGCGCCCGCCGCGCGATCTCGGCCACCGGATTCACCGTACCGAGCACATTCGACACCGAGGCCACGGCCACCAGCTTCGTCTTGGCCGACAGCAGCCGATCGAACTCATCCAGCATCAAGAGCCCGTCGTCAGTGATCGGAATGTGCCGCAGCACCGCACCGGTCCGCTCGGCCAGCTGCTGCCACGGCACCAGGTTCGAATGGTGCTCCATCGTCGTGAGCACGATCTCGTCGCCGGCTCGCACGTTCGCGTCGCCCCAGCTGCGGGCCACGGTGTTGATGCTCGCCGTCGTGCCGGACGTGAAAATGATCTCTTCCGCCAGCTCCGCGTTGACGAACGCCCGCACTTTCTCGCGAGCTTCCTCATACTGCTCGGTGCTCCGCTCGCTGAGGGTGTGGATGCCGCGATGGACGTTGGCGTAGTCGCGCTCATAGACGCGCCGCAACACGTCGATCACCTGCCGCGGCCGCTGCGTGCTGGCCGCGTTGTCGAGAAAAACCAGCGGCCGATCACCGTGCACCTTCTGCTGAAGAATCGGAAAGTCGTCGCGCAGACTCTCCGGCAACAGCTTCGAGCGATCAACAGTCACACGTTTCGGTTCAGCCAAAGTCGTCACTTGGTACCAGCCATTCCTGCGAATCGATCGTGAATTAGAATGTCGAAATCCCAATGACGAATGACGAATGACGAAATCTGATTTCCGCAATTCGTCATTCAACATTCGTCATTTTCCCGCGGCGAATGCACCGCCGATTGCAGCACCTTCCAAGAGAGCAGGCAACACTTCTGCCGGTTCGGGGTCAGCCGAGCGCCGTACAATTTCAGCATGTCTTCGGCCGAAAAATGCTTCACGTCGTCCACCGTCTTGCCGAGCATTTCCTCGAGCAGCATCGAGGCCGACGCCTGGCTGATCACGCAGCCCTCGCCGGAGAAGTAGCAGTCGGCGATCTTGCCGTCCGGGCCGAGCTGCAAATCGATCCGCACCACGTCGCCGCAGAGCGGATTCTTGTCCTCGTGCGAGTGCGTGGCCGCTCTCAGCTGGCCGCGATGGAAGGGATCCTCGTAGTGGTCGAGGATGTGCTCTTGGTACAGTTCTTCTTCGTCGTTGGGCGATTGTTCGTTGGCCATTTCTCTCCAGTCTACGAGCGAGCCGAGAGGGCGACAACCGCCGCGAGCGCCACGGCCGCTGTTTCCACGCGCAAGATGCGCGGCCCGAGCGCGACGCTTTGCCAACCGGCCGCCCGAGCCGCCGCGACTTCGGCCTCCGTAAACCCGCCCTCCGGCCCCACGGCGATCCAAGTGCCAGTCGATTTCGCGACGTCAGTTGACGCGAGCGCTACGCCCTCCGGATGCGCAATCCACCGCCTCTTCTCCGACGCCGAACCCTCCAACACCCACTCACCCACCGCTTGCGGTGTAGCTAACCGCAAGAGCCGATTCCTCCCACACTGCTTCGCCCCCTCCACAACGCTCCGCCGCAGCCGTTCCAGCGCCGAATCCGTCGGCTGCGCCACCCCGCGCTCCGTCTCCAGTGGCACCAGCTCCGTAACGCCCAACTCCGTAAGCTTCTCCACCAGCCACTTCTGCCGGTCGCCCTTGGGCAGCGAAACACCGACGACCAGCTCAAATGGCAACTCGCGATCGATTTCGCGCCGCGCGACGACGCGCAGCTCCACTTCCGCCCGGCCACACTTCGCGATCTCCGCCGCAAACTCCGCCCCGCCGCCATCAAACAAAGTCACCCCCTGCCCCACCTTCGCCCGCATCACATGCAACAAGTGATGCGCCTCCGGCCCGTCAAGCGTGACAGCATCGCCGGCAATCGGAGTCGAACAAAAAAAACGATCAGACATACGCCAACTTTCGCACCAAGCAAGGTTTAGCCGCGACGCGCAGGGAGCCCCAGCGACCAGAGCGGAGCGCGAATCCGCGACACATCAAGCCAACTCCCCGCCACATCTTCCCGCTAGCATCGCCAGCAATCAAGCCGCTCGCAGCCAAAGACCGATGATGACGAAAGCGCGACATTGCGCCTGCGTTCGCAAACCTCGGGAGGAACGGCAAGATGCAACTCGACCATTGGCAACTCTCGTCCTCGCCGTTTCATACCGCGCTCGACCCGCGCCACTACTATCCGAGCGCGAGCCACGAGGAAGCGCTCGCCCGGTTGGAATACCTCGTCGACGCCCGCCGCCGCCTTGGCGTGGTACTGGGCGAAGCGGGCATCGGCAAATCGCTGATCTTCCGCGTGGCAGCCGAGCGGCTCGTGCGAAACGGCGCAGCGGTGGCCGTGGTCGATGCCGCGGGCGTCGGCTCGCGCGAATTCCTCTGGCAGTTGGCTGCCGCCATGGGCACCGCCCCGCGCGACTCGGCCGACACGGTCCACCTCTGGCGGCTCGTCACCGACAGGCTCGCCGAGAATCGGCTGCAACAAACCGGCACGGTGCTGTTGGTCGACGACGCCGGCCAGGCCGGGCCGGATGTCCTGCTGCAGCTGGCGCGCCTCGCGCGGCTCGATACGACGTCGGATGCCGGCTGGACAATGGTGCTCGCCGGCGAACCGACTCAGGCCGGCCGCTGGAACGAATCGCTCCGCGACCAGGTCGACCTGCGAATCGACCTGGAGCCCTGGAGCGAAGCGGACACCCTCGGTT
>JBFWSG010000141.1:0-4133 GCA_050248495.1 Pirellulales bacterium | reverse complement strand
TTGAGCAGTCGCAGAATCCAATGGATTCCACGCTGCCGCCTCCACTTTCGCATTGACGACGGCCGCCGCACCCGTTGCTCCGCACTCGGCGATAATCTACAATCAGCTAGAAGACTTGAGACTCAATCTCAACAATAATCGCGACTCCCAATGCACGAGCTCCAGCCCATATCCGCCCTCTTACCCGGTCAGTGGGCCGAAGTGCGTCAGGTCGTCGGCCGGCCGGAGCAGACGCGCCGCCTCGAGGAACTCGGCGTACGCGCGGGAGCGAGTTTGGAACTGTTGCAAGGGGGTTCGCCCTGCATCGTTCGCGTCGGGGGCACGAAGCTCTGCTTCCGCGACGGTGAGATGTGCTCCGTCTTGGTCGCCGTGAGGATGTCGGCATGACACGCTCCGCGGCCGAGCTTGCGGTCGGCGAAATGGGCCGGGTCACGCGCATCGCCGGGACGGACGAAGTCAGCCGTCGCCTGCTGGAAATGGGCGTCACACCTGGCGTCGAAATTCGCCGGCTTGGCGCCGCCCCGCTCGGCGACCCACTCGAATTCGAACTCCGCGGCTATCGACTGAGCCTCCGCAAAACGGAAGCGGCACATGTGGAACTCGACCAAAACTAACTAATTTGCCGAACTGAATTTCACCACAGAGGACACAGAGAGCACGGAGATGGCCGTCAAAAGCAAATTACGGTTCTTTCCCCTCTGTGGACTCTGTGTCCTCTGTGGTTAATCCTTCTTGATGACTATTGCCGCCGTTAAAACGATCCGCGTCGCCGTCGTCGGCAACCCAAACACGGGAAAGTCGACGCTCTTTACGGCGCTGGCCGGCGTGCGGCAGCGGGTGGGGAACTATCCCGGCGTGACCGTCGAAAAGAAGACCGGTCACCTGCGGCACGGCGACCAGACGTTCGAGCTGATCGACCTGCCCGGTACCTACAGCCTGGCTCCGCGTTCGCCGGACGAGATGGTGGCGGTCGACGTGCTCTTGGGGCGCGGCGACCACGACCCGCCGCCGGACGTCGTCCTCTCGATCGTCGACGCCAGCAACCTGGACCGCAATCTATTTCTCACCAGCCAGGTCCTCGCGCTTGGGCTGCCGACGGTCGTTGCGCTCAACATGGTCGACCTCGCTCGCGATCGCGCGATCGAGATCGACGTGCCCGCGCTCGCCAATCGGCTTGGCGTGAGCGTGGTGCCAGTTCAAGGGAACCGGCGCATTGGGCTCGAAGAATTGAAGTCCGCACTCGCAGCAGCGGCGACCACTTCACTCGCGCCGCGCGACAATCCGCTGCCACACGAGTTTCAGCAGCACGCCCGCGAAATCGCCGCCTCGCTCAACGCCGCTCGCAACGAGCCGCTGCCTCATTTTCTCGTCGAGCGATTGCTGCTCGACAGCGGCGGCTACCTCGAAACCGAAATTCTCAACGGCGACGCCGCGACGGCCTCGGCCCAGCTCCAATCGGCCCGCGATTCGCTCTCCGCCGCGGGAATGCCCGTGCCCGCCGTGGAAGCGATGGCACGCTACGACTGGATCGCCCGCACGCTCGGCGGCATCGTCCGCCGGCCCAGCATCCACGAACGGACCACCAGCGATCGCATCGACGCCGTGTTGACCCACAAATTCTTCGGCACCCTGATCTTCGTCGTCCTGATGGCCCTGTTGTTTTCGTCGATCTTTGCCTGGGCGCAGCCGCTGATGGGCCTGGTCGACGGGGCCGTCGGCAGCATTGCTTCCGCCATCGAAGCAGCCATGCCCGCGGGAGCACTCCGTTCGCTGGTGGTCGACGGCGTGATCGGCGGCGTCGGCGCGGTGGTGATCTTTCTGCCGCAGATCCTCATCCTGTTCTTCTTCATCGCGCTGTTGGAAGACTGCGGCTACATGGCCCGCGCGGCTTTTCTGATGGACCGGCTGATGTCGGGCGTCGGACTGAGCGGCAAGTCGTTCATCCCGCTTCTATCGTCGTTCGCCTGCGCGATCCCCGGCATCATGGCCACGCGAACCATCGAAAACCGCCGCGATCGGTTTGCCACGATTCTCATTGCGCCGCTGATGAGCTGCTCCGCGCGATTGCCTGTATACGTGATCCTGATCGCCGCGTTCGTGCCCGCCAACCGGTATCTTGGCGGCCTAGTCGGCTTGCAGGGGCTCACACTCCTCTCGATGTATGTGCTCGGCGTGGTGGTGGCGATCGGCGTCGCCTGGGTCCTCAAGCGGACGATTCTCCGCGGGGACACGCCCCCCTTCGTGCTGGAGCTTCCCAGCTACAAATGGCCATCGCTCCGCAACGTCGTTTACCGCATGGCCGAGCGCGGCTGGTCGTTTTTGGCCCGCGCGGGCACGGTGATCTTCGCCGTGACGATCGTCGTCTGGGCGCTGGCTTACTATCCGCGGTCCGATGCGAAGGTCGCCGCGGAAGTCGCCGCCCAGCGCGCCGACTTGGTCGTCTCCGGCGCGACCGCCGAACAACTCGCTGCCTTCGACGACCCCGAGCACTTGGATCGCCTCTCTGCCAGCCTGCATCAGCAGTACAGCTACCTGGGCCGCGCCGGCAAGGCGATTGAACCCGCCGTCCGGCCGCTCGGCTGGGACTGGCGGATTGGCGCGGCGGCGATTGCCTCGTTCCCCGCCCGCGAAGTGGTCATGGGTGTGTTGGGCGTAATCTACCAGCTCGGCCCCAATGTCGACGTCGGCGAGTCGAGCGATCAGAGCCGGCTGGGCGAGCAGCTTCGCGCCGCCCGCTGGGACGACACCGGCAAAAAGGTCTATAATCTACCGGTGGCGCTATCGATCATGGTGTTCTTCGCGCTCTGTGCCCAATGTGCCGCGACGCTCGCCGTGATCCGCCGCGAGACGAACAGTTGGCGCTGGCCCGCGTTCACGTTCGCCTATATGACGGTGCTCGCGTACATTGGGGCCTTGCTCACCTACCAGATCGGCAGCCGCCTGCTCAGCTAAGGCGACGCAACCTCGCATGCAAGATGTCCTCGCCATCTCGATCGTCGCCGTCGCGGCCGGGTTTCTTGTCCGACAAGCCTGGCTGCGGTTGTCGCTCAAACGCGGCGGCTCGTGCGGCGCCTGCTCCAATTGTGCTACGAAGGACTCCCCAGTCTCGTTGCCCCTGGTGACAATTTCCAATATTGATTCTCACGCCAAGGCGCAAAGGCGCTAAGAAAGCATTCTTCCTTTGCGCCTTCGCGCCTTGGCGTGAGACATTTCTTCATGAGCACCGCGACGGATCGCATGCCAACCGCAGCGTACGACTTCACGGCCGACAAGAAGCAGCGGCTGCGTCGCAAGCTCTTGGCGTGGTACAGCGATCACGCCCGCGATCTCCCCTGGCGAAAATCGCGCGACCCGTACCGCGTGTGGGTCAGCGAGATCATGCTGCAGCAGACGCAGGTCGCCACGGTCCGCGACTACTTCGAGCGGTTCGTCGCCGCAATTCCCGATGTGCACACGCTGGCAGCGGCCGACGAGCGACAGGTGCTGCGGCTCTGGGAAGGACTCGGCTACTATCGCCGCGCTCGTCAATTGCACGCCGCCGCGAAGACAGTCGCCGCCGAACACGCGGGCGAGTTTCCCCGCGACGTGGAACTGCTGCAATCGCTCCCCGGCATCGGCCGCTACACCGCCGGCGCAATCGCCTCGATCGCCTTCGACCAGCGCGCCGCCATCCTCGAAGCCAACACGATCCGCCTATTGAGCCGCCTGATCGCCTATCGCGACGACCCGCTCAAAGCCGCCGGGCAGCGCGTGCTCTGGCAGACGGCCGCAGATATTCTGCCGCAAAAAAATGTCGCCCGCTTCAACCAGGCGCTGATGGAACTCGGCTCGCTCGTTTGCACGCCCGCGAACCCGCGGTGCGACGAATGCCCCCTCACTGGCGTCTGCCGTGCTTACGCGGCCGGGCTGCAAGACAAGATTCCTCGCCCCAAGGCAAAGCAAGCCTTCACCGAAGTCCGCGAAGCGGCCGTCATCATTCGCCGCAATGGCAGCTTCCTGATGCGCGAGTGCGGGCCCAACGAGCGCTGGGCCGGCCTCTGGGATTTCCCACGTTTCGCCCTCGAAAGCGAAGGCCCCCTCTTCGCCCGCGACGAAATCATCGCCAAAGTTCGCGCACAAACCGGCATCACCTG
>JBFWSG010000140.1:0-4464 GCA_050248495.1 Pirellulales bacterium | reverse complement strand
TGCGGCCGCGAGTCGATCGCCACCAGGATCAGCACGATCGCCGTGGCGTGGAACAGCGCCGAGAGAATCCACGCCGGCGCCCAGTTTTGCGAGCCGGCAGCAGCGGAGGCCGAGGTGTGAGACATGGCGGTTCCTGCGGGATTCTAGCGCCGCGAAACAGACCGGTCAATGCGGGCCGGTGCGGCGTGCCAGCAGCCCGCGCGGGCGTTGGCCGCTTGTCGCGCCGCCCCTATAATCTTAGTCCCGCGCCACCAGTGCCGGCCTTCCCAAGAGCGATCACTTTTCCCTCCACGGCGGACGCCCCTTGAGCCTCGAAGTCATCCAGTATCCCCATCCGACGCTGCGGCGCGTGTCGCGGCCGATCAAAAAAGTCGATGCCGAGCTGCGCAAGATCGTCGCCGGGATGTTCAACCTGATGTACGCGCACGAAGGCGTCGGCCTGGCGGCGAACCAGGTGAATCTGCCGATCCGGCTGTTTGTGGCGAATTCCGAAGGCGACCCGGCCAAACGCGACACCGAGTTCGTGTTCATCAATCCTGTGCTGCGAAAAGGGAAGGGTACCGCCGAGGACAGTGAGGGTTGCCTGAGCATCCCGGACCTGCGAGCACCCGTGACGCGCAACGCGACGATCGAAGTCGAGGCCTACGACCTGGACGGCAATTTGATCCGGGCCGATGCCACCGGCCTGATGGCCCGCATTCTGCAGCACGAGACGGACCACCTCGACGGCAAACTGTTCATCGATCGGCTCAGCCCAACGGAGTTTGCGGCCGTGAGGGACAAGCTCTACGAATTCGAGCTCGCTTTTCAGAGCAAGCTCGAGACGGGCGAACTGCCGGATGACGAAGCGATCGCTGCGCATTGGGCCGGGATCGAGCAGAAGTACACATGAGACTCGTGATGCTGGGGAACGGCCCGTTCGCGGTGCCGACGCTCGAAGCGCTCGTGGCGTCGCCGCACGAGGCGCTGCTGGCCGTCGCCCGGCCGCCCAAGGGTCGCAGCGCCGAGGCGAGCCCGCTGCAGTCGGCGGGCGAGCGATTGGGCCTCGAAGTCTGGACCCCCGACAGCGTCAACCTCGCGGAGTCGCAAGCGAGGCTACAGTCGCTCCACGCGGACCTGCTGGTCGTTTGCGATTATGGAGAAATTCTGCGCCCGGCGACCCTCGCCACAACGCGTCTCGGCGGGATCAACCTGCATGGTTCGCTGCTGCCGAAATATCGCGGCGCCGCGCCGGTGCAATGGGCCGTCATCCATGGCGACGCGGAAACCGGCAACACGGTGATTCAAATGACTCCTGGCCTCGACGCGGGACCCTGTCTCGCGCAGGAGCGGACGCCGATCGATCCGGATGAGGACTCCGCCGCGCTCGAAGCCCGCCTGGCCGCGCTCGGCGCGAAGCTGGTCCTGCGGGTCCTCGATGATCTTGCGGCCGGTGCGGCCAGGTCCGTCGAGCAGAATGCGGGTGATGCGTCGAAGGCGCCGCGACTCACCAAAGAGCACGGCGCGATCGATTGGTTGCGGCCGTCGCTGGCGATCAAGAACCTGGTTCGGGGCGTCCGACCCTGGCCGCGGGCGTATACGTTTTGGCTGCGAACCGGCGGGCCGCCGCTGCGTCTGAACATTGATCGCGTGCAGCTGGTGGGCCCGGGCGACGTCGCTGCGGAGCCGGGCACGATCGTGGACGCGTCGGGCCGCCTGCTGGTGTCGACGGGCGACGGACTGCTGGAGATTGTCGACGTCCAGGCTGCTGGCAAACGGGCGATGTCGGCCGCTGAATTCCTCCGCGGCAACCGGGTGGCCGTCGGCGACCGCTTCGGGCCGCAGTAAAACGCCCTCGCTCCTGCGCGGCGCGGCGCGGTAAGATGGAAGGTCACGGAGGATTTCCATGGGCTGGCTTGACCATTGGGATATTGCGCTGTTGCTCATCGCCGGGTACGTCGCGGTGATGACGCTCGTGCGGCTGATGGCGCGGCGGCGCGATCAAAACGTCGCCGAAGTGGAAAAGCAGATGGCCGCGCTCCGCGAACAACAACAAGAACAGAAGAAACGCGCCGCGAGAAACCGCGAGGCAGCGTGAGAGAGTTGAGGGTGGAGGGTTGAGGGTTGAGAGTTCAGGGCTCCCAGCCCTCAACACTCAACCCTAGACTCTCAACTCTCCCCCCATGCCCAAGCTCTACATTGAAACTGTTGGCTGCCAGATGAACATGCTCGATAGCGAGCTGGTCGTGGCCAGCTTGCGCAAGGAGGGGTACGAGCTGGCGGCTTCGGCGGCCGAAGCGGACACGATCCTGTTCAACACGTGCAGTGTCCGGCAACACGCCGAAGACAAGATTTATAGCGCGCTCGGCCGACTGAAGAATGCCAAGCGCGACAATCCGAACAAGGTGATCGGTGTCCTGGGTTGCATGGCGCAGAAGGACCAGGCACTGATTTTCAAGCGGGCGCCGTACGTCGATATCGTCGTCGGCCCCGGCCAGCTCCACCAGGTGCCGACGCTAGTCCGCGAGGCACGCATCGAGCGCGGCCAGCGGATGGAGGTCAGCCTCGGCCGCAAGGAGGGCTCCCGCGATCAGATCGAGCGTAGCCACGAAAGCTTTGATCCCTTGCGCGACGCCACGATGCGGCCGACGCCCTACCAGGCGTACGTGCGGATCATGATCGGCTGCGACAAGTTCTGCACGTATTGCATCGTGCCGAGCGTCCGCGGTCCCGAGCAAAGCCGTCCGCCCGCGGCGATCCTGGCCGAAGCCCGCCAGCTCGCCGGCGAAGGCTGCCTCGAGATCACGCTCCTGGGCCAGACGGTCAACAGCTACAAGTACCGCGAGGGTGAACGCACCTGGCGGCTCTCCGACTTGATCTACGCGCTCAACGACATCGAAGGAATCGAGCGGATCAAGTTCGTTACGAGTTATCCCAAGGACATGACCGACGACCTGCTCGCCGCGGTCCGCGACCTCGCGAAGTGCAGCAAGTATCTGCATGTGCCCGTGCAGAGCGGGTCGAATGCCGTGCTCAAGCGGATGAAACGTGGTTACACCGTCGAGGAATACCGCGAGATGCTCTCCCGCGCGTACGCGTCGATTCCCGGTGTCGCCGTGACCAGCGACTTCATCGTCGGCTTTTGTGGCGAAACGGATGACGACTTTCAAGAGACGGTCGATATCGTGCGCGAGTCCCGGTTCAAGAACAGCTTCATCTTCAAGTACAGCGAGCGGCCGGGCACCAAGGGGGCCGAGTTGTATCCCGACGATGTGCCGGACGAGGTGAAGCGCCGCCGCAACAATTCGCTGCTGGCACTACAGAACCAGATCAGCGAAGAAGACAATCACCGCTTCCTGGGCCGCGAGGTGACGGTGCTGGTCGAAGGTCCCAGCAAATCTGCGGAACGAGATGAGGAGGAAGGGGAACGCCTGCAACTTACGGGCCGAACGAATTGCGACCGAATCGTGGTCTTCGAGGGCAACCGCCGCCAGATCGGCCGCTTCCTGCCGATCGTCGTTTACGACGCCAACGCCCACACGCTCTTCGGCGAAGTGGTCACCCGGCACGTCGGGCCGGAAGTGTTCGGCCTGACCTCGCTGGGCGCGGTATAATGGAAACATGAGCACAGTTGCCCATTCTCACATTGAAATCAGCGATGACGGACATGCGCGGATCAGCGGCACGGGATTCAAGGTGCGCATGTTGGCAGAGGAGCACTTGGCCACTGGCGCCGATGCGATCCAGTTGCAGCGCAATCATCCTCAGTTGACGCTCGGCCAGGTGTACAGCGCGCTTGCTTTCTACCACGATCACAAGGAAGCGTTCGACCGCGAAATCGGAGAGCTTCGCGCTTTTGCCGAGAAGACGCGTGCTGAACAAGGTGATTCGCCGCTTGCCATGAAGCTGCGCGAGATGGGCAAGGAAATGCCCTGATGCTGGCATTCCTGATGGATCATCACGTGCGTTCGGAAATCACAGCAGGTCTCCGGAGGCGCGGAATCGATGTCATGACGGCGTTCGACGATGGCAGCTCGCAAATTGATGATGTCGGTTTGCTTGCGCGGGCAACTGAGATCGAACGGGTTCTGGTCAGTCAAGACAAGGATTTGCTCGTCATCGCGACCCAATGGCGCGGCAGTTGGGCCGAGACTTCGTGGGCATCGTCTTTGCCATTGAACAAGACCAGGACATCGGCGGGACGATCGAATACCTGGAACTTGTCGCTCGGGTACTCACACCCGAAGAGATGCGAAACCGGGTGGAATTCATCCCGGCCCGGCGATAATTGTTAGCCGATGGCGGCATCTCACTCGCGCTTGTCCGTGTGTCCGAAAGTACCTGTAGCAAGACTTGCCCCTCATGCTACAATGGATCGATCCGTTGCAGGCGATATTCTTCAGGAACCCTTCCGACGACGCTGAGTCGGCCGAGAGAACGATTCTGACGGCCCGATTGCGCTTGTCCGCGGCCGCCGGCGTTACC
>JBFWSG010000139.1:0-4522 GCA_050248495.1 Pirellulales bacterium | reverse complement strand
ACTGCCACGAAAACGATGAGCCCTTTGGTGAACGGCTTGTAAGAGTGTTCATCCTGCCCGTTCCACTTCTTGGCAAACCGCGTCCAATTCTCGCGGACCGCCTTCCAGATCGGCTCTTCGATTTCTGAGTGGGGTGAATGCAGGGCGGTCGTCAGCAGCGTGGGCATGATCGGCCCTGCTGCCGGCTTTGCCGCACCGTTCTGCACAGAGCTGCCGTTGGCGGCCGCCTCACGCTCCAGCGGGATCAGCACCACATCCGACACGCTCGCCGGCACGAAGCCGCTTGGCACGCTCGCGTCGCCCGGCAGCATCGCCACCAATTCGTTGACGCTCTTGAGCCGCGCTTCCGGATCCTTTGCCAGCGCCCGCTGGACGATCGTGCGATAGGGCTCGGCGAGCCGCTGTAAATCGGGCTCAGCGGTCAGGTGCTTCATCAGCACCTCGCCAACGCTCTCGCCCTCGAACGGCACCGTGCCGGTGAGCATCTCGAACAGGATGATGCCCAGCGCGTAGGTGTCGATCTCGCGGCCGTAGCGGCCGTTGGCAATCTCGGGCGCCATGTAGTGGACCGTGCCGACGCTTTCGGTCTGCCCGCTGCGGCGGCTGCAGGAGATGAACTTCGCCAGGCCGTAGTCGCCGATCTTGACTGTGCCTTCGTCGAGGAAGATGTTCCCCGGCTTGAGGTCGCGGTGCACAATTCCGTGATCGTGCAAGTACGAGACGCCCGCGCAAATGCCGCGCATCCAACCGAGTGCCTGGTCGACTGGCATGCCGTGCGGATAGCGCTCGATAGCGTCTTCGAGCGATTCGCCCGAGACGTACTCCATGATCACCCATTGATCGTCGAGCCCATCGCGGCGAATGTCGTACACGCCAACCAGGTTGGGGTGCTTGAGGTTGAGGCACTGCGTCACGCCGCGGAGCTCAACCTCCAGATTGCGTCGGATCAACTTCAGCGCGACTTCCTTGCCGGCGTCGCTGGTGGCGAAATAAACTTCGCCGAAACCGCCGCGGCCGACGCCGCGCTTGATCGTGTAACCATCCAGCGGACGAGCGCCGCTCGGGTACGTGAATTTCATCCCCCCGGCCCGTGGTCGTTCCGCCTCATCAAGTTGGGATGCAGGAACGTTCATGGCAGAATTCTGTCTTCTTTCTAGCGTAGCTGTGGGATTGCCCATCTGTCTACTGCCCCCATCCGCCCCATCTGTTCCGCAAATAGGGCTGCTGCCTCTGCCTGTTCTTGACCTTACATTCGTTCAAACTAGCTCGCCATTTCCCAAGTAAACGAAAAACTTTCGCCCTCGACCCGCTCGCCCGAGAGCACGTCGATTGGTCCGGACCGCGCCTCGCCGTCGACGACGAGTTCCACCGCACTGCGGCACTGCAGGCCGTCGCCGCTGCGATAGAGCACCACGTCGTGCTGGGCGTTGCGAGCACGCACGTGGCAGTGGGTATTGGGGCCCATCACGCAGCTGTCGGCCATCAGCAGCACCGCGTCAGCGCTGGGCTGCGTCTTGTGGTGGCTCTCGAAGTCGAGCCGGGCCGTGGCGCTAAGTGCATGCGGCCGGGTGAATCGCAGCCGGACGCTATCGCCGAGCTGAATCCGCTGGCCGTCCACCAGCACCGTCGGTCCCGTTACCTCGCGCCCGTCGATGCGGACGCTCTGCAGCGGTTCGAGCACGTAGCTGCCGCCTTCGCGGCGAATCACTGCGTGCCGACGCGACAAATCGGCCAGGATCGGCACGGCGATCGAGTTACCCTGCGACGGCTGACCGAGGACCACCTGGTCGTCGAGGCACACGAGAAAGCCACCGACGGCGTCGACCCACAACAGTGCTCGCTTTGGTTGTTCTGTTCCACTCACGGTATCAATCTCGCACGACCGCACGCCGAACCGCGTCGACCGCCCGCCGTGCATGGCAGCACGGTGCCAATCGAGCGACACGTTTCCGGCCGCCCGGCCGCGGTTCATCGCATGCGTCACATCCATCCCAACCGCCTTCCACGCCCGCCGGCGTGCCTGCCGAGCCGCCTCGTGCTGCGGGGCGATCGCCAGCAGCGCCTCAGCCGTCGTGAGCACCGCCGACCAATCTAGTTCGGTCAGCCTCGCGTGGAGCTCGGCCGAGAGCCGCTGGCCCTCGGCCTGGTGGCCGGCGATTTCACGGCCTTGCGAGTCGAGCTGACGGGTGATGTCCATTGTACCCTCTCCAGAGAGCCCAGAAGCGAGGTGACGGGCCCGTTCGAGGGCCGCCGCGGCATCGGCAAATCGGCCGTGCTCGGCGGCAAGGTGGGTATCGTGCATCGCGGCGGCGACTTGTTCGAGCATCCGGCCCGTTTCGCCCAGCAAACCCCGGCGGCGTAATTTAGCCAGCCGCATCTGGGCCGCGGCCGTTTGCCCCGCGGCGAGGTAGTGACGTACTTCCGTGAGCGCGACATTCGCCAGCTGCTCACGCAGCTTCGCCACCGCGTCGCCCTGGCCGCCGAGCCGCTCGGCCACCTGCAGATCCTGCCAACCGGCGAGCGAGTCGCCGCAAGCGAAGCGTCGCTCGGCCCGCTCGACCATCTTCCCGGCAACGTCCTGGGCCAGTTGCTTCGCCGGCAGAAACTCCCGCAACGATTCCCGTTCGAGCATCGCGATCGCATCTTCGTAGCGGCCGTTGTCGACCGCCACATGCACTTCGCGAAGTTTCAAACGCCACGCGGGAAACATGGGACTTCAGTGAGAAACGGGGTGGCGATTGCAAATGTCGATTCATATCCGCGACAGGGCACCGCGGCGAAGCCGTGGTCTAGGTCGCCGGCCGGCGGTGCGCATTCGTTGCGTCACCGCCGGCCCACGATGCTGGTCGTTACTTCTGCGGGAAGCTCGCCGTGATCACGATCGGCTCGCTCGACGCTTCGTCCTTCGACTCGGCAACCGGCTCTTCCTTCGCGCCGCCGAGCTGGAAGTACTCCGCCACCTGGTCGGTGATGTCCGACGGGGCGGTCTCGTCCAGCGGAATCTCGACTTCCACGTTCACGTCGGCGTTGGCCAGCTTGGCCTGCACGTCGAGCTGCGTGCGGATGTCGGCGATCAGCTCCTTGGCACGCGAGAGCTGGCTCTCGTCGAACTGGTAGTCGCTCGTGGCCTGGGCCACTTGCACCAGCTTGTGCTTGGCGCGGAGATTTTCAACTTCGACTTCCAGCTTCCGCCGGGCGTTGATCATCGTGGAGAGCTTCTGCTGGGCCGCGTCGAGGTTCCGCTCGCGGGCATCACGCATGCTCTTGAGGTTCGAGAGCGTCTCGTCGCTGACCTTGAAACGGCTGAAGCGGCGCGAGAGGTCTTGCTTCACCTGGTCCGAGGTGTAGGTGCGGCTGGCATAGCGATAGACGTCCTTGTTCTGGCCGAGGTCGGCCTGCAGACGCAGGATTTCGCTCTTGTCCTTTTCGACCTTTTGCTCCGAGCCTTTGATCTGGCTGTTGAGCTGCTCGAGCGCGACTTCTTCCTTGGCAATCACGTGCATCGAGCGGCGGATTTCCGGCTCCAGGTCGCGGACCATCGCCTGGGCGCGGTCGATCTGGAATTCGGTCGGCACCGCTTCCTTCACGGAGTTCGTGAGCTGATGGTACGTCGTGCCGACGTAGCTGGCCGCATCGCGCCC
Organism: Pirellulales bacterium; assembly: GCA_050248495.1. Classification (GTDB taxonomy): domain Bacteria; phylum Planctomycetota; class Planctomycetia; order Pirellulales; family Lacipirellulaceae; genus DASYDU01. The sequence goes on along the minus strand of JBFWSG010000139.1, from coordinate 881 downwards.
GAACAGGACGATGGTGGTCAGCCCCAAACAGACCACAGTGAAAATGGCTTTCTTAATCATGGTTTGCTCCTTTGAAGGAAAAGGGGGACGCCGCCGGGCATGGGCGAAAGAAGGGTGGGGTAGCCGGGCGGTCGTCCCCAGAGACTGTAGATAACTCCCAAAACGCCACTTCGAGCGGCCAAATTCCGCTCATCCATGAAAGCATTCGGGCTGCTTGCGGCAATCTTGGCGAATTTCCAAAACATTTTTCCCGGTGGCCGTCGCGGGCGGATTTTCCTATATTTGCCCCACTTTCCACGTCACCGGAACCGGAAGGAGCCATCCATGAACCGCTTCGTTGCCACCGCCTGCCTGTTAGCAGCGTTTGCCGCCACTGCCGCCGCCCAGGACGTCGCCACCGAGCGGTCCCGCCTGCAGCTCGCCAGCGTGCCCCAGCAGCCGGCGAGCGTGTTGGGAACGCTCCAGAAGCTCAAATCGCAGCGGACGGTCCCAGGGCAGGCAGCGTCGACCCCGGTCGTCGTCACGGGCCAGATCGGCGGCATGCCGAACCCCTGGTCCGAAACGCATCCGGACTTTCCCTTCTTCGCCGGTCAGGCCTCATTCTTTCTCGTGGACAACAAAATTGCCGCTCAGTTCGCCCATCACGCTGCCCACCACGGCGGCGGCCACAACTGCACCTTTTGCCTGAACCTCGCCTCGAAGAACGCACACACCATCGCCGTCGTAAATTTCGTCGATGAGGATGGCAAGATCCTCAAGTTCGATTCGCGCGAATTGCTGGGGCTGAAAGAAAACCAGCAGGTCACCATCCGCGGCCGCGCGGAGCTGTTGGGCGGCACGATGCTTGTGATCCACGCCGACGGAGTGCATATTCGGCGGTA
>JBFWSG010000138.1:0-4534 GCA_050248495.1 Pirellulales bacterium | reverse complement strand
CCGACGCTCGATTGAAAGTAGCGCCGGCGTCGCTGCTGGGTCGCACCGGCATCGGCGGTCGCTTGCTGGCCGCGGAGGTCTTCCAGGCTCGCCGCACAATAGCGGCACGCCACGGTGTCGAGGTGAAACTTTACGTAGTCGCCCGCATCCGCGCTCAGCACGCCCAGCAAATAGCTCCCCAATTGCTCGCGCGACGGGCAAGAGAGCCGATGCCGTCGCCAAATCTCGCCGAGCGAATGCACGCCCGCATCGCGCCGCCCGTTGGTCTCCGAGATCCGCTTTGCGAGCGCCTCATCGTTCCGCAGCGCTTCTTCGATCGCCGTCATGCGCTCGGTCGGCAACGCCTCATCGAGAAATGCTTCCAGCTCGGCGTTGGTGAAATTCTGCTTCATCACACCACTCTCGTTCCCACGCTCTGCGTGGGAACGCAATAGCCAGCCGCTCCGCGGCGACCTGCACAATACTTGACTGTTCGCCGCAAAATCGGTCGCGGAGCGTCCCGCACTCCCGTTACCACGCGGAGCGTGGGAACGAGGGTCACTCCTCCACATACAACTCCGGAAACACATCCTCATTGAGCCGCTGCTTCTTCACCAGCGTGCGCAGCCGGGCGATGAAGTCAAACTTGAAATTCGCCACTTGCTGCTCGCTGATCCCCAGCGCCGTCGCCACCTCTTTGTTCGCCGCGCCGCGCGTGAACAGCAGCTCCATGCACTTGATCTTCTGCCAGTCGCCCTTCTCCCGCCAGCCGGCGATCTGCTCCGCAATCCCCTGGGCAATCGCCTCTTCTTCGAGGCCTTTGCGTTCGCCGCTGCGGGCGATGCTGCTCGCGGGTCGCGCGGGGCCGGGCATGTCCCATTCGCCGCCGCTCTTGGCGGTCGAGGAAAGCGGCAGCGCCGGACGACGCCCTTCGCGCCGCAGGTAGTCCGTAAGCTTGTGGGCCGCGATCGAGAATAGATAGCTTTCCAGCGGCCGCCGCGTATCGTAGTTCGGCAAGCTGGTCAAAAAGCCGATGAACGTCTCTTGAACGACGTCCTCGCTGGCCGCACGCTGCCGCAGCCGGCTCTGCACGAAGGACAATAGCCGCCCCTCGTACTGGCCAATGAGCATCTCCCACGCCTCCGGCCGTCCGGTGCGAATCTGCTCGACTAACAGCATGTCGGGATGAAGCGTTTCGGGCATGGTGGGAAGCTGGGAGCAAGGAGTAAATGACGAAACCAGAATGACTAATGACGAAGCATGCATTCGTCAATCGACACTAGTCATTCGTCATTCACACTCACGTGCTTCTACGTCGCCGCAAACAGCAGCGCGAGTCCCCCGATTATCGCCGCCGGCACTCCCAAAAACAACCGCTTCGAATAATAGCCCTTCGTCCAGGTGTCGACCTTCAGCAGGCCCAGTGCCAGGCCAACAAGCCCCAGCACCGAACCAGCGCCGGCGCCGACCACGGCGAAGCGCTCGCTGCGCCGCATTTCATCCCACCGGCGCAACAGTTCCTGGTCGACGTTCGAGCGGAATTCGAGCTGCGTGTAGAGCTTGTTCATCACGCCGGCCGAACGCTCGGTCTTCTCATAGTATTCACCATCCGCCGGCACCATCTCGCGCCGCACGAAGTCGATGCCAATGCCCATCTTGGCGAGCGCCGCGAGCTGTGGGTCGAGCCACACGCCATACTGCCCGTGCGACTGGTAAACCACCTTGCCGTCGGCGGTGATTTTTCCCGTTTCGCTGCGGAATGCGACGGACGGCAACGGCTCTTCCGACCGCGGATTGCCCAGCAATTGCAGCAGATGTTCGTAAGTCTTGTACAACAACAGCACATCGGCCGCCCGCGCACATTCCTCGCGCGATGAATATTCCTCGGTGGCCACCACGCCGCGCTGAATGTTGCCCACCTGTTGCGGCGGCAAGTCGACCCAGGCCGGACGGGCCTGCTGTTCTCGCGGCTTGTCCACGACGGCGCCAACCATTTCGACTTCGGCCAGATCGCTCAAATGAACGCTCTTGCCGTGCAGTCCCTTGGCACTGAGAAACGTGTTCTTCAGCCGCGGCAGGTAGTCGTCGGCAAAATGTCCGGTCGCCGTGATCTGCAACTTGTTTTCGTCGAAGCGAACGACCGTGCCGTTCCACAGCCCTTCGTCGCTGAGCGATTCTTTGAGTTGTTCAAACGAAAGGCCCGTCTGAGCGAGCAGCTGCCGGTCGATTTTCACGACGATCGACTGCTTGCCCGAGTTGCCCAAATCGATTTCGTCTCGCTTCACATCCAGGTCCGTGTGGACCGGCCCCGAGGTGACCGCCGTAATCGCAACTTCCTTCACTTGAAGCGCAGGGGGAACCGAAACCTGGACAGGGTTCTCCACGCCAGTCGCTTCGGCCGGCGCAGCGGGCGCTGGTGTTGCCGCCTTTGCTTTCGAGCGTGCATCGATCCGATCGTTGAGCGCGATCATTGCCTTGCCTAACAGCGTGCCAGTGTCCGAAACCTGATCGGCGGCCTCCGAAACCTGTTCGACCAGCTGTTCCAGCCGCGCCGCCGAGCGGGCCAGCGACTCCTGCGTCTCGGCCGACATCGGCACGACGATTTTGGTGGGACCGCCGCGGCCGGCAGCGTCCGCCGGGTTCGCGGTCTCGCCGATCGTCACCGTGGCCCCTTCCGGATCCAATTGAATGCGCGGCCGATTCAGTCTGTCGAACATCTCCTGGAAGCTCTTGCCTTCGAAGAGCGCGACGGCCGCCTTTTCCTTGGCGTCATTCGCCTTTTGTTCCGCCTTCGCAATCTTCTCTCGCGCGGCATCCGCATCGCGCCGCGATTGTTCATCCACCGCGAGCTCCGCTTGGACTGCGTTTTCCTGCGCTTGGTTCCACGCGAATGACGAACGATGGGACGAATGCCGCGAGCTTTGAATGGCTGCAAATACCGCGACCGCCATCGCCGCCATGACGGCCATATTCATCCCGCGCCGTGGTCTGCCGCTGCAAGCCGATCGTTTACGGAAGATTCCCACCAGGACCAGTGCGATGATCCCGATGATGGCCAGCTTCGACGCGCTCACCACGAAAGTTGGAGCGTCAACCATTTTTCCTATCGGAGGCATGGGCGGCATTTTGGGCATGGAGGGCATCGCGGGGACGGGAGGCACGCCCGCCGCGTCAGCGTGTTCGTTCCAGCTGACATTCACCGGGCCATTGATATATCCTTGCCAAACGCCGATGAACGTCATGCCCACTAGCACGGCGAAGAATCCCAACACAGGCACGAGCAGTGAACCGACGGCGACTGCTGGCCGCTTGTTGGCGATCGCATACACAATCCCAAACACGATGGCCGTCAGACTTCCCAGTCCGACCAGGGCCACGAGCATCAAGAATGGTACTGCTACGAACATGTTGCTTCTCTCGCGCGGGCGCCGCCCGCATCCATTTGCGCACTATGCTGTCTGGTCCGCTTCCGTATTGGATACGCGTCGCTTGCTCGGCGGCAGCCATGGGCTGGCGAGCTGCGTCGCAAACGCCGTCACGCCGGCAACCAGCATCCCCGCCGGCTGCGGGAACTGCCAGAAGAACTGCATCAGCCAGGCGGCGAACACGCAGACCGCGATCGACCACAGGCTCAACCGCTGGTTGCGCGTGAACTCGGCCTGACGCCACCACCGCAAAATCATGAACAGGAAGGCGAAGTAGGTCACGAACATCGGCAGCGACGGATTGCCGTTCTCCGGCGTCATCCAGTGGAGCCAGTCTTGCGAGATCAGTCCCCAGTGGGCATCCAGCGGATCGACGCCGCCCGGGATCTGAACGATCAGCACGTCGGCGAGCAACCAGGCGGCCGCGCCCACGATGCCGCCCAAGGCCAGCATCAGCACGCGGATCGGCCCCTGGTCTTCGAGCTTGCCTTCGGTGAACTTCGCCGGAATCAGGATCGCCCAGCTGCCGAGCGTGCCGACCAGCGCCAGCCACAGGTACACGGCCATGCTCACCGAGCTGGTGGCCAGGCCCAACAGCACCGGGGCCACCAGCGCCGCCAGCGACGCAAACAGCGCCGACAGCAGCATCGATCCGAACAGCTCGGAAAATTTGTCGCGTGTCGGTTTCACGGAGACTTCTTGCTGCACGCGGTCGCGCCAATTCGGACGCAGCCGGCGATCGCGGATCTTCTTCGCATACTTCGACGCGGGGGACGCGGGGGTCGCCGAAGACGGCGGGTTCCAGGCCGCGGTCATCGCCGTTGGCGACGCACTCGCATCGCCGCGGACCGCCGCCGCCACCTGGTTGTCGATCTTCTCAACGACTTGATGGACACCGCTCGGCTTGATCAAGGTGAGCCAGATTACGTAGTACACGCCGTAGCAGACTGCAACCGGCACGGCCATCGCCGCCACCTGGCCGCCGAATTGGAAGATGGCCATCACTGCCACGAAAACGATGAGCCCTTTGGTGAACGGCTTGTAAGAGTGTTCATCCTGCCCGTTCCACTTCTTGGCAAACCGCGTCCAATTCTCGCGGACCGCCTTCCAGATCGGCTCTTCGATTTCTG
>JBFWSG010000137.1:0-4549 GCA_050248495.1 Pirellulales bacterium | reverse complement strand
CGCTTCGGCACGCGGGCCGATCTGGTGCAGCTGGTCGACGCGGCGCACCAGCTGGGCATCCGAATTATTTTGGACATCATCTTCAATCACTCCGGGCACAACTGGAACTACCCAGGGAACATCGAGCAGCCGCCGTACCTGCATTTTCCCAGTCACTATCTGTTCGGCACGTGGCAGGACGCCAGTGGGGCGGCGCTCGCCGGCAGTTTGTCTGGCGCCGAGGATGGCGTCTGGCCCAGCGAACTGCAGAGTAGCGCTTGCTACACCCGGGCCGGGATGGGCGACCTGGGCGGCGGCTCGATCGAGTATGAACATGCCGAGCACAAGCGCACGGACTTCTTCAATTTGCGCGACTTCGCGCTCGACAACCCGGGCGTGCTCGATCGCCTGGCGGACTGCTACAAGTACTGGATCGCGCTCACGGATTGCGACGGGTTCCGGATCGACACGCTCAAGCACGTGTCGTTCGAAGAGGGCCGCAACTTCTGCGGCTCGATCAAGGAGTTTGCGACCAATTTGTCGAAGGCAAACTTCTTTCTGGTGGGCGAGGTGGCAGGCGGCGACTATGCCGAAGACCGCTACCTCGACGTCATCGGCAGCAACCTCAATGCGGCGCTCGACATCGGCGGAATGCGGCTCACGCTGCGGGGCGTAGCCAAAGGGCTGCAGTCGCCAGCCGATTTTTTCAGCGGCTTTGACGCGGGCGACGCCGAAATGGGCTCCCACCGCAACCTGGGCGACAAGCACGTGTCGATCCTCGACGACCACGACCACGTGTTCGGTGAAAAGATCCGCTTCTCGAGCGACGCGGCCAGCGAGCAGCAAGTCGTGGCGGGAGTGGCGCTGCAGCTGTTCTCGCTGGGGATTCCTTGCATCTACTACGGGACCGAGCAGTCGCTAGCCGGCCCGGAGGCGTCGCAGCGCCCGTTCGTGCCGGGTTGGAAGTCGAGCGACCGCTATTTGCGCGAGGCGATGTTCGGCCCGCGACACCCGCGTAAGTCAGGGCGGTCCGGCATTGGCTCGGGGCAGGTGTTCGACGATGACTTACCAGGGTTTGGCCCGTTTGGAACCGCCGGCGCGCACGCCTTCGACGCGAATTTCAGTGCCTATCGGCGGATCGCGGCGCTGGCCGACTTGCGGAAGCGATTTCCCGTGCTGCGGCAAGGGCGGCAATATCAGCGGCCGATCTCGCTGTTCGGTGGCGGGTTTAGTTTCCTCGGCGCTGGTGAGATTATTGCCTGGTCGCGGATTCTCAGCGATGAGGAAGCGTTGTGCGTGGTCAACGGCCACGGCAATGCGGCGCGCGGCGGCGATGTGCTCGTAGATGCGAACCTGTGTCCGCCGGGAAGCGCGCTGACGGTAATCGCCAACAGCGCCGAGACCGCCGCCGCTTCCGCGGCTGGAATCACTCATCCGATTGGTTCCGCGCTGCCGGTGAAAGCCGGGCCGCGGGGTGAGGCGTTTGTCGAAATTCGCAACGTCGGGCCGTCCGAGGTGCTGGTGCTGGTCAATCGACCTTAAATGGAGTTTGCAGAGATGGCGTCCGACGACAATCTGCCGCTGTCCTCGCGCGAGTACAAGGTGATGCTCGATCACCGCTCGTTTCGTAAAGCCAAGCCGGCGACGCGGGAGCTGATCAAGGACCTGGCCGCGCTTGGCAACGCGCTGCCTGAGATTGAAGTCTGCGGTCGGCTGAAATTGAAAGAGCGTCGCCGGATCACGTTTCTCGACACACTGGACCACGCGATCGCCGCCAATCGCTTCGTGCTGCGGCAACGGATCGAACTGGATGACAAGCGGCATGTCGAATACACGCTCAAGTGCCGTTCGCCGGATCGTTATGTGGCGGTGGGAGCCGACGTCCGCGGGGGCGGCGACGGCAAGCCCGACGTGAAACTCGAGGAGGACATCGGTGCTCCGTTCGTGTCGCGGTTTTCGCACTCGGGAAAAGTCGCGGGCAAACGGCGCATGCCAAAAACGCTCGGCGCGGCGGTGAGGTATTTTCCGGCGCTCAAGCGTCTGGAGCGCGATGGCCGCCGCTGCCGGCCGGGGTTGCGGCTGTTACCGGTCAATGGGCTGCGGGTTTACGAGCGCGTGTATGCTCGCGCGACGGTGAAGCTTGTGAAGGCAGAAGCCGAGCTGGCGGTGATTCTCTGGTCCGATGGGAAGCGCGGCCGCCCGCTCGTGGCGGAGCTCTCGTTTCGCTATGGAGTCGACGAGGCGGCGAATTCGCGCGAGACCGCCCTGGCTGCGATGCGTTTTTTTGAAGGGCTGCAGCAGCTCGATTGGTGCCGGGCCGACACGCGGACGAAGACGCGGTTCGTGTATCGCGACGAGTAGTCGGCCGGTAAAGACTTGGGGCGAACGCACGCGTCACGACCATTCAACAAGTCGTTCTGCAAGCCGCCGACCGAAAACTGCACGGGCAAACCCGTGGCACCCCGAGGGGCAGGCTTGTCTTGTCGCGCATCTGCGCGAAGAATGAGTCTCCCAAGATTCAATCTCGACAGGCAGGCATTCTTGCGAAGGAGCCCAGCGATGGCAAAGGAGAGTTCTTCCACGGCAAGCACCGGCAAAGCGAGCGGCGGCTGCACGGCAGGGACAGACCACGATCGGGAAGTGCCGGAAATCGACTTGCTCAGTCCGCTGGCGATTCGCGGTGTGACGCTGCGGAATCGGATCGCGATGTCGCCGATGTGTCAGTATTCGGCGGTCGACGGGATGCCGAACGATTGGCACTTTGTGCATCTGGGGAGCCGAGCTGCGGGGGGCGTGGGGCTGGTGGTGGTCGAGGCGACGGCGGTCGTTTCCGACGGGCGAATTTCGCCTGGCGACACGGGGATTTGGAGCGATGCACATGCCAAGGCCTTCGCGCGGATCGCGGCGTTCGTGAAGAGCCAGGGCGCGGCGGCGGGGATTCAGCTCGCGCACGCCGGTCGGAAGGCGAGCTGCGATGTGCCATGGAAGGGCGGGCAGCAGCTGGGGCTTGATGCGGGTGGTTGGGAGACAGTCGGGCCCAGCGCGATTGCATTTCAGGAAGGAGAACGACCGCCCCGCGAGTTGAGCGTGCGCGAGATCGATGGCGTCGTCGATGCGTTCGAGGCGGCGGCGCGGAGAGCGCTCGCCGCGGGATTCGAAGTGATCGAGATTCACGCGGCACATGGCTACTTGCTCCACGAGTTCTTGTCGCCGCTGGCGAATCGGCGCGGCGACGACTACGGCGGCAGCCTGGAAAATCGGATGCGGCTGGTGCTGCGCGTGACGGAGCGGCTGCGCGGAGTAGTGCCGCGCGAGTTGCCGCTGCTCATTCGCATCTCGGCGACCGATTGGGTCGAGGGCGGCTGGGACATCGAGCAGTCGGTCGAGCTCGCGCGGCGGGTGAAGTCGCTTGGCGTCGACCTGGTCGATGCGTCGAGCGGCGGGATGGTGCCGCAGGCCCAGATCCCGGTGGGCAAGGGCTACCAGGTGCCGTTCGCGCGGCAAATTCGCGAAGAAGCCAAGGTCGCAACCGGCGCCGTCGGCTTGATCGTCGAGATCGAGCAGGCGAACGACATCATCACCGGCGGCGATGCCGACCTCGTGTCTGTCGGCCGCGAACTGCTGCGCGAGCCCTATTGGGCGATCAAAGCGCAACAGGCGCTGGGCGGCGAACCGGCCTGGCCTCTGCAGTATGGGTACGCGGTGAAACGGCGCGCGAAGTAAGCGCACTCCACTCACTGCGGTCATCACGCCCGTGTCTTGAAAGCCGTCCTGCGGTACGGCCTCGCCCGTCACTGGCGGGCAACCGCAAATGATAGTTCGGGGCGCTATCGATTCTCCCCGCTCGCTGCGACATTCTGTCGAACAGCGCGGCTGCGCGCCGTCGCCGCGGCGCGGTTTCGCCAACAAGTGCCCAGCTTGTTTCAAATATTGTCCTCCGGCGGTAGGTTTTGGCAATTGTTATGTGTGGCGATTGGCGCGGCCGCGTCATGCCGGAGGGACTGACAATGGAACCTGGAATTGTCAGATGGAGTCTTTGGAAGGCAATCAGCGCGCGCTCTCGAACGTCGCAGCGGCGCCGTCGGAGTGGATACGAGCGGCGGCGCGGACTATTCGAATCGCTCGAAGAGCGGATGGTGCTCTCGACGATCAATTGGTCGAATCGCGGAAGTGCGGGGAGCGATACCGACGGGTTTAACGGGCTGTTTGGCGGCAACGCCAACCTGGCGCGGCAGATCGTCGACCGGGCGATTGACGACTGGGAGGCCGTGATCGCCAATTTTAATTACTCGGGCGGCGGCAACACGTTTACCTTGCAAGTGCAGCCGGCCGCTATCACGGCGATTGCGAGCGCGAGTATCACGAGCATCAGCAACGGCAAACCGACGGCCGCGACGATCAACGTCCAAAACGTAGCCGCGACGCACTGGCTGGATCCGTCGCCGCTCGACGACGCCGAGTTCGACGACAACATTACCAACGTATTCACCGGCTACGCGATCACTCCCGCGATCTCGGGAACCGATTTCTATGCGACAATCGTCCACGAAATCGGGCACGCGGTGGGGAT
>JBFWSG010000136.1:0-4938 GCA_050248495.1 Pirellulales bacterium | reverse complement strand
GAGTCCTTCATGCAATTAATTTTCCATTCAGTGTCTCGGGGGACAGCGCTGCTTTTGTATTCCGCCACGCCGATGCTCGCCGGCCTTGTTCTGCTGCTGGCGGCACTACTATTTCCTGGTCTGACCGCCTGCACAGGCATGGCATTGGTCGCGCTCGGCGCGACGAACAGCACGCGCGACCGTCTGGGAATATCGCCCTCGCGCGGCCCGCTATTCGCCGCGCACGCCCTAATCTACTCTGCGATTTACCTGCTCTTTATTGGGGCCACGCTTGACGCCGCCGAGCGCTCCGGTATCCCGCTCTCTGGTCTCGCAAAACTCGACCTCGCTGCCAGCTGCGCCATTGTCACGATCGCGGCAAGAAACGCGATTCGGGCCATTCTGGTGCCGCTGAGGACCGGATACTGAGCAAAAGGTCCTGAGTGCCCGGCATTATCTGCCCGACCGCGTCCAATCTTATTTGACACTCGGCAAACCGTGACCTAGGGTTTCCGATGGAGGGCGACTACGTTGCTCTTCGCCACTAGCCTTTTCGCATCACCCCGCCGCCAACGACTCGTTTAGCGGGCACGTCCAGCGGGTTCCCGACTTCGACGCGTCCACCACTTTCTACGCGCCTCGACTGAGGAGCCCCGACGTGAAAAAACATCGTCAACACCGCTCACGCGCGCTCCACTGCGAAGCCCTCGAATCGCGGCAAATGATGGCCGCCTCGGCCGTGCTCAATGGCAGCACACTTAGCGTCCTGGGCAGTTCCAGCGACGACATCATCAAGTTCTATCAGGTCGGCAAGAACATTTCCATTCAGGGTGTCGTCGGCAGTTGGTCCGCGTCGAAGGTCAAAGCGATTCAAGTCGACTCCGGCGCCGGAAATGATTTCGTCTCGTTCAATAGCTTTGCCAATGGCGGCAACAAGGCCATCGCCGAATTCGCCACCGTACTCGGTGGTTCAGGAAACGAACGGGTCCACGTCGGCACCGCGTACGATATGTATTTCAGCGGCGCAGGAAAATACTCCCAGCTCGACGGCAAAGGCAAATACTTCCTGAACGGCGCCGAGGTAAACCTCAACAACTACGTGACCGCGTCTCTCGCAGGCGGCGTGCTCAACGTCTACGGCAGCAACGGCAACGACAACATCCGATTCGCCCAGGTCTCGGGCAAGATTTACATCTCTGGCGTCGCCACTTCGTTCAAGGCCTCTAAGGTTTCCTCGATCGTGGTCCGCCTTCAAGAGGGGGACGACAGCGTATCGCTCCAGAGCCTGGCCAATGGCGGTAACCAGGCGCTCGCCGAGTACGTCACCGTCTACTCGCAGGCCGGCACCAACACCGTGCGGCTGGCCAACGGCCAAGATGTGGCCATGAACGGCGCTCACACCCTGCAGGTTGCCATCAACGGCACCGCGACACTCGATGGCCAACCGGTAAATCCGCCCACCCCGAACCCCAATCCGAATCCCAACCCAAATCCAAGCCCCAACCCGCAGCCCGGAAACTGGTTCACTTCAAACATCGTTGATGCGGCGCTGAAGTCTCTAGGTGAAACGCTCTATGCCGACAATGCGCTCAGCCGCAACGATATGATCCAATTGTTTAACAGCGCCGCCGATGGCGGAGTGGTCGACGCCACGGAATTCAACGACCTCAAGAAGATCGTCAATACGTCGGTCCTGTTTGCCGGCGCCTACAACGTCGAGCGGCTCTCGGAGTATGTCGTCCTCGGCACGGTGGCCAACGCGAAATACATGGGTAATTCGCTCGGCAACCTCGTCGCCGGCTCGACGGCCAGCCACATCGGATGCTTGATTAATAAGTGGTTCCTCGGCTTAGACCGGCCCACGGCCGGCAGCGGCTGGACCTATCGTCAATTCGCCGGCCAGTTGTTCGTCAATGGCGTCACTTATACCGACATCAACCAGGGCCAGGTCGGCGACTGCTACCTGATGGCGTCGCTCGCCGAAGTCGCGCTCCGCAGTCCCTCGACGATCACCAACATGTTTATCGTCAACGGCGACGGCACCTACACCGTGCGGTTCTTCAACAACGGCGCCGCCGAGTATGTGACCGTCGACGCCTACCTGCCCACGAACGCCAGCGGAACGGCGATGTACGCCGGCATGGGAAAGAACTACGCTAGCTCTGCCAACGAGCTCTGGACCATGCTTGCCGAAAAGGCTTACGTCCAGGCCAACGAATTCGGCTGGATCCGGCCAGGTCTCTCGGGCAGCGGCCAGAATTCCTACGCCGCGATCGAAGGCGGCTACATCTACGCGGCTCTCGGTCACATCACCGGCCAGGGCACCGCCGCCTTCCTATCGACTTCTTCGGTCTCCGGCTTCACCACCTTCGTCAACTCCTGGAACGCGGGCAAGTCGATCGGCTTCGCGTCGAAATCCAGCCCGACGTCCGGCAGCGGTGTCGTGGGCAATCATGCATACGCGGTGATCGGCTACAACGCCACGAACCAAACGATCACGCTCTACAATCCGTGGGGCCCGAACTACGCGACGCTGACGCTCACCTGGACTCAGATCCAGGCCAGCTTCTCGTACTTCGACCGCATCGCCTAGCTTGTCTGTTTCGTTTCGCCCCAGAGCGTGAGCACCAGCCGGCGGCGGCCTCCGCGGCGGCGGTGCTCGCATAAGTATATTCCCTGCCAGGTCCCCAGCGCCAGTTGCCCGCCGCGGACCGGAATCGTCAGGCTCGAACCCAACAGCGACGCCTTCACGTGGGCCGGCATATCGTCCGGCCCTTCGCAAATGTGCCGATAGGGAAAGCTCTCCGGCGCGATCGAAGCGAACGACGCTTCCAAGTCCGCCGGCACATCCGGGTCGGCGTTCTCATTGATCGTGAGCGATGCCGACGTGTGCTGGATGAAGACGTGCAATAGACCGATCTCGAACGCTGAGAGTTCGGGCAACGCGGACACCACCTCGCGGGTCACGAGGTTGAATCCCCGCGGCTGCGCTGAGAGTTCGATCGTCCGCTGCACACAGGCCATCGCGCCCCCTTTTCACCCGCTTAAGTCCCGATTCCCGCCGGATTTCTGGCTGTTTTCGGTATCAACCCGAATTCCAAGTGTCGAACGGGCTGTTCTGACCTTTGGCGGCACCCGCTACGAAGCCCATCGTATCGACCTATTTGCCTAAGCCGCAAGGTTTTACGTCCAGCGGCCTGGTGTGCGTTTTGGGACTGAAATCTCGCCGGGAAATTGCTTGACTTCCCTCATCATTCGTTAATAATCGTGTGATTACGACAGTGCCTATTGACTGTCGATCATGCCGGCCCATTTGCAACCATGAACCGCAAGGGGCACCCACCTGAACGTGGCCGGCGATGAATTGGATTCTCTGTTCGCGATAGCCAAGGATCGGGTTATGTATCAATCGGCCGGGGCCAGTCATTCGGCCCCCCGGCGAGAGATTCGTCGTCGCGGATAGCTTATTAGGCACAATTAAGAACCACATTTTTACATAGGAGTTGTTTGTTCCATGCCCGATCCTACCCTCAAAAATGTCTTCGAAGCGATCCTCAAGTACGGTCACGACGAAGACTTCGCGCCCAAGACTAACGAAGAATTCAAGGCCACCCAGGCGCCTGCTGGCACGCGCGAAAAGCTCGACGTGCTGGCGGAGCGCGTCCGCAGCGGCCATCCGCTCTGGCACGAAGATGATCGGGCCGACTACAGCGGCCTCACCGGCGCTATTCGCCCACGCGACTAAATTTCCGCGGGGCTAGGACGAACCAACCGCGGAGATACGACGCATCGTCGCGGTTAGCCGATTTGCAAAAATTCACCAGCGAGCCGCAGTCTCCACCGAGACTGCGGCTTTTTATTTTGCTGCGCCTGGACCGTCGCCACTCGGTCGGCTCAGCTCGAACGGCGCGTTAGTTGGGGGGAGACGAGGTGCGCCGTCTCAGGGTGGCTGTGCAATTCGCAAGATCGCGGTGGCAATCTCGCCACTAAGCGGGCGGTGGCTCGCGCCCGCTCGGTGTGCTCAGCCTCTCAGGCCGACCGCTGCAGAGCGGGCAAGGCTGCAGCTGCCGGCAACGGGGGCGACACGGTGGCGCTGGCGGTGGGGGCCGCTTCGATTCGGACTTCCAGCTCGTCGCGGAGCACCAGCACGTCCGCGGGAGCGTCGATTCCGACGCGCACCTTATCGCCCGATATCTTCACGATCGTCACGACGATCGAATCACCCAGTCGAATACGCTGTGATTCCTTGCGAGACAGAACAAGCATCGACGCGCTCCTCCGTGCAGCCGCGACCCGATCAATCTAATAGTATAAAACTGTATAGTATACGGTCGCCGGTCTGGTCAAGCCCGCCGCGGACACAGCCCTCCGCGACGGGACAAAAAATTGCTATCGCTCCTGATTGATTTTGCTGGTCTCGCCGACGGCAAATTCCGCCTGCCGTCCGCGCTCTCCCGCTAGCTGCCGTCGCCGACAGGCTCGTCGACGATCCCCGGGGGAGAGATCAGTTGCGTTTTACGGAAGCGCTCGCCGCGTGATCCGTAAAACAAAATTGTGTTGCTATCGGTTTCCCACACCGCCGTCAGGCATAGCGACCGGGGCCCGTGCAGGCAAAAGTACACTCCGCAGGGCGCGCCGCCGCGCACCAGCACTTGTTCGGAGAGGGGAAAATAATTCGCTTCGAGTTGGTCCTTTTCGCAAAGTGTTTCGCTAACGTAACGCCTTATCGCTGATAGATCTTCGAGCCGCTGATATTCCGTCGGCATGCGAAATCCGTTCCTCGTGCTGGGGGATATATTTGATCACGAATGAATCCGTTCTGATTGCGCGCGGAGAATGATGGCCAGGCCTGGATCGTTCGCTGCGCGAAGACAGATCCAGCCGATTGGTCGTAAATTCCAACGAGTCAGGAGGAGCCTGCCGTGGCCCGCTTGGCATCCCGAACGCCGTCGTAAGACA
>JBFWSG010000135.1:0-5157 GCA_050248495.1 Pirellulales bacterium | reverse complement strand
ACCACACTGCCGGAAGCGCCGGCCACTCCCGCGGCGACCGCCTGAATCAAGAACGTGTGGTTCAAGGCGAAGGAAGTGGAATCCCCAGACCGGAAAGCTGCCAGTTGCGAATCGCGTCGCTCGGGCTTACAAGCATCAACACGTTGAGCGTGAGATTGTCGCGCACGAAGAAGAGCAGCGCGAGCTCGATCACGGCAAACAAGGCCGCTGAAACCTGCCAGGGAAATCGCGCCGCGACCAAAAATCCGGCGACCACCGACACGACGTCTCCCAGCGAGTTGAGCACGCTGTCGCCCGTGTAGTCGAGCGATGCGGTGTCTTGCCGATAGCGCTCGATGACCCAGGGCGAATTCTCGAGCACTTCCCAGCCGATCTCGAGCGTTATCGCCGCCACGAGTCGCCACGGCAGGGACACGCGATCCGAGAGCGGCCGTAGCAGCCAGAAAAAGATCACGCCGTGGAGCACGTGGGTGAACGAATAAGGGTCGAGAAAATTCTGCGAAGTGCAGGTGGTCCAGGCTGCGGCCCACAGCGCCGGGCCTGTCTCGCACCACGCGGGCCGGCCTTCGAGATAGAGCAAGAGCAGGAACAAGACTAACAGCCCGAACGACGCGGCCACGCTGCGGCGCGTCCAAAACGGCTCGGCTTTTGGCAAGAGTCTATCCGACACGTGCGACTCGGGCTTATTTCAGCACGCCCTGCAAAAACTGCCCCGTGTGACTCGCCTGGCAGGCGGCGACGTCTTCGGGCGTGCCGGCAACGACGATCCGCCCCCCCCCCGCACCGCCTTCCGGTCCCAGGTCGATCACCCAGTCGGCCGTTTTGATCACGTCCAGATTGTGCTCGATCACGATCATCGAGTTGCCAGCATCGACCAGGCGATTGAGAACCACGAGGAGGCGGCGAATGTCATCGCTGTGCAGGCCTGTGGTCGGCTCATCCAGAATGTACATCGTGTGACCAGTCGATGGACGTCCCAGCTCGGCGGCCAGCTTGATCCGCTGGGCCTCGCCGCCCGAGAGTGTCGTCGACGATTGCCCGAGCGTCAAATAGCCGAGGCCGACGTCGGACAACGTGGCGAGCAATCGACGAATCGACTCGTGATTCTCAAAGAACTCGACGGCGGCATCGATGCTCAATGCCAATACGTCGGCGATCGATTGGCCGCGGTAGCGGACCGTGAGCGTCTGCCGATTGAATCGGGCGCCGTGGCACACGGGGCAGGGCACCTCCAGGTCGGGCAGAAAGTTCATGGCTATCCGCCGCACGCCCTGCCCTTCGCACTCCTCGCAACGGCCGCCTTTGGTATTGAAGCTGAATCGGCCGATGCCGTAGCCGCGCTGCCTGGCCAGCTTCGTTCCAGCGAACACCGCGCGGATATCGTCCCACAAGCCGGTGTAGGTGGCGGCGTTCGAGCGCGGCGTACGGCCGATCGGCGATTGGTCGATCTCCACCAGCCGGTCGAGCTGCGAGACGCCGCGCAGTCCTTGATGGGGCGCGGGGCGTGCTTCGGCACCGTTCAGTTTTTTCGCCAGCGCCTTCGCCAGCGTTTCGACGATCAGCGAGCTCTTGCCCGATCCGCTCACGCCAGTGAAGCAAACGAAGAGCCCGAGCGGAATGTCGACGTCGACGTTTTGCAGATTGTGGGCCGTCGCACCGGTGAGCGGCAGCATCCGTGTCTTGGCCGGTTTGCGGCGTTCGGGCGGCAGCGGGATCGTCTCGCGGCCCGATAGATAGCCACCGGTGAGCGACGATTCAAGCGCAGCCACATCGCTGGGCGCACCATGCGCCACGACGGTCCCGCCGCGGCTGCCGGCCCCCGGACCGATGTCGATCAGGTAGTCGCTCGCCCGCATGAGTGCTTCATCATGCTCGACGACGACCACCGTGTTGCCCTGCTGCTCCAAGTCGCGCAACGCCGCGATCAGCCGATCGTTGTCCCGCGGATGCAGTCCGATCGACGGCTCGTCGAGCAAGTACAGGACGCCGACCAACCCCGAGCCGATGCCAGTGGCCAGCCGCACCCGTTGCCGCTCGCCGCCACTGAGCGTGTCGGCCGGCCGATTGAGCGTGAGATACTCCGTGCCGACGCGGAGCAGGAACTCCAGCCGTCGCACGATTTCCGCGACGATCGGCCTGGCAATCTTCTGCCGGTCGCCACTGAGCTTCAATTTGCGGAAGAACTCCGCGGCGTCTGCAACGGACAGTCCAGTGATCTCATGGATCGCCTTGCCCGCGAGGCGCGAAGCACGGGCTTCCGCTCGCAGCCGCGAACCTTCGCAGACCGGACAGGGTGTGACATCCGCGAAATCGATGAGCGGCGCAGAATTGGACCCGTTCGAGTGCTCCCCGTTCGCTACATCCGCCACCCCAAGCCCGTGACACGCTGGGCAGGCTCCGTAGGGACTATTGAAACTGAATGTCCGCGGCTCGATCTCGCCGATGCTTTCGCCGCACTGTGGGCAGGCGTACCGCGTGTTGAGCAGCTTCTCCTGCCACGCCTCGCCGTCGGCGGCCTTTGCATCGGGCGTCTGATAGACCACCAGCACGACGCCGTCGCCGTGCTTGATCGCCAGCCGCACCGACTCGGCCAGGCGGGCATCGATGCCATCGCGAATCACGACTCGATCGACCACCGCCTCGATATCGTGCATCTTCTGCGAAGTGAGCGGCGGCACTTCATCGAGCGGATAGGCCACGCCGTCGACGCGCACACGCACAAACCCGGCTTTCTGAATCGCTTCGAACACATCGCGGTGCGTGCCCCGCCGCCCGCGGACCATCGGCGCGAGGATCATTACCCGCGACTGCTCCGGCAGCGATCGGATCGATTTTTCAATCTCGGCCGGCGTCTGCTGGACGATCGGCACTCCACACTGCGGGCAGGCCACGTCGCCTACCCGCGCCATGAGTAATCGCAGGTAGTCGTAGATTTCGGTGATCGTGGCGACGGTGCTCCGCGGATTGGGCGTCGAGAGCCGCTGGTCGATGGCAATCGTCGGCTGCAGCCCGTCGATGCGGTCGACGTCCGGCCGCTCCATCTGATCGAAGAACTGCCGCGCATACATCGACAGGCTCTGCACGTACTGCCGCTGCCCTTCGGCCAAGAGCGTGTCGAACGCCAGCGAGCTCTTGCCGGAGCCGCTCACGCCGGTGATCACGACGAGCCGATTCCGCGGAATGTCGACGTCGACGTTTTTCAGGTTGTGCGTCCGCGCCCCGCGAACGGAAATCGCCGATTCCATAAACCCGCGACCGCTACAGTGGTCGATATTGGAGAGTTCCCAAACTTGTAAGAGTACCACAGCTCATAAGGTGGGTCGAGTTCCACGAGACCCACCCTATTGTTCCGACTACACGTGGTGGGTCTCGATCGACTCGACCCACCCTACGGTCGTCCGATAGAATGTCTCGTTCGGTTGCGATTTTCCCTGACCTCTGATCTCCGACCTCCGACCTCTGCCCATGTTCGAAGCCCTTCAAGATGGTCTCGGTTCCGCGCTCAAGACGCTCCGCGGCCAAGGCAAGCTCACCGAATCGAACATGCGCGATGGGCTCAAGCTCGTCGAGAAATCGCTGCTCGAAGCGGACGTGAGCTTCCAGGTGGTCCGCGACTTCATGGCCAGCGTCTCCGAGCAGGCCGTCGGCGAGAAGGTGCTCAAGGCGCTCAACCCCAGCCAGCAGGTCGTGGGCATCGTCTACCAGGAGCTCATCAACCTGATGGGCCCGGTCGACCATTCGCTCCACCTCAAAGGCACGGACGAAGTCACCGTACTGATGATGTGCGGCCTGCAGGGCTCCGGTAAGACGACCTCCACTGGTAAGCTCGGCCGGATGCTCAAGTCCCGTGGCCGCAAGCCGCTGTTGGTGGCGGCCGACTTGCAGCGCCCCGCCGCCATCGACCAATTGCACGTGCTCGGCGAGCAGCTCGAAATCCCGGTCTACTCCGACCGCACGAACAAAGATCCCGTCGCCGTCTGCCAGGCCGCGATCCGCGAGGCGAAGAAACTCGGCGCGGACACGGTGATCCTCGACACCGCCGGCCGCTTGCACATCGATCAGGAACTGATGGGCCAGCTCGAGCGGATCGACCGCCAGTGTTCGCCGCAACAGGTGTATCTGGTCGTCGACAGCATGACCGGCCAGGACGCCGTCAACAGTGCCAAAGCATTCAACGATGCGCTGGAGCTCGACGGCGTCATCCTCACCAAGCTCGACGGCGACGCCCGCGGCGGCGCGGCCCTCTCCGTAAAGCAGGTGACCGGCGTCCCCATCAAGTTCATCGGCACGGGCGAACATCTCGACGCACTGGAAGAGTTTCATCCCGATCGCATGGCTGGCCGCATCCTAGGCCAGGGCGACCTGCTCTCGCTCGTCGAGAAGGCACAGCAAGAATTCGACCAGGAAGAAATGCAGCGGCAGGAGGAGCGGCTCCGCAAGGGCGAGTTCACGCTCGACGACTTCCGCAAGCAGCTCTCGCAGATCGGCCGCCTCGGCCCGCTGCAAAAAGTGATGGGGCTGATCCCCGGCATGAGCAGCCTCACCGAGATGATGGGCGACGTCGATCCCGAACAGGACATGAAGCGCCTGTTCGGCATCATCGACTCGATGACGCCGGAAGAGCGCCGCACACCGTCGAAGACGATCGACCAGAGCCGCCGCCGCCGCATCGCCGCCGGCGCCGGCGTCGAGCCGCATGAAGTCAACGAGCTCGTGAAGCAGTTTGACGCGATGGCCCAGATCATGGTCGGCATGGCGGGCAAGGGCGTCCGCGAGCGGATGAAAATGGTCCGCGAACTGCAAAGCGGAATGATGAACAACCCCAACGGCCTGGCCCGGCAAAAAGTCGGCACCGGCAAGCGGCTCACCAACGCCGAAAAAGCCAAGCTCAAAAAGCAGCGCGAAAAGGAAATCCGGAAGCGAAAGCGCGAGCAAAGACGGGGTTGATAGCCGCTCCTTTGGACGGCAAGCACTTTAATTCTGCTGCAAGCCTGGCCAGAAGTTTCCGGCCAGAAGTCGGCTGGGCCGCGCCCCAGGACGATTCAAAGTTTCATGATGCCCAGTTTAGCGAGTAGTCGGTCGACTCGGTAAGCATTTTCTCGGACGGCGGCGGTAAGGTTGGCAGAGTTGGCGAGGCGGAGAAGATTGATGGCCGCG
>JBFWSG010000134.1:0-5322 GCA_050248495.1 Pirellulales bacterium | reverse complement strand
CCAAAAAACAGTTTTCGCTGGTTTGATTGGTAGTCTTCGAGGGACAGGGGGTCGCCGTTGCCGACGCCGGCGATTGTTGCCGGGCCGGAGACCTCGAACTCGATCAGGTTGTCAGCCAGCGGCGCAAGATTTCCATCCGCATCGACGGCTTCCACCAGGACGTAGCACAAATCGTCGCCGGTGGCAGCGATTTGCTTTCGATCGGGAGTGAGTCGCAGGGCAGCCGGTGCTCCGGCCGTCTTCATGACGGTCTCGCCGATTTGCTTCCCATCCTTGTAGGCGACGGCCTTGAGCTCGCCCGGCTCGTAGGGCACCTCGTTCCAACGGAGCCGATACTTGTCGGCGACCGCGTAGTACGACTGCGGGTAGACGGCGAAATCGCGCACGGCCGCTTTGACATCGTTCTTGAGATCAGTGAACGTGACGCGGATATAGCGGGCGTCGGTATTGATGCCATGGGTGAACTGATCGCCCCAGCCTTCGTGCCACTTGTCGTGGTCGACCACGGTGCGCCACTGGCTGCCGTCGTCCGAGACGTCGATGCGATAGAGGAAGTTGCCGGGGTTGCCCTCGGTACTGAGCAAGACGTCGGCCACAGGCTCGACGCCGCCTAAATCAATCTGCCACCACTCGCCTTTCTCGCTGGTCGACGCGACCCAAGTTGTACCCCCGTCGCCGTCGTTGCCCTGGTTGGGCGTTTGCGGCTTGCCGCCACGCGTGCCAACGGAGCTAGCGGTCGCCGGTTTGCCGACGGCGATATTCACCGGCGGCGAGTAACTCTTGAGCTTCTCGCGGCGGCCGAGCGACTTGCCGTTGAGGAACAGTTCGGCGCTGTCGCCGCTTGTGTACACGAATACCGGCACGTTCTGGCCGACGCGATCGGGCCAATTCCAATGGGGCAGAATGTGAACGGTCTCGGTGTCGGGCCGCCAATAGCTGCGGTACAGGTAGTAGCGGTCCTTGGGGATGCCGCAGGTGTCGACGATGCCGAAGTAGGAGCTGGCCGCCTGGCGATCGAACGGCGTCGGTTCGCCGAGATAATCGAAACCAGTCCAGACGAATTCGCCGGCGACGAATTTGTCGCGCTCCATCAGGTCGAACTCGACGTCGGCGATGTCGGACCAGCGGGCGGAATTCAAGTCGTACGAATCGACCTGGTGCTGGTCCGAGTAGTCGGTCCGGGCCGTGACTAGGGGCAACTCGTAAAAGCCCCGCGTCGAGAGGGCCGAGGCCGACTCGGAATACAAAATCGGCTTGTCCGGAAATCGCTCGCGGGCAACCGCGTAGCGGCGGGCGTAGTTCCAGCCGGTCACATCCAGCGGCTCGAGGATATCGGAATAGGCGGTTTCGGGGATGTGGTGCGCGAGACCGACCGGCCGCGTATCGTCGAACGACCGGACCACGTCGCGCATCATCGCCACGCGATCCTTAGTGAGGCCGTTCGCGCCGCCCATGTCGCCGATTTCGTTGGCAATCGACCAGACGACGACCGACGGATGATTGCGGTCGCGGGCGACCAAGGCCCGCAGGTGCCGCTGGGCATGGTCTTCGAGCGACGGCTGGCCGTTCACGCGGTCGGCCTTGTCGTCCCACTTGTCGAAGCACTCGTCCCAGACGACGAAGCCCATTTTGTCACAGAGTGCCAAGAGTTCTGGCGCGGGGGCGTTGTGACTCGTGCGGATTGCATTGACGCCCATGTCGCGCATGATCTCGAGCTGCCGCTCCATCGCCCGGGGAAAGAACGCCGCGCCGAGCGGGCCGTGGTCGTGGTGCAGGCACACGCCATGCAACTGCACCCGCTTGCCGTTGAGATGGAAGCCGTCGTTGGCGGTGAACTCGGCCGTGCGAATGCCGAAGGTTGTGGTTTGCCGGTCGACGATCCGGTCGCCCGAACGGACCGTCACTTCCGCCGTGTAAAGTTTCGGCGATTCGATGTCCCACAGTTGGGGCGCAGCGACTTTGAGCTTTTCGCCAAACCAATGGGGCTGCATTGGTTCGAGGATGTCGCTTGTCGAACCGGACGCGACTTCCTTGCCCTGCGGATCGCGTACGACGACCGCCACGCTGACGTTGGATTTGGCGTCGAGGCTGTTCTGCACTGCGGTGCGCACGCGGACCGTCGCCGAGTCCTTGTGGATTTCCGGCGTCGTCACGTAGATGCCCCATTGGGCAATATGAATCGGATTGGCGACGACGAGACTCACCTTGCGATAGATCCCTGCGCCGGGATACCACCGCGAGCCGTGGTTCGTCGTGTCGACGCGAACGGCCACAGTG
Source organism: Pirellulales bacterium (assembly GCA_050248495.1). Lineage (GTDB taxonomy): Bacteria > Planctomycetota > Planctomycetia > Pirellulales > Lacipirellulaceae > DASYDU01. Next base: position 3,045 of record JBFWSG010000134.1, on the reverse strand, counting down.
TTCGGCTGACCGAATTTCACGAACTTCGTGGCGTCGACGCGGAACGAGGTGTAGCCATAGTCCCATTCGCCAGCGAGCTGGCCGTTCACGTAGACGCGGGGGAAGGCCATTACGCCGTCGAAATCGAGATAGACTTCTTTGCCGGCCCAAGCCGGGTCGAGCGTGAATGTCTTGCGATACCAGCCGACGCCGCGCCAGGGCAGTTTGCCCGTGTGGCCCCATTCGTCCGGTTGGTGCGGCCCGGTGATGGCCCAATCGTGCGGCAGGCGGACGGGCTGCCAGGCGGAGTCGTTAAAGCTTGCGGCCTCCGCGCCGGTGGGATCGCCCTTGGTAAATCTCCAATCGCGGCTGAAGTTCTCGACGACGGGGAAGACCGTAGCTGCCACCTGCGCTTGCGCCCACGAAGGTGCCGCAGTTATCAGCAGTTGCCCGCTGACAACGGCGAACAACAGGGCTCGGAAGAACGTACAACGCAACGAGAAACAGTGTTTCGCCATGGGGCTCCCAAGGTAGTCAGCGACGAGTCGACGTGAATCCGCCGGTGCCGACTTCGGTTGAAGATCGGCCGCCGCGCGGCATTTTAGCAGAGGCACGCGGCAACATATCGAGATTCCGCCACTCCGCTCCTTTAATTACCAACGGGCGTCGAATCTTACAGGTTCGGTGGGCCGGCCGGGCGAAAACGATTACAATAATCGAGGTGTCTCAAAGCGAGGCGCATTCCCACCCCTTCCGCCGTATTCCCGCGGCGAATCACGATTCTTGGGCGGCAAGATCGATGATGCGACCTGTGGCAATTCTCCCGCTCGCGGTTCTGGGCAACCTGGCCTGGCTGAGCGCTGTTTCCGCGGTGGTTGCGCCTGCCGAGCCGAGTAAAGAGCCGAAGCCGGCGATCGCGCGGTACCGCGAAAAGGTCGAGCCGATCCTCGAGAAACACTGCTACGGTTGCCACGGCTACGGTTCGAGCGAGGGCAATCGCACACTGGACGAATTCGCCTCCGACGAGGCCCTCTTGGGCGACACCAAGCTCTGGCACGCAGTGCTGAAGAATGTCCGCTCCGGGATGATGCCGCCGGCCGACGAAGAGCGGCCGACCAAGGAAGAAATCGATACGGTCGTCCAGTGGATCGAGTCCGATGCGTTTGCGCTCGATCCGGCCGATCCGGACCCCGGGCACGTCACCTTGCGGCGGCTCAATCGCACGGAGTATCGCAATACGATCCGTGACCTGATGGGTGTCGACTTCGATACGGCCGAGAATTTTCCGCCGGATGACTCGGGCTACGGCTTCGACAACATCGGTGATTCGCTGAGCATTTCGCCGCTGCTGATGGAAAAATACATCCAGGCGGCCGAGACAATTGTTGACCGCGCCGTGCCGAAGACGTCGCGCGTAATTCCAGTGCGCCGGATACGCGGTGGCGAGATCGTGAGTGAAGACGGCAAGGCGAGCGCCCGCGAGCTGTCGTACTATGATGCGGCCAAGGTCGCGGGCAAAGTGAAGATCGACGCGCCGGGCGACTACCGGATCGTCGTCGAAGCCCGCATCGACGGCCATTGGGAGTTTGATCCCGGCCGCTGCGAAGTCACGTGCAAGTTCAACGGCCAGGAGATTTTCCGGGACACCTACGAGTGGCGCGACGGCTTGGGAGTGCCGCATGAGTTCAACGAGCACTTGGAGCCGGGCGAGTATTCGATCGACTTCGAGCTCAAGCCGCTCACCCCCGTCGAGCAGAAATTGCACTTCATCAGCTACCGGGTCGATGCGATCCGGATCGAAGGGCCGCTCGATGAGAAATCGTGGGTGCCGCCGGAGGAATATGTCCGCTTCTTCCCGGACGGCGCGCCGCCGGCCGACGACGCGGAGCGCGAGGCGTACGCCCGCAAAGTGTTGACGCGATTTGCGTCGAAGGCGTTTCGCCGGCCGGTTGACGAGGCGTCGGTCGACAAGCTCGTCGCGCTGGCGAAGCTAGTTTACGAACAATCGGACAGGTCGTTTGAGGACGGGATCGGCCAGGCGATGGTGGCGGTGCTTTCGTCGCCGCGATTCCTGTTCCGCGTAGAAGAGCCAGGCCCGACGCCGCCGGGAAAGACCAACCCGCTGGTCGATGAATATGCGCTGGCTTCGCGGCTGTCTTACTTCCTGTGGACCTCGATGCCGGACGATGAATTGCTGGCGCTGGCCGGCAAGGGCGAGCTGCGGGCCAACTTCGACGCCCAGGTGCAGCGGATGCTGGCCGATCCGCGCTCCGAGGCGTTCGTCCGCGATTTTACGGGACAGTGGCTGCAGGCCCGCGATGTGCAGACGATCGCGATCGATGCCGTGGCTGCGCAGGGCTATCAGAAAGAATGGGAAGCGTGGCTCGATCAGTTCCGCGCGCAGCGGACTCAAGATCGACGGCAACGTCGACGCCTGGAACGCGCGCAGGAGCGTGAATTGGCGGCGGCCGAGAAAGAGGGCCCGGAAGCAGTCGAAAAGGTGCGCACAGAGCACAAGCGACTGGCGGCGGAAGCTGACAAAGAGCGCGACAAACGTCGCAAGCAGGTCTTCGAGAAGTTCGGCAAGTTCGAGAATCTGCGGCAGAATTTCAGCGATGAAGTTCGCCACGCCATGCGGCGCGAAACTGAATTGACCTTCGAATACGTGATGCGCGAGAATCGCAGCGTGCTCGAATTGCTCGATGCGAATTACACGTTTCTGAACCAGAAGCTGGCCGAGTTCTATGGCATCCCCGGCGTGAGCGGCGACGAGATGCGCAAAGTTGAACTCTCGGCCGACAGTCAGCGCGGAGGCATTTTGACGCAAGGCACGACGCTGGTCGTGACGTCGAATCCGACGCGGACGTCACCCGTGAAGCGCGGCCTGTTCGTGCTGGACAACATTCTGGGCAGCCCCGCTCCGCCGCCGCCCAAGGCCGTGCCGCCGCTCGAAGCCGCGGCGGGCACCGTGGCCGATCACGAGGCGTCGCTCCGCGAAGCGCTCGACATCCATCGCAAGGACCCGCTTTGCGCCGGTTGCCACGCCCGCTTTGATCCGATCGGGTT
>JBFWSG010000133.1:1264-5332 GCA_050248495.1 Pirellulales bacterium | reverse complement strand
AGGACTTGGATCCGCAGATGATCCTCTTCGTTGATCATCACGCTGAACTTCTCGCCCGGATCGATGGCGACGCCGCGGGCGCCTTCCGCTTCGGCGTGTTCGCGACTGATGAGCTGCCGCTCGACGAGAAACTTGCGGTCGACCTCTTCCAGCGCGCGGACGTCGACGTAGATCAACTGGCCGGCGAATTGGCCGGCGCCGTGGAGCGTGGCGACGCGGTCGCGGAGGATCTTGCCGATCTCGTCGCGGTCGCTCTCGGTGGCCCGGGCGATGAAAGGGAAGTCGGCGAGATTGCGGGCCAGGCGGATGCGGCTCGAAATGACGATGTCCGACTGCGGGCCGGAGCCTCGCAGCCATTCGCCGCTCGATTTGGCTAATTGTTCGAGATCCATGGCGACTACGACTTCGTCGACTCCCGTGTCGATTCGATTTTGCGGATCTCATCGCGGAGCTTCGAAGCCCGCTCGTAATCCTCGGCGGTGACCGCATCCTTCATTTGCCGCCGCAGACCGATGAGCCGGGTCTGCTGTTCGGCGTTCGTGGCGCCGCGCTTGGGCACTTTGCCGACGTGCCGCGTTTCGCCGTGGATGTTCAAGAGTAGCGGTTCCAACTCCGCACCGAAACAAACGTAGTCGTGCGGGCAGCCAAGGCGGCCCTGTTTGCGGAACTCGAGGAAGGTGATGCCGCAGACGGGGCAGGTCCGTTCATCGAGCCGGGCGAGCTGCTCTGCCGTTTCACCGACGGCCAGGTGCTGGGCCAACAGGCCGGCCATGGTTGGCATGTTCTCGTCGGCTTCCTGCACTGCCGGGGCGAGAAACTTGTGGGCGCAGTCTTCGCAGAGATGGAGCTCGTTCGGCTTGCCGTCGACCAGATCGGTGATGTGGAAAGTGGCCGGCTTCTCGCACTTTTGACATTTCATCGGAATCGTCCTCGCGTCGCGCGCGAACCCACGTCGGTCGGGCCGCCACTATGGTTCAAGATAGTCAAAGAGCACGACGCGCAAAATACCGCCGTGCTCAGACAAGCCCGCGAATGTCCACATTCGCAGGGCACCTGGAACACGGCTAAAGGGATTCTAGCCAGGGGGTCAAGAGTGTCAAGATGAGCGACAGGTCGAGCGAAAAGCTGTGCGAGGGCAGCCGCCGCTTGCGCGGATGCGAGAAGACTTGGACTGCAATGCTCTGGTGGGGCGTGGTACGATAATTGCCGCCCTCTCTCGCCCCGTTCTCGTTTCCACCGCCGGACGCTCGATGGCACACTCTCCCGACTTCGCAACCTTCTCAAAACTTGCGCAGACTGCCGACTATGTGCCGGTGTTTCGCCGCGTGCTGAGTGATGTGCTTACCCCGGTGAGCGCGTTTCACAAGATCGACGATGGCGGAAGTGCATGTTTGTTTGAGAGCGTGATCGGCGGGGAAAAGGTGGGGCGTTATAGCTTTCTGGCAGCAGAGCCGTTTCTCACGATCGAGGCTCACGGAAAGGAAGTCTCGATCTCCGACGCCAAGGGGACGCAGCGGCAGAAGAGCGACAATCCGCTCGACGTGCTCCGTGACCGCGTGAAGCAGGTGCGCGTGGCGAAGGTGGCTGGGCTGCCGCCGTTTACGGGCGGGGCGGTCGGCTACGCGGGTTACGACACAGTGCGGTATGTGGAGCACTTACCGAATGCCCCCGATGACGACCGCCGCCTGGCCGATCTGTCGTTCGCTTTCTACGACCACATGATCGTGTTCGACAATGTGCAGAAGACGGCGATCGTCGTGGCGCTGGCGAAGGTGGGAGAGCAGGGGGCAGGGAGCAAGGGGCATGGAGTGAAGACGCAAGCAGCACTTCAGGCGTCCTATGACGATGCCTGTAAGCGAGTCGATCGGTTCGTCGAAAAGTTGGCGTCGGCCAAAGGCAACCTGTCGCCCGTGGATATCGACACCGCCGGCGAGGCGAAGCTGCAGTACAAGTCGAACTTCACGCAGGCCGGATATGAGGACGCGGTGCGGAAGTGTGTCGAATACATCCGGGCCGGCGACATTTTTCAGGTCGTTTTCAGTCAGCGGCTCGCGGTGTCGCTGTCGGTCGATCCGTTCGAGGTCTATCGGACGTTGCGGGTCGTGAACCCCAGCCCGTTCATGTTCTTCCTGCGGACGCCCGAGTGCACGCTCGTCGGTAGCTCTCCGGAGATCATGGTTCGGGTGACAAGCGGCAAGGTGACCGTGCGGCCGCTTGCCGGTACGCGCCGACGCGGTGCGACCGAAGAAGAGGACGAGCGGCTCGCGGAGGAACTGCTCGCCGACCCGAAGGAACGTGCCGAGCACGTAATGCTGGTAGACTTGGGGCGTAACGACGTTGGCCGCGTGGCGGAGTATGGAACGGTCGAAATTTCCGATGTAATGGTGATCGAGCGCTACAGCCACGTGATGCACATCACGAGCAACGTCAGCGGAGTGCTGCCGCCGGAGCGAGATGCCTTTGACGCTCTGGCGGCTTGCCTGCCGGCGGGCACGGTGTCCGGCGCTCCGAAGGTCCGCGCAATGGAAATCATCGACGAGCTCGAGCCTCATCGCCGCGGCCCGTACGCGGGCGCCGTCGGCTACATCGATTTCGCCGGAAATATGGACACGTGCATCGCGCTGCGGACGATCGTGATTCAGGACGGCACGGCCTACGTGCAAGCGGGGGCAGGCATCGTCGCCGACAGCGTACCGGCTACGGAATACGAAGAAACGCTCAACAAAGCCCGCGGGCTGCTCAAGGCGATCGAGATTACTGAAGAGCGAGCGCGGAAATAGGCCGGACTCAACTGTGGCAATTCATCCCGTGGCACAGATATAATAATGCCATGTCTGTGATATCGACGTCATTTACCGGCTTCCCCGAACTTCCTTTGGGACGGTTCAGCACGGCACAGTATCTGCGCATGATCGACGTGGGAGTGCTCGGCCCGGAAGACCATGTCGAACTCATTGATGGGGTGGTCGTTGAAATGTCGCCCGCCGGAATACCGCACAATGGCTTCTTGATTAACATTATTCGCACGATGGCGCCGCTATTGGATCGCTTTGAATTTGCGGTGCAGGGCACGCTAACGGTGGCGGAAGGACAGGTCTTCGATCCGGACTTCATGCTGCTGGATCGGCGGCCCGATCGGTTCAAAACGAAACTGCCTGATGCCAAGGACGTGCGGTTGGTGATTGAGGCGGCCGAATCGTCGTTGCCCCGCGATCAAAAGGTGAAGATGCCGAAATATGCCGCCGCCGGAATTCCGGAATATTGGATCGCCGACCTGGTGCACGAAGTCATGTTGGTTCATCGCGATCCGCAGCCGGCCGGGTACGGACAAATCCAGACGTTGCGAGGTGACGATCTGGTTTCCCCACTCGCGGCGCCAGACTTTTCCTTTGCAATACGCCAAGCTTTTGAATGACCAGGCGGCATGCGACAGCAACTTCATGGTTGGTCGTTTCTGTTGGTCGCGTTGATCGCTGCCACCGGATTTAGTGCCGATCCGCCAAATGTAGGTTGGAAGGCGTCGCCGCAGGCCATCGCCCGCGCGTCGCAGAGCAAATCGACGGCAAATTTCGAGGAAAGTCATGTCGGCGAATACCTGCTCGCGGATCCGCTGATCTCGGCCGATGGCAAACCGGTGATCCGTGACAGCTGGCCGCAGCGGCGCGCTGAACTATTGGAAACGTTTGCGGAACAAATGTTCGGGCGGGCGCCGATCGGCCGTCCCGCGAATGAATCATTTCGTGTCCTGGAAGTCGATCCGCACGCGCTCGATGGACAGGCAACGCGGAAGCTCATCGAAATCAGTTTCGACACGCCGCATTCAGGACGCTTCGCGTTTCCCCTGCAGCTCTATCTGCCCAATGCGGTGAAGAGCCCGCCGCCGGTGGCACTGCTGCTGCAGTTTGAAGGTTTGACCGATCCGGCCGCACCGCTGGTCATCAAACGGGGTTGGGCCCTCGCGGTGCTCGACCGTACCAAGCTGGCGGCGGATGACGCCAACACGTTTCGCGACGGCGTGATCGACGCCTTTTCTGGCAACGGGCCGCTCGCGCCGGATGCATGGCAGGC
>JBFWSG010000133.1:0-1164 GCA_050248495.1 Pirellulales bacterium | reverse complement strand
GCCCTTACGGACTACGATTGGAATCACTATCTCGATTTTCTGGACCAGCAGTTCGCCCCCCCATCGACATTCGAATCGCCTGATTGACGGACGAGCCGGCCGCAGCTTCTTGCGAGGATCGGAGCCGACGCGATGATGAAATCGTTGCGTCACGGGTATTCGCGCTTGCGAGCGGCACGTTACAATCGAAGCAGTGCGCACCCCACTGCGGAAGAGCGTTTCGTGATGAAGCGCTTAGCCAAGCCATGCACGCTCCGTCGCTCGCCGGACATTTCCTGGTCGCCTCGCGCCATTTGCGCGATCCGAATTTCGCCAAATCGGTCGTGCTGATGATCCGGCACGACGATGAAGGTGCACTGGGCGTAGTGATCAATCGCCCGGCCGACAAGACGGTCCGCGAAGTCTGGGACACGATCGGCTTCGATCCTTGCGACCGCGAAGAATTGATTTACATCGGCGGGCCGGTGCCGGGTCCATTGATCGCGGTCCACATGCTGGAGCCGTTCTCCGAGCGGGAGGTGCTGACCGGCGTTCACGTCGCGATGCACAAAGACGCGATCGACTTGATCGTGCGGAAGAGAGACCAGGTGCTGCGCCTCTACAGCGGGCACGCCGGCTGGGGCAGCGGGCAGCTCGAAGGCGAACTTGAAGCGGGCGGCTGGCTCACCACCGAAGCGACGAAGGACGAGATATTTGCCGATCCGGAATCGGTCTGGAAAACAGTCACGCAGCGGATCGGCCTGGAGATCATGGCCCCGGATCTCGACGAGAAGCTCGTGCCGCCCGATCCTTCGCTCAATTGACATGCCGAGCGATGCGTTCTCAGACGCGTGCACGCGAAGTGCCGGGCGATCCGATTATCCGGCAAAGTTTAAAACGGGCACGGCGAGATTTTGACTCGTCAAACAATTTCACTCGGACCTGCCCCCGTAGCAGAGTCGATGTACCTAGTGACAAGGAAGTCCCCCACCTCGACTATTACCTGGTGTCATCGATGCGCAACGGACGCGCTCTCACCGCCTGGCTGATTTTGTTGCTTAGTTCGTTTGAACCGTGCCGCGATGCGTTCGCAGACGGTCCCGGCACGTTGATGCAATGGGGATACGGCCCCGAGGTGCAGGGGGGCCCCGATCTCAGCAAGCCGCTTGTCACGGACCGGCCCGA
>JBFWSG010000132.1:3441-5474 GCA_050248495.1 Pirellulales bacterium | reverse complement strand
TCGCGGGAAGAGTGGCAACGCACGGACGCCGCCGCCGCCCGGGCATTGCAGTGGCTCGCCGCGGTTCAGCAGCCGGACGGCTCGTTCCCGTCGGTCGACTTGGGTCAGCCGGGCGTAACGAGTCTCTGCGTGCTGGCGTTCATGGCCCACGGCGAGCTGCCCGGCAGCGGCCGCTACGGCAAACAACTCGAACACGCCGCCGACTACGTGCTCAGCACGCAGAAAGAAAACGGCCTGCTGACCGTGATCGGCCCCGATGGGCCGGAGATTTCCCGCGCGGTCACGCACGAGATCGGCGAAACCGCGTCGTACAACCATGCCATCTCGTCGCTGGCGATGAGCGAGCTCTACGGTTCGCTCGAAGGCAATCGCGCAGACCAGATGCGGTCGGCCGTCGCCAAGGCCCTCGCCGCGACGCTCGAAATGCAGCGCTGGCCGAAGGATCAGGAAAAAGACCGCGGCGGCTGGCGATATCTCAATGATGTGAGCGGCATGGATTCCGATCTCTCGATCACCGGTTGGGAGCTCAAGTTCCTGCGCTCCGCGCGCAATGCTGGATTTGACGTGCCCAAGGAATCGATCGACGACGCGGTGGCCTACATCCGACGGACCTACTCGAAGCGCTACGGCACTTTCGTCTACGCTGCCGACAACAGCTCCGACCTGCGGAGCCGCGGCATGGCCGGGGCCGGCATTCTCGCCCTCGCTCATGCCGGCATGCATAACGCGCCCGAAGCGAAGCAGTCGGGCGAATGGATCTTGCAGAACGATTTTAGCGCTTATAATCAATTCCAGCCATTCACGCGAACCTTCTCGATCGATCGTTACCACTACAGCTTGTTCATGTGCTGCCAGGGAATGTACCAGCTCGGCGGCGACTACTGGGCGAAGTTTTTTCCCGAGGTCGTGGCCACACTGCTGGCGAATCAAGAATCGGACGGCTCCTGGCCGGCGGAGAGTCACTTTAATGACGCGCAGTTCGGCAACGCCTATACGACGGCCCTCGTGCTGTTGACGCTTGGCGCGCCGAACGATTTGCTGCCCATCTACCAACGGTGAAAGGCGATGACTTTCGGGGGCGCAAGAAGACTGGTGACCGTTGCGGCGCTGGTGTGCTTGACCCACGCGGTCGCGGCCGCCCAGGCGATCCCCGATATCAAGACGCTCCGCTTCGATTCGCCCACTCGAGCCCCCACAAATGACGCTCCGCGCAACGTGCTCTCCAAAGCGGACTGGGAACGGGTCGACGCGGCCGTCGCGCGGGCCTTGGTCTGGTTGGCCCGGCAGCAGCGAATCGATGGATCATTTCCCACCGTTGAAACCGGTCAGCCGGGAGTGACGTCGCTGTGCGTGATGGCGTTCGTGTCGCACGGACACTTGCCGGATGACGACGTTTTCGGCAAGCGGCTGCAGTCGGCGGTCGATTTCACGATCTCCTGTCAGCAGGATAACGGACTTGTCGCTTTGTGCGGTCCGCAAGGGCCGATCATCTCCCGCAACGTGTCGCACGAGGTGGGCACATCGACCGCTTACAACCACGCAATCTCCTCGCTGATGTTGTGTGAGTTGTACGGGATGAGTGATGGCGACCAGGCGGCGCGGGTCCAGCGCGCGGTGTCGCAGGCGCTCGCAACCTCGCTGGTGATGCAGCGCTGGCCGAAGGATCATCGGGAAGATCAGGGTGGGTGGCGCTACATCCACGATTACGACGACCGCGATTCGGACCTCTCGATCACCGGCTGGGAGCTGATGTTTTTGCGTTCGGCGCGGAATGCTGGTTTCGACGTGCCCAAGCGGGCGATCGACGACGCGGTCGCCTACGTCCGCGGCAACTTCGATCGCCGCTTCGGGACGTTTCGCTACACGACGGGCCCGCTCGACACGCGGAGCCGCGGCATGGCCGGCGCCGGCGTCCTGGCACTCGCGCACGCGGGCTATCATCGTTCGCTCGAAGCCCAGCGGTCGGCGAAGTTCATCGACGAGCATGGCTTCGACGACTACAACCAGACAGTCGAGCTCGCGCCCAATTGGCA
>JBFWSG010000132.1:0-3341 GCA_050248495.1 Pirellulales bacterium | reverse complement strand
GCGCTGTGCGTGATGGCGTTCATTGCGCATGGACACTTGCCGGGTGAAGGAGAGTATGGCAAGCGCCTGGAACTGGCCACCGACTTTGTACTCTCCTGCCAAAAGGACAACGGCCTGCTCGCTGTCGTTGCGCCCGACGGGCCGGAGATCGACCGCCAGGTGAATCACGACATGGGCGTGTCGGCCGTCTACAACCACGGCATCTCCTCGCTGATGCTCTCGGAGTTGTACGGTATGAGCGGCCCGCAGCGGGCAGCGCGGATCGAAAAAGCCGTCACGCGCTCGATCGCCACGACGCTCAAAATGCAGCGCTGGCCCAAAGACTATCCGGAAGACATCGGCGGCTGGCGCTACATCGACGATTTCGACGACCGCGATTCTGATCTTTCGATCACCGGCTGGCAGCTGATGTTTCTGCGCTCGGCGCGGAACGCGGGGTTCGAGGTGCCGAAACAGTCGATCGATGCGGCGGTCCAGTACGTGCGCCAGACCTACAACCAGAACTACGGCGCATTCGGATATTCGACGGCTCCAAATGATACACGGAGCCGGGGCATGGCCGGCGCGGGCATTTTGGCGCTTGCGCACGCGGGGTATCACAATTCGCTCGAGGCGCACAACTCGGCCGCCTGGCTGCAGCAGTATGACTTCGATGCCTACAATCAATTGATCCCGTTTGGCCAAAGCTGGTTCCAAGACCGTTACCACTACGGCGTCTTCAACAGCTGCCAGGCAATGTATCAGTTGGGCGGGCGCTATTGGGAACAGTTCTTTCCGCGCGTCGTGCGAACGCTGCTGGAGAATCAACAGCCGGACGGTTCGTGGCCGGCCGAGAGCCATTTTCACGACGGGCAATTTGGCAACGCCTACACCACGGCGCTGGTGGTGATGACGCTCGGCGCGCCGAACCAATTGCTACCGGTGTTTCAACGCTAGGAGCGAACGATGCGGAAGGGACTCGCACTAGCGATTGTCTGGCTGGGGACGGCAGCGGGGATCGATGCGCGGGCGCAGGTAGCGGCGCGCGAGTCGCCTTCGGATGTGCTCTCGGCTGACGAATGGAAGCAAGTCGATGGCGCGGTCGAGCGGGCTTTGGCGTGGCTGGCCCACGAGCAGCAGCCGGACGGCTCGTTCCCCACGCTCGACACCGGCCAGCCCGGCGTCACCAGCCTCTGCATCATGGCCTTCATATCGCATGGACACGTGCCCGGCGACGGGAAGTACGGCCAGACGCTGGAGCGGGCGATCGACTTTGTGCTTTCCTGTCAAAAGTCGAACGGTCTGGTGACGCTGCTGGGGCCGGTCGGCCCGCTTGCCGATCGCAATGTCCCCGAACGCGAGGTCGGCATTTGCGCCGCGTACAACCACGCGATTTCTTCGCTGGTGCTGAGCGAGGCCTATGGGATGAGCCGCGGCGCGCGGGCCGAGCGAATCGAGCGGGCGGTGGAGAGGTCGCTGCGGGCGTCACTCTTGATGCAGCGCTGGCCAAAGGACCGCGCAGACGATCACGGCGGCTGGCGTTACATCGACGACGTGGATGACATCGACTCTGACCTGTCGGTCACCGGCTGGGAGCTGATGTTTCTGCGCTCCGCGCGGAACGCGGGTTTCGACGTCGGCGAAAAGCCGATTGCCGATGCGATTGGCTACGTGCGGCGTTGCTACGCGCCGGAATTGGGGACGTTTGAGTATGCCCAGGGACCGGCCGACGATCAGAGCCGTTGCATGGCGGGGGCAGGAATCCTGGCGCTGGCCCATGCCGGTTATCACAAGTCGACCGAAGCCCAGCAATCGGGAAAGTGGCTGTTGGCACACGACTTCACGCACTACAACGTCATCATTCCGTTCGGGCAACAATGGGTGCACGACCGTTACCACTACGGGCTGTTCAATAGCTGCCAGGGGATGTACCAGCTGGGCGGCGAATATTGGAAAGATTTCTTTCCGCCCACCGTCGCCACGCTGCTGGAAAATCAGCAGCCGGACGGCTCGTGGCCCAGCGACAGCCACTGGCATGACGGGCAGTTTGGCAATGCGTACACGACGGCGCTGGTGGTGATGACGCTTGGAGCGCCGAATCAATTGCTGCCGGTCTTTCAACGGTAGATGGCTCCGAGTTTGACTGCCGGTTACAATGCCCCGCTGGGGATTGGAACCGCAACCCTGGGGAGCACGCACCGTGGCAGCAAATCATTTGACGGGCAATCGTCGGGACTTCTTCCGCGCTTCGGCGGGGATCGTGGCGGGGGCGGCGCTGGCGGGCAGCGCGGAGCCGGCGCTGGCGTCGATCGAGGCGGGCGGCGGCCGCAAACTCTTCAAGGCCGCCAAGTGGGACATGATCCAGATCGACGTCAGCATCGCGGACAAATTCGCACTGCAGAAAGAGCTGGGTTTCGACGGCATGGAGCTCATTAGCCCGTCGGACCTCGATCCGGCGGAAGTCCGCGCGGCGAGCGAGAAGACGGGAATGCCGGTGCACGGCGTGGTCGACATGCGGCATTGGGACATTCGCTTGTCGTCGCCAGATGCCAAACAGCGGGACGAGGGCGTGGCAATTCTCGAACTGGCGCTCCGCGATGCCAAGGCCTTCGGCGGCTTCTCGGTGTTGCTCGTGCCGGGAAAGGTCAATGGCGCAGATGAGACTCACGACCATGTCTGGCAGCGGTCGATTCCCGAGATACGCAAAGTGCTGCCGCTGGCGAGCGAATTGGGAGTGCGCGTACTGATCGAGAATGTCTGGAATGGCTTCTGCGAAACGCCGGAGCAGGCTCGCGATTACATTGATGAGATCGCCAGCCCGTGGGTCGGCGCGTATCTGGACATCGGCAATTGTCGCAAGTTCGGCAACAGCGAAGATTGGATTCGCACGCTCGGCCGTCGGATCGTCAAGCTCGATTGCAAGGACTGGGGCGACACCGAGGGGTTCTGCAAGATCGGCGACGGCGACGTGAACTGGCCCGCCGTGCGGCAGGCGCTCGGCGAGATCGGCTTCTCCGGCTGGTGCACGGCCGAAGTGGAAGGGGGCGGCCGGGAGGCGCTCGCCGACATCTCGGCACGGATGGACCGGGTACTGACGGGGTGATGACGTCTTCGAAGATGTCAGGCGAATTCGCGGGGGCGGTGTCCTGATGGTGATCGTCTCCAATGCGCACTTCGCGAGCAGCGGGCGCGCAGAAGGGCCGTGCGCGCCAGGGAAGAAGCCGGTGGCGCGGGGGTAATTGGTTGAGTTGTCAAAGAGCGTTGCTGGGGCCGGGTATCGATGTTGGGTTTGTCGTCCCGCTCGCTGAAGCGAGCTCGCCTGGGGCGTTGAAAAAGTAGGAAGCTTCCTACGCCAATGGACC
>JBFWSG010000131.1:0-5543 GCA_050248495.1 Pirellulales bacterium | reverse complement strand
AGTTGAGGGTTGAGAGTCGAAGGGACTCCGTTACTTGTTCGATTGCGCGAGCGAGGATAGCAAGCCGCTGAGCATGCGGGCGATCTGCTCGGATTGTTCGTACGTCTGGTCAAAGTCGGCGTCGGCGAGGAAGCCTTGCCGCTTGGCGATTGTTGTCTGAGTTACCAATTCCATCAGCGAGCTGTAGGAGAATTCCACGAAGCGTGCGAAGTCGGTGCTGGAACTCCGCCCACTGCCTTCGGCGATGTTCGACGGGATCGAGATCGCCGAGCGACGTATCTGACTGGTGAGTCCAAATCGTTCCTCCGCCGGAAAGTTGCGAGTCTGCGAATAAACTCTATCCGTCAATTCAATCGATTTCTGCCACACTTCGAGCTTCTCAAAACCAAACATCGTGATATCTCCCGACAAATGGTGATGCCCCAAATTGCACAGCCAAATCGACGCTACCTAGCGTTCCGCAACCCTCAACTCTCAACTCTCCACCCTCAGCCTTTGCACAAACAAAAAACCCCCGAGATCCAGTGTCTGGGTCTCGGGGGTTCCGGTTTGTTCGTAGTTTCGTGAGCCGCTACGCACAACCTCCGGTCCCGCTACCCAGGCGGGTAAAGGTAAACCAAAAGTAATACGCGTAAACGTGGCTCATGCCTTGTATTGTGGCTCGCCAGTTGCCCCGTGGCAAGCGGAAAATAGCCCGCCGCCGCAGACCGCAAATCGCCGTTCCTAACTGTGGGAGGCGTCTCCGACGCCGATTCCGCATGAAAATGGGACGCGTCATCGGCCTCAGAGAGGCCTCCCACAAGCGAATGGGTATTCGTTGGCTCCGCCACGGAGTGCGAAATTGCCGTCAAGCCGCCGGCTTTTCTGCGGGCTTTTCGTCGGCCTTTTTCTTGGCAGATTCCAACGACTCGGCGAGGCCCGGCACATCGTCCGCCCCGGCCGGAACTTTGATCGTGGATCCATCAAAGTCCTTGCCGACCGGCTCGAACCGGCCGCCGAGTTGTTCCGCGAGGAACGCCTCAGTCACGGCGTTGAACGACATGCGATTTTCCGGCCGGGCAAAACCGTGCCCTTCATCCGGATAGAGCACGTACGTGACCGGGATGTTGTGCTCCTGCATTGCCTTGACAATCTGGTCCGCTTCGAGCTGCGTCACGCGCGGATCGTTCGCGCCCTGGCCGATCAAGAGCGGCTTCTTGATCTTGTCGACCAATTCGAGCGGCGAACGTTTCAAGAGCGCCGCGCGGCCTTCCGCCGTGTCGACGTCGCCCACGCGGACTTTCATCACCGGCATGAACGGCGCCCAATAGGGCGGGATGTTCTGCAGCAGCGTGACCAGGCTCGACGGGCCGACGATGTCGACACCCGCCGCGAACACGTCCGGCGTGTAGGTCATGCCCACCAGCGTGGCATAGCCGCCATAGCTGCCGCCCATGATGGCGACCTTGTCCTTGTCGGCAATCTTCTGGTCGACGGCCCAATTCACCGCGTCGATCAAGTCGTCGTGCATCTTGCCTGACCACTCGCCGTTGGCGGCGTTAATGAACTCTTTGCCGAAGCCGGTCGAGCCGCGGTAGTTTACGCTTAGCACCGCGTAGCCGCGGTTCGCCAGCCACTGGTGGTACGGATTGAGGCCCCACGAATCGCGGGCCCACGGTCCGCCGTGCACGTTCAGAATCATCGGCACCGGCTTATCTGGAACGCCATCCCCATCCGGATCGCTGCCCGGCGGCAGCGACAAGTAGCTCACAAGGTCGAGGCCGTCGCGGCTCTTGATCACCGGCGTGTGCATCTTCACTAGCGCGTAATCGTCCAGATCGTCGCGATTCTGGAACAGGAACGTGGCCTTCTTCTCCGGCTCGCGGTCGTAGAGATAGGTCTTCACCGGACCGTCGTCCTGCAAGAACGCCACGATCCATTTCTTGTCGTCGAGCGTGCGGTCGGCCACGATAATGTCGCCGTCCTGCACCGTCTTGAGATAGTCGAAGTCCGCCTGAATCGCCGGGTCGATGATTTTCCACTCATCCCGCGAATAGTCGAACGACACGGCCTGGATAGTCTTCTCGGTCGGGTGCGCGAGCACGCCGCCGGCGTCCGCCTTCGGATCGTCGGCGATCAGCGTCACCTTGCCGTCGTCCAGATTCATCGCGAACAGGCCGGCCGTATTGCGGTTGCGGCTGTCCTGGAAATAGAGCGTCCGATTCGATTTGTCGAAGCCGGCCGGGCCGCTGGTCATCGCGTCCTCGGGTCCGAACTCAATGAATTCCTTCCACTGCCGCTTGTCCCCTTCGCCTTCGGGCACGAGCCACACCTGCCCGCCGGTCGGTGTGTAATTGAGCGCGATTCGCACGTTGAAGTCGTCGTCCGTCAGGTAACCGGCCACGCCCGGATTTTCCTGCACCAGCTCCTTCTCGCCGGTGTCGATGTTGACCTTCCAGATATCGTGCAGCTGCTTGTCGCGATCGTTGAGCCCGACCAGGATTTCGTGCGGATGCTTCTCGCTGACTTCCTGCAGCTCGGCCCGCACGCCGTCGATCGGCGTCAGGTCCTTGGTCTCGCCCGTTTCGACGTTCGTCGCGAACAGGTGGAAGTTTTCATTGCCGTTCGTATCCTGCGGATAAACGATGTGCTTCGAATCGTAGGTCCAGTTGTAGCCGCGCACGGGACGAACTTTCTCTTTGGTGAGCGCCTTGGCCTTCGACATGTCGTCCGCCGGCCCGACAAACACATTGAGCACATTGTCCACCGGCGCGACGAAGCTCAGATACTTGCCGTCCGGGCTCAGCCGCGCCTGCGCCCGCTGCGGATTGCCGAACAACACATCGCGCGGAATTAACTTCGCCTTCATTGTGCCTTCACTTGTGCTCGTGACCTTCGCTGCAGGCGCCGATTGCGTCTCGTTCGCCGCAGGCGTCGCTGCCACCGGAGTGTCGCTCGGCCGTGAGCCGCAGCCGCACAGCAGCGACGCGGCAAACAGCGGTGCAAAAGAATACGCCTGATACGTCAATTTCCACATGGGAACGCTCCGTCAAGAGAAATAAGATCGATCCGCGGGAGGCGGCGCAGCAACTGAAAGACCGGCCGTGCTGGCGGAGGCGATGGAGTATAGCAGCGACTCCAAAGTGCTCCAACCACGCCTTGCCACGGGACAAGGTCTACCTCGGTTACGCAGATTCACTTCACCCGGTTCAAATCTCACCAAACGCCGAAACTCGCCACCGGCACAACTGTCGCACGGCCGCAGCCGGCCGAAAGCGGCTCTCCCGGAAGTTTGCGCCAGGCCCGAAAAGATTGCGATTCGATGACAAAATTGTTACAATCCATTCCGCTGGAGGCTGGGGCTCCACCTTCGCCGCCGCGCTAGCGCCGGCAGTCTTTTCCGATTCCTGGGGGAAGTGCGATCACGAGGCGCGTCGGTCGACGTCGTGATCGAAGTCTAGCCTGGCGCGGTCGCGGCGCTTCGCTCGAACGGACGCTGAACCAATGAATTGGACCAGCCATCATCGTCTTCGCCGGCGCGGCCGGTCACTCGCCCCATCGCCGCGGCAACCTGGTGGCAGTTCGCGGCAGAACCGCGTCCTGCGATTCGAATCGCTCGAATCGCGCCGCCTGCTCGACGCCTCGCAGTTCGTGATCAACGAAGTGCTGGTGAACCCGCACGGGACCGATTCCGGTCAGGAATACATCGAAATCCGCGCCACCGCCGGCGGCGCCGTGACGCTCCCCGCGGGGACTTATCTGTTGGGCATCGAGAGCGATACCTACAGCTCCAATCCCGGCGACGTACAGAACATCTTCAATCTCTCGGGGCTCACGACCGGCAGCAACGGCCTGCTGGTGCTCGTGCAGAAGGGCAATTCGTATTCGGTCGCCCCCGCGGCGACGAAACGTGCCAACACGGGCTCCGGCACCGGTTGGGGCAACGGCGCGACCAGCTCGGTCCAACACACTGCCGACAACGTCATGGTCGACATCGAGAATACCTCGATGACGCTGATGCTCGTGGTCGCGCCGACGGCGCCGACGCTCGCCACCGACATCGACGCGGATAACAACGGCACGCCCGACGGTGCGGATTTCGGCAGCTGGACCGTGCTCGACTCGGTCGGCCTGCTCGACGGCGTGAACGATGACCTCGGCTACGGCGCGATCAACTTCCGCATGGGAGCGGCCGGCTCCAGCCCGGGCACCGTTGTGGACCTCGACTTCAACGCCGGCTATGTCGCTCGCAAGGGGAGTGCTACCGGCGCAACCGCTGACGACTGGCTCGCCGGCTATGTCGGCGGCGCACCCAACAATTGGACCCTCGCTCAGGTCAGCGATCCCGACTACGCCGGTCAGGCGCTCAATCACATCGGCGCCCCGAACCCCAATACCAATCCGCTGCTCGCTCACACCGCCGGCAGCTACGCCGAAGGCAGCTCGCAGGCCGTATCGAACGCCGACCTGCAGGCAACCGATCTCGAACAGTCTTCCGTCGCGCTGCGATTCACGGTCAATAGCCTGCCGCTGCATGGCGTGCTGCAGAAAGACGGCGTGCCGCTCAACGTGGGCGGCAATTTCACGCAGGCCGACATCGACTCCGGCCACATCTCCTACACGCACGACGGCGGCGAGACCACCAGCGACGGCTTCGGCTTTGGCGTCGTCGACGGCGCTGGCGGCAGCACCCCCGGCACGTTTGCCATCACGATCACACCGGTAAACGATTTGCCCACGCTCGCCGCCAACCTCGGCCTGGCGATCAACGAAGATTTGCTCGCCCCGATCACGGCCAGCCTGCTGCAAGTGATCGACGTCGACAATACCGCCGAGCAGTTGACATACATCCTGGCCACCGCACCCGCCCACGGCACACTCGCCAAGAACGGAATCCCGCTCGCCGCGAGCGACTCCTTCACACAGCACGACGTCGACCTCGGCCTAGTCACGTATCAGCACAACGGCGACGTGGCGCTGGCCGACCAATTCACGTTTACAGTCGCCGACGGCAGCGGCGGCACGATCGAGCTCGCCACGTTTGCGATTACGATCACACAATTCAACCTCCCACCGACAATTGCCGCCAACGAGGCGACCGTGTCGGTTACCGAAGGAGCAGTCGCCTCGACGAGCGGCACCTGGTCCGATCCGGATGGCGACGCCGTCCTCCTGACCGCTTCCGTCGGCGCGGTCGTCAACAATGGCGATGGTACCTGGAGCTGGTCCTACACGCCGAGCGACGGCCCCGAAGATTCGCAGACCGTCACCATCACGATCGACGACGGCCTGGCCACCGCCCAAACGACGTTCGCGCTCGATGTCCTCAATGCCGCGCCCGCGCTGGCTGCCAATGCCGGTGAAGTGAACGCGTTCGAAGGTGAGACTGCCACGAATACCGGCACGATCGCAGACGTGACAGGCGATGTGGTCACGCTCACCGCCTCGATCGGCACGATTGTCGACAACGGCGACGGCACCTGGAGTTGGAGCTACACAACCGGCGACGGGCCGGAAGATTCGCAGACCGTCACCATCACCGCCGACGATGGCACGGCCACTTC
>JBFWSG010000130.1:2017-6033 GCA_050248495.1 Pirellulales bacterium | reverse complement strand
CCGCGTTAAGCAACGCTGCCGACGAATCGCCACCCGCTACGAGAAGAAAGCTGCCAACTACGCCGGCTTCCTCTGGCTCGCCGCACTCTTGGTCGACTTGCTATGAATGTCCGTACTGCCTAGAGCGTGCTTCACTTAGCTCTAGCGCCATCCAGGCAAGGTAGTTAAGCTACACAACAACTCGCACAAGGAGGTCGTTGTGGAAGCTTATTCGAAGGAGTTTCGTCGGGATGTGTTGGCGGCGTGTGACGCCGGAGAAGGAACCCGAGCGGTGGCGTTGCGTTTCGGGGTGTCGGAATCGTGGGTGCGTCGCATCCAGCAGGAGCGACGCGAGCAAGGCAAGATCGCACCGCTCACCAAACGTCGTCGCCGCAAGACGTGGGAGCCCTATGCCACGTGGCTGCTGGCCAAGCTCGACGAGCGTCCGGACATCTACTTGCGGGAACTGGTGGCCGCGGCCCAGGATGAACTGGGCTGGGAAGTTTCCGACGTGACGCTCAGCCGCGCCGGTCGGGCCTTGCGACGCACGCGAAAAAAAAGACCTGTGTCCCGCTCGAACAACAGCGGGAAGACGTTGTCGAAGCCCGTCGGCAGTGGGCGGCCGAGCAGTTGAAATTCGATCCCGATCGAGTCGTGTTCATCGACGAAACCTGGGCAAAGACCAACATGACGCGGACCTATGGCCGCAGCGAACGTGGTGCGCGGCTGGTCCAGAGTGTGCCCTACGGTCGTTGGGAGACGACGACGTTCCTCGGCGCGATGCGTTCGACCGGGTTCGTCGCGCCCTTGTGCGTGGAAGGGGCGATCCATGGCACGCTGTTCCAGGCCTGGGTCGAGCAGCACTTGGTGAAAGTGTTGCGACCGGGAGATATCGTGGTGATGGACAATCTTTCCAGTCACAAAGGACCGCGCGTGAGCGCGGCGATTGAGGCCGCCGGGGCCACGGTGCGGTACTTACCGCCTTACTCGCCCGATCTCAACCCCATCGAACTGGCCTTCAGCAAGTTCAAGAAGTTGCTCCGCGACGGCGCCGAGCGGACCACCGAAAAGCTTTGGCAACTCTGTGGACAAGTCCTCGAACTGTTCACCGAAAGCGAATGCCGCAACTACCTGCGACACTGCGGATACCGCTAAAGTTAAAGGACGACGAGACTAGCGACGCGGAATCGCTACCACCTGGCGCTGGCGTTGCAGCATCGGCATGCCGGCGAGCGCCGCGCATCCTACCAGGATCACCAGATAGAAGACGTCGCCGGCGAGCATCCAGCGGTAAAACGGCACGGCCATCCAGTAGCATTCCATCAGGCCGGAGACCGATTTTTCATAGTCGCTCTGAAACGCCCAGACGGCGAAATTCGAGACGATCCAAAAGAGCGTCGCCGGCACGAGGCCGCAAAGCACCAGTCTCCAGGCGGTGTTCACGCCGCCGTCGCTGTTTCGCAACCAGCGGCCGAACAGCACGGGAACGGTCATCACCGCGTACGTGAAGAGCATCACGCCGAAGCTGTCGTGCGCTTCGAGCGCCAGGTCGCTGATCCCGAGGATAGCGATCGGCACGACGGCAGCGACGCCCAATCGGGCGAAATAGAAGCCGGCGAAAATTGCCGCGGCGGCCGTCGGCGTAAAGCACCATTCCGGCTGGCCCCAGCGACCCGCGACGCCGATTGCTACCAGCAACAAAAATACTGAAAGATCGCGGGCGATAGACTTTTGCTGATTGATCACGGCCGGCGTTCTCCCGAACAGGCTTGAAGTGACTTACCAGTTGTCGGCCTCTCAGCGGCCGGAGCTAAAGCGTTCGCCCCGCATTCTACTCGTTTTCGCTAAACGTCCACAAGACACGGTCGCCGGGCTTGAGCTCGTAAATGGCGAGGCTGCGATCAGCGAGCTTGTCGTTGACGCGATAAATCCAGTTTCGACCGCCGCCCAACTGGTTGGCAACCCCATCGATGCTGCCCAAGAGAGTCAACTGGCCGTCGCCGCTGACGGTGTAGCGGATGCCCTCGGGATTGCGGCTGGCCGCCGTCATCAAGTCATCGACCGTCATGCCGGGATGCCAGGGGACGGCATCAAACTCGCGGCGGCGACCGTCGGAGAAATCGATCGCGAGCGCAACTGTCTTTCCCTCGACGGTGACCGCGTCCGCACGCCGCGAGTCACCTTGCCGCGAGTCGCGTACCGGCTGCCGCGAGGTACGCACGACAATGATCGCAACGAGCACCAGAATAAACAACAGCGGCAGTCGCCACCACGCGCCACGTGCTGCAGATTCGTGGTCGCCTGTCGCTTGTTGCCTGTCGATTGGATTTGTGTCGTGCATGGAAATGCCAACATAGCAGCCGACACGGTCACATCAACCCATGTGTCGCGGAACCACGGCCGTGAATGCCGCGAAAAAGCCGGCTCGGGTCGACATCTCGCACCTTTCTGAGGTATTCTTCCCACATGGCGGCCAATCTGCAACTGACCCTTTCGTTCCCGCAGCCCGATATCGCGCTCGTCTTGCTCGACGACTCCGATTCGAGCGCGAATGTTTTGTCGCGCCATGCGCTCGAGTCACTTTCGAGCCTGCTCGACGACTTGGAGAAGAAAAAGGGCTTAGCTGGTTTGGTGATTGCCTCGGCCCAGCCGGGGATGTTCATCGCCGGCGCCGATTTGAAGGAGTTCGCGGCCTCGCTCGACGCGCCGAAAGATGAAGTGATTGCCCTGTCGCGGCGCGGGCAACAGCTATTCGCGCGGCTCTCGCAGTCGGAGTTTGTGAGCGTCGCGGCCATCGATGGCATTTGCGTCGGAGGCGGCGCCGAGCTTTCGATCTGGTGCGACCGACGGATCATGACCACGGGCGAGAAGACCGCTTACGGTTTTCCGGAGGTGAAGCTCGGCCTGTTTCCCGGTTGGGGCGGTACGGCTCGCACGCCGCGCGTCGTCGGCCTGTCGAATGCTGTCGAGCTTGTCACCAGCGGCGAGAACACCGATCCCAAGTCGGCGGCCGCGATGGGCCTTGCAAACGACGTCGTCGAAGTCGGCGGCGACCGCGATTTGCTCGTCGCGGCGGCCGTCAGCATGATTCGCGCGGAGCAGAAGTCGGGCGACTTTCGCCGCGACCGCCAGCGCTGGGCCGGGCTAATCGACATCAGCGAGACAGAGTTGGGCTTCCTCGGCGCAACGGCGAGCGCGTACATCCAGGGCCAGACGAAGGGCCACTACCCTGCCCCGCTCGCAGCACTGGAAGTGATGCTTGGCGGCGCGATGGTCGACGTCGAAACGGCCTGCCAGCTGGAATCCGAGGAGTTTGCCAAGCTCTTCGGCTCGCCAATTAATCGGGCGCTACTCAACATTTTTTTTCTCACCGATCGCAACAAGAAAGATTCCGGAGTCGCCAAGGGCGTGGAGCCCCGCAAGATTGCGTCGGCCGGCGTCGTTGGCGCCGGTGTGATGGGGCAGGGAATCGCCTCGGCCAACGTGAAGCGCGGCATCCCGGTGGCGATCCTCGATTCGAGCACCGAGGCGCTGAAGCGCGGCGTGCAGGGTATCCTCAACGAAGTCGCCTACAACAAAAAAATCAAAGGCCCGGACGTGAAGCGGGCCGTCGAGCTCGCGCCGCTGGTGAATGGGACGCTCTCGGACGTCGAGCTGTGCCACTCCGATCTTATTGTTGAAGCGATCATCGAAAAAGCAGACGCTAAGCAGGAGCTCTTTGCCCGGCTGGAGCCCCACTTGCGCGGCGACGCCATCCTCGCTTCGAACACGTCGACGATCCCGATCACGCAACTGGCCGAGAGGCTCGAGCACCCAGACCGCTTCTGCGGCCTGCATTTCTTCAACCCCGTGCGGCAGATGCCGCTGGTGGAAGTGATCCGCGGCAAGAAGACGAGCGACGCCACGATCGCCACGGCCGTCGCGTACGCCAAGTCGCTCGGCAAGTCGCCGATCGTGATGAATGACGGACCAGGCTTTCTCGTGAATCGGTTGCTGTTGCCGTATATGAATGAGGCCGCCCTGATGCTCACCGAAGG
>JBFWSG010000130.1:0-1917 GCA_050248495.1 Pirellulales bacterium | reverse complement strand
GTGGTCCGCGCGCTCGTCGAGCGGACGGGCATCGATCCGACGGTGATCGAAGACGTCGTGCTCGGCAACACGCAGCAGCAGGGCGAACAGGGGCTCAACGTCGCGCGGACTGTCGGCTTGATGGCGGGCGTCGGTGTCGAGGCGGGCGGAGCGACGGTCAATCGGCTGTGCGGCAGCAGCCTGCAGGCGCTGGCCCAGGCGTCGCACGCGATCGTGGCCGGGGCCGAGGACGTGCAGATTGTCGGCGGCCTGGAGCACATGCACCACTTGCCGATGGACGCGGGGATCGACCTCAACCCCAAGCTTTTCACGCGGACCAGCAAGGGTGCGTTGCTGATGGGGATTACGGCCGAGTTCCTGGCCCAGACACAGGACATCTCGCGGCTGGAGCAGGATGAATTCGCATTGGCCAGTCACCAGAAGGCAGCCGCCGCCTACGACAAGGGCGAGTTCGCGGCCGAGCTGGTGCCGGTGTGGGGCCGCGACGAAGCGGGCAACCGAATCTTGGTCGAACGGGATCAGTGCGTGCGGGCCGATGCGAGCCTCGCGGCGCTCGCTGCACTCAAGCCGGCGTTCATGCCGGGCATGGGCACAGTGACCGCCGGCAACAGTTCGCCGCTCAACGACGGGGCGGCGGCGCTACTCATCATGAGCGAAGAGAGCGCGAAGTCGCTCGGTCAAAAGCCGATCGCACGCGTCCTCGCCACGGCGGTGGCTGGCGTTGATCCATCGGTCATGGGCACCGGCCCCGTTCCCGCAACCCACAAGGCTCTCAAGCGCGCCGGCCTCAAGCTTTCGGACATCGACCTCGTGGAGCTGAATGAAGCTTTCGCTGCCCAAGCTCTCGCCTGCATTCGCATGCTGGAGCTGGATCCCGGGAAAGTGAACGTCCGCGGCGGCGCGATCGCCATCGGCCACCCACTCGGCGCCTCAGGCGCCCGCATCGCCACGACGCTGCTCCACGCCATGAAAGACCGCGATGCCACGCTCGGCCTCGCCACGATGTGCATCGGCGTCGGCCAAGGCATCGCGGTGATTTTTGAGCGAATTGGCTAGTTCGCAGCTTTGGCGAACAAACGTCGTTGACGCCCGGATTTCCCGGGAATAGAGTGGCAAACGGAAGGCGAGTATTTTGTCAATCCAACTGGCGCGCGGTTCGTGCGCGGCCGCGTGCCGGCAATCGGGGAATTCGATCGCGCTGGCAGTGTATTCGCGCGGGCAGTGGATCGTACATTGGTCGATCGGAGGTTGGGGCCATGCAACTGAAGAACACGTTGATCGGTGCGATTATCGGCGGACTCGTGGGCATCGGGGTGCTCGTTGCGGCGTACATGTTCTTCGAAGCTCAGCACACGGCGCTGGCGCTCGTGGTGGCTGCGCTGGTCGGTGCCGGCGTGCGAGCGATGGTTTCGACCAAAGGCCATGCCAGCTACGTCCGCGGGGCGCTGACGGCACTGGTAGCCATCGCAGCCTATGTGGGCGGTAATATGGTGGTGGCGAAAGTCGCTCAATCGAACGTGGCCGCCAATGCATCGCTGCCGATGCACCCCGCTCCACCGCCCAAGCAACAGGAAGAGTTGGCGGCGACAGCGGAGGATGCAGCCGACGCAGCGCCGGCCGAGCAAGTCGCGGAAGCAGTCGAAGCGCGCCGGCCTGAGTTGCCGATGGGAAATGGCGTGCGCCAACCGAGGAGCTCCGACTACTCGCCGATGGACTTCATTCTGCTCTCAATCGCGGCGCTCGTGGCCTACGAGCTGGGACGCGGCAGCGGTACAAGCCCTGTGTCGAACACCACACTGCCGGAAGCGCCGGCCACTCCCGCGGCGACCGCCTGAATCAAGAACGTGTGGTTCAAGGCGAAGGAAGTGGAATCCCCAGACCGGAAAGCTGCCAGTTGCGAATCGCGTCGCT
Source organism: Pirellulales bacterium (assembly GCA_050248495.1). GTDB lineage: Bacteria > Planctomycetota > Planctomycetia > Pirellulales > Lacipirellulaceae > DASYDU01. The sequence goes on along the minus strand of JBFWSG010000130.1, from coordinate 6 downwards.
CGGGCT
>JBFWSG010000129.1:0-6159 GCA_050248495.1 Pirellulales bacterium | reverse complement strand
CTATCAAGGCACACCCGTCGATTTTGCCGCGGCCGCGGTCGACCTCGTCGCCAAGAGCAGCTACTGGTCGACTCTTGCGACGAATGCCTCGGTCGTGTTTGACGGCTATTCGACCGTCACGCTCACCGCCACGAACCCCGGCCTCAACGTGTTCAACGTCACCGAGGCCGTCTGGGAGGCCACGAGCAACAAGCAGATCGTCAACCCATATCCGAACGCGACGCTGCTGATCAACATTGCAGGAACCGACGTCTCGCAGTTCGGCGGCCTCTCCTACAACGGCAGCCAGTCGCCGAGCACGGCCCACGGCAACGTGTTTTACAACTATTACCAGGCCACGATGCTCACAAACAACAACATTGGCATCCTGGGGAGCGTGCTCGCGCCGCAGGCCGCGCTGACGCTCAACGGCGGCGGCATCAACGGCAACGGCATCGCGGCGAGCGTGCTGCAGCAAAGCGGCGGCGAGTTCCACAATTTCAAGTTTACGGGCGATCTGCCCTACAACCCGCCCGTGCCCGAGCCGGGGACGGCGACGATCTTTGCAGTCGGGGCGGCGATTGCGCTGGCTGATGGTGGCCGTCGTTGAAAATGACTGCTTCCTGAAAGTTGAATGGGTGGCATGCCTTCGCCGTGCAAACGGCGTAGGCATGTTGCTTATGCGCACATGCTTACGCCGCTACGCTGCTAAAGCATGCCACCCAAGCTTCTCAAGCGGCGTCGATCAGTCGGCTGGCGCGTCCGACGCCGGCCGATTGCTGGCAGACTTCTCTGCGCCGTTGGGCCAACAGGTGTCGCGTGTCGGACACGAGCGTGAGGATGCCGACCATCGCTTCGTCCTTTTCCAGCCGGCCGCGGGCGTAGTCGTCGATGGCGGCCTGCTTGATTTGCGCCAGCCGCGCTTCGAGGTAGTCGATGAAATCGAGTGGCAGTGGCGGCGCCGATTCGTCGAGTTCCTGGCCCTGCAGCAGCCGCTCGATGCGGTCGATCTGCTTCAAGTGAACGTCGGGGTGAATCGCGTGCAGGCCGCGCAGGAAACCCCACAGCGCGAGCGCCCCAGCCGCGCCGGCACCGAGCACGCTCAGGAAATTGGTGAGTGGCTCGAGCATCTGACCGAGCGTGAGCGGCTTGCGATCCTTGGCGAACGCTGCGGCGCCGGGATGGATCGGGTAGTCGTTCATCGCGCCGACCGCGTCGAGATCGACGTGATATTGCCGGGCCAGCCCTTTATCGAGAGCCCGCAACAGCCGCAGCACGGCCCGCGAGGGGACGCTCTTGTGCGCGACCAGGATCAACCGCAGTCCGAATGTCCGGCAGTCCTGCCGCGGCATCGCGGGGGAAACCCCATATGTGAAGGCCGGGATCAGCGCCGGTTCGATGCGATTGCTATCGAAGCCGTCGTAGTGGGCGGAGTCGCGGCGCTTGTTGAGATGGAGCGCGGTGGCGTAGGGCAGCGGCACGAGCTCGTAGCCGGCGGTCTGCACCAGCTCATCCACCAGGGGCGACGGCATACTGTCAACGATGAAGAACGCGTCCGGCAGGCGCTCGGCCAGCACAGCCCTCACCGGCGGCGCGGCTCGTTTCCAGGTATGCAGCTGCTCGACCAAGTCGGCTTCGCGGGTGTAGAGCGTTTCCAAGTCGCCGGGCTCCTGGGCCGTCTTCGGCCGCATCCCTGCAAACCGCAAAAATGCTTCCGACAAAAGCGCCCCGTTCGAGCCGCGCTCGCCGAGCGAAACGCGCCGTCCGCGAAGCATATCGAGCGATGGCCCAGCGCCACGGGCCAAATTGCCGCGGACCAACAGATGCAGCGGCTCGACGCCCAACGTGGCGACCTGGCGCACATTCCGATGCTCGTCGGCCGGGAAGCCGCCAAGCACGAGGCCCAAATCTAGCCGGTGGGCGTTGACGTCGGCGAGGATTGTGTCGGAGTTGGGGTTGGGCACCGCCGAGAGCTCGATCCCTTCGTTGCGGACCTCGCCGCAGATTCTTTGGGACATTTCGGAACGCAGCGGGCAGACGTCCCCGCCGCTGATGGTGAGCCCAATCGGCGCGCTGCAGTAGCAGGCGAGGTAGTTGTAGGCCGCCAGGCCAAACATCACGAGACCCGAAATGGCCAGCGTGATCTTCCAGCTCAAACGTTTCGATGACATCGCGCGGCCCAGGCGGAGCGACTAGATAAATCTGCGACGACGGGAAAAACGGGTCGGCAACGATAGCAATCGCCCCCGAACCTGTCGATGGCGGTCGAGGCCCGCCGGGAGCTTCGGAAACGAGTTTCACGGCCGGTTTTTGCAAGGATTGCAGGGAGCTGGTAGACTGAGGTCTTCACGGATTCTTAACATTCGGTGGGAACTGAGGGGGCAGCCTCGCGGCCATGGGTGGAAGTTCTTTCGCCCTCAGGGCCGAGGCGTCGGGACCGGGACTAGCGGCATCGGCCCCCCATCGGATTTCGGAACAAGCGGAGCAGCCTTGATGGGAACTGCCGGAGGGGGCGTGCGGAAGTGGCGTCGTTTGCGGCTCGAAGCGCTTGAGCCGCGGCTCGTGCTCGACGCTTCGATGTTGCGGATCACGGAGCTAGTCGCTTCGAATGACGACGGCTTGTTGGACTACGACGGTGCTGCGTCCGACTGGCTTGAAATCTACAACTCGGGCAGCGACGCGGTGAATCTCTCGGGGATGCACCTGACGGACAGCCCCGGCAATCTCAGCCGTTGGACATTTCCCAGCAGCGTCACGCTCGATGGGGGCGGCTATCTGGTGGTGTTCGCGTCGAGCAAGAACACCGTCAAACCGAACGGTGAGCTGCACACCAACTTTGCCCTTTCGGCCAGTGGCGAGTTCCTGGCGATCGTCGACACGAACGGTACCACGATCCTCGACCAATACACGCCCAGCTTTCCCGCTCAGTTCGAAGACATTTCGTATGGGCTGGCGATGCAGAACTCCGGCGCTCCGACCACGATTGTGGCCAGCGGCGCGAATGCGAAGGCGGTCCTGCCGACTGACGGCAGCCTCGGCATCGCCTGGCGCGATATCGGATACGACGACAGCGCCTGGCCAATTTCCGGTCCGACCGGCCTGGGTTACGAGAATCTACCGGGTGACCCCATCAACTACACGAGCTTGATCCAGACGCCGCTGCCCAGCGGCACGCGGGGCGCCTATGTCCGCATCAAGTTCAATCTCGCATCGCTGGACGACATCGGCCGGCTCACGCTCCGCATGAAATACGACGACGGTTTCGCCGCTTACATCAATGGCGTGCCGGTGGCCCAGGCGAATGTGCCAGAAACGCTGCAGTGGGATTCTGCCGCCTCGGCGACGCACGACGACGCGGCGTCGATCGTGTTCCAGGACTTCGACGTGAGCTCGGCCATTCGTTCGCTCCGCGTCGGCGAGAACGTGCTGGCGATCCAGGCCCTCAATCAGCCGACCGGCAGCGACATGCTGCTGATTCCGGAGCTCGTGGCGCAGCCGATGTCCATCGTCGCGCCAGAAAAGGTCGGCTATTTTGCCATACCCACGCCCGGCTACGGCAACGGCGACAACGTGCTCGGCTACGCGGCCGAACCTGTGTTCGGCACGCCGCACGGCTTCTACAGCACGACTCAATCGGTGGCGATCACCACCGCCACATCCGGTGCGATCATCGTCTACACGACCAACGGCTCGACACCCACGGTCGACGCGAATTTAAACGTCACCAACGGGACGCTCTACACCGCTCCGCTTTCAATCTCGAGCACGACCACCGTGCGGGCGCGGGCTTTCAAGCTGGGGTTCGAGCCGTCGTTCATCGAGGCTGGTTCGTACATTTTCGTGGACGACGTGATCAACCAATCGCCTGCCGGGCAGGTGCCGGCCGGCTTTGCCGCCAATGGCGTGAACGGGCAGGAGCTGAACTACGGCATCGATCCCGACATCATCAATCTGTACGGCGCGGCGGCAGTGAAGAATTCGCTCCTTTCGCTCTCGACGATTTCGATCACGACCGACGCGGCCAATCTGTTCAATCCCACAACGGGCATCTACGTCAACGCCAACAATCGCGGCAACGACTGGGAGCGGCCGGCGAACGTGGAGTTGATCAATGTCGACGGCAGCTTGGGTTTCGAAGTGAACGTCGGCTTGCGAATCCGCGGCGGCTACAGCCGCAACGATTTCAATCCCAAGCACGCGTTCCGCTTTTATTTCCGCAGCGACTACGGCGACGGGAAGCTGGAGTACCCGCTGTTCGGCGACGAAGGGGCTGACGAATTCGACGTGCTGGACCTGCGTACCGAACAGAACTATTCCTGGTCGTCGAGCGGTAGCACACAGAACACGTTTCTCCGCGAGGTCTTCGGCCGCGACTCGCAGGGGGATATGGGAAGCGAATACACCCGCAGCCGCTACCATCATCTCTACATCAACGGCGTTTACTGGGGCGTCTTCATGACCCAGGAGCGGGTCGAGGAGTTTTATAGCGAAACTTACTTCGGCGGCGACGCGGACGACTACGACATCGTGAAGTCCGGGCTGGGCGACGTCGGCGGCACGGAAATCTCCGAAGGCAACGACATCGCCTGGAGGCAATTGTTCAACTACGGCCAGGCGCTGGCCACCAACCCGGTCGCTAACGCCAACTTGTACTGGACGATGCAGGGCAAGAATCCGGACGGCACTCGCAACCCCGCGCTACCCGTGCTCCTGGACGCTAAGAACCTGGTCGACTACATGCTGATCATTTTTTACACCGGCGGATACGACACGGGGCTCTCCCGGTTTCTCGGCGACAACTACGCCAACAATTGGTTCGGCATCTACAACCGAGGTGCGGTAGACCAGGGCTTTCAGTTTTTCATTCACGACAACGAGCACTCGCTCGGCGCGGAAGACGGCACGATCCACGGCACGCAGAACATCGACCGCACCGGCCCGTTCAACAACGGCAACCAGGACAACTTCGCCCAGTTCAACCCGCAGTACCTGCACCAGGACCTGCTGGCATCGCCCGAGTACAAGCAGTTGTTCATCGACCGCGTGCAGAAGTTCATGTTCAACGGCGGCGCGCTGACCGCGGCGGCCAACATCGCCCGCTTCCTGGAGCGCAAAAACGAGGTCGACCCCGCGATCATCGCCGAGGCGGCCCGCTGGGGCGACTCGAAAACCGCTGTCCCGCTCAATAAGACGACCTGGCAGAACGAGATCAATTGGGTCGTCAATTCGTACTTCCCGGCACGTGGAAACACGGTCCTGAGTCAATTGCGGGGCGATGGGCTTTACACCAATTTCTCCGCGCCGACGTTCAGCCAGTTCGGCGGCCAGGTGCCGAACAACTACCAGCTCAGCATCGCCGGCTCGGCCGGCACGATCTATTACACGACCGACGGCGTGACCGATCCGCGGCTTGTCGGCGGCGGAGTCAACCCGGCCGCTGAGGTGAAGCAATACAACGGCGTGGGCATACTGATTTCGGGAACGACGACCGTCAAAGCCCGGTTGCGAACCGCGGGCGGCCAGTGGTCGGGGCTCGTCGAGGCGACTTTCACCACTGCTACGCTGCCGGGTGACTACAATGGCACCGGAACGGTCACCGACGACGACTACAACGTCTGGCGCGTTAACTTCGGCGCGAGTGTGCCCGCCGGCAGCGGCGCCGACGGCAATGGCGACGGCGTGGTCGACCTGTCTGATTACACCGTGTGGCGCGACCATTTGGGCAGCTCGTTGGGCGCGGGATCGGAGGGTGGATCGGCGGCGCTCGCGGTTTCCTCGATCGAGGCGGAAACGAGCGAAAGCGCCGCGGCGCCAGCGGTCGTGGCTTTTGTCGGCATCCCGAATCTCGCGGCGCCATTACATAAGGACTCCGCAGTCCTCAGCGTCTCACCCAGATCGTTGCAGTCAGCGGCGAGGGCGGAACTCCTGCTCGCGGCCGTACGGCCCAGGGCGCTCGAATCGCGCGAGATCGCTTTCGACGATTTTGATTCTGCGATCCAGGCTGACGACCAGACTCTTGATTTCCTGGCCGACGGACTGCTGGAACTCTCCGCGCTCTAGGCAGTACGGACATTCATCTCGACGCAGAGTAGCGATTGTGGGAGTCTTCGTGAAGTTCAAGGAGGACTTTGGATGTCGAAGCGACATGCGTTGACGAACGAACAGTGGGCCGCGATCCGC
>JBFWSG010000128.1:0-6179 GCA_050248495.1 Pirellulales bacterium | reverse complement strand
CGCCTCACCGCGAACTTGCGCGCCCGCACCGATCGCACACGCGCCGTCGAATGCATGTTCCTGGTGCTCACACATAACCTAATGCTCCTCGCCACAAGGCGAAGAAAAGCTTTCTACAAAGCACCCTCAACACTCAACCCCTCTCACACTTCAATGATCGTGGCCTCGTTCTTCGGTAGCTCGAGGATCGCCACGGTGTGGGGTTGGGCGCGGTAGACTGCTCCCGGATTCAGCAGCAGCATCTCGCCGCGGCGCTCGATCGAGGAGACGTGCGTGTGGCCGTAGCAGATCGTACGGTAGCGGCCGCTGCCGACGGTCGCAGAAAACAGTCGCCGGTCGTGGCTGTGGATCAGCGCGATGCGGACGCCTTCGATCGTCAAGTCGCCGAGTTCACCGTGGCATGTTTGCCCCGCGCGCTCGATCATCGAGCGAAGTGCGCGTTGATCCGTATCGCAGTTGCCGAACACGAAGTCGGTGGGCCAGCGCTCGAATAGTTCGACCACGGCCGACGAACCGATATCGCCGCAGTGGAGTATGCGGTCGACTTCCAAACTCTCAAGCATTCGCACCGCCGGACGAGTGAAATCCACCTGCCCGTGCGTATCGCTAATGATGCCGACGCGCATCCGTCGATCCCTCCAGTGCTCTGGAACGATGCCGTCGAAAAAGCCCACCTCTGAGCTAGTGTTTAAGCATACAACTGTTCTTCGACGGTTGCAACGCGAGCCTTGAGTCAAGCCGCAACTTCGTCAGATGTTGCACCGCGCAAAAATTGTGACGATCGGATGCGCGCGCTCGATGTACGAACCCACACGTGGTAAGTCAGCGAGCGTAGGACTTCGTAGATTGTCTTCACGCGCGCTTTGTGACAGTTGTAATGGGAGAGCGATGAACAATAGTTCGCGCGCAAACAAGATCGCTTTGCCGCAACTCGTCCGCGGGCTGGTGTCGTCGATGGCTGGTAAAGTGCTTGAAATAAATGGTTTTCGGTGAATCGCGAGTATGGTCCATCCCGAGCTGCGTGCGATTACTTCGGCGGAAAACAGTAGGCGCGGATCCGCTTCGATCTTCCGCACAGTGTCGCCGTCCATCATCAGGTCGACTCCAAACTCTCCGCGCAACGCGAAACGAAATGTCAGCGCGCTTTCAATTGCGCAAATCGTCTCGCGCACGGCGTGGCTCACGGCGCATGGCGCGATTGCGCCGAAGTACTGAAACTCGCGCGCATGAAGTCAGGCTTCGCCGATCAATTATTGTGCAACGCCGAGCAAGCGTGAGCTGCCACCGGTGGCAACAAACGATTCCGAGCAGGGAATACCGGGCAAATGCTGCTGGAAGAACGAGTCTACGATGAGTTGTTGGCCCCGCCACAAGGCGACGCCGCTTTCGCTCGCCCGTCGTCTGGTCTTTGTCAATCACTCACCGTCGGGGGGACCGCAATGAGTCACACGTCGTCATCGGGAATTGAAGGCCCACACTTTGAAGCGCTGCGGCAAGCAAACGCGGCGAGCGCTCCTGTCGCAGCGCATCGCTTGCACTCCCCTTGAGAGGGGCTATCGCTGCCAATTCTTCGCATAGATCGGGGGGAAGTCTCGAGTGCGCCCGTGTAGAGCCACGCCACCGGCGGCGACGAAAGCGCTTGCAGCCAGTCGTCCGTTAGGGTGGGGAGTCTATTCTGGGTGGCATGCTCGCGCTGCGATAGCGGCGTGAGCATAATTCCGCGAACATGCTTCCCGGCTGCGCCGTGAAAGCATGCCACCCACCGCCAGAGTGATCCGGCGCTCGTTAGCGTCCGGTGCCGTCGTCCTTGGGCCCGTAGCGGCCGCGATATTCCTCGGCCGGATATTTGAGCCGATTCTTCACCATTTTGTTCCGCATCGCGCTCGAAACGTCGATCCCCAGCACATTGGCGAGCACGAACGAGTAACCGATCACGTCGGCCAGTTCCTCGCCCACCGCGGCCAATTTTTGCGGATCCTCCGCCAGCTTGCGCGAAGCCTCGATCGTGAGCCACTGGAAATGCTCCATTAACTCGGCCACTTCGATCGCCAGCGCCATCGATACATTCTTGGGCGAATGGAATTGCGACCAGTCGCGCTCTGCCACGAACTGGGCCAGGACTTCGCGCAGCTCGGCGACGGTCGTCGTGGCGTCGGTGGCCTGGGAGGGAGAATCGTCTCTCGGCGACATCAAGCGGCTCGGGCGAGGAATTCATCGAGGGGCGAGGCGGCGAAGCCCGGCAATCGCAACTGCCGGGGCGGAGAACGCCGCTCATCGTACCGCCGCCGGTAGCCATCCGCCAGATGGGCCATCACCTCGACCACCAGCAAGTCCGCCCGATTCATCACGTGTCGGGCACTGCGATTGCCCAGCGAGCCGATCAGGTCTTCCAACACGTGGACGTGGAGTTGCATCGTCTGCTGCGCCGAAATGCCGGCCTCGACCAGTAATCCCGCGAGCGCCGTCATCTCGCCGGCCAGATTGCCGACCCCCATCACCACGTGGGCCCGCAGCAGCTCCCGATAGTGGCTCACCAACCGTTCAGGAAGGTCGCAACGGGTCGGCGCGGCGGCCGCAATCGAACTCACCAGGCTCTCGCTCGATCGCTCGCAATCGCCGTCATCATCGATTGGTTCCAGCACGACGTCTGCGGCCGGCGCGAGTGCCTGCCCGTCGTCGCGCAGCCGCTCCAACTCGGCAATCAACGCGCGCTGTTCCGTGAGCAGCCGCTCGGCTTCCTGATGCTCCTGGGCTAGCCGCTGCCGTTCAGTTTGCACCAGCCGGCGATTTTCCCGCATCAACTGCGAGCGCTCGATCGCGCGGGCGAAGGTCCACAGGAGTGATCGCGTCGTGGTCTCGGCAACGCAGCAATAGGCGTCGGCTCCGGCCTCGAATGTTAGCGCCGCCAGATCGGCGGATGGTTCCGTGCCGAGCACGATCATCGGCTCATCGTGCCCGCCCGCGCGGAGTCCTTCCACGAAATCGACGCCGTCGAGCACGTCTGCCTCGTGGCTCACGAGCACCGCGTCGAAGACTTCGTCGCGCAAGCGCGCGAGCCCCGCCGTAACGCCGATCGCTTCCTCGAGCTCGACTTGGGTCGCGCTGTCCGCGGCGAAGGCCTCGGCGAGCCAGCCGCCGGTACGATGAAGCGTCGTCACGTACAGCACTTTGATCCGGGCCGGCATCTGGCCCCAGATTTTCGGCGCATACGCGGCGGGCGACACGGTGGCGGAGTGAATCATCATGATTACGCGGTTTTTCGCGCCCGACGCGGTTTTCGCGCCCAATACGACGCGGGACAATAGCAAGCACGCCGACCGCGGTCAACGCCGCGGCACTTTGCGAAAGCTGGCACCGAGCCGTAAAATCGACGCGGTCGCCCGTCCGCCACAACCACGCTAGCAGCTCTCACTATGCGAATCGCCTATCTCGATTGTGCCAGCGGCATCAGCGGCGACATGACCCTCGGGGCGCTCGTCGATGCGGGGGCGGAGCTGGCCGCGATTCAGGCTGGGATCGATTCGCTGGGACTCACCGGTTGCCGACTCGTCGCCACCGAAGTCAAGAAACGCGGCTTCCGCGCCACGCAGATCACGGTCGAGCACGAGCCGGAACATGCCCATCGCCACCTGCATCACATCACGGCGATGATCGACCGCGGACAGCTTTCGACGCGGGCCCGCGAGCTTGCCACGCGGATCTTCCGCAAGCTCGCCGATGCGGAAGCCAAGGTCCACGGCAGCACGATCGAAAAGGTTCATTTTCACGAAGTCGGCGCCGTCGATTCGATCGCGGATATCGTCGGCTCGGCGATCGGCTTCGACTTGTTGGGAGTCGAGCGGATAGTCTGTTCTCCGGTGCCGACGGGCCACGGCTTCGTCGAAATTGCCCACGGCCGCTGCTCGATTCCCGCGCCGGCCACGGGCGAACTGCTCCGCGGCGTTCCGCTCGCGCCGCTCGATGTCGAGGGCGAGTTGACCACGCCGACTGGCGCCGCCATCGTCGCGGCGCTGGCCACGGCATTCGGTCCGCTGCCGGCGATGACCGTCGACAAGATCGGCTACGGGGCCGGGCAGAAGGAATTTCCGCAGCCGAACATCTTGCGTCTGCTGGTGGGTGAGCAGGTCGTATCCGGCACCGGCAATCGCGCGCCCCAGCTCGAATCGATCGTGGTGCTCGAAACCAATCTCGACGACGCGCCCGGCAACGCCGTGAGCCACGCCGTGGAGCGCCTCTTTGCCGCCGGCGCGCTGGACGTCGCCGTGACGCCGATGCAAATGAAGAAGGGCCGGCCGGCGCTGCTCGTCAGCGTGCAGGCCCATCCCGCAGACGCGGCAGTGCTCGAGGCGATCCTGTTTCAGGAAACAACGACGCTCGGCGTGCGTCGCCTGGCCGTCGAGCGAACGGTCCTCGCGCGAGAACCACATGCGGTCGCCACGCCCTGGGGTGCCGTCGCCGGCAAAGTGGCCTACCTGCCCAACGGCAAGCAGCGGTTTTCGCCCGAGTACGATGCCTGCCACAAGATCTCGGTCGAGCATGGCGTGGCACTCGCCGATGTGTTGGCCGCCGCCCGGCAGGCGTTCCAATCGGAGTAACTCGGAGAGCCGCGTTTTCCGCTCTGCCGCGTTGTTCTGCCGGACTCCACGCCCCACCGCACAGGATGTTACAATTGCCGGGCGGTCCACAATCTTTCCATCCTGGCGACACCCCCTGCACGCCTCACCGCAAAATGGATGACGACGCCCATTTAAGTCAGATTCAAACGATGTGGTCGGTCGTGGCGCTCGCGCACGCCGATGCGACGGCCATGCAGTCGGCCCAGCAGACGATGCTCGACCGCTACGGCGGGGCGGTGCGGCGGTATGCGCTCGCCTGCCTGCGCGATGAAGATGCGGCGGACGAAGTCTTCCAGGAGTTTGCCCTCAAGTTTGTCCGCGGCGATTTCCGCGGTGCCGATCCTGGCAAAGGCCGTTTCCGCGCATTTGTGAAAACCGTCGTGTACCGGCTGATCGTCGATTATCAGCGCCGCAAGAAGAAGCTCGGCCGCGAGGGGCAGATGCACTCGAACGTCGCCGAGCCGGGGCAGCTCGATTCCAACGACGACGGCACCACGGACGTGATGTTCCAGGCCAGCTGGCGGGATGAGCTCTTGGCCCGCTGCTGGGGCAAGCTCGCCGACTACGAATGCTCGAGCGGCAAGCCGTATCACACGGCGCTCCGCCACCGCGTGCAACATCCAGACGAACGCTCCGCCGAGCTGGCCGAGGGCCTCTCCAAAAAACTTGGCAAACCGATCAACGCCGGCGCCGTGCGCGTGCTCTTGCATCGTTCGCGCGACGCCTTCGCGGATTTACTGTTGGAGGAAGTCACCAACTCGCTGGCCGACGCCTCGCTCGACGCCACGGAGCAGGAGCTGATCGAGCTCGACCTCCTGGAATACTGCAAACCCGCTCTCGAACGTCGGCGCGGGAGGAAGTAGACCACGACGTGAATGACGAATGACGAATTCGCTAATGACGAAAATATGCTTCGGTGATTCGTCATTCGAGCTTCGTCATTCACTACCATCGTATGCCTGACGAGAAGACTCACCAACACGCCTCCGATGTCAAGCTCGCGGCAGCGACGCAGGAGTTTACTCCCGAAGCTCCGAACAACGCCACCGACGCTACCGACGTCAAGCTCGCCGACCTGTCGACCGGCGCCGCACCGAGTTTCCGCGCGCCGGCCGGCCTGGTGCCCAAGCCGCCCGTCAGGCGCTCGCTGCGGCCCGAAGCTCTGCCGCCCGGCGCCAAGATCGATGACTTTGAAGTCGTCCGCCTGCTCGGCCGCGGCGCGTTCGGGCACGTCTACCTGGCGCGGCAAATCTCGCTCGACCGCGAAGTCGCGCTCAAGGTTTCGGCCAATCGCGGCAGCGAAGGCCGCACGATGGCTCGCTTGGAACATGCCCACATCGTGCAGGTCTTTTCCGAACAGGTCGACGAGGCGACCGACCAGCGGCTGTTGTGCATGCAGCTGGTGCCGGGCGTCGGCCTCGAAAAGATCATCGGCTCGCTCGACATGCAGATGAATGTCTCGCGGACGCTGGCCGAGTCGCTCGGCGAGCCGGCCGATGCTCCTCCGGCGACCTGGCGCGGCAGCGACGTGCTGGCGATCATCGACACCAGCGCCCAGTTGCC
>JBFWSG010000127.1:0-6241 GCA_050248495.1 Pirellulales bacterium | reverse complement strand
AGGCCACAGATGAACGCCCGCTGGCCGCGAGCTACGCGGCGAGCGTAGTCATCCAGGGATGCAATCCTTACTCGCCAGACTTTGTGCGGTTTAGGTGTCATCTTGATGAGTCAGGTATATAGGTGCCTTTTGTTTTGAGTCCATCGACCGCTACGTCGGAACGCGGCGTCGGCAACTTATCGCGTCGGTAGGACGCGCGCACTCGTGGCTCCGGCTTCTCGTCCTGCCACGCTCCGCCGTTCGTCAATCGTGACGTCCCGTAACCTCCGTTCCCCTTTACGTTTCCGCTGTACGAATCACCGAGATTCAACCACAGCGTGCCGTCGGCCCTGAGCACCCGGTGCACTTCTCGAAACACGCCAAGCATGGCGACCAGGAATTCCGACATGGAGGCCTCCAGCCCAATCTGCCCGTCAACGCCATAATCCCGCAAGCCCCAGTACGGCGGACTCGTCACGCAGCAATTCACGCTCTCCGCCGGCAACTGGCGCAGCACGTCCCGGCAGTCGCCCACGTAGACGGTCTGGCCGTCTGGGCATTTGCACGAGGCCGAGTTGCAGCGGTAACAGTTCAGCATAAATCCCTACCGCCCTTCGCCTCTTTTTCCGCGACACGTCGCGGCGGCTGCGGTTGCTCCAACTCCTCGATAATCCGCTCGACCGTTTCCCGCTGCAGCACCAACAGCTCGCCGCGCTTCGTGCCCGCAATCAGTTCGCCCACAGTCACACTCCGCAATCCCGCGCAGGCCACCGGCGACTGCGAGTCCGTCCCCACAGACCAGAGCAGCTTGCGCAGCAGGGCGGAGGTGGGAGTCACCATTTTCTCCACACACCGGCTGCAATGATGAACAACAGACCGAGCGCCATAAACATCATCGCCTTTTCGGCCTGGTAGGCCTCGCGCGGGATTCCTGAGCTTTTGTCCGCAAACACTAAGCACATCCACGCCAACGCCAGAAACATCACTCCCAGCATGAGCAGCAGGCCAACGCCCATAGTCCACCAATCAGGGTCTTTATTGTGACACATCACGTCGCACCTCCCGTCGCCCCAACCAGCTTCTCCTGCTCCCTGCGCATCTCCGCTTCCAGCTCCGCCTTGAGCTCGCGCCGCAGTCGCTCCGCGCGGCCCTCCTGTCGCGGCGGATTCCAGACCTGGCAATCCGCGACCGCGGCCATCAGCTTCGCCACGCAGAGCGTGTTGAGGCTCACCTCCAGCTCGCGGGCGTGCTTGAGAAGCGCCATGTGTGACTCGTGCGGCATCCGGACGGTGATCGTCGTCGAGTGCTGCTTTGCGGGATCGTAAGGCACGGCGGGGAAGTCGACGATTTTCTCTTCGCGGGGCATGATGGGGTGTTCCTTTCTTCCAGGTTGGCGGGGCGGGGTACTGCGTACGGCTACTTGTCCAACTCGATGGTACTTCCGTCATCGCACCACGCCACGCGATTGGCCCGCGCTGCGTCGACGAACTGTTTCCAATCCATCCATCCGGTGCTTGTAAAGAATCCCCACTTGCCGCAGTGCGGACCACACAGGGCAAGTGTCCAACTCGATCCCCGTGGCAACTCGGTTATCCGATGGCGAAAGTTGGCTCGGCAGAAGTACACTCGCCACGGTGCCCACGGCCGCCATGGCTTTCTATGGGCGACACGGTGATCTTCGCCAAATGACTCGACGTATCCGCCCCAAAGAATCACCCGAACGAACCACCAGGGATGATCGTGGTGGCAACGATCGTCGTCGCGCCGAAGAATTTGATGCAGCTTGAGCGACATTCCGAACGGCAACCAAATCGACCACCGAACAAGGTACGGAGCCGTCATAGCTAGGTCGGTTATCACTCGTTTGGTTACAACGCTCATCGCTTCGCTCCCTATCGTTGTGGTGAGGGGAATTGGTGTGGCTACTCTTCGTCTACTGCGGGCAGCATCTCGATCGTGCCGTCCACCGTGATCTCGTTGATATACTCGCTGACGTCGCTAATCTCGCCGTAGACGTGCCAACGGTGCTCGGAGAGAAACCTCTCGATCTGCGGCATGCGGCCGATGGCTCTCACTTCCAGCCCGTTCGGCCCATCGAATTCGACTGCGTAGATTCGGACCTTGTCGGTCGTCCAATCCGCACAGCGCCCCAGCAGCGGATGCTTCGGTGAGTCGCCGCGTTCGAGCGACGCTTGCTCCAGGGAAACGCATTTGGGAACGGCATCGGCGACAGTTTCCTCGGCCGGCTTCACGGCGGGCGCCTCGCTACTTTCGATTTCCTCCGACACCGGACGCAGCAGCGAGTCCTCGTTCGGATTGCGGAACTTCATCCGGCACCCAGGCACGATCACTACCAGCAGCAATAATCCAACAATCGCTTTCGTTTTCATCTTTAAATCTCCCTATCGTTGTGGTGGAAAAAACCCGAGGCCGGATTGGCGCTGTCGCCTGCCGGCCGTTAACGACGAAGCTGCAAGAGGGACGTCGCCTGCTCTCGCAACCACTTGGCGGCCGCGCGCCGCCACGCCCGGGGTGGATTGGTCCTATACTAGTCAAGCGCGTCGTCACGTCGGCACCTCCTGCCACTCCACGCCCTTCACGAGGGCCTCGGGGACATCGAACAGCCCCAGGCATCCTGTGAACCGGATCGGCCGTACGAGCCGCCTGGGCCTCGCCGTGACGATGCAGAACTTGCCCACCGCCCACGGATCCTGCTTGCCCATTCCCAAATAATCTGCGATCGACACGCAGTCGATGACGTCCACCGCCCCGATCAGCATGCCGAATTTGAACTGGGCCGGATCGTAGTCGGGCCACGTCGAGAGCTCCTCCGGCGTGAGCGTGCCGAGAAACGACTTGTTCTTGCCGGCGTGTATCAAGAGCGGCCCGCGGTGCTTGCAGTACCACCCGCGGTTCTCAATCCGCTTCGGCCCCAGTAGGGCGGCCGCGTAGGGTTGGCAAACGGTGAGCGCCTTCATGCCGTAAACTCCTCCCGTTCGGCCTGGGCCAGCCGATGTCGCAGCAGCTCGACTTGCCGGTGCCAATAGCGTTTGTCGCGCAGGTAGCGAGCGAGTTGCCTGCCGTGGTGCCTCGTGTTCTCCCGCGACTGCAGCAGGGCCTGCTCGGCAAATTCCAACTTGAGTTTCATTTCGTGCATGCCGATTCTCATGATTCCAACATCCTCATCCAGCCCTGGATTTCCGACCGATCTGGGCTGCTCGGCAGCAGCTCCCGCACCCATTCGACGGGCGTCATCCCGCGGGCCTCAGCCTCGGCGACGATCGCCTTGCGCAGCTTCCGCAGCGCCCGCCGCTCGATCTGCCCGACACGCGAACGGGTGACGCCCAGCATCTTCCCCACCTGCTTCTGCGTCAGCCCTCCCGTGATCGAACTTGTGGCTAATTCCATTTCCAGCATCTCAATGAACTTCTCTCAACGACCCTCCGCGGGCCGATTCCCCAGCCAGCGGCCGCAGGCGCCGCAGCGGGACTCGATCATCATCCGCCCGCCGATACGGACCGGCGCGCTGTCGACCTTGTTCCGCAGGTCGCAGTTCGGCCGGCAGAAATGGGGCAGCGACGCGCGGAACCGCTCGCGCTCCGCCACCTCTTTCTGGATTTCCTCGAGCATGTTCATCCCAGCACCAGCGCCAGCGCCTTGTCCGAGAGCCGGACGCTCGACCCGTCGGCCTCGTGGACGTATCCCTTGCGGCGCAGGGCCCGCAGGTGAGCCATCACGCCGTTCGGGCTCGTGATCCCCATCGCTTCGCCGAGGGCCCGAATCGTCGGCATGTGCCCGTTGAGGTAGCACCGCAGCAGCTGCCGCAGCATCTTGGCCTGGCGCGCCGTCAGTTCGTCTGGCATTTTCGTTTTCCTCGCGGTGGCCCGCAGTTGCTTCAATCCCATTTGACTAACTCCCGTTCACTACTGTAAAATCAGGCACTGGCACCGATGCCAACGGCGAACGGAATCCCGCCGACGCGGCCAAGGCAGACGCACAGCCCGCAACAGGACGCCAACCGACCAGACAGCTCCCGGCGCAAGGTGACGACGAACGGCGGCGGACGGGCCCGATCGATGGGCCTGGGCACTGGCGTCGCGGGTGAAACCCGTCAGCGACGGAAAACGAAGTGACGGGCGAAAGCGATGGCGAAGGGCGGCAACGCACTTACCTATCTTTCGCAGCCGGCCCCTCCGTGGGGTCGGTGCGCTCCGGCTCGGACAGCAATGCCGCCTCGGCTCTCGCATGGCTCGCTCGGATTGGTTCTGGTGGTGGGGCATGGGTCAGTAGCGCTAAGCGTTGGACGAAACCCGAGTGACGGCCGGAAACTCCCGCACGCGCAGGTCCGCAGGCCATTCGTTCCAGTCGCCGCCCTTGGAGTGAACGAATCTCGTCATGCCGCGCGGTAAATCGTGGATCGAGAATTCCATCGCGGCGGAGCCAAGCTGCTTCACGAAGCACGGCACGCCTGCGTCGCGGCATTGCTTGATAATCGATCGCGCCCACGCCACATTGAACGGCCGTGCGTGGTGGCCTGATTCGCCGCCGACGATAATCCACTTGAAATGAGAGTCCGATTCTCCGCTAATCGACTTCGCAAGTCGAAAATCAACCGGCTCGATCAACGGCTCAGCAGAGATGCCCAGCACGGGCACCAAGTCGACACAGCGTCGCATCGCTGGAAGATTCTTGTCGGCGTCAGCCTGGGTGGCGATCGACGTCAGTAGCCAGACGTTGCGGCGATACAGTTCCCCGCGTTCGTTGCGATCGTCGGCCTGCTCCTGCGAGCCGATCGTCACCGCCGGCCACATCCGTAGGATGTTCTCCGGCCGCTTCGTGAGCACGAGCCAGTCTAGGTGTGGCGTCGCGTCGATCAGCGCGAACAGGTCGCGGCGGAGGTCGTTCAGCGTGAGTTTCCGCGGAAGTCGCTCGGCTCCGCACTTGCAATTCTCAATGAATAGCACGTGCTCGCCGCAGCCGTGGCAGACGCAAATGTCGTCGCCGTTATGGCTTCGCACCGGTCCACGCCAATCCTCGAACACGTCGGCCAGCGACGCACAGAACACGCGGTGCCGTTCGCCAGCGGCCTCGGCCGCCTTGTTCCACTTCACCGGCTCGCGCCACGCTGACTCGGCTGCCATCACTCGAGTACCGTCCGGCCCCCAGATGCCGAGCGTCGACGGGTTGCGCTTCGACAGCGACTCGGCGTAGCAGTTCGCACAGCCGGGCGCGACTTTCGTGCAGCCCCGCCATTGGTTGAACGTGTGATGCGCCCATTCGATTTTCGTGTTTTCGCCCATCGTTCGTCTCCAGTAGCTCACCGCTGGTACGGCCAACCCTCGTGGGTCGGGTACTCGGGCCGGCAATCCTTGAATCCGTGATAGAGCACTCCGCGCCGATGCTCGGTTGACCAGCGCGTTTGGTGCTCTTGGAACCACTTGGCACGCTTGGCCAACTGCGCGAGCGTGCAGCCGGCAGCGAGTGCCGCGTCGACGGCCTCGTCGAGCTGTCGCGGAGTCGGCAGCAGCTTCCTGCACGTCCGCAAAAAATTCTCCACCTCCTCCCTCCGTTCGTTCGCCACGCTAGAAGCGCAGGAGGTGGTGGAGGTTTTATATTGAGAGGAAAGAGGAAGATCATTCCTTATAGGGGGTGCAAAATTTGCACCCCGGTTTGCACCCCGGTCGGGTGTTTTTGCACCCCGGTTTTGCACCCCGGTTGCTGGCACTGGCAGCCGTCGATCGACGGCCAGTTCGCGGACCCGATCCCAGTCGATCGACAGAAGGTTGGAGCGCGATCCACCGGCCTGGTGGCGACGCTCGTGGTAGGTGAAGATGCCGGCCGCGGTGAGCCGCCGGACCCAATACTGGACAGTCCGCCGCGTCACCCCCAGCCGCTCGGCCAGGGCCTCGTTGCGGAGCTGCACCGCGTCGCCGTAGCGGCTCTCGCAATAGAACACGAGACGAGCCAGCCCACACTGCTTGAGCGTGCCAGTGACGGTGAGGGCAGAGATCAGCATGGCGTGGCGTTCGCGGACGACGGATTCGAAGTCGAGCGGCAGTTGCGCGCTGCTCTCATCAGGTTGGCGGCTTCCTGCCATGACGCAGATTTCCTAGGGGCCCGATAGCGGCTAATTTGGGCAATAACCCACTTAACTCACCATTTCCGTTGCTTCTAAAAACGCTCTTACGAATGCGGCAGCAAGCCGTGGGACTATGCTGTTTCCAGCACCGCGAAGTTTTCCCATTCGCTTGGGAACCCCTGT
>JBFWSG010000126.1:2387-6372 GCA_050248495.1 Pirellulales bacterium | reverse complement strand
TCTCTGCCTGGGAATGCAAAGTGACCCGAACTCCTTGCAGCGGCTTTCCCTTGTACTTTACGACGCCGCTCACCGGGACCGTCGAAGGAACGGAGAGGCCCTTGCCGCATCCAACCAACGCCACGCCGCCCAGCGCTACCACACCCAGCAAAAACAGCGACGCACCAATGCGCCGGCGGCCGATTGGAAGGTGCGTGGATCGATTAGTATTGGCCAGCCACATCGGCTTTGTTCCTGCTTCCCAGCGCTCGATAGGTTGTCATGTCGATCGCGTCGGCAATGAAGGGCACGGACCCGTCCATGAGCACAAAATTGCAACCGCCGTGGTGAGTACTGCGGAAGGAGAAGTGGGGGCTGTTGAAGATGCAGTTGCGGATTTCGCTGGATGACATTCCGCGCGTGTAATAGGGTCCCGACCAGGTATTCATGGGAACGTTCGTGGTCCCTTCGCAGAAGTAGTCGCCGTTGTCGGCGCCCCAGGCGGTGAAACCGCTGGAAGGCGTTGCGCTGCCAACGGCAAGGCTATTGATCTTGGTGCTGGTGAAGCCTTGAATGCCGTGGTGCAGCTCGCCGGCGGCGAGAGTTTTGCTCAATCCGTCGGTGAAATCTTTGAACGCCAGTTTGTAGTCTTGCGGATCTTTCCACCAGCTCGGGTCGGCGGTGTGGGCGGCTTTGTCTGCCGTGCCTTGTTCGTTGGTGTAGCCCAAGTCGACCGCCGTGACGAAGGCCCCGTCGCTGGGCGCGTAGCCATACGATTTTCCCGGCCAGATGATATCTCCTGGTTCCGGTGAATCATGAATGTCGTTGTTGCCGCGGCTCCAACCGTAGCTTGACCAGCAATTGTAGACCGGGTTTTCGGGAAGCGTCATCGACGGGCAGGTGAACGCCGGCAATTGCTTGTTGACGACATCGATGTTCAACAGGCCGGCCTTACCTTCGTGCCCTGGCGTGGCGTCGTCTCCGCCGTACTGCCAGCTGAATTGGTCATGGATCGCCTGCTCTTCAAGGTAGGGGAGCAAATAGAGCGAAGGCGGAAGATGCCGGAAGTTGAACCAGATCGATTGCATTCCCGGGTTGTAGTCTTCGGGTCCCGCACCGCACAAAGCCAAGCCGGGAATGTAATGCTTCGCGTCGTGGAAACCGTGGAGCGCCAATCCGATTTGCTTTAGTTTGTTGGAGCACTCCATTCGGCGCCCCGCCTCCCGCGCGGCTTGGACCGCCGGCAAGAGGAGAGAGACCAAAACCCCGATAATCGCAATTACCACCAGCAGCTCGACCAGTGTAAAACCGGTCCTCGCAGTGCGTTTCTTTGCCATAGCCGGCTCCGTATGTGATGTTGGTCAGCGAACCGCAACCAATGCTGCGATCCGCACCAACGGTCGCCTTGCCGATTCCTTTCTACCGCTCGCAAATTCGGTTTTCCAGCTAGTTATTAAGAATCGGCGCTGTCGAGTGCGGTTGGCGCAGCACAACGCGACGGTTGGTGGCGAATTATTCAACAGGGTTGTCGAAAAGATGGCCGAGGACTGCTGTCATGCCAGACGTCGCCGACCGAGCGTCCAGCTCACTGCCGACGCGGCGCCATAGGGTTGGCGATGGGGGCTTCAGTAGGTTTTCCAGAAGCCTGGTGTGAGCAGTTCGACCAGGTTCTGGTCCGGGTCGCGGAAGTAGAGGCTCTTGGCGCCGGTGGGCCAGGTAACTTCGCTTTCGAGCGCGATGTGTTTTTCGGCGAGGTGGGATTTCCAGGCGTCGACATCGCCCGCCGCGATGGCGAAGGCGAGATGGCCGGGGTTGTTGCCTTCTTTGGTAGTCTGCGGGCTGCCGTGTCCGGGGATGGTGCCGCCGGGGATGGTGACGGAGTTCGTGGTGCGGCCGGCGGGGAACAACAGCAGCACGCTTTGACCGGCGACGTCGAGCGCGATCAGGCGGTCGGATTCACTGAGCGTTTGGAGCGCGAAGAGGTCGCGGTAGAAGTCGGCGGCGCGGTGGAGGTCCGCGACGTAGAGCGCAGTTTCGATGATTTTGGCGACGGTTGGCATTGTGGAGTTGAGGGTTGAGGGTTGAGGGTTGAGGGCGCGGCGGGCGAGCGAAACCCTCGTGCAGGATTCGGCCTCGGCGGCGCTTGTACGATTTTAGCGCGATTTGCCGGGCGGCGGAAAATGACCGATCGTATTCCAGGGGCTCGCGCACCCTGGCCGCGTGATTTCCCCGCGAGCGCGTCGAATTGCGGCGAAAAACTCGCTCTCGCCGAGCCGGGCGAACTCGAGGCCTCGACCCGAAAAAGGCGGGTGGCTAGGATTGTGGCGACTCTTTTGACTGGGGCCGGGGTTTAATCCGTTACCTCGATGTCGCATTTTCCGTCTCTTACTAGGGAGGAGAGCATGGAGATTTTTCGTTCGACCCAATCTCGCCGTCAGCTCCTGAGAGGCACGGTTTCACTCGCGGCGATGTCCTTGTTTGCACCGGGTGTTTTTGCGGAGCAGCTTGCCGCGACTCCCGATATGACGGAAGGTCCGTTTTATCCGACGCGATTGCCGCTCGACCGTGACAACGACCTCATCCTGCTGAAAGATTCGACGACGCCGGCCATCGGGGAGATCACGCACCTGGGCGGGCGGATTCTCGACTCGCGCGGCAATCCGCTCAAGGACGTCGAGATTCAAATCTGGCAGTGCGACGCCAAAGAGGTCTACCACCTGACGCGCGACGAAGATCAAAATGCCGACCGGATGGACAAGAATTTTCAGGGCTTTGGCCGATTCGTGACGGACTCGACGGGCGAGTACCGGTTCCGCACGATCAAGCCGGTGCCCTATCCGGGGCGTCCGGCGGGTCACATTCACTTCAAAGTCCTGCAGAACGATCGAGAGCTGCTGACCAGCCAAATTTTCGTGGCCGGGGCGCCGGGCAACGCGCGGGATGGGGTGTTTCGCAGCCTTCGAGATCCGTTCGAGCGCGAGCTCATTCAAACGGAATTCACGCCGCTGAAGGGGTCGAAAATCGGCGAGCTCGTGGCGAAATTCGATATCGTCGTCGGGCGCACGCCGGCGGACCCGGAGCAGCGCGGCTGAATCGGTTGGAAAAGTTTGCCGAACTCTGCCGCGGTCCACAGCAAGAGGACCGCATTGCGTTCATCAAAAAGGTTTGAATCATGTTCCCTTCAGTCCTTAGATCGTGCCTGACTTTGGCGGCCGTTTCGATTTGTGGCGCTCACGCGCTGGCACAACCGCCGGGACGCCCGGCCCGCGAACGTCGCTTGGCGCAGGCGGATTCAAACGGCAGCGCCGACAAATCTTCCGTCGCGACACGCATGCTGGCATTCGACGCGAACAAGGACGGCAAACTTACGAAGGACGAAGTGACCGATGGCCGACTGCATCGCCTATTTGACCGGACGGATTCCGACAAAGACGGTACCGTGACCAGCGCGGAACTGACCGCCGAGTCGGAAAAGATGGAACCAAGCGAGGACAACGGCGCCGATTTTGGTCCTGGCGGCTTCGGTCCGCCACCGGGCGATTTCGGACCACCGGATGATTTCGGTCCCGGGGGACCGCCACGTCGCGGCGGAATGAGAGGCGCGGGGTTCGGTCCGGGCGGCCCGTTCGGAAGGCCCGCACCGGGGCAAGTGCTCGACGGGCCAATCCGTGAACGGCTTGGATTGAACGAGGAACAGATTCGAGAGCTTGACGATCTGCAGAAAGACGTCGATGCCAGGCTGGCGAAAATACTCACCGACGAGCAGCGCGACGAACTTCGACAAATGAGCGAGCGCGGCCCGCGGGGGCGCGGAGGACCGACTGGCCCGGGTAGGGATCGCGATCCGAACGGCCCACGTCGCCGGCCGCCGTTCGATGGCGAGCGCTGACATCGCCGGCATTCGCGCATCATTCTTAGGCGCTGTGTCTGCTGCCATCTCGTGCGTGGGAGAAGAGGCGGCGATCTTGGCCGGCGCCATTTGATTGTGGAAAGCGAATCGGCATGC
>JBFWSG010000126.1:0-2287 GCA_050248495.1 Pirellulales bacterium | reverse complement strand
CGGACGCATCATCGTCGACACGGCCGACGCCGGCACCGTGAAGCTGATCTTCGACGGCGTGAACATCACCAGCTCCAACAACGCGCCCGTGTATGTTGCCAATGCGGAAGACGTCGTGATTACGCTGGCGACGGGAACTCAAAACTATCTGAGCGATGGATCGACATACAACAACGGTACAGAGACGGAACCTGACGCGGCGCTGTTCAGCAAAAGCGATCTCACGATCAATGGCACCGGGTCTCTGTCCGTCGACGCGAATTATGCCGACGGCATCGCCAGTAAAGATGATCTGAAAATCGAGAGCGGCACAATCACGGTCGACGCGGTGGACGACGGCATTCGCGGGACTGACTCGGTGGTTATCGATGGCGGCGAGATCACCGTCACTTCTGGCGGCGATGGGATCAAGTCTACCAAAGGCTACGTGACCGTTGCCGGCGGGACAATCAATCTCACGGCGGTCACCGACGGCGTTCAGGCCGAGACTACGCTCAGCGTTTCAGGTGGCAGCATCGCGGCCACCGCGAGCGGCAGAGGGCTGACGACCAGCGGCGACATCGCGATCAGCGGCGGCACGATTGGCGTGACGAACAGCGGCCCGGCCGGCCGCGGCCTCGATGCCGACGGCAACGTGACGTTTAGCGGCGGCTCCACAACAGTGAGCCTGTCGGGCGCGACGGTCCTCACGGCGAGCGGCAGCGGCTACGACCCGTCGTACCCCACCGGCGTGAAGGCCAACGGTAGTATCAGCGTCAGCAACACCGCCAGCGTCTCGGTGACCGGCACGTCCGCCGCGACGGGGGCCCGCGGACTCTCGGCCGACAATGCGATCACGGTGACTGGTGGCACGATCAACGTGACGCTCGCCGGCAACGGCGCGACTTACACCAACATCTCTGGAGTGATCGATTCCTATTCCGCAGCCGCGCTCTCGGCCGACTCGGCCATCAGCATTACCGGCGGTACGATCACGACGATCAGTTCCGGCACCGGCGGCAAGGGCCTGAAGTCGGATGGCACGATCACGATCGGCAGCGCGACGAGGAGCCCCACGCTGAATATCACCACGACCGGCGCCCGCTTCTTGCAATCCGGCACGGATTACAACCATCCGAAGACGATCGTCGCCGCCGGGGCGATCAACATCGTGAGCGGTACGACCACGCTGAACTCGACCGATGACGGTATCCATTCTGATACATCGATCACGATCAGCGGCGGCACGAACGTCGTTAACGCCATCTCGGCGACGCAGGGCGTCGGTGAAGGCGTCGAAGCTCCGATCATCAATTTCACCGGCGGCGTGACCAGCATCGTCGCGTCGAACGACGGCATCAACGCCACCTATGGCACCGTCAGCGGCGGCACGGAAAGCAACGACGGAAGCCAGCTCAACATCTCCGGCGGAATCGTCATCGTGGCCGGCTCCGACGCGATCGACTCCAACGGCAACATCACAATCACCGGTGGCATCACCATCGTCGACGGCCCGGCCACCGGAGTTGAGGAAGGCATCGACTACAACGGCACCTTCCTGATCAATGGCGGGACCTTAATTAGCGGCGGATCGAACTCGAACATGACCAAGGCCGCCAGTACCAGCTCGACGCAGGTCAACTTCTTGCTCAAGTCCAGCACGGCGCTCGCCTCGTCCTCGCTGCTGCACATCCAGGACAGCGCGGGGAACGAAGTGCTCACGTACAAACCCAAATACAACGCCTACTATTTCCACGTGTCGACCAGCACGCTGGCGAAGAACACCTCGTATTCGGTCTACTTCGGCGGAACCTACAGCGGCGGCAGCTACGTCGGCGGACTGACGACTTGGGGACTGCTCACCGGAGGGACGTGGTCGTCGACCGGTGCGACGCTCAAAAAGACGTTCACGACGTCGGCCAGCAGCACCGTGAACACCGTGACGATGTAGGCGTCGGGTGTCCGCCGGTCGCATTGGCCATGCGGGGGCTCTCGCGTCGGCGGCTCGTGACTCCGGCCGTAGGGCTTCATCGTGAACTGTCGAAGAAGCGCGCGCTCGCGAGCTCCGTGAGAATTTCGTCGGCCGGACCTAGCTTGGGGCAGTCCGATGGCAGGGCGTCCTCGTTGGACTGCGGACTCCGGCAGATCGCTTCTGATGGCGGCGATTCGTGGTGATGCAGCGATGATAACCAAGCCAAGAGGGCATCGTCGTGCAGCAAGTCGATGCTTCTGCGAGTCGTAGCTACGTCCTGCCGCGCACGAATCCGTGGTGAATTCTCTGCAGCTGCAAACCAAGCCGGCTTGCTGA
>JBFWSG010000125.1:0-6653 GCA_050248495.1 Pirellulales bacterium | reverse complement strand
CAAATCGTCGGCTACCGTCCGACGTGCGGCTGCGACGCCGGCAGCTCGATCGGCTCGATCGTGTTCGATCCGTTCGCAGGATCTGGCACGACGCTGCAAGTAGCGCGGGCCCTGGGCCGCCGCTGGCTCGGCGCGGAGATGAATGCGGATTACGCCAAGCTGGCCGAGGTACGCATCGCCACGCCGCCACGCTGGGCGCAAGATCGGCCGCCGAGGCCCAAGCCGAAATTCGATCCCAACCAGATGAGGCTATTTGCATGAGCAACCCCCGCGAAGTACGGCTCTCGCTCGAATACGCCGAAGAGGCGTTGCGGCGGTCGATCGAGAATTCCCAGCATCACGCGAATCAACTGACTCGGCAGCTCCGCGAGAAGCGCCACTGGGAACGTGAAGTCAAACTGCTGCGGCGCCGGCTGGCAGAGGCCGAGCGCGACCAGGTGGCACTGAGTTAGGAGGAACCCCGTGAGCGCTTCCCATCATGGCGACCAACTGCGGGGCGACCCGGAGCTGGCCAAACTGTTTGAAGATCAAGCCAGCGGCGAGGCGGTCCGCCGCTATCCGGACGGCCGCATCGGCAGCAACGATGACGGCCAGCTCGCGTACCTGATCGCCACCGACCATGTGCATCGCGTGATCCTGGTCAAGTTCCCGGTGGGCGTCGAGTGGTTCGGGCTCGACGTCGAATCGGCGATCGCGTTGCGAGACGAACTCACGAGACGAATCGGACAACTGACCTGAGACTCACCCAGCAAGGACGCACGCCATGATGACCCGCGAAGATCGGCGACTGAGCAGGCAGGCCCGGCCGCTGGCGATTCCCCCGGCCGTTGCCGGCGACGAGTTCGCCCGCTGGCTGGAAGCCCAGGTCGGCACGAAACGGGCCGGAAAGCGGGCATTTTGGGTCACGATCAACAGCCAGGGCGAGATCACGGCCCTCGAAAGCCAGGAGGCCCCGCGGCGACTTGCTTGACAGCCAAGCCGGCCGCGGCGTAGATTCGCACGCTGTGGGCCTTGCCACCGGCGGCCCGACAACAATTCGTAGGGTGCCAAGCTAACAAAGCGGCCCGACAGATTCTCACGCGAAAGCGTGAGCGTTTGTCGGGCCGCTTTTTTTATTTCCACTTGGAGCAACGAGCCATGCCTCACTATGCCAGCGGCAACGAAGCAAAGATCGGCGACATCGTGAAGGGCCGCGAAACGGCAACAGCGGAACTCATCGGCATCGTCGAATCGATTCAGCCGAGTGCCGAAACCTGCAACATGCAGGTTCGGCCGATCGCACGAATTCTCACCGACGAGACGACCAAGGTGATCACGCCGTTCCAGTCGCCTTACTCGTCATGCTGCACGTGTAAGGAGTTCGAGAAGATCGCGTAACCGCGGCGACCGCCGCACCGGAGCGAGCCGCATCGTTGCGGCTGCGGGGAAATGAAGTTCGAGTTGTACCAAGATCGTCGCGGCAAGTATCGGTGGCGGCTCCGCGCGGAGAACGGCAAAGTCATCGCCGATAGCGGTCAGGGCTACACCCGCAAGCGCCGCTGCCTGGCGATGCTGCTCAAGATTCAGAGTTACGAGTTGGTGCTGGCCGACATCGAGGAAGTCGAGAAGTAACCCGCGGCGACCGCCGCACCGGATCGGGCGGCATCGCTGCCGCCACGGGGAAAGTCACCATGAACACGCTGCGGCAGTGGGTGTATGCGATCGAGGCCGGCAAAGCGCTCGGCTTTGTGCTCGTGAAACTGGTCGAGTGGGGCCGCGATTACTTGTAACCGGAGTCGTCGATCGCGCGGAGCGCGATCTGCCGCCGCGCGTTGCCCGAGGCCGGACGTCGCGGCGGCAAGTTTTATCCCGTGAGGCGAGCGATCGCCTCCGATTCGTGTGGCTCACGCCACGAAAGACAATTCAAACCGACAGGAGTTTTGTGATGCGTCCGATTTTGATTCTGCTCGTGGCCGTCGTGCTCGCCTCGCCGCTCCACGCCGCCGGTCTGTTTTGCCGAAGCTGTCAACGCTCGCACGCGGTCGAGCGATCGCGGGAAGGCGTGCGAGGCCCGGTGCGGTTCTCGCTCCGCAACCGCGTCCGCGAGCGGAGCCGCGGTTCGTTCCACTTCCGCCGCGCGAATCGCGAAGGCTGCGCAAGCGGCCAGTGCCCGCGGAGATAGGGCCCGAGGCCCGATCGATCGAGTCCGATTCGCAGCAGTCACACCATGAACATCGACCTTAGCAAACTGGTATCGGCCACCCTCATCGGGCTCGTGGAAATGGGCGCGACGGAGGACGAAATCGTCAACCAGGTGCAGGCGATGTTCTACGAGTTCTGGGAAGAGCAAATCACGCCCCAGGCGATTTTCCCGTCGTGGGACAAACTCAAACGCGAGGCGATCGCCCTGGCGATCCGCACTTACATTCACCATCGTTTGCAAAGGAACGTGACATGATTAACACGGCCGCGCTATTGGCTTTTCTGGCGGCGAATTGGGTGCCCATCGTCATCGCGCTCGCGGGCGGCTACGTCGTCTACCAGAACCGCGACGCGATCAAAGCCAAACTCGGCATGAAGTCGGCCGCCGAGGGCGACGACGCCGCGCCCAACGGGCTCGAAGCGCTGATCGCGCGATTCCAGAATCTGCCGATCGTCAAGCAACTCGAAATCACGGCCGACGACATTCAGCGGACCGGCCGCTCGGCCGTGCTGATCAAAGTCGGCGATTGGGTCGAAGAGATCGAGGATCCGGCGACGAAGGCCGACTGCCAGGCCGCCTACTCGAAACTCTTCAACGCGATCGTGGTGACGACCGGCGACGCGCCGGCGCCGACGCCGGCAAAGTAGTCGCCGCTAGCGTCCGCCACTCCACGCCATTTCGTTGGATCGCTCGCCATGATGACCACGCCCCACCTGATGACGGCCGCCCGGATGGCCGCGGAACTGCCGCGACGCAAGCGGCCGACCGCGTTCAGCACGCCCGCGGCATCGCTGCAGGACGTCGCGCATCTGATGAACGACGGCGACCTGCTGCCGTTCTCCGGGCGGCGGCCGTTCTCCTGGAGCATCCGCATCGCCACGGCGTCGGTCGTCTCGCACGTGGGGCTGGTCGTGATCGGCGACGACGGCCAGCCGCAGGTCGGCGAAGTCGTCGAGGGGGCCGGCGGCCGCACGATGCCGCTGGCCGAAGCGGTGGCCGCTCATCCGGGCCAGTGGTATTGGGCCCCGGCGCTGCGGAGCCGCTTCCCCGAATACGACGGCCGCCAGGCCGCGGCGTCGATGCTCCGCATGGTGGGCAGCGGCTACGGCTACATCGCGGTTCTGCGCGAGGCGATGTGGTTTCTGCCGATCCTCCGCGAGCTCTCGTACCTCCGCCACGTCAAGAATCTCGACTCCGCGTTCAACGGCGGCGCCGTGTTCTGCAGTACGGCCGTGAGCCTGGCCGCGACCGACGGCGGCGTCGATCCCTGCCCGGGGCGGGCCCCGCAATGGACGACGCCGCAAGACTGCTGGCAGTCGTGGCTCTGGTCGCCCACCAAAACCGCCCTTTATCCGTAATCCGAGGCCACTCATGCGACCAGGAACCAAGATCGCCGTCGCCGTCATTCTCGCCACGCTGGCAATTCACTTCGGACCGCACGACGGTCCGGCGCCGACGCCCGACAAGCCCGGCAAGGGCCTGGTCGTGCTGATCGTCGAAGAGACCGCGGAGCGGGCCAAGCTGCCCCAGCCGCAACTCAACATCCTCACGAGCGACAAGGTCCGCGACTACCTCGACGAACACTGCGCGAAGGACACCGAAGGCCATCCGCTCTGGCGCATCCTCGACGACGACGCCCCGGGCGACAACCTGCCCAAGCCACTCCGCGACGCCCTCGCCAAGCCGCGCGACAGCGTGCCTTGGATCGGCATTTCCAACGGACGCAAAGGGAGCGCAGGGGCGCTCCCGGCCGACGTCGACGCGACCCTCACCCTCCTCAAGAAATACGGCGGTGCCTGATGAGCAATCTAGTCATCATCGACGACGCGAATTACCTCGAACACGTCGACGCCGTGCTGAGCGACGGCCACGAGCGAGCCCGCGGCCTGGTGGCGCGCGACTATGCCGCGAATCCGATCGGCAGCTATGGCGCGGCCCGCCCGTTCCCGGCCGAGCTGCTGATTCCGCGGAGCGAATGGCGCGATCGGCTCGAACAGCAGAAGCGCGACCGGGCCCGGCTGATCGACGTCCGCAACCGCGGCAAAGATGGCGAACCCATCCCCGCGCTCGACCAGGACGGCAAGGGATACTGCTGGGCGCATTCGAGCGTCTCGGCATGTCTCTTGGCGCGCGCCGCGCAGGGCGAGCCGTGGGTCGACCTGTCCGCGTTCGCCGTGGCCTGCATCATCAAAGGCTACCGCGATCAAGGCGGCTGGGGGTCGCAATCGCTCGACTTCATCGCCACCCGCGGCGTGCCGACGAGCGAGTTCTGGCCGCAGCAATCGATGAGCCGCGCGAACGACAACCCGCGGACCTGGGAAAACGCGAAGCTGCATCGCTTCACCGAATGGTACGACCTCGAATCACGCAACCTCGACCAGTTCGTGAGCGCCTGTTTGCTGGGCTGGCCGATCGTGAGCGACTTCAACTGGTGGGGCCATTCGGTCTGCACGATGTGCCTGGAAACGGTCGGCGACAAAGTCGCGGACCTCTCGACGTGGATCCTCAACTCCTGGAGCAACGGCTGGAGCCAGCACGGGGCGGGCATCCTCAAGGGGAGCAAGGCCCTGCCGGACGACGCGCTCGCGTGCTGCGTCACGACGCCCAGTTCGAAGTAAGCCGCGACGGAAACTTGTCTGCGGGGAGTGGTGAAGCCATGAAACACGCCTTCGACATCGCTGTGCTGGCGGCAATCCTCTGGATCGTCGCTTTGCGCTGGTCGCATCACGAGACAGCGGCCGCTCCCGACGAGGCGGAGCCCACGTTCGTCGCCACGGAGGAGCTCCCACCACCGCCGACCTTCGAGCCCATCAAGCCGCAGCCGCCGCAATATCCGCCGCTGCCCGCGGTGTCAGTCGAGAAGCCGGTAACGCCGCCGGAGCCAGTGCCGCCCGCGACGAACGGCGAGGCTCCGGCGTCCGGTTCGCAGGATCTGTTCTATACGCCGATTTCCGACGCGGTCCGCAAGATGGTCGAAGAAAAGGCTGGCCGGCCACCGGTGCCGACGATCGATCCGGCGTCGATTCCTGCAGGCGGCACTGCCGAACCACCGCGGGGGCTCGTGCCGCGTCATGCGATCGCTGCCGCTGGGCCCGTGATCCACGACAACCTCGAAACCGCCAAGGCGCACGCCCGCACGAGCGGCCGCCGGATCGTGCTCGTGTTCACGCAAGCCGGCTGCGCACCCTGCAGGCGGCTCAAAGACAAGGTGATCGCCGCACCGGACGTCGCCGCTTACCTGCGCGAACACGACGTGCTGGCCGTCATCGATTGCGATGCGTATCCGCGCCTGGCGGACAGCTACCAGGTGTTCGGGCTGCCGACTGCATTCATCCTCAACGCCAACGGCAGCGTGGTTGCGCGTTTTGTCCCTTCCGTCGAGCCGGAGGGTTTTCTCGCTCAGATCAAAACGCATGGAGGCTAACGCACGATGCCACTCTTTGCCGTCACGGAAGAAATCTGGTTTGAGTTCGCCAAGACGTTCGGCTTCCCGGCCCTGATTGCGCTACTGTTCCTGCTGGGCGCTTACAAGGCGACGATGTTCTACGTCGCCGAAGTCGCCAAGCCAATGTCCCTGAAAATCATGGAGTCGATCGACAAGACCGACCGGGCCATTATCGAGAGCCTCGAAACACTGCATGAGATCAGCAAGTCGATGACCTCGATGGCCGCGACGAATCAAGTATTCAACGAACGCTTAACCAGGATCGAAGAGGCCCTGAAACGTGGCTCCTCCTAACCGTGCCGAGCTATTGGATCAAATTCGTACCGCTGGCGAACACTGCGAGCGCATCCCTGCCCAAGCGCAAAACGTCATGGCCGACCAATGGCAAATTCCGGTGGTGGGACAGGTCGACCTGACGCCGGTCGGCGAGCGAATCGGCGGCATCGAGCGGAGCGTCGAGGCACGCATTCAGTCGATCGACGCGACGAACGTGAGGCTCGATAGCGAACTCGGTAACGCACGCGAGAAGGTTCAGGAACTTACCGAGCGCTGCGGCGTGCTGGAAACGTCGCTCCGCGCGACGCAAGAGAACGCGGCCCGGATGTTCGCCGCGAGCGAGGCGGCCCATGACGAGGTCGTAAAGGGTCTCGAAAAGGAGCTCGCCCGCCAGGCGGTTGAGTTCGAGAAGCGACTCGCGGCGATCAGCACGGTTCGGCTCACGGCCTGCGAGGCCAACGTGCTCGACTACGGGCTCAAGCCCAACGATCCGACGTTCGACAACGGCCCGATCCTGAACGAGCTGCTGCGGAAGATGGGCGGCAACTTCGGTGATCAGAAGGGCTGGATCAACACGTCGCTCTATCTCCCGGCCGGCGGCTGGTGGTTCAAATCGCCGATCAAAACGCTGGGCAAGACCGGGCTGCGCCTCCGCGGGAATGGGCTGGCGAACGTCCAGAACGAAAACGCCTATTGGTCGCCGAATCTCGCCGCCTTGGGCGGTCCCGCGTCGCGGCTGATTTACGTCGG
>JBFWSG010000124.1:0-6660 GCA_050248495.1 Pirellulales bacterium | reverse complement strand
GCGCTCTTGGGTACTTTGCGCTGCACCGGCACCGGCTTGTTCTGATTCGCGCGGACGTCTTCGCGCCACGCTTCCCAGGCGGCGGTCGACTCGGGTTTGGCCAGCTCGACACGCGCCCATTCGCGGCTGGCGAGTAGCCACCAGACGACGGCCACCAGGAGCGCAATGTAGCCCGCGCCCCACAGCCACCAACCTCGGCGCGCGTTGCCTGCGGTCATCGGGCTCATTCCCCCGTGGTCGACGTCGCTGCGGTCGATTTCTGCGGTGGCAGCAGGTTTTCCACGACCGCGACCATCACCGGCACGCTCACGCGCAGCGAGGCCTCCGCGTTCGGGTAGTACTTCGGCGAATGGAGCGACGGCGGCGGTTGCCCCTCTTTTTCGAACGCGTCGAGCCGCTGCTGGTCGACGGTCCCCAGGCGGTACATGCAGATCGGCACGCCGGCGAGCCCGTACTGACTGAAGTCCTCGCCTCCCATCGACGGCTTCGCTTCGCTGACGTTTTCGTCGCCGAGCACCTGCTTGATCTTCGCGGCGACCCGCTCGGTCAGCGCCAAATCGTTGAATAGCGCCGGCGTCCCTTCGGAAACCTCGATCACGGGATCGGGCGCGCCTGAGCTGGCGGCCGCGGCCATGGTTTTCCGCCGGATGGCCGAGAGCAGCTTCTCGCGAACCTCCGGCGAGTAGCTCCGCACGGTGAGCTGCAAATGGCAATCGTCGCCGATGATGTTGTGCTTCGTGCCCCCGTGGATCGAGCCGACCGTGATCACTGCCGGATCGGTGGCCTTGATTTCACGGCTGACGATCGTCTGCAGGTCGAGCACTAAGCGAGCGGAGATCACGATCGGATCGATCGTGGTGTCGGGCGCCGAGCCGTGCCCGCCGCGGCCCTTGATCGTGATGTCAACGCTATCGACGTTCGCTTGCGAGAAGCCGCCGCGGTACTCGATCTTGCCCGGCGGCAAGTCGGAGCCGACGTGGAGCGCGACCGCGAAATCTGGCCGCGGGAAACGGCGGAACAACCCGTCGTCGAGCATTGCCTGTGCCCCCTGCCCTTTTTCCTCCGCCGGTTGTCCGATCACCACGAGC
The DNA here is from genome assembly GCA_050248495.1 of Pirellulales bacterium. Classification (GTDB taxonomy): domain Bacteria; phylum Planctomycetota; class Planctomycetia; order Pirellulales; family Lacipirellulaceae; genus DASYDU01. The sequence continues at coordinate 5,572 of JBFWSG010000124.1, read as the reverse complement.
GTCCCCGACCAGTCGTCCCGATGGCTCGCCAGATACCGCGCGACGCCGATCATGTTGGTCATGTGCAGGTCATGACCACAGGCGTGCATCACACCGACCGTCGCGCCCCGCTCGTCCTTTGTGCGGACCTTCGACGCGTACGGCAGGCCCGTCTCCTCGGCGACCGGGAGCGCATCCAAATCGGTCCGCAGCATCAGCGTCTTGCCCGCGCCGTTCTTGAGTACTCCGACGACGCCGTAGCCGCCGACATTCGTCGTCACCTGGAAGCCGGCCTCGCGCAGCTCATCGGCAAACTTCGCGCTGGTCTTGTTCTCTTGCTGTGAGAGCTCGGGCATCTGGTGCAGCTGTTGGTACAGCTCGACGAGCGACTTCACATTCGTGTTGATCCAAGCTTGCGCCCCGGATTGGGGGCCATCGGCCGCAAAGGTTGCAGTCTGGTGCGCAAGTGCGACCGCCAACATTACGAAGCTTGCCTGCCTTACCAAATTCGAGAAAAGGTGCTTGCGAAAAACCTCAAACGGCAGTAAGCTTCGCATATCCATTCTCCACTCTCTCATTGAGCCCGACCGGCATTCATCTGTGCCGGCCGGGCTCTTTAATTTGATTCTAGCGTCTCGTGGATGCGTAGGATTGCCCATCCTACAGCAACGCCACCAGCTGCGGCAGAATCGCCCGCAGCGCCCGCGAACGGTGGCTGAGCATCCGCTTCACCGCCGGCCCCAGTTCGCCGAACGTGCGGTGATACTCGACGACCTCGAAGTACGGGTCGTAGCCGAAGCCATTGGTGCCGGAGGCCGCAAAGCGAATTCTCCCGCCGCACGTGCCATGGCTCTCGGCCCGCACGGCACCCGTGGGGTCGGCCACGGTCACGTGGCACACGTAGCGGGCCGTGCGCCGCTCCAGCGGCAAGTCGCCGAGCTTTTCCTGGAGCAGGCGATTGTTGTCGGAATCGGTGGCGTTCGCCCCGGCAAAGCGGGCTGAGTAGATGCCAGGCGCTCCGCCGAGCGCGTCGACTTCGATGCCGCTGTCATCGGCCAGCACCCACCGCTTCAAGTGCTTCGCCTGCAATGTCGCCTTGAGCGCCGCATTGGCCGCAAACGAGTCACCGTCTTCGACGACTTCGATCGCGTTCGGCACGTCGTCGAGCGTGACGACGTGAAAGCCCCAGGGCGCAAGCAGTTCGGCTAGTTCCAGACCCTTCTTGCCATTGTGGGTCCCGATCACCAGCTCACAAATGTTAGCGGAGTCCTGCATCGAGGACCCAGGATACAGCAGCCCCACCGGCCGGCAAAGACGCCGCCGCTATCGCGGGCTCGAGTAGGCGCTCGAAATACTCGTCTTCGGCACTTCGATCGAATGGGGGTAGACGTCGAATGGGATGATCCGCTGGACCTTCTTGCCGTTCATGACCTTAGCATGCTTTGGATTCATGCCGGCGGCGACCTGCGTATCGTGGCTGTTGAGCATCTGGTTGAATTGCCGCTTGAGGTCGGCTGCGTTCCGGTCGCGGCGGATGTCGTCGCCGGTGAGCGGGTCGGCCGGCGTGTCGTAAGCCGCACCGAATTTCTGAATAATCTGCTGCACCTGTGGCGTCGGCGAAAGCTGGCCGTTGGGCATCCGCGTCCCGACCTCGTCGAACGAGCCAATCGTGACGTAACTCTCGGTGCGGTCGTGGAATTCGTAGGCCTCGAACCCGTGCTCGCGGAGCAGTTCGGTCAGCAGATGGGCATTCTGCGCCGCCTCGACCAGGGGATCATCCTGATTCTTGCCCCAGCCCCAACCGATGCCCCCTTTTTCTTTCGGCTCTTCCTTGCCGCTTTGCAAGATCGTCTTGCCGCGGAAGGTAGCCACCTGGACCGTGAAACGGCCGGGGCAATTGAGCAGGCTGTGCTCGACGCCTTGATTCATCTTCACGAGAAACGGATCGACCCCTTTGGGAACAAAGTAGTTCAATGGCAACAGCGGATTGCGCGTAATGAACGCACCTCCCATCGGTCCGCGCTTCTTCGACCCGCCAACCCGGCTCATGACGTCGGCCGACACCTTCCGAATCTCTTCCATTGGCGAATCGGGCGTGTCCTGGTCGAGCACCGCGGACGGCAGCGACTTGATTCGCTCGAGCGTCTTTTGAGCCGCGGGATCATCGTTCGACGGGAAGTCGCCCACCAGAACGGCGAATTCGTGCGTCTGCTCTTGTTGATAACGCGTGCGGAGCGGTGCGCCGTATTGGTTCATGCCGCGGCCCGAACCGCGGCCGTCGGAATGGTCGAAGGTGTGGTCGTGGACGTAGGCGGTGAGCTTGTGCTTCGTGCGAAGCTCGTCGGCCAGCGCGCGGGATTGCTCCTCGGCCCCTTCGCCGCTGAAGGCCGCAACCATGATCAGCCAGGGCCCCTTCTCCTGAGTCAGTTCGACGCTCCCTTGTGGCACCTCTTCGACGTACGACGCCGGCACGATGTGCTTCCAGATCTGGGCCGACGCCGGTCGAGCGCTGAACAAGGCAACCATCCACGCGACCGCGAGCAGCGTGCGAACAAGCGACATGCGCATGAACCTTCTCCGCGAACGTCAACAGAAATTGAAGCCGTCGGCCGGCAGACGCCAAGGGCCACGGGCCACGAAAATGAGGCGGGAATCGTAGCGTTTGGGCCCCGCCGCGGCCAGAGAGAATCGCGGCCCCCGTTTGGCTGCTGGAGTCCGGAAATTACGGTAGAATGGAGAAGCGGCTTGCGGCGGCGACGGGCAAGAATTGCCGCGCCGAGGCGAATGACAGCACGAGCTGCACCGGCATCATTTTCATGGAGTACTCAACACATGTCCGCCAGGAACTTTTCCACTTTCGGTCGTGCTCTTCTCGTCGCTGCGGTGGCAGCGTGGACCAGCGGCACGTGGACCGGTGTGGCGCTAGCCGAATCGTCCCCCGCCGCCGTGGCCGAAGAAAAGCCGGCCGAGTCGAAGCCGCAACCCGAAGGTAAGCCGGCGAGCGAGCCAACCGAAGCGAAGCCAGCCGAACCTGCCAAGCCGGCAGAGCCAGCGAAGCCAGCCGAGCCGGCCAAGGCTCCTGAACCTGCCAAGCCAGCCGAGCCGGCCAAACCCGCGGAGCCGGCGAAGGAAGCCAAACCGGCTGCGCCCGCTGCACCTGCTGCGCCCGCTGCACCTGCGGCTCCGGCGAAGCCCGCCGCCACGGCGACAGCCTCCGCAACGGTTTCCACAACAGCGGCCGCCAAGCCAGCCGCGCCGGCCGAACCGAAGCGGAGCAAAGTGCGGCTCGCCCAATTCGTCTTGAAGAGCTCGTTGCCGGAGTCGCTCGGCCAATCGGGTCCATTCAGCGAAGCGCAGCTCGACCTGCGCGAGGTGATCTCTCGCATCGACAAGGCCGCGGATGATCGCACGATCGCCGGCGCGATCCTGGACGTGCAGGGTCCCGAGCTCGGCCGCGGCAAGATCTACGAACTGCGGGCCGCGATCCAGCGGTTCCGCGCCAAGGGCAAGAAGATGTACGCCCAGTTCGAGTCGGCGATGCCGTCCGACTATCTCGTGGCCTGCGCGTGCGACGAAATCGTGATGCCCGAGAGTGGCACGATCATTCTGCCCGGCATCCACGCCGAGGCCACCTTCTACAAGGGCCTACTTGACAAGGTCGGCGTTGAGGCTGACTTCATGCATATGGGCGACTTCAAGGGTGCGGCCGAACCACTCACCCGCGAGGAATACAGTAAGCCGGTGCGTGAGAACATGACCGCACTGGTCGACGGCCTGTACGACGAAATGGTTACGACGGTCGTCAAGGATCGCCCGCTTTCGGTGGCGCAAGTGAAAGAGATCATCGACAAGGGGCTGATCACCGCCAAGCAAGCCAAAGAGCTGGGCCTGGTCGACCGCATCGCCTATCCGGACGTGCTGCGCGAGGATTTGGCCAATACCTACGACGCTTCGCCGCTGGTGTACGTGCAGAACTACGGCCAGAAAAAGGTCGACACCGATTTCTCCGGCCCGATGGGATTCATCAAGCTGATGCAGGCCATGATGGGCGGCAATTCGAGCACCAAGCAGGACGACGGCAAGAAGATCGCGGTCGTGTACGCCCTGGGTCCGATTGCGTCCGGCAAGAGCCAGGCCGATCCATTCGGCAGCGAAGTGATGGGTTCGACGACGATCGTCGAAGCGCTCCGCGAAGCGAACAAGGATAAGGACGTCAAAGCGATCGTGCTGCGGATCGATAGCCCCGGCGGGTCGGCGCTTGCCAGTGACTTGATCTGGCACGAAACGCAAGCCATCGACAAACCGATCGTCGCCAGCATGGGAGACGTTGCGGGGAGCGGCGGTTACTACATCGCCATGGGCGCCGACAAAATTATCGCCACGCCGGGCACCATCACCGGCTCGATCGGCGTCGTCGGCGGCAAGCTCGCCGTGACCGGACTGTACAAGAAGCTCGGCATCACCACCGAAACGATCGAGCGCGGCCGCAACAGCGGGCTGTTCAACTCCAGCGGCGAGTTCACCGATTCGGAGCGGGAAGTCGTCCGCGCGATGATGGAAGATTGCTACGACCAATTCACGAGCAAGGCCGCCGAAGGCCGCAAGATGCCCCTCGACAAACTTCGCAAGCTCGCAGGCGGCCGCGTATACACCGGCCGCCAGGCGCTCGCCAACGGCCTGATTGACGAGCTCGGCACGCTCCACGATGCGATTCAAGCGGCGAAGCAGCTCGCTGGCATCGACAAGGACGCCAAGGTCACGATCGAGCGTCTGCCGGAGCCGACGAACTTTTTCGAGTCGCTGTTCGGCGAGCTGGATGCGGAGAAGGAAGTGCGACTCGGCGCGGCGCTCCAGCCGTTGGCGCCCGAGCTGGTCGACGTCGCCGCAAAGGCCTACCGGCTGCGTACGATTTTCCGCCAGCCGGCGGCAGTCGTGATGCCGTTTGAGCTGAATATCCGCTAGTTCCAGTTTCGCGGCAGCGGAGCGTGAATATCCGGCCGCTTGTATGCACTCGCCGGCAGCCTTAAAATCGTGCGGTTGGCGCTGCGTGTCGCTTGCGCCGCTTCCTGGGCCGGGGCGTGTCCTCTTGCCCCGCCATGAGGTCCCGCGCCGTGTCTGGAACTTGCGTAATCGGTCTGCAATGGGGCGACGAAGCCAAGGGCAAAATCGTCGACCGGCTGACCAAAGAGCACGACCTGGTCGTCCGCTATCAGGGCGGCGCCAACGCCGGACACACTGTCGTCGTCGGCGATCAAACCTACAAGCTGTCGCTCCTCCCGAGCGGCATCCTCACGCCCGGCGTCACCTGCGTGATCGCTGGCGGCGTGGTCCTCAATCCGGCTCGCGTGATCGAGGAGCTCGATGAGCTCACCGCCCGCGGCAAGGGGGACGTCGCGAATGAAAACCTGCGGATCAGCGACCGGGCGCACGTGATCTTTCCCTGGCACTTTGCCGAGGACAAGGCACTCGACAAGAACACGACCGCCGGCGAGAACATCGGCACCACGGGCCGCGGCATCGGCCCTTGCTACCGAGACAAAGTCGGCCGTTCGCACGCGATTCGTCTTGGCGACATGTACCGCGGCGACTTTCG
>JBFWSG010000123.1:0-7239 GCA_050248495.1 Pirellulales bacterium | reverse complement strand
AGCCCGGCGCGGTGTATGAAATCGATCTACGGTCGACGGGAGAAATCTCGATTCGCCCCGAATCGCCGCCGCCGAATCCGCCGACGCCGACGGGGTGAACGCTGCCGATTCACTCTTCGAGCAAGTCTTCCGCATAGCCAGGCGGAAATGGATTCTCGATGTCGTCGGGCGGTAGGGGCGACTTCTTTAGTGACGCTCGATCTTCGGTTGCAGCATCGGCGAATTGGCTGACCCAGTAGTCGACTTCAAACGTGCTCGGACTACCGGTTGGCTTGGCCGGCGGAGCGGCAACTTCCCCGCCGCGCTTGCGGCGTGCGTCGCAAAGCTCGGCCCACCAGCGGTCGCTATCGATCGCCTTGGCCCGCCGGCGCTTCGCGGCGCGCTGCACGCGATGATCGCTCGACACGACGACCAGCTTCCGCGGCGAATCATGGGCGACGATCAGCCTTTCGAGCAGCTCGTCCGCATTGCCGGGATCGCGGGCAAACTCGACCTGCAGGCCCTCATATTTGTAGCTCCGCGGCAGCCCCGGCGGGGCACCGGCGGCATCGAAGACGATCGTCGTCGTGGCACAGTCCGCCTTTGAGAGCGAAGCCGCCAGAAACGCCAACAGCGCTTCGCGCGAGCGGTGCAGCTCCGTGAGTGCCGTGCCGCGGCCGAAGACGCCCGACACGTGCAGCAGATTGTACCCGTCGATCAACAGCGGCATGCGGCCATTGTAACGCCTCTAGGTCATGTCGCCGGTGTCGCTGTCGGGAGATTCGCCCTTGTCCCAGAAGAACAAGAAGAAGATGACCATCACGCCGGCGGCGAACAGGGCCGGGTAGAGCCAGATGTTGTACCAATCAAGCACGCCCTCTTTCGTGTTCTTCGTGACCCAGGCGAAGAACAGCTTGGAGCCGATGCCGAGGCCCAGGCCCTGCGTCACGAGCACCAAAAATCCCTGAGCCTGGTTGCGGATGTCCTGCGTCGACTTCTTGTCGACGTAGATCATGCCGGTGACGAAGAAGAAGTCGTAGCAGATGCCGTGCAGCAAGACGCCGAGCAGCACCATCCAGTGGATATGGTTTTCGGCAGCCCCGGCGAACAGCCCATACCGCGCGACCCAGGCGCCCATGCCCACCAGCAGCATCCATTTCACGCCCAAACGGGCAAAGAACAGCGGCATCAGCAACATGAATACGATTTCGGACATCTGGCCGAAGCTCATCGTGGTAGTGGCACTCCCTTGGATCAAGAGGCCTGTGCTCTCGACGAAGTTCCGCGCCTGCTGGTAATAGCCGGCGAGCGGGATGCAGATTAGGAACGAGCAGATGATGAACACGGTGTAGGACGGATTCTTGAACAGCCGGAATGAATCGGTGCCGAGGATCTGACCGAACGACGTCGGCTTGCCCTTGCTTGGCGGCGGCGTGTGGGGCAGCGTGAGACTATACAGGCCGAGCAGGACGCCCGCCCCGCCGGCGAGATAGAACTGTGCCGGCGACTTGTCGCCGCCCTGCAACTGGCCGACGGCAATGTTGCCGACGATCCAACCGATCGTGCCCAGCACGCGGACGAGTGGAAAATCGCGTTCCTGGTTCTCCAGGTGGCTGAAGGCGAGCGACGTCGTGAGACCGAGCGTCGGCATGTAGCAGAGCATGTGGGCGAAGAGCATCAAGGTGAACGGCTCTTTGTACGCCGGCAGATCATGTAGCACCAATTGATAGAACAAGCTCGAATCGGCGGGCGGAGGCGGCAATTCGAAGGGCCGGGCCACAAACGGCGCCGCGATCATGAAAGCGCCGCCCAAGAGGTGCAGGAAGCTGAGCACCCGCTCGGTCGAAAAGAAACGGTCGGCGATCATGCCCAGGAAGAAGGGAGCGATGATTGCGGCCAGCGGGCCCACGGAATAGGCCGCGCCGGTCAATCCTGTCATCCCGGCCTGCGTGATGTAGCCGGTCATCGAGACGTACCAGGCGCCCCAGACGAAGAACTGGAGGAACATCATCGCGGAGAGCCGCGTGCGCGTGTACATGGATTCGCCCTTGCAGTGAGGGAAGAAGTTGCCGCCAGACGAAACGCAAAGAGCGTCAGGCTCAAAGCCTAACTTACGCCAAGCCGAGCGCGAAGTCGAACTTTAGCGCCGCTGCGAAACTACTTGCGGTCGCCGTAGCCGTGCGGGTGGCCCTGGTGCCAGCGCCAGGCCGATTCGATGATGCCGCGCATGTCGCGATGCTTGGCTTCCCAGCCGAGTTCCCGCTTGGCGGCGGCCGGATCGGCCACGAGCTCCGGCGGATCGCCTTCGCGGCGGGGAGCGTGCTTCGTGGGAATCTTGCGGCCCGTCACTTCGCTGGCGATGTCCACGACTTCCTGCACGCTCGCGCCGCGGCCGGTGCCGAGATTGAGCTTCAGCGCCGTGCCGTCGCCGAGCCGCTCGATCGCGGCGAGGTGGGCCGAGGCCAGGTCGTCGACGTGGATATAGTCGCGGACGCAGGTGCCATCCGGCGTTGGGTAGTCGGTGCCGAAGACGTCGACGCACTCCCGCTGGCCCAGCGCGACCTGCAGCACGAGCGGAATCAGGTGTGTTTCGGGATCGTGATCTTCGCCGATCGTGCCGTCGGCCGCGGCGCCCGAAGCGTTGAAGTAGCGCAGCGCAGCGTAGCCGAGGCCGTACGCATGGGCGTAATCGGCGAGCGTTCGTTCGATCACGAGCTTCGTGAAGCCATACGGATTGATCGGCGCCTGCGGGTGGTCCTCGCGGATCGGAACTTTCGTGGGTATGCCGTAGGTGGCACAGGTGCTCGAGAAGACGATTCGCCCGACGTCGGCGGCGCGCATCGCATCCAGCAGCGCCAGCGTCCCAACGATGTTGTTGTGGTAGTACTTGGCCGGCTCGCGGACGGAAACGCCAACGTAGGCGAAGGCCGCAAAGTGCATCACGGCTTCGATCCGGTGCTGCTTGAGCGTTGCGGTGATCGCTTTTTCGTCGAGCAGGTCGGCCTCCACCAAGGGGAGCTTGCCGACGGCGGCCCGGTGCCCCTCGGCCAGGTTGTCGACGACGACGACTTCGTGACCGCTCGCGGCGAGCAACTTCGCGGCATGCGAGCCGACGTAACCCGCGCCGCCTGTGACCAATACACGCATGAAATGTTCCTCTGGCTGAACCGGAATTGGAACTATGTGAGGCCGTCCGGGAATTCAGATTGCCCTAAGGGTGGCACGCCAGGAGCTTCCAGCGACGGGCGTGGTGTCATGCCTTAACGTACAACCACGCCCTTCGGCGGAGCCTCAGGGACGTGCCACCCGCAATTCCCGGACGCCCTCAACTAAGTTGTAACTTTTTGCACGGGCGTTGCCCATGCACCCGGCGAGGAACCGCGGAAGATGTACGTCTCGCGGCCGCTGCGGCGGGTGTATTCGGCGGCGATCCGGTCGACGTCCGCGCCTGCGTCCGCGCGGCCCAGGATCGCCACCGTGCCGCCGCTGCCGCCGCCGGTGATCTTCGCGCCATACAGCCCGGAGGCCGAGCCGGCCTCGCGGACCAATTGGACCAAAAGATCCGTGCCGTCCGAGCCGATGCCGCAGGCGGAATAGCTCGCGTGCGCGGCGAACATCAGCTCGCCCATTTCTCGCAGTGCGGCCTCGGTGATCTCAGCCTGCAGCAACTCACGGAACCGTCGGACGCGAGCGTTCTCGCCGATGGGATGATACGCGGGTTCGCGGACGGCATAGGTTCGCGCGGGATCGACGTGCGTGACGGCGTCGGTCGTGCCGCCATAGCGAGCGAGAAATTCTCGGCCGGACATTTCTGCGGGCATGGCGTCCGCAAAACGCTCGCGGAACTCGGCCGGCGTGACATTCGCCAGGTAGCCGTTCCATTTCGTGTCTTCGACGACGACGCGGTTGGAATCGTCGCCGGATGGATTCGCGGCGAGTGCGGCGAGTTCTGCCAGGATGCGATAGCCCATGAAGGCGCCGCAGCGCACCGACGAATAATCCGACCCGGAGACCGCATGGCGAATCCCGGAGTCGACGCCCCAAAACGCGATGCCTTTTGGTACAGAGACGAAGCCTTCGACCGTCGCCGGTTGGCACAACAGGGCCAGCAGCTCGTGCTCGCGGCCCAGCGCCGAAGTCATCTGATCCATGATGCCGCAGGGCGCACCGACCACGCGGTTTTCCGCCACCTGGCAGAGGCGACCGAGTTCACTTCCAGTGAGATCGTCGTAGTTGGCGAGCGCCGCGACAGCTCGCATCGTGGCGACTTCGACGGCGGCGGACGAGCTCACGCCCTTGCCTTCGGGCACACGCGAGTCGACTAGAATCCTCAGGCCGCCAGCGAGTCGTGCGGACGATTCGCGCATCAGCACCAGCGCCGGGCCCAGGATGTAAGCGGTCCAGGATGCAGCAGGATCCTCGTGCAGCCGGCGGCGAGCGGCTTCGTAGTCGCCGCGGATCAATTGCTTCCAATCGTCGCCCGAAAAAACAACGCGTCGGGCCGATTCGCCCGGTTGCTGCGGCAAGCTGACGATGGTGACTCCCGAATCGTCGGCCGACTGAACGGCCACGAACGCTGCTTCGGCGATCGGCATTTCCAGCACCAGCGAGCCGCTGTAATCGGCGATGCCGCCCATCACATCGAGGCGTCCCGGGGCGCGGGCGACCAGGATCGGCCGCCCCGGTTCAAACAGATCGGGGACCGCGCGCAACCGGGCCAGGTGCTGCTGAAAGTCATCAATCATGGGAGGAGCTCGTATTCGCGGAGGAGTTCGGCGAGCACCGGTTCGATCTGCTGCTGCAGCGTGCGGTTGGCGTAGCCGATCCAGGCGACGTCGGACTCCGTGTCGAGCGGCGCGGTCACGGGTCCGCCGCTGGGAGACGTCACGATCACGCCGGCCTCCTCGGCAATCAGCTTTGTACAAAGGTCGTACGGGTGACAGCAATGGCCCAGGGCCTGGCCGCGCTGGGCGACGATGTGTTGCACTATTGGCCGCAGGTCGGCGACGAAGCGGTCCTGCCCGATTGCGAGTCCATACAATTGACCGCCGGTGCTGGCGTACTGGTCGTCGAACACGGCCGCCTCACCCCGCCCGCGTTTACCCAACAAGCGTTCGGACAGCGCATCGTCGATCGCGGAGAGGACGTCGCGTCCGCCGGGAAAGAAACGGCTGAAGGTGGCGAAGCCGTCACGCAGGTCCGTTGCCGTCGAAGGCTGCAGCGATAATTGTGTGGTTTCGCCGGTGAACCGATTGCGGCGCACGCCTTGCGCCCCCTCGCCGCGAATGGCCCACAACTGGTCCGCGAGATGCTGCTTCACCAGCGGAATCTCGGTCTGCACCGCTAGCTCGATGTCGTCGAGCGTCGTGGCGTCGCCGCGGTTGGGCGCGATTCCAGTGAGAATCCAACCAGGCCGCTTCTGGTACATCAGGCAGCGCGTGCCGTCGATCGGATCGACGATCACGCGCCACGGTGCGTCGGACTCGCGGGCGCCAGCGGGCAAGACGATTTTGCCATCCGGCAGGCCCTCACCCACGAGTACGATCGGATCGCGCTCGGCGATTTCGCTGGCCAGCCGCTCGACTAAGGCCGACTCGCTGACGCGATCGATCTCGAACGTGACGTCGCCGGCACCTTGGGCGGCGACGGCGGCCAGTTCGGTCGTCGAACGATATTCGCACGCCGAGAGCACGGCGTCGCGAATCCAATCGTGGACGCGGCACAAGGGGTCGACCAACTCGGCGAGCGCGGTCACGGAGCCAGTGGTCACGATGCCTCCGTCGCGGCCTTGTAGTGCGTCGTCGGCACGGCCAGCAGCTCGGCGGCCTTTTCTTCTGGCGAGGTGTCACTCAAGAAGCTGCCGCCGCCAACTTCCGGGCCGGCCAGGTATTTGAGCAGCGTCGGGCTCCGCAGGGGCGGATGGAACTCGATGTGGAAGTGGAAGCCTGCGGCCGTGCGTCCGTCGGTCGGCGCCTGGTGAAGCACCAAGACGTACGGAAACGACATCCGCCAGAGATTGTCGTACCGCACCAGCATCTCTTTGAGGACCGCGGCCAGGTCGCCGAGTTCTGCGGCCGACAGGTCGGCGATGCTCTGGTGAGCCTGCTTCGGCGCGACGTACGTTTCGTAGGCATACCGCGCGAAGTAGGGCATGAAGGCGATTGCTGAATCGTTCTCGGCAATGACCCGTCGCCCGTCGGTCTTTTCGGCGGCGATGATGTCCTCGAACAGCACCCGGCGCTTTTCCTGCCAGTGGCGGGCCGACGCTTCGACCTCCGTCGCGATTGTCTTGAACACGAAGTTTGTCGCGTAAATCTGGCAATGGGGATGCGGATTCGAGACACCGACTACTTTGCCCTTGTTCTCGAAGATCAACACGTGGTTGACCTCGGGCCGAGCGCCCAAATCGCGATACTGTTCCTGCCAGCAAGACAAGAGTGCACCGACATCGCCCACACTCAACTCGGCGAGCGTGGTGTTGTGCAATGGACTGTAACAAACGACGCGTGCTTTCCCATCGGCCGGTCGGCTGCGAAACACGTCGCCCGCCGGCGGGGACATTTCGCGCGGTGCATGTTCGGCCACGCAAGGCAAATCGTTGTCGAACACGAAGATGCCGGAATAGGCCGGGTTCTGCGCGCTGCTGACGCGGGCATTGCCGGGGCAGAGATAACAATCGGATACGTACGTCGGCTCGGCGGCCGTCTCGCCGTTGACGCTCGCCCCCGTCCAAGGACGACTCTGCCGGTGAGCGGCGATGATCACCCACTCTTCGCGGAGCGGATGCCAACGTTCCTCCCAGGTACCGGCAGGCGGCTGGCGACCCGGCGTCGCCAGCGCCGCACTTGGCACTTCGGGATTGGGGCCCGATAGATCGGACTTTCCGGCAATGCTCGACATGCGGATACTCTGCTCCAGCCGGGGCGAGTGCAACCGCGGGAGAGGCGATTGTGCGCAATTAATAACAAAAACGACAAGAATTGCGTAGCCCGGTGCCTGCCATTGTAGCTCCGGCTCCGGGGGCCCGCCAGCGAATGGAGATAGTGGATGAGCCGGGGAAAATCCGACGTTTTGAGCGGCGGAGCGGACCTTCGGATGTGGCTTGTCCGATTGGACCTGTGGCGTATTCGGGACGCTAGAGCGCATTTCAGATTACCGTGCCGAGTATCCACAGTGTCGGAAGTAGTGGCTGCATTCGGTGGTGGTGAACTTTTCGAGACAGCCTACGATCGTGTCTTGGAGTTGATCGACTGCCCGGGC
>JBFWSG010000122.1:0-7324 GCA_050248495.1 Pirellulales bacterium | reverse complement strand
GACTTGCTCGAAGAGTGAATCGGCAGCGTTCACCCCGTCGGCGTCGGCGGATTCGGCGGCGGCGATTCGGGGCGAATCGAGATTTCTCCCGTCGACCGTAGATCGATTTCATACACCGCGCCGGGCTGTACTCGCATCGACACCGCCGCGCCATGGGCGGCGTAGATGCCCAATTGGGCCGCCCGCTCCGGGTCGTTGGCGATCAGCCAGAAGTCGTTCCAGATCTTTTGCTCAAAGTCGGACATCGGCGTGCCGCGGGCGTACGCCGTCGGCCGCGTGCCCACTTCATCCAGCAAGAATCCCTCGGCCGCCTGCTGGTGCTCGCCAAAGATGCGTTGAAACAAACAAATTGCGGTCGCCCGGTCGAGATCCGATTGCTCGACGTATTTGTCGTCGAACGTCACCCGCAAATAGTCGACGTAGACCAGATCGCCCTGAATCTCGAATTGCTTGGCCTCGCCGATCGGCTGACCTTGGTCGTTGATTTCGACGAACTCGATCTTCGACACCGGCATGCCGAGCGCAACGTCCTGCCGCTGGTCGAGCACGGTGAGCCGCGCGAGCCGACGCCGCACTTTCAAGAGCCGCATCGCCACTTCCAGCCGCGCCAGCTTCTCGTTGAGCTGGTTGACCTGGGCGTCCTTGGCCTTCAATTCGCCCAGCGTCTTTTCGAGTTCGGCTTGTTTCTCGGCCAGCTTCTTCTGCGGTTCGTTGTAGAGGGCGTAGCCGATGTAGCCCGCATAGCCGGCGCCGCCCACCACGACGATCGCCAGCAGCGTGCGCAGCGTGCTGTTGACCGTCTTGATCGTGTCGTTCACTCCCATGCCGCAAGTATAGGTTGCTCAGGGAGACGCCACAATCAGCCAAATCAGCGTGCAGAATCGTCGCACACTAGCCGTAGTGCAGTCGCCGGCTCCGCGCTACGTTCGTCGATCGCTCGCAGCCATTTGGCGAGCGCCAGAAGTGACCAGCTGGTGGAATGCAATCGATTCTGATACCAGGGGCCGTTCGCCACGTCGCGTTCGACGAGCGCTTCGTCGCACCATTCGCCCGCTTCGCACTGCGCATCCAACAGGTAGTCGATCCCGCGCCGCGTGGCGTCGTGATCGGCCATCCCCGCAGCCACCAGCGCGGCCACGGCCCAGGCCGTTTGAATCGACGTCGCTTCGGCCGATGCGAGTTCGTCGCCGTTGCCGCCGGCCTCGCCCCATCCGCCCGATTCACATTGATTCACGACGAGCCAGTTCACGCCGTGGGCGATCGTCGAATCATCCGCACTGACTCCGGCCGCAATCAAGCCTCGCACGGCGCTGGAAGTGCCGTAGACGAATCGAGCATGCGTCGCGCTATCCCAGCTTCCGTCGCCCAGCTGCAATGTTCGCAATCGCGCGATCGACCGTTCGCAAACGGCCCGGACCCAAATTCCACCGGTCGTGATCGATTCGAGCACATCGCCCGTCAGCTCGGCAGTACTTGCACCGCAGCGGCGGCCGGCAGCGTGCTGGACGCCGCAATTCCGTAATCCCCTGGCGAATTCGCTGTCGCTCCAACCTCCGTCCGGCCGCTGCTCAACGCTCAGGCAGCTCACCAACCGGTCGACACCCTGCTGAATCGTCTCGGTCGATGGGACTTCTCCCAAGTCGAGAGCGGCGCTGCGCGAGTCGCAGTCATCGAGAACCCGCAGCTTCGGCGGCAGGCTGGAATCCGCCGCGGCACAATCGTTCTGAGTAGCCGTCAGCGCCCGCAAAAGCTGCAGCATTTCGTGCGCTTTCGCAGTCGCTCGAACGGCCTGCGCGCGGTGCTCCAAGATCCAACGCACGCCACTGGCCACGACGGCCTGGTCGCGCCCGAGTCCGCTCTCGGCCAGTGCCGCCAGCGCCAGCGACGTGTCTGCCGTCAGCGTCGTCGTCGGCTGGGAGCGGGCTTCGTCGGACGTCTCGTCGACGGCAATCAGCATTTCGAGTCGCCGTTCGCAGGCCCGGATCGCGCGACACGAGTCGCGAAATCCTAACGCCGAAAGCGCGATCCACTGCCATGCCAGTTCCTCGAAACTCAGGTCGACGAATGGCGACTCAACCGCAGCTTCCGTGAGCAGAAAACTCGCCCGCTCCAGCGCCCGGCGACGAAACGGCACCAGGCCGGCCCGTTCGCAGCTCGACCAGAAACGTTTCCACGGGGCGGCCAATCGCGATCCGTCGCGCTGCGCCGGCGTCCAATTGCGCGGCGGATCGACGAACAACTCGCGGACCCCGCATTTCAAATCGATTTTACGCCGCGGCCGCACTGCCCAGACCACCGATCGAATGGCCAAATCGAGCAGCTCGTGCGACGTTGAATCCTGAGCGAGCGATGATGCGAGCAGCCACTCGGGCATCGCCGGCGTACAAAGCTCGTAATCGATCTGCCCCAACAGCGCGAACCACCGCCGCGCCCGTTCGCTGCAACGATCGGCCCCGCCATGCGCGCGAATCGCACGCCGAGCGTCGGCCATGTGTGTGCTGCAGGCATCTTCACCGACGAGTTTGAGCGCAAAATACACCAGCACGCTGCCATCGAGGTCGAACTCTCCGTCCGGCGTGCGTAGCCAGCCGCCGCCCGCGCGCTGCCGCCTCGAAATCGCCCGGCGAGAGCATTCGCAAAGATCATCCTGCTGCCGCCCGAGAAAGGCGAACAGCAGCACCAATTGACTCAGTGAAGCGATGTCGCCCGTCGTCGCGCCCGCCCAGGAACCATCCACGCGCTGCTCGAAGCTCAAATATTGCCGCGCGTGAACAATCGCCTGCCGAACGGCTGGCGCCAGTTCGTAGCGTGAAGGAGCGAGGGCAAGTCGACTTGCGGAGGGCCGTATGGGCGCTTCCGCTGGGGAAAAGTGAACCAGATCCGTCGTGTTCATAGCCTGCCGAAGGGGTGCTTACGGTCGTCCGTGCCGCGCGACCAACTCGGGTCGAGAACCAGCTTAAGACATCCGCGCATCGGTCGACAAGTGGACCACCGCCGACTGCTAGCATTGATGGCACGTTGCGATTGTCGAGAACGCCGCCTGCGGCGTAGCGCGTTACCGCTGCGGCAACAGGATCGTGAACTCCGCCCCGCCCCCCTCGATGTTGTTCACCACAATCTGGCCGCCGTGATCGGTGACAATCCGCCAACACTTCGACAGCCCAAACCCCAGGCCCCGTCCCGCCTCGCGACCGCTGAAAAATGGATCGAACAAATGCCGGCGGACTTGCTCGGATATCCCCGGTCCGTTGTCGCGGACGATCACTTCCGCCGATCGTACGCCGGCCTCCGCCCACTCGCGGACGACCGCCTCGACGCGGCCGTCGCGTCCCACTGCTTCGATCGCATTGACGATCAAGGCCGATATCGCCACCGCCAGCTGCGTCGCGTCCACCTGCACGTCCACCGCCGCGTCGCTCACGTCGCATTGCAGCTCAATCGCTCGTTCGATCGCAAATTCGTGCTGCTCCTCGACCACGTCGCGCACGATCTGCCGCAGATCGGCCGGGGCCAGCTCGAGCTTCGGCGGCCGCGCGAACAGCATCAGGTCCGCGATCATCTCGTGGGCCCGCATCGCCTGCCGATGAATCGCCAGCAACTTGCGGCGTCGTTCCGGATCGCGCTCGTCGTCAAGCAGCGTCTGCGCCCTGGCGGCGATGTTGGCCAGCGGGTTATTGATCTCATGGCCCGCCCCGTAGGCCAACTCCATGAGCGCGGCGAGCTTTTCCCGCTCCAGTCGGGCTTCAAATTCGGCACCCGATGCGCTCGAATCGCCCATCGCGTCCGTTCCCATTTTTGGCGACCGCTGCCGATGCAGAAGGAGACTGCGACGCGAACTAGCTGGTCGTCGCGGTCTCGACGTCGAGCAGCTGACAGACGCGCTCGACGAGCGCCTCGACGTCAAACGGCTTCTTCATGAACTCGTTCGCGCCGGAGTCTTTGAGCTGCTGAATCCGCTCCGGCTCGACCATGCCTGAGATGCAAATGATCCGCACCTCGTCCATTGTCTTGTCGCTGCGGACCAGCCGGCAGACCTCGATGCCGTTGATATCCGGCAGCATCACGTCGAGCACGACCAGATCGGGCCGGAACTCCTTGATCTGCATGCCGGCGCCAAAGCCGTTGTTCACGCTGCGGACCTCGAACCGGCCGTCGCGCTCCAGTTGATCGACGATCAGCTCGACCAGGTCCTCGTCATCATCCACGACCAGGATCTTCCGCTTCCCGCTATCGAGCGCATCGGTCGGGATGCCGTTGTCGCGCATGAACGCGTACAGCTGATCGCGCGGAATGCGGCGGAACCGGCTGCCGGGGACCCGGAAGCCCTTCAATTGGCCGGAATCGAAGCAGCGAATGATAGTCTGCTGGGAGACCTTGCAGATCTTGGCGGCTTCGCCAGTGGTAAATACTGTTTTCATACGCTCAACCACCCCTCTCCCTAGTTGATGGTGGGACGATCCCTGTCTTTCCGACGATCCAGTCTTTCAGACAATCCATGTCTCACACCCGCGGCTTGGTGAGTCCGTTGACCATCCGGCCGCGCCGTATGAGAACTTGTGACGAAGTTCGCCTTTAACTCCTGGCATCCGCAGAACCCGCAAGTGGATATCACTTCCACAATTTTACGGACTACTGCAATCAGCAGGCTCCGCCACAGCTTCCGAAGTTGCCTGCCTTGCCAGGATGTTTGCGAATTATAACGAAGCCAGGGGCAGAGTCAATATCGTTCGCAGACGCGCAAGTTATTTGCGCATATGAACTTACATCGACCCTCGAACCGGAAGGAAGAAAATATGCGTCGCCCCCGGTGCGCACAGACGCAGGCCTGGACACCTGTTGAACACTGCGAAAGCGGCGTGGTTTGCAGAGTTTTCTCTCGCGTAAAAGGCCTGGTAGCAGCATTCCGCCCTAGCTTCGCGCCGGTGAACGCCTACCCTCCAGGTGCACCATCAGCAGAGCGATGTCGGCCGGCGTGATGCCGCTGATCCGGCTCGCCTGGGCCAGGTTCGTCGGCTGCACGCGCGAAAGCTTTTCGCGGGCCTCGGCCCGCAGTTGGGCCAGCCGGCCGTAGTCGAAGCTCGCGGGGATCCGTTTCTCGGAGAGCCGCTTCTGGCGGTCGACTTCGGTCTGTTGCCTGGCCACGTAGCCCGCGTATTTCACGTCGCACAGCACCTGACTCGCCACTTCCGGCGAAACGTGTGCCAGCTCCGGCAATCGCGCGACTGCGTCGGCCCACTCGGTCTCCGGTCGACGCAAGTACTTTGTCAGCTGCACTTCCTCGATCCACGTGGCGTCCAACAGAGTCCGCACCCATTCGATCTGAGCGAGCTTTTCTTGCAGGCGCTGCCAACGGCCATCATCGACCAGGCCGCGCTCGTGCGCGAGCGGCGTCAAACGGCGATCGGCGTTGTCGTGACGCAACAGCAGCCGATACTCCGCGCGGCTCGTGAACATGCGATAGGGCTCATCCACGCCGCACGTCACCAGGTCGTCCACCAATACGCCGATGTACGCGGCATCGCGGTCGAGCACCAACGGTTCGCGCCCGAGCAGCGCCAGCGCCGCGTTGGCGCCGGCCACCAGACCTTGGGCAGCGGCCTCCTCGTATCCCGTCGTCCCGTTGATCTGACCGGCGAAGTACAACCCGCCAACCAGTTTTGTTTCGAGCGTCGGCTGCAATTGATCGGGCGGCGCGTAGTCGTACTCGACCGCGTAACCAAAGCGCATGATCTCGGCACGTTCGAGTCCCGGGATCAAACGGAACAGCCCCTCCTGCACGTCGCGCGGCAAGCTGGTCGAGATGCCGTTCACGTAGACTTCGCGCGTGTGACGGCCTTCCGGCTCCAGAAACAATTGATGCCGGTCCTTGTCGGCAAAGCGGACGACCTTGTCTTCGATCGAGGGACAGTAACGAGGCCCGCTAGACTGGATCTGCCCGCTGTACATCGGCGCGCGGTGCAGATTCGCGCGAATCAACTCGTGTACCGATTGGTTCGTGTATGTGATGTAGCACGGCAACTGCTGGACGTCGAGTCGGTCGGTGAGAAATGAAAACGGCTCCGGCTCGTCGTCGCCCGGCTGCAGCTCGGTGCGTGCGTAGTCGATTGTCCGCCCATTGAGCCGCGGCGGCGTGCCGGTCTTGAACCGCGCCAGCCGAAAGCCGAGCCGCACGAGCGCCCCGCTGATTCCCGCCGTCGTGCCTTCCCCGGCACGTCCGCCCGGCGTCTGCACCTCACCGGTGTGCATCAGCGCCTGCAAGAATGTCCCCGTGGTGAGCACCACCGCCCGCGCGCGATACTCGACACCCCCACGCACCCGCACCCCGCAGATGTGAAAATGACGAATGCCTAGTGACGAACGACCAATGGAGCCCGATTCGTCATTCGTCATTCGCGCTTCGTCATTCACCAGCAGATCTTCCACCACCTCCTGCCGCAGCGTCAGATTTCGCTGCTCTTCGATGATCCGCTTGACTTCCGCCTGATACGCCTTCTTATCAGCCTGGGCCCGCGGACTGTGCATCGCCGGCCCCTTGCGGCGATTGAGCATGCGAAACTGAATGCCCGTCGCGTCGATCGCCCGCCCCATCAAACCGCCGAGCGCATCGATCTCGCGGACGATCTGCCCCTTGCCGACGCCGCCAATCGCCGGATTGCAGCTCATCTGCCCGACCGTGTCGCAGTTGGTCGTCAACAGCGCCGTCCGCGCCCCCAATCGCGCAGCCGCCAGCGCCGCCTCCGCCCCCGCATGCCCGGCGCCGACCACGATCACGTCGAAATCGTAAGTATTTTCCATGACTCTCTTGAGCATACCCTGGTGCGGCAGCTCGGAAAATGCGGTCTCTCCTCCGCGGTCGAATTTGATGCCGGGAACCTATGGGTGTCGCTTGATATGGTAGAATGCCCCAGGCAGCCGAGGGACTTGCAAATGTCGAGTGTCGAAAGCGATCTCAATAGCTTCAACCAGTTTGCCCTGCGTCAGATTCACGCGGGGAAGAGCCTCGACGAATTGTTCGACCAGTGGCGGGCCGAAAATCCGTCGAACGATCTTTACGCCGAAAACGTGGCGGCGATCAATGCTTCGGTCGCTGATTTCAAAAACGGCGAACGCGGAACGATTGCGGGCCAGCACTCCGCCGAATTGCGACGCGAATTCGGCCTAGACGCCAAATGACGTTTACGGTCCGCGAGCTGCCGAAGTCGGTCGAGGATAAGCGCAGCATCTTCACTTGGCTGCATCAACGTTCCCCGTCAGGTGCCGCAGCCTGGCTCGATGCGTACGATGCGCTACTCGAACGCTTGTCGCGTGATGCGGAGTCGTTCGG
>JBFWSG010000121.1:0-7722 GCA_050248495.1 Pirellulales bacterium | reverse complement strand
AGTGCGGGTGCCCAATTGAAGGGTGATTGCCGGCAAGGATGACCGAAACAGCGGAACAGATTGAAGTGGGCGACATCTCATCTTGTCGCGCTTCGGCTAGTAGGCGTTAAACGAATGATCCGGGCCTGAGGTCCGCCATCCTGAGCGAGGGCGGCCGCACGGTCCTGGTCTGGTTACAAACCCACAATGACGAAGGTGGCTGCCAACAAGCTAATCGAGCTGTTGCGTCGCAGCGGTCTGGTGGAGGAGGCTCGGCTCACGAGCTTCCTTGAAAAGACCACCGCCGAGCACGGAGAGTCCGCGCTCGAAGAGCAAGAGAAGCTGGCCGAGCTGCTGATCCAGGCCGGCCTCATCACGCGTTGGCAGGCTGACAAGCTGCTGGCCGGCAAGCACAAGGGCTTCCGCCTCGGCAAGTACAAGCTCCTGGGCCAGATCGGCAAGGGGGGCATGAGCAGCGTCTACCTCGCCGAGCACGAGCTGATGAAGCGGCGGGTGGCGATCAAGGTGCTCCCGCTCAACCGCGTGAACGACGCTTCTTATCTGGAGCGGTTCCGCCTCGAAGCGCGGGCGGTCGCCCGGCTCGATGACCCCAACATCGTGCGGGCCTACGACATCGACAATGAGGGGAACACCCACTACATCGTGATGGAGTATGTCGAAGGGCAGGACCTCCATCAGATCGTGAGCCAGAATGGCCCGCTCGGTTACGAAGCGTCGGCCGACTACATCGCCCAGGTCGCTAATGGCTTGCAGCACGCCCATGAGATGGGTCTCGTCCACCGCGACATCAAGCCGGCCAACTGCCTGCTCGACAAGCACCAAACCGTGAAGATGCTCGACCTCGGCCTGGCGAAGCTCAGCGAAGACGAAGCGTCGCTGACGATGGCCAATGAGGAGAACGTGCTGGGCACGGCCGACTACCTCGCGCCGGAGCAGGCACTGAACAGCCACGAGGCCGACGCCCGCTCGGACATCTACAGCCTCGGCTGCACGCTCTACTTCCTGCTCACCGGGCGGCCGCCGTTTCCCGAGGGCTCGATCTCCGAGCGGCTCTTGAAGCACCAGACCACCAAGCCGGACAGCATCTTCAAGACGCGGCCGGATGCGCCGCCGTCGCTCGTGGAAATCTGCGAAACGATGATGTCCAAGAAGCCGGACGATCGTTACCAGTCGGCCGGCGAAGTCGCGGAGATGCTCACCGAATGGCTCGGCGAGCGGGGCCGCAAGCTCGGTGGCGGGCACACGCCCGGCAACGAAGAGGCGAGCGGCGGCGTCGGCAGCGGCATTTTCAATCGCTTCACCCTTGGCTCTGGCGTCGGCGTCGGTTCGTCCGGCAGCGGTCGGCCCCTCTCCTCCGGCGATCGGGACACCAAGCGGCTCAACGAAGTCGGCGCTTCTCCCGCCACGGAAGAAGAAATCGGCCTCGCGCCGCTCGATGAAGAAGCCAAGCCCTCGGCCGAGGAGGCGGATGAAGAAACAGCGCCGGAAAAAACGTCGGCGGACGCCGATCTTGTCACTTCGAGCGACGTGCTCGTGACGAAGAAGAGTTCTACGATCAAGGGGGGCTCGTCGAAGCGGTCGCTCATCGAAGAGGAGCTGCACGACCCCGAGATCGAGGCGATCAAGCGGAAGGTGGCCGCACGGGCCCAATACAACCCGCTCAAACCGCCGAACTATGTGCCGCCGAGCCAGGGGCCGCCGTGGGGCCTGTTGGCGCTGTTGGGCGGCGTGGGCGTCGTGATTCTCATCGTGGTGCTGATCGTCGCCAATATGTGACGATTACCGGGCCGCCTCTCCCGCCACTTCCAACGGCCGCCGCGGCTCGGCCTCCACCGCCGACTTCTGCCATTGGACGGCAAGCATCTGGCAGTTGATCCCCGAGCCGATTCCGAGCAGGGCCACGTGGTCGCCGCGTGCGAGCAAACCCCGCTCGATGCCGATCGCCATGGTGACCGGCAGCGCCGCCGCCCCGGTGTTGCCGAGCGTTTCGAGCGTGGCAAAGTCCTTGGCGATGTCGAGGCCGAGCGATTCGAGCATCAGCTTGCGATGCGTCGCGCCGACCTGGTGGCAGAAGGTGCGCTGAATTTCTTCCGGCTCCCAACCGACGACGCCCAGGAAGCGGCGGAACGTTTCGACGCCCGTAGCGATCCCTCGCCGCATCAGCATCTCGCTGTCGGTGTCCATCATCGCTTCGAGCCCGCGGCTGCGGCAGAGCTCATGGTGGCTGGTGTCGCAGTAGACCGCTGCCCCCGTGAGCCGGTTGCCGGTGCGGCTGAGTTCCTCGTCACAAAGCACAATCGCCACGCTCGCCGAACCGATGGTGAGCGACGCGATCGAGTCCTTGATCGAGTCGCGGGTGAGCGACTCGTCGGCGTTGAGCCGGGCGATCGTGTTTTCGACCAGGTCGCGGCCGCTCTCGGTGCCGACGATCACGCCGGCGCGGATCTGGCCCAGCTCGATCATGTTGGCCACCTGGATCATGCCCGTGAGCAAGCCGAGGCAGGCGTTCGAGACGTCGTAGATCATCGCCTCGCCGGGGAGGTCGAGGCCGTGGTGCACGCGGCAGGCGGTAGCCGGCTCGAGATAGTCGCGGCAGACCGAGCCGTGCACCAGCGCGCCGAAGTACCGCCGGTCGATGCCGCTCGCTTCGATCGCCTTGGCGGCCGATTCGATGCTGACCGCGCTGGGCCGCGTCGCGGGTTCGTAGAACCGCCGCTCGCGGATGCCCGTCATGAGCTCCAGCCGCCCCTCGGGGAGCCGCAGCCGCCGGTAGAGCGGTTCGAGCCGCCGCTCGATTTCCGCCGTGGTGACGATCTCCGCGGGGAGCGTGTAGCCGAAGGACTCCAGACAAACGCGGCGAAAATGCATGGCGGAAGGGAGGACCGAAAGGGGAAGGTGGAGTGGGGAAGGGGGAGGATGAGCGTGCTTAGGACTGCGCGGCTTTGTTCGCGCCAATTGTTTGGTGAGCGGGGCGAATAACCGAACATACCCCACCGGGCACGCTGCGGTAAACGGCCAATTGCCGCTGCCTGCCCCCGAGCCGCTCGCTATGCTTGCGCCATGCAGAATTCCCTGCCTCAGCCGTCAGAGTCATTCCAGCCGCCGGCACTGCCAGCAGCCCCACCTGCCAATCGTAGACTCGCCTGGGCCGGGCTGTTGTTCGCGCTGGTGTTCCCGACGGTGCTGACCTGGGCCTACTTCATCCAGGCGGCCGCCGCTGGGGAAGGCGTCCAGCGGACCGTGATGGGCACGCTGAAGCTGGTTCAATTTGCGTTTCCGCTGGTGTGGGTCGTGTGGGTGCTCCGCGAGCGGATCGCCTGGCAGCGGTTCACGACTCGCGGTGTCGCGCTCGGCGTCGGCTTCGGCCTATTGGTGACGCTCGCCGGCTGGGGCGTGTTTCGCTTCGTCCTCGCACCGCTCCCCGCCTTTCAAGCGGCCATCGAGCCGATGCGTGCCAAAATCGCCGGCTTTGGCATCGACTCGGTCGCCAAGTACGCGGCGCTGGGCCTCTTCTACTCGCTCATCCATTCGTTTTTGGAGGAGTACTACTGGCGGTGGTTCGTGTTCGGCCAGCTGCGGCGCCTCGTGCCGCTCGGCGCCGCGATCGCCGTGTCGTCGCTGGCCTTCGCGTCGCACCACGTGCTGGTGCTCGCCATGTATTTCGGCTGGACCAGCCCGCTCACCTGGCTCTTCTCGGCCGCGGTGGCGATCGGCGGCGCGTTCTGGGCCTGGCTCTATGATCGCACGGGCTCGCTCGCGGGGCCGTGGTTGAGCCACCTCGTGATCGACGCCGGCATTTTCCTCATTGGCTTTGAGCTAGTCCGCGCGACGCTAGGCCAATGAACGCGACCGAAAACCGAACTCAAGTTGCTAGCGATTTGCAATCTGTGACGACGCGTCGACATTGCTGAGCGCAGAACTGATGTTGTCCCCGCCAGTGGGGAATGCTACTACTTCCGCGATGACTCGGCGTGCTGTACTCTTTGCCGCGATACTTAGCTTCTGCGCCGTGGCGGGCTGCACCTACAGCCGATATGGCGGCTGGAAATGGGACCCTGGTGAAGCCGGGCGGATTGTCATCGACTCCGTCTTTTCGTCGTTTGACGATCGATCTACCAGCGAACAAATGGAAGACGACGCCGAAGAATTCTTCAATCGGGAATAGTCCGCTCGTTGAGTGAGAGCTGGCTTCGACGGCTGACTCTGGCTGCGGCGCTAAGTTCGCATCACCGCCCGCATTACCGCCTGGGCGATTTGCTTCCGGAGCGACACACCGTCGGAGAGCACGCAGCCGCGCCCTTCGTTGTAGCCCAGCAAAACTGGATCGGCGTCGGCGTCGCCCGCACGCACGAAGCTGAAGTAATAGCCTTGATGCTGCGAGAGCGTTACGAACGGAAACGGCGGGTGGAGGTCGGTCGGATCACCGGCCAGGATTTCGGCGGCAATCTCCTGTAGCTCGGGAAGTTCATCCACGGAGCCGATTTCGCGCTCGGGGAACAGCCATTCGATGTGCTCCTTCCGCCCGGTGCAGCGCATCAGCTCGCGCAAGGTGGCCGGCAGGCGAACCCCGAGCGTCGCTTCGACGGCGGAGATTTCGGACTCGGTCGCGCCCCACTCGGGCGGCAACGAGTGCAGAATGGCGAAGGCTTCGTTGATCGTCATGGTAACGAGTCTGCGAGAGGCGAACGGGGCTGAAGAATTCGTAGCACGTGCATTACTGCTTTTAGAAAAAGAAGTGCCTCACCGCCGCGACGACCACCAGAAACAAGCAGAATCCAATGAGAGTCGATAAGCAACTGCCCGGACCCTCGACGAAGGTGAACTTGTGGTCCCAGGGGCCGGGCGGCCCGTTTCCAAAGGAACTCATTTGTTGGCTCGGCAGATTTAATGATGCGTATCCAGCTGGTGGTTAATCTTTACGTGTTGGCACCGAGGCAAGAACCTACGGTGGGCCACGCGTGTACTTAGCGCTTCTTTACTGGCTTGCCGCGCATTTCCATGAAGTCCGCGAACTTTGCCCAACTCAGCCTCCGCTTATTCACAGAGTTGCCGCGCGGTAGCCATTCGATATTTCCCTTGCTTACTAGAATGGTTCCGAGTTTCTCGCCGTTATCGCTGACGACGATTTCGACGTCTTTGTGTCCGACAATGACAACGTCACTCTTGACGCGAACTTCATGTGCCATGGCACCCTCGGTGATGATAAATGGTAAGCTCTGACTTCCGGCCTAGGTCGCTTCGGCTTTTAATGTTTCGGCAATGCCGGCGAGCAGATCGGCGGTTTTGACGACGGTCGTCCAAACAAATACGCCATCTTTCTTACATACTTGTATCTGCAATTCCTCGCCCTGCCGGCTGATGTATATCTCATGGACAACGCATGTATCGAACCGTGCGTGGCATTCGACTCGTGCCATTGCTGGGTCTCCGGCCGGGTTTCACGGTTGTCTACAAAGGGCGTCTGGTGCGCGGGTGGCAGACTAGGGATTGGGCTGGGCAACAGGGGCGGCAACAGGTGGAGTCGTCAGGTACTTGCGAGCCATGGCGGCATCCTCAACTTGGTCGTAAAAAACTTGCATCAGTCGGAGGATTTCCACGTGAAGGTCCATGTATTCATCGTAGCCGACCACCAAGTACTGCCCATGGGCGATGTGGTTCCTGTTTCTCAATAGCTTTTCGTCGATCAACTTTTCTTTCGTTTGATGTGGCGCGTAGTCGAGTCCGAGCTTCAGGATGATCTCTTGGAGTACTGCAGCCCCAAGATTTGCCTTAGTGTTGACGCCACCCTGCCATTGGATATTGCTTTTCTGAGACAGTCCATTGCGAAAGAAATCGACGATGCCAATTCTTCCAGCCATTTTCTTGGATGTAGACGCATCGAAAATCGCCCGACCCATGGCTACGGCGAGAAAATTCGTAGCCAAGTCGCAATGTCGAACGTGCTGTCGGGCGACAAATTCCAAGTATGAAGTTCCGACAAACTTCACGAAGCCCTCCCAATGCGCATAGAGCAGCGCGACTGCGCTACGTATGAATGCGTTTAGGTTGGCGTCGTTCCGGCGCGCGTAAACTGTCGACCTCAATAGCGTCAATTCCTTCTTTCGCCAAGCGAAATCTCCAGCCATTTCGGCCTGCAAGTCTGTGATTGTCCTAATCACTATCATGGGGCGAAAAGCCTTCGTCCAAGTGGCACGATTTGTGGAATTCGTGTTGATGCTCTTACGCCCGATCCGGAGTTGCTTGTGAATTCCGGGTTCGCCCAAATGGACTGCACACGCTCAGTTAGTTTCTTCGGCACTTTGTATGCGCCCGAGGACGGCACGTTGTAGCCAATTCCGAGGGCCACGACCTCGAAGGCCGAAATCGAAAATCCCCCAAGCCACTTTGATTTATTGGCGTCGAAGCGCCGAAAAGCATCGTCCTGGAGTTCTCTGGATAAGGTCCGAAAAGTTTCTCGAAACGCCGCCTCTTCTATCTCTCTCTGCTTCTTTGATAGCTTATGAAGCGCCTCAAGCTTGCCATTCAGAAAGTCCCCAATGTCGCCAACTGCCGACAGTTCTTTTACCGCCAGCGTCCGAAACACTAGGAACCTCGTAACTAACTCCATGGGGTACTGCTCAGAGGTTAGTTGGTCCGATAGCGACACAGCATTAATAAAGTCCGTGTCCTCCGAGAGTTCCCTAATCCACGCGTAAGTTTCGGGATACGCCATCACCATCAGGCAGTTCCGCACTTCTTGCGGCGAAAGGGCGGTACCGCCGGTGTTGAGCCGCATAAACAGCTCGTACTTGGACTTATCGTCGCTCTCTTTGAGAACTATATTCACGTCGATTTTCGCGCGCTTGATGTAGAGCTGCTGATCGCGCGTGAAGGAATTCTCGCCAATCCAAGTCTTTCCGCCGAGCGATGGGAGAAACTTTGTAGCCTCCAACGCAAGCGGCGGCATTTGCTTACCGTTCTCGTCCTTTAGTTCTCCAACAAACTGGAAGATCGTGGACAACCTCTGAACCCCGTCGACGACGTCCCAAACCCCATCCTTGCGCTGGGCTACAAAGATTGGCGGGATTGGGATGCCAAGCAAAATTGATTCGATCAGCCGAGTCTTTTGGCTGTCCGTCCAACGGTAGATTCGTTGAAATTCCGGATGGACGTCGAGTTCGTTGTCCCGGTACAAGTTCATCAACTCGCCAATGGACATTGGGTACGAGTCGGTCTTGATCTGGGCGCTTTGCTTCAGGATTTCATCCTGTAACGCCATGGAGTGCCTCCGATTGATTAGCCATGTCATGGCGGCGCCATGGAACTCGCGTTAGGCCGAAACGGAATCGCCGGAACGGGACGGATTTGCCATTCCGCGGCAATTATCACGTATGCGATGGTGCTTCTTCACATGCAGTACGTCGAATGAGCCCCACGTCCCGGCGACGTAGCAGATTTATACCCTGCCCCCGGGGGCCGTGCAATTAGCGGCCTGGGCTGAAACCACCTCAAGAAATCTCAAGAAGCGCCAACGTTGCCTCGGTAACGGACCTGGACGAGTATTTCTGTATATCCTCAATCAGTGTGATTGGGTTGGAGGCAGTACAAATGTATGTTTAGAGCGCCTTTCCGATTGCTGTTCTGCTAGCTGGTTCGGATAGATTATTCTGAGCGGATCCAGGAGGGTCCGTGATGCGAGCTTATTCGATTGATCTGCGAGAACGGGTATTGCTGGATTGGGAT
>JBFWSG010000120.1:0-7729 GCA_050248495.1 Pirellulales bacterium | reverse complement strand
AAGTGCCGGTCGACGAAGCGCGACTGCAGCTCGTCCGGGGCCGATTGGAAATCTGCGGACCCGTGACGGCGCGGCAGATCGCCGTCGATCTGGCCCTCGATCCAAGGTCTGTCGAAATCGCGCTCGAACAACTGGAATCGCAGGGCGTGATCCTGCGCGGACAATTCACGGCAGCTGCAGTAGAAATTGAATGGTGCGAACGGCGGCTGCTGGCCCGCATCCACCGGCTCACGCTCGAAGGCTTGCGTGAGCGAGTGCAGCCCGTCGACGCCAATACCTATTTCCGCTTCCTGCTCGCTCATCACGGCATCCAGGGTCAAGAGCAGGGTGGCCGCGCCGGGTTGCGCCGCAGACTGCGGCAATTAACCGGCTTCGAAGCGCCCGCCGGCGCTTGGGAAGAAGATCTCTTCGCGTCACGACTCGCCGATTACGAAGCATCCTGGCTGGATGAATTGTTTACGGCCGGCGAAGTGGTGTGGGGACGCACGCTGCCGCCGCGAATGACCGACGAAGGCCGCGGCCAGATTTTGACTCGCGCCGTGCCGATCGCGCTCGTCGAGCGGAGCGATCTGGCCTGGATCCTGCCCGTCGAGCGGACGATGGTCACCGGTTACGCGCGGTGGGATGCGCAAGCAGCCTACGAAGCGCTTGAAAAGCATGGTGCCTTGTTCTTCGACGACTTGCTCGCGGCAACCGGGCTGTTGCCCACGCAGGTCGAAAACGCACTCCGCGAACTCGCTGCATTGGGGCTAGTCACGTCCGACGGATTTGCCGCCGTCCGCTCGTTGATGTCACACCAGCCGAAAGCGAAGCGCCGTGATCGGCACAATAAGTCGCCGGTCGCCGCTCGGCGCCGCAGCGCCTATTCGAAGAGCGGCCGCTGGTCGCGGTTCCCGCCCTTTGTCGCGCCGATTGCCGCCGAAGACCGCGCGGAACGCTGGGCTCGCTTGCTCCTGGACCGTTACGGCGTCGTGTTTCGCGATCTCCTCGCGCGCGAAGTTCTCGCGCCGACGTGGCGCGAGCTCGTCGCGGTGTTCCGCCGTCTGGAGATGCGCGGCGAAATCCGCGGCGGGCGCTTCGTGGCGGGCGTGGCCGGCGAACAGTTCGCGCTGAGCGACGCCGTGGACCGGCTGCGGCGAATGCGCGACGTGCCGGCAGCGTCCGAATGGCGAGTCATCTCGGCCGCCGATCCGCTCAATCTGGTCGGCGTCATCTCTTCGATTCCCCGCGTGCCGGCGCTCCGCGCCAATCGCATCGCGTTTCTCGATGGCGTGCCCGTGGCGGCGCGAGAAGGGGGCAACATCCGCTACCTGGCCGACCTGGCCGACGCCCAGCGCGAGCAGGCGGCCTGGCTGCTCGAACTACCGACGCGTCGCCCGCTAAGCCCGACAATGCCGGAAACGGCAATTGTTAATTCTCGATGATGGTGGTTTCCTGCGCCGCCAAACTGCCGGATTCCTGGGAGTGGACCTGTCGATTCGTCACGCGTAACCTGATACTCGGTTTGCGAAGCGAGCGTTACGTCTGTCCAAGCGAATTAGGCGAATCGAAAATGCCCAATTAAAAGGCCCACGAAAAAGGAACAGCGAGATGAATATTTCCGAGTTGCTGCTGCCCGAGTTCGATCAGGAAATGGCGAGCACCCGCAAAGTGCTGGAGCGAATTCCCAATGACAAGCTCGATTGGCAGGCGACGCCGAAATCGCACACGATCGGTTGGGTCGGCTCGCATCTGGCCGAAATCCCCTTCTGGGTCGAAGGTACTCTCAGCGGCGATTCTTGGGACATCCAGCCGCCGGGCGGCGAACCGTACCGCACGCCGATGCTCACGAGCAAAGAACAGATGCTGACCGAGTTCGACAAACATGCCGCCGAAGCGCGGGCAGCGATCGCCAAGACCTCGGACGAAGAGTTTTTTAAGCAGTGGTCGTTATTGATGGAAGGCAAACCGCTCTTCACGATGCCGCGCTACACGGTCGTCCGCAGCTTTGTGATCAACCACATCGTCCACCACCGGGCGTTCTTGCTGGCGTACTTGATGCTCAACGGCGTGCCGATCCCGGGCATGTACGGCCCGTCCGGCGACGAAGGCTGAGCTCAGAGGGACAAATCGTACGCCGCCGCGGCCACCACGGCGCCGGCGAGCAAAGAGAGCGCGATAATCTTGAGCGCGGTGCGGCGATCCTGCCGACGGAATTCTGCCTGCTCAATTGTGTCGGTGTGCCCAATTGTCGGTCCAAAGTTCGACCGGCCCAACACGCCGAACGTCGCGCAGAAGTGCCACGCCGCCTGCAGGAAACCCGTCGCCGCGATCGACGCCGGCACGAAGAGCGCGAGCCGCCACGCCGGCGCGACTCCAAGTAACGAGCAAGTGATCCACGCACCGACAGTTGCCGCGAGCCCAATCCAACCAATTCGCCACCGCTGCCGCACCTCGGCCCGGCCGATGTTGCAGACGCCGGGGATGTATTCGGCCGGTCCGGACATGGCGGTGATCGCTCAAATCAAACGAATCGTGCCTAGGTGATTGTCAAGTATGCAAAGCCGGAATAAGACGGATCGGAATTCGTGGCACCAACGAAGTTGGCCGTCACCAGCAGCGTCGCGCCAAGTCCGTCCGTCGTGAACGTAATGTTGCTCTCCGCTGGCACAGGATTACTCAACGTGATCGAATCAACGCCGACGCTCAAGATTGTCGTGCCCGCAGGCACTCCGGTTCCTGAAACTGTTTGACCGACTTCAAGGTCGACCATGCTCGAGATGCCGGTGATCTTGTTCGTTTGGCTTTGCATTCCCGGAGGCGTCACGTCGCCCGTGAAGGTGACCACATTATTTGGAATCGCCACGGACGTGACCGTGTTCGACGCCGTCGGCGAAGTGGTGGAAGTCGCAAACGAAATCGGATTGCTGCCGTCGCTCATGGAAATCGTATAGGAGATGGTTCCGTTGTAATCACTCCCCGGAATCGCCGTCGTGATCTGAGTGGTTTGGCCGACTGCGGTGCTAGCGGGTGACAACGAAACGCCGAGCTCGTTAACATTGATCGTGGCGTATCCGATGCTTGGCCGATTGTTCGAGTCGCCGGAATAGACGGCAGTCACTGTGTACGTGCCGCCACCGCTGGGCGTGTTCGCCGGATTCGGCAGATTCGGCAGCAGCGCCGTGATCGTTGCCGCGCCGCCGCTTAGCTGGACCTGTTGCAGCGGAGCCGTATTGCTGTAGTTGGCTGAGTTGATCGGCAGGCCGTTGACGAAAAACGTCACGGTGCCGGAAGGCGAACTGCCCGTGACGTTTGCCGATAGCGTAACCGACCCGTTTTGCACTACGAATGACGGCGAAGGAGTTTGCAGCATCGTCGTGCTGACGGCCAGTGAGTTGCTGCTCCAATCACCCAGCGTGATTTGCGTCAGGCCCGGGTTGGTGGCGCCGATGTTCGTGCTGAAGCCGAACTTGTCGTCGTAGGCAAAGGCGTACGCCAGGTCGTTGTACGCGATGCCGTCGAGATGCCAGTACTCGACCCAGTAGTTGTAGGTGCCTTCGTCTGGGAACCAGGTCGTGTTGTCACTCCAAGTGCTCGCGTCATCGAGCACAATGCCCCGGTTGAACGCGGCGGAAATCGAGTTTTCCAAGTCGCCGAGCACGGGGATAGCACTCTGCCCGGTCATGTCGTAGGCGGCCCGGGCGTTGTTGTCGGCGAAGAACGCGTCGCAGGCCAAGATCATCTGGGAAGCCGATTGATTGTTCCAGCCTTTCGCAATGATCCAAGGTGGCGTGGTGGCAGTCGATTGCGACAACTTGGGCGCGTAGTTGGACGGCGTGTTCCAATCATAGAATGGATAATAGATCTTGTAAGTGGTGCCATCGGTGCCGCTCCCATCCTTAAGCGTTAGCGCGTAGGCGTTGTATGTGCTGTCGAGCTCGACGTAGCCGGAGTAGGTCAGGGTTTGAGCGACACCTTGCAAATTCTTATAGGCGGATGAAACAAGGTTGAACTGCACGTTGCCCGCCGTGCCGCCGTTGACGGCGACTCCCGTCTTGGCGTGCTTCACGAAGAAGTCATCGATCGTCTCGTTAAAGTAATTGTTGAGTTGGCTCGGATCTACGGGATTGTCGAACGATGCGACCAGGTCGCCGGGCGAGATTAAGCGCGGCAGCGACGCGAAGACTT
Source organism: Pirellulales bacterium (assembly GCA_050248495.1). GTDB lineage: Bacteria > Planctomycetota > Planctomycetia > Pirellulales > Lacipirellulaceae > DASYDU01. Next base: position 3,562 of record JBFWSG010000120.1, on the reverse strand, counting down.
TCCAGGTGCCGAGGCTGTTGTTGACGTCGAACGAGCCGCTGGCCAAGGAGCCGTCGAGCTTAAAAGTGTTGTTAGCGAGATCGATGTTCGAGATGTTGAAAACGCCGTTGGCCCCCTCGTTGCCGACGATCCCGGTCACCTCAACCAGGTCGTTTTCATTTAACCCCGTCGCGTTGAACGCGTGAATCACCACCTCGCCACCGTTGGTGGCGTCGGCGATCGCGATCGGGGCGCCGGTGCCCGTCCACGTTCCGCCGCTGGTGTAGGGGCCGCTCCCGGCAGGGCTGCCGAGCGTGAACGACGTCGAAGCGACGACCTGCGTCACGACAAATTGGCCATTCGCGGCCGTGTTGCCTTGGACACCGGCTACCTCGACGACTCCTCCCGCCGCAAGACCCGTCGTGTCGTCGGTCGAGATCATCATCGCGCTGGCGACTCCGTCCGTAGCGCCGGAGACGGCCTGCACCTTGCGCCACTGTCCGCCGCCGGTGTACGTGCCGCTGCCGGTCGTGTTTTTCAATTGGAACGACGTGGTAGTTTTGTTCTCCACGATGAACACGTCGTTCGCCGACGGGTTGCCGTTGACGCCGGTGATCAGCACCAGATCGCCGTTCGCCAGATTTCCGGTGTAGCCGGTGGTGATTACGAAAGGCCCGCTGCCGGTGTGCGACACATTCGTGATCGCGGTTGTCTTCGCGGTGGGAAGCCACCAGATTCCTGTGTCGCTGACATAGGGAGTGTCGCCGACCGGGCTGCCAAGTGCAAAGCTGCTGCCGGAAACGTAGGTTACCTTGAACTTGCCGTTGACCGACGTATTGCCCTGCACGCCCTGGATCGTCACGGTGTCGCCGACCGCGGGAACGCTCGCCGTTGCCGAAGTGATGTACGCGCCCGTGGTCGACGTGTCTTCGATCACCAGCGACCAGGTTCCAAAGCCGGTGTAGGCGGCATTCCCCTTGACGCCCTGGAGCGTGAATGAAGAAGCAGTGCCATTGCTGACAACGTTCGTGACGGTGTGAATCCCGTTGGCGGCCGTGTTGCCCTGGACGCCGGAGATCAGCACCTTGTCGCCGTTTGATAGGAGAGGCGCGCCAGTGGTCGTTTCCAGGCCCGTCGTCGTGATGACGATGTCGTTGGCATCGAACGTGGCGCCGAAAACTTGCACCGGACCGGATGCCAGGAAAGGAGACGCGTTCTCGAGAAATGGGCGGGCTTGTTCGCTGCCGGCGGCGATTTTGCTGTTGATGTAGGCCGTGAGCGACGCCGAGCCGTCGCCCATCAGCTCGCTGCTATAAGCGGCCACACCGACGGGCCCCGACATCTCAACCGTGAACGACTGAGTGCCCGTCGGGCTGGTCAGCGCCGGTTTCGACAGCGTGATTGTCCCCGTCGGCCCGCTGGGGTCGTAGTCGGTAATGATGGTGCCCGGTGCAAGAATGCCAGATGCCACGACTGGTTGTCCAAAAGCCAGGCCCTGGCTGATCAAGGTGTTGAGATTCGTGATGCCGCTGATCGTGTTGCCGGAAATCGTCCCCGAAACGCTCAGGTTGAACGGTTGCGTGCCGGCAACGTCTTGGAACAATTGCAGCTTGATCGGCAGGCCGAACGAGTCCACTTGCGACGTATCAATGTCGAGGCTTGGCGCCGGTGCGGATGTCGTGGCGCCGGTGACAGTGAACTCCAAAAAATCGTAGATCGAGCCAGTCGCCGGATCGGTAACGCTGGCCGAGCTGGGAGCGGCAACGGTGCCGTTCGAGTCGACCTGAGCCTGAACGGGTACGCCGACTGAAATCAAGATGCGGCCCGACCAGTCGATGTTGGCGGGCGTCACAGGAAAGGCGAGATTGCTGCCCCAGGCGCTGGCCATGTTCTCCCACTGCGCGAGCGTAAAGCTGGGCAGTGTCGGCGGCGAGGATGTCGTGATGCTTCCCGTGATGTTTGCCGTAGTCGTCAGGACAGGAATTCCATTGCGGATCTGGGTGGGATCGAGATAGTAGAAGTCGCCGTCGTGCGTGCCGCCTTCCTGCTTCCCATAGACCGCGATCCAAATTTCATTGTCGTCGTAGCCGGTGGCCGTGGCCGACTCTTGGAGGACGCTGAGCGGAAACGCGCTGGAGGCGACGTACTGGCACTGAAAGACATTGGAATGCTGCGAGCGGCGCGTCTGCACGTCGCCGATGGTGTCGCTCGAAACGACGTCGATCATCTGGCTGGGGTACGCGCCGCCGACGTTGCCGCGGAATTTGAGACTACTGATGTAGCCGGTGGCGTCCGGATCGACGACAAAATCGTCGATCGTGCCGAAAATGCCGTCGGAGCCTTTGTTGATGTTGCTGGCGAAGGCCGAGCCCATCGCATCGCCCTTGACGACCACGTCGCCGATCGTCCCTTCCGACGCAAACGACGAGCTATAAACCCAGCCGAGTTTCGCCCGGCCCAGGCCTCCCTCGCCGACATGAAACGAAGCGCCCACGGCCTGCTGTTTGACTCTCAGCATGTCGAGCTGGTTTGCTTCGACCGCGGAGCCGGCAGCGAGCAACTTGGCGACGAACTCGCGCAGCGTGCCCGAAACTTCGAGCTGGGAGTTGCTGGCGAGGTTCTCCGCCTTGAACCGCCCGACGTCGCCGTTCACGTTGACGTCCGCGCCAGTGCCCAGGCTGCCCACGCAAAATTCTTCAATGCCGCCGTCGGCGGTAAACTCGCCGGTGAGCGCGACGCTTTTCGCTTTGAAGCTCTTGAGCGCGCCGAGTTCGTTGAGCGCGTTGTCGATCGCCACGTCGTGGACGGTAGTGCCGAAAACCGAGCCGCCGCGGGTGCTGATCTTGAGCTTCGATTGTCCCGTGGTGCCGGTGAGCGAGAGCGTGTCGATCGCCGCGCCGGAGAGTACGCCGCCGACCAGCTCGATCGAACCTTGCCCCGGGCCGGAAAGCTTCACTTTCACTTCCGTGCCGTCCGAGTCATAGAAAGTGGCTGTCTGACCGCTTGCAAGCGGAATGACGGCCATCATCGCGCGTCCTTCCAGCCGCTCCAGGCTGAGCTGCGACTTGGTGGACTTCGCCGACTGCTTGCGCTTGCGCCAAAACTTCATATCGCCCCCCGGCGGCCTGGAAGAGTTTGCGGAATAGCAGCGTAGTAGCTGTTTTGTTGGTTATCGGGCCGCGACAAAAATCGCCTGGAGCCTTTCGACGCACGTTCGCCAGCTGGCGCGTGCGGATTTGGTAAGCTGTTCCGGCCGCGAAAGAATTGCTGCGAGGCGAAACCGCGCGCAAAAAAACACCCGGGCCGGCGCGGGGGTCGCCGACCCGAGTGTTAAGGGAATAGATAATTGATCGAATACCAGGCTAATTGGCCAGGTGGAAGTGCCCGACGACCTCGCGCAATTGCTCGGAGATCTTCGAGAGTTCCGTGGCCACGGTCTCGGTCTGCGAAGCGCCCTGGGCAGTCTGCCGCGAGGCTTCGTTGACGCCGGTGATGTTGCGGGCCACCTCGCCGCAGGCCGTGGCCGATTCGACCACGCCGCTCGAGACGGTGCTCACCGCGTCGGCCGTTTCATTGACCCGCG
>JBFWSG010000119.1:0-7873 GCA_050248495.1 Pirellulales bacterium | reverse complement strand
CGGCACGGGATTCAAGGTGCGCATGTTGGCAGAGGAGCACTTGGCCACTGGCGCCGATGCGATCCAGTTGCAGCGCAATCATCCTCAGTTGACGCTCGGCCAGGTGTACAGCGCGCTTGCTTTCTATCACGATCACAAGGAAGCGTTCGACCGCGAAATCGAAGAGCTTCGCGCTTTTGCCGAAAAGACGCGTGCGGAACAAGGCGATTCGCCGCTTGCCATAAAGCTGCGCGAGATGGGCAAGGAAATGCCCTGATGCTGGCATTCCTGATGGATCATCACGTGCGTTCGGAAATCACAGCAGGTCTCCGGAGGCGCGGAATCGATGTCCTGACGGCGTTCGACGATGGCAGCTCGCAAATTGATGATGTCGATCTGCTTGCGCGGGCAACTGAGATCGATCGGATTCTGGTCAGTCAAGACAAGGATTTGCTCGTCATCGCGACCCAATGGCAGCAGTTGGGCCGAGACTTCGTGGGCATCGTCTTTGCCATCGAACAAGACCAGGACATCGGCGGGACGATCGAATACCTGGAACTTGTCGCTCGGGTACTTACGCCCGAAGAGATGCGAAACCGGGTGGAATTCATACCGGCCCGGCGATAATTGTTAGCCGATGGCGGCATCTCACTCGTGCTTGTCCGTGTGTCCGAAAGTACCTGTAGCAAGACTTGCGCCTCATGCTACAATGGATCGATCCGTTGCAGGCGATATTCTTCAGGAACCCTTCCGACGACGCTGAGTCGGCCGAGAGAACGATTCTGACGGCCCGATTGCGCTTGTCCGCGGCCGCCGGCGTTACCCCGGTGGGTCGAACCGCTGATCTCGCTTGTCATGATCGACATCGACCGCCTGCGTAATTATCTCGACGACGCCACCGAAGCCGAGCCTTGGCTGCGGTCTCTCTACGTGGCGAATCCGAATGCCGCCCATGCCAATCTCACCAGGATGGCAACCCAGGGTGTGACGCTCGACCTGTTGGCGCAGATCGGCGACCAGCTGGCGGCTGCCGCGCCGGGACTGGCCGATCCCGACATGGCGATCAACAACTTGGAACGGTTCATCGCCGCTTCGCGCAATCCGATGGCCACCGCCGCGCTGTTCGAGCGCGATCCGCAGGCCCTGCCGAACCTGCTGCAGATTTTCTCGACCAGCCAGTATTTGAGCGATCTGTTGGTGGTCGACCAGGAAGCGTATGACCTGTTGCGAATGACCGAAGGTCAGCCGGTTTCGCGCGAGGCGCTGGTCGACGAATTGGTTGGCGACGTTCGCACACTGAAGAATCACGCGGATGTGGCCGCGGCACTGCGGCGATTCAAGCGGCGCGAATTGATGCGAATCGCGTACGGCGACATCGTCCGCGGCCAGCCGGTGTTGACCGTTGCGCGGCAGCTTTCGTATCTCGCCGACGCGATCGTCGAAGGGGCGCTCGAATACGCCCGCCGGCACTGCGAGGAGCAGTACGGCAAGCCACAGCGTAGTGATGGCCGGCCGTGCCGGTTCGTCGTGCTCGCGCTCGGCAAATTGGGCGGCCTGGAGCTCAACTATTCGAGCGACATCGATCTGGTGTTCATGTACGAGCAAGACGGCCAGACCGATGCCCGCCGCACGGTCACGAACGAAGAATTCTTCGAGCGGCTCTCGAAGGAATTGATCCGGCTGCTGACCGAAGCGACGGATCTCGGCGCCACGTATCGAGTCGACATGCGGCTGCGCCCCGAGGGCTCGCGCGGGCCGCTCGCCTGGAGCTTCGAGAACACGCTGCAGTATTACGACACGAAGGGCCGCACCTGGGAGCGGCAGGCGTATGTGAAGGCCCGGCCGATCGCCGGCGACCGCGAGCTGGGCAGCGATTTGCTCGAGCGGCTGGAGCCCTGGATTTATCGCCGCTATTTGAGCCTGACCGACATTTCCGGCATCAAGTCGCTCAAGCGCCGCATCGAGCGCCGAGCGGAGAGTGAAGGGGCCGACCTGCGCAACGTGAAGACCGGTCGCGGCGGCATTCGCGACGTTGAGTTCGTAATCCAGTTCCTGCAGCTCTTGAACGGCGGCTCGCTCCCCGAGATTCGTACGGGCAACACGCTCGACGCGATCGCCCGGCTCGAACAGGCCGGCTGCCTGACGCACCAGGAACGCACGATCCTGGAAGACAACTACAGCTTTTTGCGGAAGCTGGAGCACCGATTGCAGATCATGTTCGACCTGCAAACGCATCTCTTGCCGTCGCACCGCGAGGAACTCGCCAAGCTGGCGGTACGGATGGGCTATCCCAGCACGCCGCATCGCACGGCGCTGGTGGCGTTCACGTCCGACTACACTCACCGCACGACCGTCAATCGCAAGATCCTCGACCATCTGCTGCACGACGCATTTTCGAGCGACGGTGTTATCGAGCCGGAAGTCGACCTCGTGAACGATCCCGATCCACCTCAGGAGCGGATCGAGCAAGTGCTCGGGAGATATCCCTTCGAGGACGTTCCGGCGGCGTATCAAAACTTGATGGCTTTGGCGACTGAGAAGATTCGCTTCCTTTCGACGCGTCGCTGCCGGCATTTTCTGGCGGCCATCGCCCCGCGTCTGTTGGCCGCAATCGCCGCGACGCCCGAGCCCGACACGACGCTGGTGAACCTCAGCCGCGTGAGCGATTCGCTGGGCGGCAAGGCGGCGCTGTGGGAGCTGTTCAGCTCGAATCGGCCGTCGCTCAATCTGTACGTGACGTTGTGCGCCGCGTGCCCCTATTTAGCCGGCATTCTCACCAGCAATCCCGGCATGATCGACGAGTTGATGGATAGCCTGCTCGTGGAGCATTTGCCGTCGCTGCAGATGCTGGAGCAAACTCTGGCGGAGCTTTCCAAGGGTGCCGAAGATCTCGACCCGATCCTGCACAGCTTCAAGAATGCCCAGCACTTGCGAGTCGGTGTGCGTGACGTATTGGGCAAGGATGATATTCGTTCGACGCACGCCGCGCTCTCGGACATTGCCGAGGCCTGTCTCAAGCAAATCGCCGCCAGCGAGTATCCCAGGCTCGTGGAGAAATTCGGTGAGCCCACGATTCAGATCCCCAGCGAATCGGAGCCGCCCAGCTCGGGAGCGCTGCAGCAGTGGCAGATCTTCGGCGACCGCGAGGGGGACGTCTGCGAACCGGTAGTGCTCGCGCTCGGCAAGCTCGGCGGCCGCGAGCCGAACTATCACAGCGATCTCGACTTGATTTTCTTGTACGAAGCCGGCGGCAACACGCTGGGCCGGCAACGCGGCTCGCACGGCAGCACCACAAACGGCCATTTTTTCAGCGAGCTGGGGCAGCGGGTGATCCGCATGATGAGTCACCTCGGTCCACACGGGCGGCTCTACGAAGTCGATGCCCGGTTGCGGCCGACCGGCAAGAGCGGCCTATTGGCTGTGCCGGTTGACGCCTTCGCGCGTTATTTTTCGGAAGGCCGCGGCCAATTGTGGGAGCGGCAGGCTTTGTGCAAGGCGCGCGTCGTGCTCGGTTCGCCGGCCGCCGCCGAATACGCGATGCAGGCTGTCGCCGCCGCGGCGTTCGGTCCCCCTTGGAAGCGCGAGTACGCCGCCGAGATTCGCGCCATGCGCTCGCGGCTTGAAGAAACCGCGTCGGAGCGCAACCTGAAACGGGGTGCGGGCGGCACGGTCGACATCGAGTTCTTGGTGCAGATGCTGCAGCTCAAACATGGCGGTGCCGATCCAGCGGTCCGCTGTCCCGGCACGCTCGATGCGCTCGAAGCCTTTGAATCGGGCGGGTATCTGTCGGGCGACGATGCCGAATACTTGCGCCGCGGCTATCGCTTCCAGCGCAGCGTCGAAGCCCGCATCCGCTTAATGAATTCCACGGGGCGGCACGAGTTGCCCGATAATCCGAAGGACCTGGCCAAGCTGGCCTATCTGTTGGGCTATGGCGATGCCGCGGAGCTGGTCGCTGAAGCGGAGCACATCTTCGCCGAGAACCGCGCGCGATTTAACCGTATCTTCGACGCGGCGGAGCGAGACTGATTCCTGTTGCGGACGGCGTCAGGGTGGCTGGGGTCGAGCTTGAGCCGAGCCCCCAGAAATACACTACCACGCGCGCTTACTGGGGGCTCGCTGTCGCTCGACCCCAGCCACCCATCCGCGAGGCGTCTCAGCCCGCGATGTCGACGACCATCTCGTACGACTCGGCCGGCAGAATGAAGATCTTGCCGTCCCCCATGCGTCCCGTGCGGGCGATCTCGACGATCTTGCGGGCGACGTCTTCGGCGCGGGAATCTTCGACCCAGAGCGTGATCTCGACCTTGGGCAGGAAGGTCTGCGAGTACTCCGAATCGCCGTAGGCGTCGAGGTACGTCTTCTGCTTGCTCATGCCCTTCACTTCGCGGACGCTCACCGCTTCGAGCGGCGCCCGCCGCAAGGCGTCGAGAATCTTCTCGACCAGAAAGGGCTTCACGATGGCGACGACTTGTTTCATGGATGGTCGATCGAGTGGTGATCGACGCGCTCCGCTGTGGTCGTCGAGACGACCGGCGCGTCGCGGTTAAACGGCTAACTGAAGAAATTGTCGCCGAAGAGGTTGAACTCCGGCGCGGTTTCAACTTCCATGTCGCCGTTGACGAGCGTTTGGCATGCGAGCCGCATTGTGTCTTCGTTGCCGATGAATGCCATGCACGGAATCGGATCGGGGAGCGGATTGTAGCGGAAGCGAATGCTCTCAATCAGTCCCATCGGGCTGGCATTTTCCATCCCTTTAACAATCTTCACCCGGCAGGTGCCACATTGTCCGATGCCATGGCAGTTCAAATATTTGTTGACGGAGGCCCCAATGCCGTTTACTCCCTGGTGCACATTGATGCCGGCCTTCATCGCTTCCTTGCGGAGGTTTGAGCCGACGGGGACGTCAATTTCCTTGTTTTCTTTGATAAACTTGACCAGCGGCATGTCGATAACCGTAAAGCGGATGGTTGACGAAGGATAGACAACGGGTAGCCTACTACTCTACCGCGCAAAACGACCGCCGAAAAGTCGCACTAACACTGCCAAAATAGCCGTGAGCGAACCGCTCGCCGGCGTTCGCAGCTGCTGCAGGATTCGAACATTTGATGGACAAGAAATACACGAAACATCAACAGAACATCATTCGCAATTTCTACGAGAACCGCGACGCGATCTCGCTGCAGCGGCTTAGCGAGCTGGTGACCGAGCTGTATCTGGCTGAGGGGAAGAACCGCGAGAAGCAGTGGAAGTATATTCTCAGCGCGTTGGAAAAGCTCAAGATCCCCGCCGACCGCATCGAGCATCTGCGGAAGCAGGACAACCCGGCACTCTTGGCGAAGCTCGTCGAAGAATTGATGGCGAAGGGGTAAATTACGAATGACGAATGACGGAATGACGATTGAAAGGCATTTCCAGTCGGCGATAATGTCAGGATGGACGAGAACTCGCCGCCCCAAGCGTTCAATTTAGAAGAGCGGACGGCCGTATTTGGTGAGTCCGTCATCGATTTTGCTCGGACCATTCCCCGGGGTCCGGTGACGAATCGGCTGATTGACCAGCTGGTCGGGGCGGCCACGAGTGTCGGCGCCAACTATTGCGAAGCGGACGACGCGGTTTCTCGCAAGGAGTTCCGACATCGTATAGGAACTTGCAAGAAGGAAGCGAGGGAGACGAAGTTCTTCATCCGAATTGTCGTTCGGGCAGTTCCCGAGTTGCGTGATGCAGCAAAACCGCGCTGGCAGGAGGCCAAGGAACTGCATCTCATTTTTGCGAAGATCCATCGCAGCAGTTGTTGACGCTTCCGTCATTCGTCATTGGGTATTTCGTCATTCGTGATTCTCAAACATGCGTCAATACCTCGATTTGCTTCAGCGCATCCTCGACGAAGGCGTCGCCAAGAGTGATCGTACCGGCACCGGCACGCGCAGCGTGTTCGGCCACCAGATGCGGTTTGACCTCGCCGAAGGCTTTCCGCTGGTCACGACCAAGAAGCTGCACCTCAAGTCGATCGTCTACGAGTTGCTCTGGTTTCTGCGCGGCGAGACGAACGTCCGCTATTTGCAGGAGCACGGCGTTTCGATTTGGAACGAATGGGCCGACGCCGAGGGCGAGCTCGGACCGGTGTATGGCTACCAGTGGCGCTCGTGGCCCGGCCGCCATGGCGAATCGATCGACCAGATCAGCGACGTCGTCGAACAGATTCAGGCGAATCCCGACTCGCGGCGCTTGATCGTGACTGCGTGGAATCCGGCCGACGTGCCGGAGATGGCGCTCCCGCCATGTCATCTCTTGTTCCAGTTCTATGTGGCCGACGGACGGCTTTCCTGCCAGATGTATCAGCGGAGCGCGGATGTATTCCTGGGCGTGCCGTTCAACATCGCGTCGTACGCGCTCTTGACGATGATGATGGCGCAGGTGACCGGCTATGAGCCGGGCGACTTCGTGCACACGCTGGGAGATGCTCATCTCTACGACAATCACCTCGAACAGGCCCGGCTGCAATTGTCGCGCGAGCCGCGGCCGCTGCCGACGATGCGGATTGACGCGAGCGTCCATTCGATCTTCGATTTCCAGTACGAGCACTTTCGGCTCGAGAATTACGAACCTCATCCCCATATCCCCGCACCGGTCGCGGTCTAGGTGCGCGCGATGCGAATTTCTCTGATCGCCGCGATGGCGGAAAACGGCGTGATCGGTCGCGGCGGGCAGTTGCCGTGGCGGCTCAAGGCAGACCTTGCCCGGTTCAAGCAGCTCACGATGGGGCACACGCTCATCATGGGCCGAAAGACGTGGGAGTCGATCGGCCGGCCACTCGCTGGGCGGCGGATGTTCGTCGTCACGCGGCAGTCAGGATATTCGGCCCAAGGCGCTGAACCCACGAGCAGCTTGGAAGCGGCGCTCGAGGGGGCGCGCTCCGCGGGCGAGGAGGAAGCGTTCGTCATCGGGGGCGCGGAAATCTATCGCCAGGCGCTGCCGCTCGCCGATCGGCTGTACATGACGCTGGTGCTCGCCGAGGTGGAGGGTGACACGAAGTTTCCCGAGATCGACTGGGACCTGTGGGCTCGCATCGATTCCAAATCTCACGACGCCGATGCCGAAAATGAGTACCCGATGTTTTTCTACACTTTCGAGCGCTGCGCGATCGAATGGCCGTCACATTGAGGTAGCGCGATGGCGAAGAAGCAAGTCGAGCGCTGCGGCTGGTCGGTGAAGGGCGATGAGCAGTATATCGCTTATCACGACGAAGAGTGGGGCGTTCCGGTCCACGACGACCGCAAGCAGTTCGAGTTCTTGACGCTCGAAAGTGCCCAGGCCGGCCTGAGTTGGGCCACCGTACTCCGCAAGCGCGAAAATTACCGCCGGGCGTTTGCCGATTTCGATCCCGAAAAGGTCGTCCGCTTCACCGCGAAGCAGATCGAGAAGCTGCTTGCTGACCCTGGGATTATTCGCAACCGGCTCAAGGTGCAAGGAGCCGTGACAAACGCCCGTCTGTTTCTTGAGGTACAAGAAGAGTTCGGCACCTTCGACAAGTACATTTGGGGCTTCGTCGACGGCCGGCCGATCCGCAATACCTGGACCGCGATGAAGCAGGTGCCAGCGACGTCCAAAGAGTCCGACGCGCTGAGCAAAGATCTGAAACAGCGCGGCTTCAAATTCGTCGGCAGCACGATCATCTACGCCCACATGCAGGCGGTGGGCATGGTGAATGATCACCTGGTGAGCTGCTTCCGGCATAAGCACTGTGCCCGATTGCGGTGACGTGGACCAGGACGATTCAAAGTTTCATGATGCCCAGTTTAGCGAGTAGTCGGTCGACTCGGTAAGCATTTTCTCGGACGGCGGCGGTAAGGTTGGCAGAGTTGGCGAGGCGGAGAAGATTGATGGCCGCGTT
>JBFWSG010000118.1:0-7874 GCA_050248495.1 Pirellulales bacterium | reverse complement strand
GGCCGCGTTAAGCAACGCTGCCGACGAATCGCCACCCGCTACGAGAAGAAAGCTGCCAACTACGCCGGCTTCCTCTGGCTCGCCGCACTCTTGGTCGACTTGCTATGAATGTCCGTACTGCCTAGAGACCCAGAAGAGTACGCATCGCAAGTCTATGCCATGCCGGTGGAGCAACCGTCATCAGGCCGGCGGCGGGTTAGCTAATAACGCCTCGCGCAATGATGCCGCTCAGCGACTCATGTTTTTGCCGATTTTGACGCCGCGGCGCAAGTGTATACACCGGGATTGCATGCGACGTCAAAAGACCACGCTGATCCCCAGCACGACGGCAACCAGCGTCGTGGCGATGAGCAGCGTGCGGAGGGAGAACCTGATCTGCCACTGTCGACTCAGAATGCCGGACATTACTCCGCACGCCAGCGCTACAAACCAATGCGGGCATCGAATATGGAATCCGCTGCTCGATCGATAATCGAGTATCCAGTGATGCTCCGGAGGAGGCAAAACCGCGTCGTCTTTCGTTCTGACTTCTTGGGTGAAAAAACACCAATTCTGACGAGGTCCCAGGTCATTGTCGTTCCAATTGATTGAACAAGCGAGAATCCCGTAAACCGACCTGAAATCTCGAGCAAAATAACCCTGCCTACTCACCCTCACGAGCTCGTCTTCATGGCGGTAGCTCCGCCCCCACAGCATGCACAGTGCCACGGTCAGCACGCCGAAGAACACCGACGCGGCGATGCGAATGCGGCGGGCCATGTCGATCCTACTTGCGGTGAAGTAATTTCCTTATCGAGTCATCACGCACGTAGTCGAGCGGCGTTCGGTCAGACCTATTGCAAACCTTGGGGTTGGCAACGGCAGCCAACAGCAATCTTATGATTTCGATTGCGGCATCCTATCTGCCGGCAGTTCCAGGCGCACCGGTCTGTATCACAGCGCGCTGCAATGTCGTCGAACCACTTCGCCGTCACATAAATTGCCGCCGGAAGCCGCCAGCGGACAACTTCCCGTTGAAATTTTCCGCCACGTAAGCTAGCCGCGGCGTAGTCGAAAGAAATGCGGCAATCGACACGGCTACGTGGATCGCTGCCAACGCCAACGAAGGCAAGTGCTTGCCAACAGCCCGAATACCGCGAGACACAAGCTCGCCAGTTCCGGAACGAGGTAATGAACGCGCGTCTCCACGACCAGCGTTTTGTAGCCTGGTGCCGGCGGATTGGGAGTATCTGTCCAGGATAGCACGCGGAATTGAATATTCTGGAGGGGGCCCTTGATGCGATGGACCTGGTTCGCCGTGTCCTCGATGTGCACGTCCGTATCGATCACAGTACCAGCGGCAAGATACTGTTCGAAGTCGCTCCAGTAGGAACGCGCCGCGCCGAAATCAAATCCATAGTCAGCTGCATTTTCTTCGGTGAGCATGAAAATTCGGCCAACGTCGGTCGGTTTCAGCCCAGGAATTGTCCACGTTTCATGTCCGCCCCGGAAATCGCCAATGCCGGCGATTCCATCGACCACCGTCGCCTCATTGAAGAAATGAGTATGAGTTGATCTCTGAATGCCAACCGCGATTTCTCCGTAAGCTGGCACGGCGACCAATAAACCGCAAATGAGAATCAACGCGAATCTCATGTGGTGCCCTCCAGGGTCAAGCCTGACGACGAACGGCAAAAAGCCCGAGCCCGACGGAGACCAGGAAAACTGTCGAGGGTTCGGGGATCATTGCTGACTCAAACGCCAGCTTTGCAGGAAAAAAAGTTGCGTAGTCATAAGAGGAAACAGTGGGGCCGTCGTAGCGAGTATTCGTATTGATTACTGGAAGGGACTCGAAGTCGTCAACGAAGCTAAACGTCGAGGGATCGAAGTACTGCACGATGGTAAGCGGCTGCGTGTAACCATTGAGCGTGACGTTGAGTGTCGCTAACACCTCGTCCGAGTTCGAGTTAATATCCGCATACAGGTAGATATTATCGATGAATTGGATTGGACCACTGGGCATCGCATTGGTGGAAGTGCCATCGATGCTTACGGCTGCTGAGACTATTTCGTACCGAGCGCGATCAACCGAGCTGCTGCTGTCTACGGCGTCGCCGGCGACGGTGATTCGAAAGATGAACTGTTTGGAATCACCAATTCCCCAGGGGTCCGGCTGGCCTGAATTTAGACCCACCTCGCCGGCGCCGGAGTATGTGACCAGATCTGCTGCTGATACGGAAGGCGCTACGAGCGCCGCGATCACTAGAACGAGCGAAGCCGATTGTGTCGCTTTCATGGTGCAAACATCCGTCGTCACGCATTGATTCATCTCATACAAACGTTTCACGCAATCGCGATAATCGCCGCCAATAACCATGCCGCGGCGGCGGACCATGCCGGTAGTGTAGCAGATACCGCAAGCCGTTGTAGAATTTGGGATTCACGACCGGTGTGCGAACCCTCGCCAGCAAATGAAAATGGGCCGCCACGGTTGTGCCGTGGCGGCCCGCCTGCCCCAGCGGCGTCGCGGTTGAGCGCGCAGGCAGGGAACGGAGGTGAGACCCTCCGTCATGTATAGATTGCCGCCAGAAGCCGCCAGGGGACAACTTCCCGTTGAAATTTTCTGCCGGCCGTGGCAGCGCAACGGTGTGGCAACCTTTACTACGACCGTCGCCAACGAGAGTCGTCACATTGAATAGCGCCCGCGACTCGCCGGCGCGTGCGCGGGCCGCAGGAGCCGAAGCGGATGCAAAAACTCCGCTCGAGCCGACAGACAGAACCTGCCGTGCGGCATCCGATTCAAGACATGCCAATTCGCCCGCCGCGCGATCATTGACAATTTCGAGCGGCTCGTTGGCTTCGCGAACTGGCAGGCGCGAACGTAGAACCTGCCGATTATGATCGTGAACGTCTTCCGACTGACATCCCTGCGGAGACAAGCGCCCAGAGAATCATTGAGGTTGGTTCCGGAACGTCGCCAGACGCCGTGACAGAGACGTTGTCGACAAAACTATAGTTGTCGTCAAAGGTAGAGAGGTCTTTGAAGCTCAGACGGGTCGACACGGAATCTGCGACGAATGAGAACACGTAGGGAGTCCAAACAATATTCGTACTAGGGGCCGCCGCAGCTAGCGTCTGGTTCAGCAAGGAAGAGGCTCCGTTCAATTGAACGTTGATTGAAGCCGCGGGCGACCTGGCAGCCCCGATGTAGAACGAGAGAGAGTATTCCTGCGATGGGATGGTGGCGAAGTCCTGATAGACTCGCGCATGATTCCCACTGGTGCCGCCGCTGATTCCGCCGCTCAAGTCGAGATAGGTGCCGCCGTCCTGAGCAAAGTTAAATTCGGCGCCGATCGTGTTGCCGATCAGCGGCGTGTGATGAAGATAAACGTCACCCACCCCGTCCAACTTCCAATCGTTAATTGTCCCCGACGAAGGTGTGTATACCGTTCGGCCCGGATCGCCGTCAGCACCGCCCGAATAGGACTCGAAACTGCCGTTCAAAACACCCGCAGTCGCCGCAGCGGGCACGCACCAAAGTAAGGTCACAAATAGTATCGCAACATAAACGCGAAGCGTACCGTCAGACTGCATGGCTAGGCTCCGATCGAAAATCGAACGATGTCCGTCCTGGCTGAAGCAACAACAGGCGTAAGTGCGGTGAAAGCGAACGGCAAACGTACGGGAAAAGGTCGCAAGTGCAAGCCGCATTATGGTGGAACTCACGCCACCGATCAACTCACCGCCCCGCCCAGCCCGCGAACCCCAGCACGAGGGCAACCAGCGTCGTGGCAATGAGCAGGGTGCGGAGCGTATTGTCACAGCCTGCTCCGAGTCGCACAGTGCCTTATCTAGGACAATTGCTAAATTCCATTCCATAGGAACCGGCAACTGACATAGCCGTTGTGCGCGGAGTTGGCACTGAGTTTGCGATCTGGAGAGGTGTGGCTACTTCTGATCCACTCTGCTGGCTGCGCGATAACATCGTCCTGCATCTAAGACTCGCGGACGAAACCCTGGCATTGGTCCTGCCGTTTACGCCGAGCCAGGATGTAGCGGACGAGTTTTGGGTGCAACGACTGGAGCGAAACCGACAGGTGCTGCTAACTACGCTTGCGGAAGTTGAGCGGCAAATGCGGAAGTGCTAAGACTGCACGCACAGCGCCACGGTCAACAGACCGAAGAACACGGACACGGCGATGCGGAGGCGGCGGGCCATGACTGTTAGGCCGGTGCGTCGCTGGGAACTATTCCCCTCACCCGCGCTGAACAACTAAAAGCGCGACGACAACAGCGGCGACAACGCATAGCCCGCTCGGCTCGGGCACAAGCTCGTGGGCGCTGATCGCCGCCATCCCCTTGCCACTCAGTGCGTTTTGCATCAGCAGCAAGTCCTGAATATCGGTGGTGCCGTCCAGATTGAGATCGCCCTTCTGATACGACGTCAGATCTCCGATCTGATAACCGTTTACCAGACGCTTTGACATCCACCCGGCAATGAACGCGCTTTTGTCGGCGAGCGTGAGACTCCCGTCGTTGTTGACATCCCCGGCAATGCCCTTCAGTCCCAATACAGGTGAAGCCAGATAGGCGTTGTCGGCGAGGATGTTGAAGGCGCCGTAGTTCCATCCGCTAGTTGATACGCCAAACACGTACATGCGGAGGTCGTCGACAAGGCCGCTGTAATACTCGCCATTGAACTCGGCATTTGCGCCAATGCTCATGTCCGGAAAGTAATCGGACAGATAGTCGTACGGCGGCCTCGCAATCGCCGCGGCACTTCCGTTAATGTACATCGTCGAGCCGCCTGCCAATCCGCCTGGATGGACCACCTCGATGTGGTACCAGGTGTTTGGATTCACGGTCACGGTCGACTCGTAGTCGACGTTCGCATAACGCATCGAGAACTTGCCGTTCGAACTGATGCGAACACCGTGATTGTTCGTGTCCATTATGATGGTTTGCACCGCCGTCGACGTCGGCCGAACCCAAAGTTGAAATCCGCGGTCGGTGATACCTGTAAGGTCGTATAACCCGCCCAGGGCTTCAGACAGCTCAGAGTCGGCCGGCCCGTTCAGCGCGGACCCTTGAAGATAACCTTGTGCGGCGGAATTGAATTCGATCCCAATGCCGGTACCGCCGTCCGGCCGCACCGGAATCGTGCGGTACACAGGCGAGTTGACGGCTGTCAGATCCATTGGCTGAAAATCGCCCGCGTCGACGGGCGTATCGCCCGTAGCGAACACGGCAGCATTGTTCGTGCCGCCTTCATATTCGCCCATTTGGTGCCAGCGTATCAGTGTTCCGCTCGCCTCAACGACTGCGGCACAGCTCTCGATCGCAGCCAGCGCCGTGAGCGCGATGAGAATTTGACGGCTATTCATGGTGTTTGTCCTCCCAGGTCGCGTCGTATCCTCAGTTGCGGTGAACCGCCAGCCGGACAGTCTAGCAGACGGGAAGGGTTAGTCGGGGCGCAGCCGCTGTGGTTTGAAGTGAAACCAGGACGTTGGTTTCTTGGCCTCAAGTTGTCGTTCACACCAGTCCCGTGTGCGAATCACACAGCCGATATATCCCAGCAGAACCGACGCGATCGTGGTTGCGATCAGTAAACCCCGAACGGAGAAGTTATAGGGTCGGCGAGCCATGCCGGTAGTGTAGCAGACGCCGCCAGCCGTGGTAGAATCGGTGGAAAAACACCGTCCGGTCCGAGCCTCCTGGGTGCGGCGCCAGCTCGGAATAACTATCCAGATTGCCAGCGAACTACATCGCTAGACGCAACGCAATAGGTCACGACTGTTGCAGAACATATAAGGTTCGAAATGGAGGCTGATATGCGCTTCGAACTTCTCTTTTCGCTGTTGGCAAGCCTATGCCTTTTCGCTGCCGACATTGCGTGCGCGGCCAGCGCCAGCGACTTCGAGGTCTACAATCTTGTGGACGAGTTGAACATCACTCGTTTGCGAGGACGGCTGCATGTCCCTGCAAGCTACGCAGACGATCCGACGACACCGCGGCCGCTAATTCTTTTCCTCCACGGCTCCGGTGAATCGGGATCCGACAACCTCGCGCAGATCAATGGCAACATCGACAACCTGCTCAGCGCGGCCAAGGCGCGCGACGCCTTCCTCTTCGCGCCGCAGACCAACAGTGGCTGGGAACAATCCGTGCTGCTGGGCCGCGCGATGACCATGATTGATCGTGCTATCGCCGAACGGAGCGTTGATCCAAATCGGATTTACGTCACCGGGCTCTCGATGGGCGGCGGCGGGGCCTGGAATTTTCTGCACCAGTTTCCTGAACGGGTCGCCGCAACCGTGCCGATCTGTGGCATCTATCCGTCGTCCGGCTTTATGCCATCGAGAATCGTCAATGAGCCGATTTGGGCATTCCATGGCAGAACAGACACTACGGTGCCAGTCGAGGTGACGCGCGACGTCGTTAACAGTCTTCTCGTTGAGGCCGGATTGCCAATCCCCACCTATCCGCCAAAATTCAACAACTTCGGCCCCAATGTGACCATTGCTAATCCGCCGCTTGATCTTCTCTACACGGATGTGCGCGGCAGTCACGGCATTTGGCCCCAAGTGTACGCCATGCCAGAACTCTACGATTGGATGTTTGCTCACGGAGCGGTCCCCGAGCCGAGTGCGGTCATGCTTGTTGTTTTGGGCATCGCCTCGATCATGGGCTGCCATCGCATCCGCTGACGCGGCCGTGGCCGTGGCCTGCGAGAACCGCGACCTCCGCTTCGCCATCAGGAATTGGCTGGTCGGCATCGCCGACGCCGTGGCGACTGAACCTTGCGAAGTGGTAGAGCACCGGCAGCAATCGGCCTGCTGCATTTCCATGATCAGTATCAGAAGTGCTTGTCACGCCAGGTTCGCAAGGCGGTCGAGCAGTCCATGAACGAGTAGGCACGAGGATTTCAGACGAAACATCGACGACGCGCTGCCGTGCTCCAAAACACTATCACCGCTGTTGCCATCGCCAACGTGTTGGGCTCTGGCACAACGTTACCATTGCCGACGATATGCCAAAACAAGAATACGATTCCTTTGGATGGTTTGTAATCGTAAACGTTCAGGCTGATCGCCTCGATTTCATAATTAGCGAATCGAAGCTCATCATAAGCATAGTCGGGCGATCGTGGGTCCAATCCGAGAGGAGGAGTCAGGTCACCGTCTTTGACGACAGCGAGTCGGAATGGCCAATCCCTCCAGGTGTTGTGCCCCATTTGTCTGCCCCACGCCAAGACTTCGTCCCAGTCCAATCCTTGTTCCAAGGCAGTTGACGCATAAAATTCTACGTGTTGAATCTGCGAAGAAGGCCGGACGTTGTTCATTGAAGCGCGCGCGAGTTCGGAAAAACTTCCTGTGGCGTCGTCGAAGTGTCCAAATACTAATCCAAAATCGATCGCTAGCGGTTCATGCACTACGAAAAAGCTCGACCCGGAGAGCTCGATAACCTCAGCAACGGCCTTTGGGCAAGGAAGTAGCGTCAGCGTCAGTAAGAAACTCAGGCTACGCCACATGATTGGGACCCACAGTGTCGGACAAGTGGAATTCGGACGAGATTCGATCAATCTGTCACGGTGAAATTGAAATAGCAACTTCTATTCTGCTTTTTCTCTCGGATACATCGAAAGTTAATATTCGGCGACTGCGTTCCGTCGGATCGCTGCAACCGAATGAAACTGGAAAGTGCCAATTTAATGTGGCGAAACTCGACTTGATTGACACCGCTGGCGCTCGCGGTGTTGAAGAGACCCGCGGTCGATCTAGCGGTGAAGGCGCACGTGATGCCCCGTCCGAATAACAGCGTCATCACGCACATCGGCAATTTGGGCACGGCCAACGCCAAGTCAACAGCCGCTGGCATGTCGCCATTGCTTTTGC
>JBFWSG010000117.1:0-8198 GCA_050248495.1 Pirellulales bacterium | reverse complement strand
AACCGAGGTCAGTAAACAGAATCAGGTGGCCGCGGAGCCCTTTTCTTGAAGAGAAGAGTTGTCCGGGCCACCTGATCCTGGGGGGAGTTTCGCGGCGGCTCGACTAGCCGTTGACTTGCTTGTCCTTGAGAGCGTTGAGCTTTTCCTTGGTGAAGTCGACGACCGACTGGCCGACGGTGCCGGCGGCAACCAGGATCACCGCGGCGATGGCGATGATCATCACGACTTGCAGGGCTTCGAGGCCTTCTTCGTCGCTGTGGAACTTGCGGAGGGTGTTGGTGATGGTGGACATGTTCGTATCTCCTGAAACTGAGGGGTTTGATTTGCTTTGCAGGCCTGACTTGCATTCAAGCCAGTCGTCCTGCGAACAATGTCTGGTACGCGCGAGGTGGCCGGGTGTTACAGGTTCGGGCGATTTTTTTCCCGGGCTTCTCAGCCGATTGCTAGCGACTGAGGCAAAAAACGAAAAAAGGCGGCCGATTCCGCGGGGAACCGGCCGCCTGGGAGTGGCTTGGATAGGAATGGGGACTAGCCGTTGACCTGCTTGTCCTTGAGTGCGTTGAGCTTTTCTTTGGTGAAGTCGACGACCGACTGGCCGACGGTGCCGGCGGCAACCAGGATCACCGCGGCGATGGCGATGATCATCACGACTTGCAGGGCTTCGAGGCCTTCTTCGTCGCTGTGGAACTTGCGGAGGGTGTTGGTGATGGTGGACATGTTCGTATCTCCTGAAACTGAGGGTGTTCTTGTTGGCAGGTCTTGTTTCTTGCCTGCGACACTGTCTATTACGCGCGGCCGGGCAGGTGTTACAGGCGAGCTCGGATATCGCAGGGATAATTGACGAAGGGTGCTCGTTTGGGCAAGCGGTTGCGCATTTCACGCTGGGATTCCCGCGAAGGCGCCCAATACGCTCCAAAAAATTATGGGTGGGGCCGAAGGCCGCAATGCCTTGGCTGGGGGTTGAGCAGTCGAGGAAATGCCGAGAGCGTCAAAATGGCAAAAGTCTGCGGGTTTCTGCGACTGCTCAACCGAGGGACACACTGTTGAGCAGTCGTGCGCGGCGAATGGCGGAACTCACGGAATGGCCGCGAGAAGGCACGAAGAGGCACGAAACAAGAGGTCGGAGGTCGGTGAAGGCAGACGCTCGGCGTCAGGCGCTAGGCACTAGTTGGTGGATGTGGGGCGGTTTCTTTGGCGGCGGCAGTTAGTGGTGATCGTGGCGAGGGCAGTGGCTAGGGCCAGGGTGGATGGTTCTGGGACTGGCAAGAGGCTAATGTTGTCGGCGTTAATGAAGCCGTTGGCCTGGCCTGGGTCATGCACGATTTCGAAGTAGGAGAGGCCGCGCCAGCCAGGTAGAGCTTCGAAGTCGATAGTTCCGGGCGATTGCGTGCCAGTTTGCGATCCTAGGCTCAGGATTGCGCCGCTGGAAGCTTCGATTCTCCAACTTCGGAACACTTGCTCCACGTCGAGCGATACCAGGTCGAAGGGGGTCTCGCCGGTGATGCGGAAGCGGATCGGGATGGTGTTCGTTCCGCCGCATAGGTAGCCGTCATCCGAGCCCCTACAGATTCCGGCTCCGTTGCCGCGACTCGGGGCGGTGACCGTGAAGCCGTCTTCGGTGTAGGGAATGGCAATCAGCCCTCGGGAAAGATTGTCGAAGTCGAGGGTCACCGGTTCGGCCGCCGCGGCGTGCGAAGCGACTAGCGAGAACAGGGTTGCGAGTGAAAAAAAGGTCGCCAGGGAAATACGAGAAGCCATCTTGCTGCCTCTTGCGGAACGCGCGCCGTCTCCTTGCCGGGCCCGAAGTCTCGAAACGGCAGTCCACAGGTGATAACGCGGGAGCGCTTCGGGGAGGGGAGGCGTTAGGCGTTAGTTGGCAGATTGGACGGGCAGGGGACGACGGCGGTGCGGATTGGTTTTGCCGTGCCGAGTGTCGACAGTGCTTTTGCGGCCTCACTTGCCGCGGGAGGTGCGGAGGTTTCGGCTCCGCAGGATTCGCCGTGGGGCCGGCGGGCGGTGGTCAGCGATCCGGATGGGCAGCGGGTGGAATTGACCGGCGGCGGGAGCGAGGGGCGAGAGGTCTGCAGGCAGTGGTCCTTCCCGGGCCGAAGGCTGAAAGCTACTTGTTGCTGCAGGAGTCGGGATTCAGGGATGGAACTGTGTGCGGTAGTCGTACTTGGCTCTCAGCGCTAGAATCTCGACTCTTTCGCGAGCGGCGGTGGTAACGGCGCTGAGGAATTGTGGGTGCCGTTCGCCGTTCCGCAATTGTACAATCGCTGCATGACGCGTGGTCAAGCTTTCTTGGTTGTCGGTCACAAGCAATGGGGTAAGTCCCGGACGCTCAAGTCGCTCACCAATGAAAGCCACCAGCTGCGCAGCATTTCAATTGCCGATAGGCACGTTTTCATTCGCCGGATGTCTAATGATGACAGACCGAGCGACTTTCGTAACTTCGTCCAAGAATTGCGGCCTGCAACACGCGAGCACGCGATAATGGCATTTTGCCCTGTATTCGATAAGGACGCGGACGAGATTCTTCGCGACCTCAAGAATCGCTACGACATATACGCGTTCGTGCTACGTCACTCGTTCGACGGGGAGCGGCAAATATCAACCGTGGAAATCGACGCGCTGCAAGAATACGCTACCGTGGAAGTGTTTGATCGGAAGGCGGATTGTCGTGAACGCGCAGGGGCACTACGGAAGTTTATTGAGCGTCATATTCGTTGATGCTGGAATTGCCTCTTACGCAACGATCTCTGTCAAGCTGAGACAAACTCGCTCGTTGGGAGGGTTAAAGGCGTGGCCCGTCAAGAACACATTCTGTCGGTATTCGTTGCATCTCCCAGTGACGTTTCCGCCGAGCGCACAAAGCTTGAGGAAGTTATTCGCGAACTCAACGAAACTTGGAGCCGAACACTTGGCATTCGCATAGAACTATTGAAATGGGAAACCCATGCGTATCCGGGAATGGGAGAGGATGCGCAAGCCGTAATAAACCAACAACTTCCCAATGACTTCGACATCTTTATCGGGATCATGTGGTGTCGTTTCGGCACTCCAACTGGGCGGGCCGGGTCAGGCACTCTTGAAGAATTCGAGAGGGCAAAAAAGAGGCATGACGAATCAGAGGGCGCTGTTAAGATCATGATTTATTTCAAGGATGAAGCTGTAGCACCGAGTAAGGTGGACATCCAGCAACTATCACAGCTTCTGCAATTCCGCGATTCGCTCGGCGAAATGGGCTCGCTCTACTGGACATTTTCGAACATCGATCACTTCGAAAAGCTTGTCCGTATGCATCTCGCCCGCCAAGTACAAGCATGGAAGGATTCCCAGGCAAAGCCAGCGCCAGATTTGCCTACAATTGAAATTCGCGCGAATGAAGAGAAAGCTCCAACGATTAGCGACGACGATTTAGGTGTACTGGACTACATGGAATTGTTCGAAGATGCATTTTCAGACTTAACCAATATTGCTCAAAGATTGAGTGAAGCGATGGAGGATATCGCCGCAAAGATTGGGGAACGGACGGCCGAATTAGATAAGTTGCCGCGTGATGCGAAAGGGAATGCAAACACACGGGACGCCAAACGGCTCATTTCTAGAGCTGCAACGGATATGGACCAATTCAGCGCTCGCATTGAGGCAGACATTCCTTATTTTAACAACTCATTCAATACTGGTATGAATGCGCTCATGAACGCTGTGATGCTCTCTGTGGAAATGAACAGTGATTCAGTTCGATCCAAAGATATTGAAGACGGGCTCACTGCATTGGCAACACTTAGAACCGTTCTGGAGTCGATTGAGAGTTCGTCGACGGGATTCAAGGATACGGTGAGAGAACTTCCGCGGATGACCGGCGAGCTTAACAAAGCGAAACGTAAAGTTGTCGGATCGCTTGAAAGCCTAAATCAAGAGTTCGCTCAGGCTAGAACTTTGGTCATCGAGGCCGAAAAGAATTTACGTGAACTTCTTGATGGTTAGCCGCACCCGAACTGCAGTTGGAGTAAGGATGTACCGACTAAGCCATCTCTCCATTATCGTGAAATGCTGAACAGCTTCTTCGTCAGCTTTACGCGGTTCTGGTGGCCCATTTGTTCGGGTTCTTCGGCGAAGGTGGGGACCTCGCCTGTCGGCACGATTTCGCCGAGGAGTTTGCCGTTGGCGTCGAGGCCTTTGGCTTCGAAGCGGTAGAGGTCTTGGAATTTGTAGTTGCCTTTTTCATCCAAGCCGTGGCATTCGCTGATTGCGCGAATCTTGCGGGAGCCGTCGAGGAAGCGGCTGATTTGGACCACGAGTTGGATCGCGGAGGCGACTTGGGTGCGGGCGACGTGGACGGGGAGGGCGACGTCGCTCATCAGGCTTAGGGTCTCCAGGCGGATGGCGGCGTCGTTGGCGGTGGTGGCGTGGACCGTGGTGAGTGCGCCGGAGTGGCCGGAGATCATCGACTGGATGAGGTCGAGGGCTTCGCCGCGGCGGATTTCGCCGACGACGATGCGGTCGGGGCGCATGCGGAGCGAGTCGACGAACAGGTCGCGGATCGTGACGCGGCCGGTGCCGTCAGGCCGGGCGGGCTGGGCTTCGAGGTAGACGGTGTGGGGCTGGTTGAGCTGCAGCTCGGAGCTGTCTTCGATGACGACGATCCGCTCGTGCTCGGGAATCTCGGCGGAGAGGGCATTGAGGAGCGAGGTCTTGCCGCTGCCGGTGCCGCCGGCGATGACCATGTTCTTGTGCAGGAGGACCGCGAGGCCGAGGAACTCTTCGACCTCTTCGCTGAGGCTCCCGGATTTCACGAGCGAGCCGAGGTTGAAGGTGGAGCGTTTGAATTTGCGGATCGAGATGCAGCAGCCGTTGCGGGCCGAGGGGGGCACGATCACGTGGACGCGGGAGCCATCGGGGAGGCGGGCGTCCATGCTATGGTTGTCATCATCGATCGAGCGGCCGGTGTATTCGGCGATGTTGCGGGCGGCGGCGAGCAGCTGGGCGGCGGTGGGGAACTTCAGCTCGGAGCGGTTGAGGCGGCCGTCGCGCTCGAAATAGACGGTGTCGTGGCCGTTAATGAGGATTTCGGTGACCGAGGGGTCGTCCAACAGGGGCAGGACGGGGCCGAGGAAGTGGCGGACCGTTTCGCGGTAGATATCCTTGGATTCCATGGGGGAAGGCAGGTGTCGGGTGTCGGGTGTCGGGTGTCAGGAGTTAGGTGTCGGGCGATAGGCGATGGGTTGGGATGGGGGAGTCGTTCCGGCTTTAATCGGCGTCGGAGACGCCTCCCACAGGGAAGACGCCTCCCACAGAAAAGACGCCTCCCACAGGAAAGGAGACGCCTCTCACAGGGAAGCGGGCAGGGGGGAGCCCCCGGGTCGCCCATTGTAACACTTGGAGGGCTAGGCCGTATGAGCAGGTACGAAGACAATTTCCTCTATTGCACATGGTCCACTTTCGCAGGCCCGCCATGAATGCCCATCCCGCTTACGAACTGTTTGAAGAACTCGGCCGAGGGACGAATACGGTCGTCTATCGCAGCTACGACCTGTCGCTGGGGCGCGAGGTGGCGATCAAGGAGCTGGATGAGAGCGGCCGGCGCGATCCGCGGCACCGCGAGCGGTTCCTGCGCGAGGCGCAGTTCCTGGCCCAGTTTGAGCACGACAACGTGCTGCGGGTTTACTCGGTCGACCCGGAGCGCGGCTGGATCATCATGGAGCTGATGCGGGGGACGCTGGCGTCGAAGATCGACGCGGGGGCGAGCGATCCGGACCTCGTGCGGAGCGTGCTGAAGCAGACGCTCGATGCGCTGCAGTTTTTGCACGAGAAGCAGAAGGTGCACGGCACGGTGCGGCCGACGAATCTTTTGATCAACGACATGGGCCGCGTGAAGCTCAGCGAGTTTGAGCAGACGGCGGTGGGCGGCGAGCTGCGAGCGCCGACGGGAAGCAAGAAGTATTTGGCCCCCGAGCTGATCCGGCCGGAGTTCGGCGAATTCGGACCCGCGACGGATTTGTACTGCCTGGGGTTCACGGCGCTGGAGCTCTTGAAGGGGCCGCAGTTTGAAGGGCTGTTTCCGGGGACGGGCAAAGGCGCGATCGACGCCGACGTGGCCTGGCTGCGCTGGCACAGTTCGCCGGAAGAACTCTCGAGCGTGAAGAAGCTCGTGAAGGGGATTCCGGATGACCTCGCGAATGTGCTCGATCGGATGCTGAAGAAGCGCGTCGAGGAGCGGGCTCAAACGGCACAGGAGATATTGAAGGAGCTGGCGGATCGGCCGTTGGTACCGGTGCCGGTGCCGAACGCGGGCGAGGAGGGCGCCGCGGCGATGCCGGATGCGCCGCTGGCGCCGGGAGTGGTGCGGACGCTCGCGCCCGGTCAGCAGACGGTCTTGCCGCCGCTCGTGAAGGCGGCGCCTGCGGCCCCTGCTGTAGCGACGGCTCAGGTCGCAACGGCTCCGGTCACCGTGAAACGTTCAACCAAGCCCGCAGCTGCCGCGACGACAAAATCGCCTGCGAAACCTTCCGCGCCGAAATTCAGCAAGGACTGGTTTAACGAGCAGCTGGGCCGGCCGTATGTGCTCTATCCGCTGTGCGCGGCGATCATGCTCGGAGCGGTCTGGTTTACGTTCTTCCGCGGCGGCGCGAGTGTGCCGCCGATCCCGGTGACGTTCGCGGTCGATCCGGATGGGGCGAACCTGGTGGTGGTCGAGGGCGAGAATAATTTGCAGGCGTCGCCCGAGGGGACGTATGCCTTTGCAGCGGGCAAGCACTCGCTCATGTTCCGCAAAGAGGGCTTTCATCCGGCGACGCAGGAGATCGAAGTCTCGAAGGAGAAGACCAAGTTTGCAGTCAAGCTCGAGCCGATCATCAAGTATGTCGACGTGACGGTGAGCGTGACCCCCGCGGATGCCGAGGTGACGGTTGACGGCAAGCCGCAGTCGGTCACGGGAGGCACGTTGACGCTCAAGCATCAAGAAGACAAGCCGCTGGTCGTTGCCGGCCAGAAGGCGGGATATGTTTCGACGAGCCGTACGCTGGCGCCCGCCGAGCTTGCGAAGTTGAGCAACAAAGTGGCGCTGGAGCTGGAGCGCGAGAAGCCGCGGCTGCCGGAGTCCTTGGCCGCGAAGCCGGGTGCAACGATGGATGACAAGCTGCAGCTGCCGACTCGCGTGGTGTCGACGCGGTTGGGCGACGAGCAGCCGATGGAGTTTGTGCTGGTGCGGCCGGGCAAGTATTCGTACGGG
Organism: Pirellulales bacterium; assembly: GCA_050248495.1. Taxonomy (GTDB): domain Bacteria; phylum Planctomycetota; class Planctomycetia; order Pirellulales; family Lacipirellulaceae; genus DASYDU01. Next base: position 964 of record JBFWSG010000117.1, on the reverse strand, counting down.
TCGTCAGAAACCAAGCTCCGCGAAGGGGAGCTGCCGCGGCGGAGCGTGGAGATTAGTCAGCCGTTTTACATCGCGGTCACCGAGGTGACCAACGCGCAGTACCAGAAGTTTGCCGCGGCCGCGGGGGACGCCAAGGCGGGGACACGCTGGCAAGCGGCCGCGAAGAAGTGGGCCGAGGCGCAGAACGTCGACGCCGTCAACAATCGCCTGCCGGTGACGAATGTTTCCGCCGACGAGGCCGCGGCGTTTTGCGCGTGGCTTGGTGGGCGGCTGCCGACGGAAATCGAATGGGAGTCGGCTGTCCGCGGCAGCGACGATCGCGGCTATCCGCTGCCTTGGGGCACGGCGGCGGCGGACAAGTCGCGCTGCCAGATCTTCCACGGCGAGTTGGGGCCGATCCCGGTCGATGGCCTGGCGGCCGGCGCGTCGGCGAGCGGCCTGCTGAACACGATCGGCAACGCGGCTGAGTGGTGCCAGAACAGCGAGGAGTCGGGCCGCTCGATCCTCCGCGGCTGCAGCTTCGCCACCGCGAACATCAACGACGTCCGCGTCACCTGGCGCCGCCCGGGGAACGCCAGCGGCGAGGAAGACACGGGAGTGCGGGTGGTGGTGCCGATCAAGATGCCCGAGGGGATCACGGCGGCGAAGGCTGCTCCCAGCACGACTACCGCTCGACGTTCGATCCAGACTGTCCGAGTCGACTCGGGTTCGCCATCGACGGAAGCCAGCCTCTTCACGCCGGTTGCAATTCTGTTGACGCTCCCGTGGGAAGAGATTTCGGGCCGAGCGGGCGTTTCTGAATGAGCGCGAGAGTTGAGAATGCTTGTCTTCGACGGCGAATTTGCAGGACGAGTCGCGCGCGAGCGGCCGAAAGTGTGACTCCTCTCGCCGCGAGTGTGTGGTAAAATTGGACGTGAGGAATTTGTCATGGCCGTCACGATCCAACTTCCCGCCGACGTTGAGG
>JBFWSG010000116.1:0-8315 GCA_050248495.1 Pirellulales bacterium | reverse complement strand
ACCCTCAACTCTCAACACTCAACGGAGTTTTCCATGATCATCGTCATGCGGCGTGATGCCAAAGAAGCGGACATTCAACACATGATTAAAGAAGTCGAGTCGGCGAATTTGAAGCCGACGGTGCTGCGCGGCACCGAGCGGACCGTAATCGCCGTGATTGGCGACGAGCGGAAGATGGCCATGATGGGCGGCATCGAGAGCGGCCCGGGCGTCGACGAGGTGCTCAAAGTTCTCGCGCCGTACAAAGTGGCCAGCCGGGAAACCAAGTCTGAGCCGACTGTCGTCAAGGCGGGCAGCCTCACGATCGGCGGCGGCAGCCTGGGCATCATCGCGGGCCCGTGCGGCGTCGAGAGCGAAGAGCAGATCATCGCCTCGGCCGTGGCCATCAAGAAGGCCGGCGCGACGGCTCTTCGAGGCGGCGCGTACAAGCCGCGGACCAGCCCCTACAGCTTCCAGGGCATGAAGGAAGACGGCCTCAAGCTGCTCGCCAAGGCCCGCGCTGAAACCGGGCTCGCGGTGGTGACGGAAGTCGTCGCCAGCGAAGACGTGCCGCTGGTGGCCGAGTATGCCGACGTGCTGCAAGTGGGGGCGCGCAACATGCAGAACTACCGTTTGCTCGAAGCGGTCGGCAAAGCGACGCGGCCGGTGCTGCTGAAGCGCGGTCCCAGCGCCACGATGGATGAGTTCCTGCTGGCGGCCGAGTACATCCTCGACGCCGGCAACCAGCAGGTGATGCTCTGCGAGCGCGGCATCCGCACGTTCGAGGCCCACACCCGTTTCACGCTCCCCTTGGCCAGCGTGCCCTACCTGCAGCAGAAGACGCACCTCCCAGTGGTGATTGATCCCAGCCACGGCACTGGTCACACGCCGCTCGTGCCCGCGCTCGCTCGCGCAGCGATCGCCGCCGGCGCCGATGGCATCATCGTCGAGGTGCATCCGAACCCCGAGAAGGCGCTGAGCGACGGCTACCAGTCGCTGAACTTCAAGCAGTTCGAAGACATGATGGCCGGCTGCCGCAAGATTGCCAAGGCGATGGAGATGCAGCTGGCGTAAGCGCAAGTCATGTGATCCATCGCACGGCGTGTCGCGCGGATGCGACCTGTCTGGTCGGACCTCACCATGGTTCGAAACAGTCGTAGTTGCGTTGTCGATAGATTTGGCCTTCGCGCAAGTCGAAGAACATTGCGAAGTGTGCCTTGAGTGCGCTGCCGGCCGGTAGCGTTTCGAGGGGAACTATGAGCACGCCGGTCCAGGTGGCCTCGACGGCGACCTGGTCCTCTTGAGCGAGAAGGGAGTGTAGTTCGTAGCGCTGGTCCTTGATCAAGGAGGACGCCGACTCTGCCCGCTTGAGCAGGCGGGCCAGATCGCTGCGGCCGCCTGCCGGGTTAAGCCGGTTTGGCCATTCGATTTGCTCCGCGTCTTCAGTGTAAAAGCGGGCCAGAGCTTCTCCCGTAGCGCCGCTTTCGATTGCGCGGAGATAGTCCTCGATCAATTGGCGATTGGCGTGTTTGATGTTCATTAGTTTCCTGCGACTGGATTAATGCGAGATCGCAGTGCAAATTGCCTGACTGCCGCCGGTGATGCATCGGTGCCAGCACCCGGCGGCAGATCGTCTGCATCGTTGACGATCGCTCACGACGTCGCCAATAATTTGGGATGTTGATCGGCAACAGCGGATGCAATTTTACTCCCTGCCTCGTTTGGAATGGAGACGACCATGAAAGGTGCCCTCAGCTTTCTCTTTGCACTTGTGACGCTGGTCGGCCTTGCGCAATCGGCCGAGGCTCAGTGGATTCGCACTTACCACGCGCCGGTAGTCGTATCGCCGCAGCCGGTGTTTGTCGCGCCACAACCAGTCATGGTCGCTCCGCAGCCGGTGACCGTGTTTCGTCCGCCGGTCGTGATGTATCAGCCGACGACGGTGGTCACGACGCGGCATCGGCCGATCCTGGGCGGCACCGTGGTCCGCACCCGGCCGGGTTATCGTCGCGTCATCTATTAGTCGCGAGTTGGTAGTAGACGCGAGTTGTTGGCTCAGGCGAATTTGAGAGCAGTTGACCTGCGTCCTTCGCTGCGCGAATGGGCGTCGATAGGATCCAGCACCATGAGCGTTGAATCGTGCAAGAACCTGGTGATCGGCAGCGGCGAAGGCGGGAAGTTCATCGCCTGGACGCTCGCGGCTCGCGGCGAAAAGACGATTGTGGTCGAGCGGCGGACGATTGGCGGTGCGTGCCCGAACATTGCTTGCTTGCCATCAAAGAACGTGATCTATAGCGCCAAAGCCGTTTCGCTCGTCGATTCGCAGCGTGGATTGGGTGTGACCAAAGGCGAAGCTCGCGTCGACATGCCTGGCGTCATCCGTCGCAAGCGGCAGATGGTCGACGGCCTGGTGGAACTGCACTTGGAAAAGTTTCGAGGCAGCGGCGCCGAGCTGGTGATGGGCGAGGCTCGTTTCACGGCGCCCAAGACCGTCGAGGTGCGGCTCAACGACGGCGGTTCGCGCCAGCTGCACGGCGAGCGAGTGTTTTTGTCGCTAGGCAGTCGGGCGGCGATTCCCGATGTGCCGGGCCTGGTCGACGCGGCGCCGCTCACGCACGTTGAGGCCCTCGACCTGGAGCGGTTGCCGTCCCAACTGGTGGTCCTCGGCGGCGGGTACGTCGGCCTGGAATTTGCCCAGGCGATGCGCCGTTTCGGCAGTCGCGTCACCGTGATTCAGCGTGGGCCGCGGCTCTTGGACCGTGAGGACGTCGACGTTTCGGAAGCGATCGCCGAATTGATGCGCGACGAAGGCGTTGAGGTCTTGCTGAACACTCAGGTGTTGAATGTCGAAGGGCGCTCGGGGAGCCGCGTGCAATTGCGGCTGAAAACCGGCGCAACTGAAACCGCGCTCGAAGCGTCCGATATCCTGGTCGCCGCGGGGCGAACGCCGAACACCGATCGAATCGACGCCGCCAAGGCGGGGATCGAGCTCGATGGCCGCGGCTACGTTCGCGTGAATGAGCGGCTCCAGGCGTCGGCGGCCGACGCGTGGGCGATGGGGGACTGCGCGGGAAGCCCGTTCTTCACCCACGTGGCGATGGACGATTTTCGGATCGTGCTGGCCAATCTCGACGGCAAGTCACGCACGACGCGCGACCGGTTGATTCCCTACTGTTTGTTCACCGATCCGGAACTGGCGCACGTTGGCCTCACCGAAAAAGATGCGAAGGCCAAGGGCATTGCCTATCGGCTGGCGCAGATTCCCATGGCTGCCGTCCTGCGGACCCGCACGCTTTCCGAAACACGCGGCTTCGCCAAAGCGCTCGTCGGGGCGGACGACCAGATCCTGGGCTTCACCGCGTTCGGCGCCGAAGCCAGCGAACTGCTTGCCGTCGTGCAGACGGCGATGATCGGGCGCCTCCCGTATACTGCACTCCGCGACCAGGCGATCTTCGCTCACCCGACGGCGTCCGAAGGCGTGCATGTGCTTTTCTCCAGCGCGCTAGAGACGCCGGGATAACGCAGGCCGAGCCACTACCGCTTCGCGCGGACGACGACGAGGGTGCCGTCGCGTTCGACGCAGGTCAGCTGGTGCTCCTTGAGCACGCGGGCCAGCAGCTTGCCGGCCGTGGTCGCTTCGCCGTGGACCGTCACGGTCGAACGCGAGGAGAGGCCGACTTCGCCGAGCACTTTGGGGTCGAGTTCGATCGGCACGGCGGTCATGGTGGACACGAAGCCGACGAATTCGCCGATCGGCACATCGGGGAGCGTGATCGAATCGATCGGCATCGAGAGCTGATCCATGATGTTGGTGCGATGGGCCGGCGGATCGAGCGACGGCAGGTTGGACGCCTCGACCGGCGCCTCGGCGGGCTGCACGACCGCCGGCGCCGGAAGATCGCCAGGGTGATGAGGTAGCAGGTTCAGTGAGAAGGGAGCACCAAGCTGCTTGCGGTGGTGGATTTCGGTCGCAGTTGCGTGATAGAATTGCCTTGGTGCCCAGTATTGGCCGATTCCAGGTTCTATGAAATGTCGGACATCCTCTCGAACTTTGATTTCCATGGCCTGAGTTCGCCCGAGAAGCTGGAGGTGATCGGCCGCTTGTGGGACAGCATTCCCGATTCGCCGGCCGAGCTGCCGCTTCCCGACTCCCACCGCGAAGAATTGGAGCGTCGACTAGAAGCAGCCGATGCTGATCCGAGCGCGGCGGTCCCGTGGGAAGCTGTCCGCGAAAGATTGCGTCAGAAGCCATGACGCTTCCGGTCGTTTATCGCCCTGAGGCAGAGTCCGACGTCCTGGAAGCGCGCGACTACTACGAGCGGCAGCGGGCGAACTTAGGTGACCGATTCGCAGATGCGCTGGACGAGGTTGTAGCACACGTCGCCGCTCAGCCGGAGCTATTCGCGGTTGTCTTTCGCACTGTCCGTCGCACCAAGCTGCGCCGCTTTCCCTACGTTGTTTACTACCGAATATTGACGGACCGCGTCGAAATTATCGCCGTCCTGCACGGACATCGACATCCGCGCACTTGGCGGCGTCGCGTCGACTGATGCGAGTGCCTGGGCTGGTCCTGGTGTAGCGACGATCGGTCACTGCAAATCACCGCTTCGCGCGGACAACGACGAGGGTGCCCTCGCGTTCGACGCAGGTGAGCTGGTGCTCCTTGAGCACGCGGGCCAGCAGCTTGCCGGCGGTCGTCGCTTCGCCGTGGACCGTCACGGTCGAGCGCGAGGAGAGGCCGACTTCGCCGAGCACTTTGGGGTCGAGCTCGATCGGCACGGCGGTCATGGTGGACACGAAGCCGACGAATTCGCCGATCGGCACATCGGGGAGCGTGATCGAATCGATCGGCATCGAGAGCTGATCCATGATGTTGGTGCGATGGGCCGGCGGATCGAGTGACGGCAGATTGGACGCCTCGACCGGTGCCTCGGCGGGAAGTTTGCCGGACGGCTTGGCGGCTGCACCGTTCGCCGATTCAATTTCCGCCGCTTCCGCTTCAACCTCGGCCGGATAGGCGGCTACGGCGGGCGACACGATGGCCGGCGCCGGCTTCGCGTCCTGTCGCACCAGCTCGAGCGTCAGCTTGCGGGGCGACTGTGGCTCCTGCGACGGCGTCGGTGTGTCGACGGTTGGAGGAGTAATGAGCGGCAGGAACGACGATGAGGATGCGGCCGCCTGCACCGGCTGCTCGACATTCGGTTCTTGCGGCGGTTCTTGCGGCGGCTCGGATGGAGATTCCGGTGCCACGACCGGATCGTCGTGAGCGACTTCGTGCTCCGTTTCGTCCGCTACGACCGTATCCGCGGTTTCCGCTGCCGAATCGATTTGCTGGACGGGTTCTTCCGCGAGTTCCGCCGTTGTGTCCGCTGTGGTTTGTGCCGCGGGAGCGGGCGTTGGGAGCGAGGCGACTTGCTCGTCGCCGCGGAGGGCGAGGAGTGCCGCTAAGCCGCAAGCGGCGATCACACCCGTTGCGCCGGCAGCGGTGGCGATGGTGTGGCTCCGGAGCCAATGGACCGCGCTGGCGGTTGCAGAAGAGGTGCTCGTCGCGGTGATTTCATCGAGTTGCGGCGGCGACTCTGCGGCGGCTTCTCCCTGGGCGAGCCAGCCGGCCGGCGCGACGATCTGCACCATGCTGCCGCACTTGGGGCACGACTGAATCTGCCCCAGGAAACGCTCTTCGCGGACCCTCAGCCGGGCCTGGCAGGTTTCGCAGCGGAGGAAGAACGGTTCCACGGAGAGACTTCTAAATATCGGCGGGAAGGAGTCGGTTCCGGCGGCTCCATCATACCATACGGGCCAAGCGGGCGGTTTATTCAGCCCGGAAGGCAGTCGGTAGCGCTTCGCCCCGTTCGGCAGCCTGGGAGCGGGTGGTGATGATGATGCCGTCCGCTCCGACGACATAGACCAGCTTTTGACGCGTGTCGGCCGGGCCGGTGGCTGTTTTGTCCGGGTTCGCCCGCCGGAGGATTTCCACGAGGATCTCCTCGGCCGGACGGTCGGCGAGATCGATGGCAAAGAGCTGGTTGCGGGTGATGCCGTCGAGCTGCAGGTCCTGACCGCGGATGGTGATCGGTACGCCGACGTCCTCGGCGAGCATGTGGAGGGCCGCTTCGAGCTCCTCGCGGCCGAAGCGGAGCGTGGTGCGTTTTTTCAGCCGCTCGGCGATCGAAGCGGGCGGGCCCGGTTCGGCGGGCGCGGCAGCGCCGGTTGGGCTGTCGCGCGGCGCCTGACTTTCGGCGAGGGCGAGCTCGGTTGCCATCAAGAGATTGTGCCCGGCGGTGACCGGCAGATAGCACCGCAGGATGGCGGCGTCGCGATCGTAGCCATGCCGGGTGTACGCCGCGAGCCGCCGCAGCATTTCCGGCAAGCGCGCGACGACGCGGCGGCTGTAAGGCGACACATTCATCGCCACGACCGATTCCTCCACCGCCGTCGGCCAGGCGTCGACCTGCTTCGCCAGTTGGCGGCTCAATTCCGCAGGTGACGAATCGAGCGTTGGTAAAGCCATCAACTCCGCGAAAAAATCTTCATTCCAATCGAAGCTGACTGCCACGGCCCCGACATTGTGACCAAACATCGTATCGAGCGACCGACGCACGGGTGACCAGTTATCTGTGAGCAAATCAAGCTGATCGCTCAGCAGGAACTGCGGCCTGAATACGAGGGTGAAGTCGCGATCGGAATCCGTCCGCCGAGTCAGTCTCTCAACGTCGCGCGGCAGCAGCGGTTCGGGAGGAAAAAAGTCGGCGAACACTCTAACAGTCGATTCGACGAATTGGGGGCCTGCGCCCGCGTCACGCATGAAAAATACACGTTCACCTGAGAATACGAACGTTTGGTTTTGATCGAGGTAAGAGAAGTTCAAGTTCCGCTTGAGGCGAGCAATCAACTCCTCCGACGCGTTGTCAGTTGCAAGGAAAACGAGTTGGGTGTAGACCAAGCCCACATGGGGTTCGATTCGCCACCCCAAGATCAGACGGTCGATTTCGAGCAATGACAAACCGGTCGTGCGACGCACAAACTCTTGCGTCGAATCGCCAGCCGGTCCAAGCGCAGTCAGTATTTTTTTACCTTCCAAATGGGAGAGGATCGCTGCAGGCCTAATCGCGACGATGATCTCAACCCCCGACTGCATGAAGCGAAGGTCGAGCGGCGGCCCCGCGGTGGGCGAAACCCACAATGAGTGTCCGTCGTCGTCGATGACGTTTGATTCTGCTTCCGCTTGCGGCTTGGGCTTTGCGGGTGACTCGCTGGCGGCCTGCGGTTTAGCGGTCGGGGGCGGCGCGGCTTCGCGTTCGGTTAGTACATCGCGAGCTGCAATCGCCAGGGCGGCCGCGAGGACCACGAGAACGCCCAACACGATCGGCCAGTGATTGCGCCGCGGCGGGCGTCGGTCGTGGGACGAGCTGCGCGGTGCCTGCGACATCGACTTGCCCCGAGAAAAAGTGTGCGCGAAGAACGAGTCCTGGTCCCCTAGCCCGTAAGGTAAGTTTAAGAGTGGCCCCGCAGGACGACCAGCGGCGGCTTGTTCGGAGCGGGCCGCGCGCCTATCATCGCAGCAACTGTGGCGTCGGAAGGTCAAGCGGCGATCCCGCTACGCGGTAAATTCGTCTCGCCGCGGCGAGTGAACTACGGCCGACGACGCGAAGTTGAAACCAGTTATTCTCCCCCTGACCTCCGACCTCCGACCTCCGACATCCTCCCATCATGCGATCCTTCGAAGCCGTCAATTTGTATTTCCAGCGGGCGGCCGACCAGCTTGGCCTGGCTGACGAGATTCGCAAGCTGTTGATGATGGCCTTTCGCGAGGTGCAGGTGCAGATTCCCGTCACGATGGACAACGGGAAGCTCGCCACGTTTGTCGGCTACCGCGTGCAGCACAATCGCGCCCGCGGGCCGATGAAGGGCGGCCTGCGGTATCACCACGAGGTGGACCTCGACGAAGTGCGGGCGCTGGCGTCGCTGATGACATGGAAGACGGCCGTCGTCAATATTCCCTACGGCGGCGCGAAGGGGGGCATTGCGGTCGACGCCCGCAAGCTCAGCACGCACGAGTTGGAGCGAGTCACGCGGCGGTTCATCGACGAGATTCATGACATCCTCGGGCCCGACGTCGACGTCCCCGCGCCCGACATGGGCACCGACCATCGCGTGATGGCCTGGATCATGCACCAATATGGCAAGTACCACGGCTTCAACCCCGGCATCGTCACGGGCAAGCCGGTCGAATACTACGGCATCCCCGGGCGCGAAGAGGCGACCGGCCGCGGCGTGGGCCTGTTGGGCATGAAGACGCTGCAGCGCGTGAAGCGGAAAGGCACCGGAGCGACCGT
>JBFWSG010000115.1:0-8332 GCA_050248495.1 Pirellulales bacterium | reverse complement strand
GGGGCGACTGCCGGCTGTTGCCGCTCGCCAATACCACCGCGGAACTGCTCTCCGCCCACATCGGACGGCAGCTCAAGGAAGTCCTCGAAGGCCGCTGCGGGCTCGAGGAGCCCCACCTGCGCGTGGAGCTGGATGAATGTGAAGGGCAGCTGGCGATCTGGGAATCGCGGCCGCGCTAATCGCGCCCCTGCTAGCGGCAAACTCGACGCAATCGGCAAATTCTCTGAAGCTTACCGCCAAGCCTCGCCGAAATTCAGTTACGTGTCCGTGCGCGCTGGCACGGCGTTGGCCCTTTTCACCGTGGTTCGCTCATGTCCGACGTCCATAGTGCCGCCGTGCTCTTGATGAGTCTTCCCCAGGAAGACGCCAGCATGCTGCTTTCGAAGCTCGACTCGAAGCAGGTCGAGACGGTGTCGATCGAGATCGCGCGGATGCGGACCGTGTCGGCCGAGGAAGAGGAACTGGCCATCCGCAGCTTTGCCGAGACGACGCCGAACACCGGCGGCGGGGGGGGCGGGCTGGAAGTGGCCAAAACGCTCTTGCAAAAGGCCCTCGGCTCCGGCGCCAACGCGGCGCTCGACACGGTGCGGCAATCGATCGAGGCGATGCCGTTCGCGTTCCTGCGGCACGTCGACCGGCAGAACATCCTCACCTACCTGATCGACGAGCACCCGCAGACGATCGCGCTCGTGATGTCCCACCTGCCGCCGAGCTTCGGAGCGGAAATCCTCACGGGCCTGCCCGAAGAAAAGCGGCTCACCGTCGTGCGACGAATCGCCAAGATGGGGCAGACCAATCCCGACATCATCCGCGAAGTTGAAAAAGCCCTTGAAGGTCGCATGTCGAACGTCATGAGCCAGAGCTTCGAGAACGCCGGCGGCGTCGAAGCGGTGGCCGAGATGCTCAACGTCGCGGACCGGGCTACGGAGCGGGCGCTACTCGACCGGCTGGCCGAGGAGAATCCGGACCTGGTGGACGAGATTCGCCGGCTCATGTTCGTGTTCGAGGACATCGCCAAGTTCACCGACAAAGACATCCAAACGGCGCTCAAGAACATCGAGACCAACCAGTGGGCACTGGCGCTCAAGGGTGCGAGCGAAGAGCTCACGCAGAAACTTCTGGGCAATCTTTCCGAGCGGGCCGCCGCGATGCTCAAGGAAGAAATCGGCTATCTCGGTTCGGTCAAGCGATCGGCCGTCGAGGCTCGGCAACAGGAGATCGTCGACGTCATCCGCCGCCTGGAAGACGAAGGTCAGATCGAGATCAACACCAGCGGCGAAGTGGAAGAAATGGTGGCGTAACGCGGTGCGTTATTCGTGGACGCGCGCTTCCTCCGACGCACATTCCCCGATGTTCCGCTCGAACGGCCAACTCACCGCTTGCGGTTTAGCTCACCGGCAAGCGTTCCCCACCACACAAAACCGGCAAATTCGCCACTCTCGCTCCGCGATTGCCTGATCACTTGCGCAAGCGCCGAACCCCAACTCCTCGAACGACCGAGGACGATTTGTTAGCATGGGCACTTTGCAGTTGCGCGGAGTGCCGAGCGTGGCCCAAGTCAGCCCGATGATGCAGCAGTATCACGACGCCAAGCGGGCGGCCGGCGATGCGCTCTTGTTGTTTCGCATGGGCGACTTCTACGAGCTCTTTCACGACGACGCCCGCACGGCGGCCCGCGTCCTGGGGATCGCCCTCACGAGCCGCGACAAGGGGGACAACCCCGTGCCGATGGCCGGCTTCCCATACCATCAGCTCGACGCGTACTTAGCGAAAATCATTTCGGCCGGCCACCGGGCGGCGATCTGCGAGCAGGTCGAAGACCCCAAGAAGGCCAAGGGCCTCGTGAAGCGCGAGGTGACGCGGATCGTCACGCCCGGCACGCTCACCGACGATGCGCTGCTGGTGCCTTCGGCGAGCAACTACCTCGCGGCCTTGGCGCAAAGTGCGGCCGGCGACGCGGCCGGACTGGCCTGGATCGACGTCTCCACGGGCCGGTTTTTCGCGGCGTCGCTCGCTGGTGGCGATCTGGCGGATCAACTCGCGCGGATCGCGCCGGCGGAGCTCCTGGTGAGCGACGAGATCGGCACGCCGGCTGGTGACTGGTTGCCAGGGATTCCCGTGACGCGGCGGCCGGCCTGGTCGTTCGCCCACCGCACGGCGGTCGAGTCTTTGGCCCGCCAATTCGGCACGCGGTCGCTCGACGGCTTTGGCTTCGATCCGGAGCGCGACGTGGCGGCCTTGCGGGCGGCGGGCGCGGTGCTCGACTATTTGACGGAAACGCAGAAGGCGTCGCTTGCCCACGTCGATTCGCTCCTGCCGTATTCGGCCAGCGACCGGCTGGCGATCGACCCCGCGACGCGGCGGAGTCTGGAGCTGGTGGCGACGATCCGCGACGGCGGCCGTGAAGGGTCGCTGTTGGGCGTGATGGATCGCACCGTGACTTCGCTCGGCGCGCGGTTGCTGGCGGATTGGCTTGCGGCGCCGCTGGTGGACGTGGCGGCGATCGACCAGCGGCTCGATGCCGTGGCGGAGCTCGTGGCCGATGCCGCGCTCACGGCCAGCTTGCGGGAATCGCTCGCACAGATTTACGACGTCCAGCGGCTCTTGGCCCGCGTCACGACGGGGCGGGCGAGTCCGCGGGATTTGAGTTTCGTGGGGCGCACACTCGCGGTGCTACCGAAGGTGAAGGCGAAGCTTGCGGCACGGACCAGCGGGCTCTTACAACAACTCGAACAGCGGCTCGATTTGTGTGCCGACATCCGCTCTCCGCTGGAACAAGCGCTCGTCGACGAATGCCCGCTGGTGGCCCGCGATGGCGGTTTCGTACGCACGGGATATCACCGCGACCTCGATGAACTCCGCGAGCTGATGGCCGGCGGCAAGCAGTGGATGGCCGAGTACCAGGCGGCCGAATGTGAGCGGACTGGCATCCCGAGCATCAAAGTCGGCTTCAACTCGGTGTTCGGCTACTACCTGGAAATCACCCACGCCCATCGCGACAAGATCCCGGTCGACTACATCCGCAAGCAGACCGTCAAGAACGCCGAGCGGTACGTGACACCGCAGCTCAAAGAGTACGAAGAGAAAGTGCTTACGGCCGAAGAGCGGGCCAAGGAGCTGGAGCTCGACATCTTCTCTCAGCTGCGAGAATTGGTGGCCGGCGCGGCCGCGCGGCTGCAGGCCACGGCCGGTGCCCTCGCGGAGCTCGACGTCTTGGCGAGTCTCGCAGAACTGGCACGCTCCCGCGGCTACGTGCGGCCGACCGTCGTCGCCGAGCCGGTGCTCGAGATCGAAGCCGGCCGGCACCCGGTGCTCGACATCACCGAGCCGGACGGCACTTTTGTGCCGAACGGCGTGGAGTGCCAAGGCACAATGGAACAGACGGAGTCGGCGTTTCCCTCCATTCTCCTCATCACCGGCCCGAATATGGCCGGTAAGAGCACGTACATTCGGCAGACGGCGCTGTTGGTGCTGATGGCTCAAATGGGGAGCTTCGTGCCGGCGAAGCGGGCGGTGGTCGGCGTGGCGGATCGGATTTTTGCGCGCGTCGGGGCGAGCGACGAGCTCTCGCGCGGTCAAAGCACGTTCATGGTCGAGATGACCGAGACGGCGCGGATCCTCAACACGGCGACCGCGCGGAGCGTCGTGATCTTGGACGAGATCGGCCGGGGCACGAGCACGTACGACGGGTTGTCGCTCGCGTGGAGCATCGTCGAGCACATCCATGAGCGGATCGGTTGCCGGACGTTGTTTGCGACCCACTACCACGAGCTCACGGATTTGGAAGACCAGCTCACGGGCGTGGCGAATTTTAACGTCGCAGTGAAGGAGTGGCAGGATGAGGTCGTGTTCCTGCACCAGATCGTGCCCGGGGCCGCGGACAAGAGCTATGGCATCCACGTGGCGCAGCTGGCTGGCGTGCCGCGAACGGTGAACGAGCGGGCCCGCGAAGTGCTGGCGTGGCTCGAAGCGCAGCACGAGACGAACGTCGACGCGGCGGAACTGCCGGCGACCAACGGGCGGCTCGGTCGGCCGGCGAGCGGGTCGTCGAGCCACTGGCAGCTCACGCTCTTCGGCGGCGACGATCACCCGGTGCTCGACGAGATCCGCGCCGCGAAACTCGACGAGCTCACGCCGCTCGAAGCGCTGCGGCTGCTTGCGGCTTGGCAGGAACGATTAGTGGAAGTACGCGTTTCTCAATGACATTCATCTGAGGCCAGAGGCGATTCGTGGTTACGTCCGTAGTTGAGAAATGGGAAACAATGCGTGACGAGTTGCTCGGCCAACTCGCTGGTTCCGAACATATCGAGTGTTTGATACCGGGATGGGAGCCGGTCGATATGTCCACAGGCCTCCGATGGCTTCAAGCAACGATTTTTGAAGCATTCTATGTAGCGTATCAGATTGATGAGTTAGCTGACCGCAAACGTGTTCAATTCAAAGCCTGGGAGTTTGGCCAGGCCGAACCCCCGTGGCCGAATTCCTAATTTGCGATATGCGGACCGGAAGTGGGATCTGTAAATGCTCTTTATCTCAACATGCGAAAGTGCGGCCTTGCACAAGTGAATCGCCTCGCGTTGGCGGCCGCGCGAAATCGAGGTAAGATGGGCGATTCGTTTTTCTCTCGCTAAACCGCCAGCGTCCAGTGCGCCGCATCGTCCATGCCGAAGTACAACCCCGCCGTGATCGAGCCGAAGTGGCAGCGCTACTGGGAGGAGCACCAGACGTTTGCCGCACCACGCCTGCCCAAGCCGGGCGGCTCGAAGCTCTACGCGCTCGACATGTTCCCGTACCCCAGCGGCGACGGGCTCCACGTGGGGCACCCCGAGGGCTATACGGCGACCGACATCGTCTCGCGGGCGGCGCGGATGCAGGGCAAGAGCGTCTTGCACCCGATGGGCTTTGACGCCTTCGGGCTGCCGGCCGAGGAGCACGCGATCAAGACGGGCGAGCACCCGCGCAAGCAAACAGAAAAGAACATCGCTACCTTTCGCCGGCAGCTCAAGTCGCTCGGCTTCTCGTACGACTGGGGCCGCGAGCTGGCGACGACCGACGTCGACTACTTCCGCTGGACGCAGTGGATTTTCCTGCAGATCTACGACACGTGGTTCGACACCGAAGGGCAAAAGGGGCGGCCGATCCGCGAACTGCCGATTCCGTCCGACGTGAAGTCGCAGGGCGACGATGCGGTGCGGGCGTACCAGGACGAGCATCGCCTGGCGTATCAGAGTTCCGCGCCGGTGAATTGGTGTCCCGCGCTCGGCACGGTACTGGCGAACGAAGAAGTGATTGACGGCAAAAGTGAACGCGGCGATCACCCCGTGGTGCGGATGCCGCTGCGGCAGTGGATGCTGCGAATCACGGCCTACGCCGACCGGCTGGATAAGGACCTCGACGCGCTCGACTGGTCCGAGGGGATCAAGCTCCTGCAGCGGAACTGGATCGGCCGCAGCACGGGCGCGGAGGTCGATTTCTATATCGGCGGCGAGGCGGGCTTCGAGGCGTGGAAGAAAGCGCGTGCCAAGAGCGGCTATCCGCGCAAAGCGACTGACGACGTGCTGCGGATCTACACGACGCGGCCCGACACCCTCTTCGGCGCGACCTACATGGTGATCGCGCCGGAACATCCGTTCGTCGAACGGCTTACTGCGGAAGGACAAAAGGAAGCGGTGCGAGCCTACTGCGAAGCGGCCGCACGGAAGAGCGATCTCGACCGCGCGGAGCTGGCCAAGGAGAAGACGGGCGTCTTCACGGGCTCGTACGCCATCAATCCGGTGAATGGCCGCGAAGTGCCGATCTGGATTGCCGACTACGTGCTCATCAGTTATGGCACCGGCGCGATCATGGCTGTGCCGGCACACGACGGGCGGGACTTCGAGTTTGCCCAGCAGTTTAATCTCGATGTCGTGGCGGTGGTCGATCCGCAGGATGCGGTGCCGGCCGACGAACGGGCCGAGGTGCTCGCCGGGAAGCGCTGTGTGGCAGCGGATGGAGTGGCGATCAATTCGAGCAAGTACGACGGGCTCAAGACGGCAGAGTTCAAGAAGAAGATTGCGGCGGACCTCGCCGCCGAAGGCCTGGGCCGTGAGGCGGTGAACTACAAGCTCCGCGACTGGCTCTTCTCGCGGCAGCGGTTTTGGGGTGAGCCGTTCCCGATCCTGCACGAGCTCGATGCGGCCGGGAATCCGACGGGCCGCGTGAGGGCCGTCGACGCGAAGGATTTGCCGGTCGATCTGCCCCATCTCGACGACTTCAAGCCGCACGGCCGGCCGGAGCCGCCGCTCGACAAGGCGCCGGACGAATGGCTCTACCCGGTAATTGACGGCAAGCGTTACAAGCGCGAGACGAACACGATGCCGCAGTGGGCCGGCTCCTGCTGGTACTACCTGCGGTTCATCGACCCGCAGAACACCGAGGCGATGATCGATCCCGCGCTCGAGAAGGCGTGGATGCCGATTGATCTCTATGTGGGCGGGGCGGAGCACGCGGTGCTGCATCTCCTCTACGCGCGGTTCTGGCACAAGGTGCTGTTCGATCGCGGCGTGGTCTCGACTCGCGAGCCGTTCCAGAAGCTCGTCAATCAGGGCATGATCCTGGGCGAGAATGGCGAGAAAATGTCCAAAAGCCGCGGCAACGTGCTAAATCCGGACACGATCGTCAAGGAATACGGCGCCGACGCATTGCGGCTCTACGAAATGTACATGGGCCCGCTCGAAGACTCCAAGCCCTGGAGCATGCAGGATGTGAACGGCGTGTACAACTTCCTGAACCGCGTGTGGCGCTTGATCGTCGACGACCGCGTGGAAGGGCTCGCGCTCAACGCCTCGGTGGTCGACCGGCCGCCCACCGACGCTGAGAACCGCGTACTGCACAAGACGATCGAGGCCGTGACCGGCGACATCGACAAATTGAAGTTCAACACGGCGATCGCACGGATGATCGAGTTCACGAACTACTTCACCAAAGAGAGCGAGCGGCCACGATCGGTGCTCGAGCAATTCGTGCTGCTCCTCGCGCCGTTCGCCCCGCACGTGGCCGAGGAATTGTGGTCAGCGCTGGGCCACACAGGGACGCTGGCGCACGAAGCCTGGCCAAAATTTGACCCCGCGCTGGCGCGTGAGGATACTAGCGAAATCCCGGTGCAGGTGAATGGCAAGGTGCGGGCCAAGGTGTCGGTGGCGGCCGGCGCGGACGCGGCGGCCACCGAGGCGGCGGCCAAGGCGGACGGCCGGATCACAGAGCTGCTTTCGGGCAAGGAGATCGTGAAGACCGTCGTCGTGCCGGGGCGGTTGGTGAATTTTGTCGTGAAGGGTTGAACGCGCGATTGTGGGAGCTACCCCCGCAGGGAAAGCAGCCGCGGAAAAACCAACCACTACATCAACTTGCCCTCAGAATAACAAACCAGGGATATATAAGGCGTCTCCGACGCCGATTGAGGGCCGCCATGTCATCCCGCTCGTATGTGCAAGGCAGCTCTTCCAAACTTCGCCAGGGACGCATCTCGCAGGATTACGCTTGTTATGTAATTTCAAAGGCTGCACTTCATCGTCGTAAGGTTTTGGCGAGTGACCGATGCGCAAAGATCGTGCTCGATTCGTGGCGTTACTTGCGGGAACATGACCGAATCAAGCTATTTGCGTTTTGCATTATGCCGGATCACTACCATCTGGCGTTCTGCCTGATGCCAGGTGAATGCGTATCGAAGCTATTGGAAGATTCCAACAAGTTCACCGCTCGCGAATTGAACAAGCTGTGGGGACGAATGGGCCAGTTTTGGCAGGAAGGCTTCCACGACCGCAATTGTCGGAATGACACTGAATTACACGAGCTCTGTTTGTATATTGAGCACAATCCAGTTCGCGCAGGACTGGTGAAGTCGGCGGACGAGTGGCCGTATTCTTCGGCGCACCTTGTGAACAGATCGATGCTGGATTGCGAGTGGTGGCCGTAATCGGCGTCGGAGACGCCTCCCACAATAAATGTGGGATGTGCGAAACACTGGGAGAAATTCAAGCTGTGAAACGAGTCGTCGCGGTGGTGTTGGGTGGGGGTCGAGGCACGCGGTTGCAGCCGCTTACCACCTACCGCGCGAAGCCCGCGGTGCCGCTCGCCGGGAAGTACCGGCTGATCGACATTCCGCTCTCGAACTGCCTCAACAGCGGCATCAACCAGATCTATGTGCTCACCCAGTTCCAGTCGGTGAGTCTGCACCAGCACATTCGCGGCACGTATCGGTTCGACAATTTCAGCGGCGGGTTTGTCGAAATCCTCGCCGCGCAGCAGTCGCTGGCCGAGGATGGGGGCGTCGCGGACTGGTACCAGGGCACGGCCG
>JBFWSG010000114.1:0-8382 GCA_050248495.1 Pirellulales bacterium | reverse complement strand
CATTCTGACAGGAGGCCCGACCTCTCTACACGATGACCCCCATTCGACCACACGCTAGCACCGCCAACGTGGCCGTCATACAGAAGTTACGACTTAACTTCATGCCGTTCGGTCCTGGAACCGTTTTTTCAATGGGCTCCTAGCGCTGTGTGCCGCGGTCTGTTTCCAGCGATGCTGCGCGGACGTTTTCGTCGACGAGCTGGTCCGCGTCGTTGCGGAACGGGCGGTGATCGTTGTACAGCGCAAGTCGTTCCTGAAACGGATCAGCGAAATCTTCCGGCACGTTCACGATCGCTTCCTGTTGGATCTCGACGGCGCGGTCGAATTGGCCGGCGCTGGCGTGGGCGGCCGCGAGCGCGTCGAGCACGAATGGGTCGCCGGGGGCCGCGAGTTTCGTTGCCGCTTCGGCTGCCGAGAGCGCTTGCTGCGGATTGCGGAACCGCTGATCCGGACACGTGGCTAGCAGCCAGGCCAGGCTGCGCTGGGCCTCGGCCGAGTTGGGGTCGGCCGCCTGCGCCTTTTGGAAATCGGAAACTGCTTCGGCGAACTTGCCGAGTTCGGCCTGCACGTTGCCGCGCTGCGAAAGGGCCGGTGCGCTGTGGGGTGCGATTTCAATGGCCTGAGTCAGATCGGCAAGCGCCTTCTCGTATTCGCCGAGCCGATGGTACGCCTCGCCGCGCATCGTCAAGAGGTCGGCGTCTTGCGGCAGCTGCGCGAGTGCCATTGTGTAGTCTTCGATCGCTTCTTCCGTTCGGCCGGTGGCGGCGAGCAGTTCGCCGCGATTGCGAAACGCGACGGCGAGCCCCGGGTTCAGTTCGAGCGATCGATTGAAGTCGGAGAGCGCCCCTTCAAGATCGCCTTGCTGCGCCCGGCTCACGGCCCGGTTGTGGAGGGCCAGCCAGCAGTTTGGATCCCACTGGATCGCCAGTTCGAATGCCTTGAGCGCCTCGTCTTCGCGCCGCTGATCGCTCTCGATTTCTCCCGAGCGATTGCAGGCCCAGGCCGCCAGCGACCGCAGCGACGCGGCGAGCTCGGCGACCGGATGGCAATCGATGCCGCTTTGACAGAGCTGGACGACCGCCGCCAGGTCGTCGGTCGATACCGCCTTCGCGGCGGCCTTTTCGGCGTCCGCATACCAGTCTTCCGCGCCGCGCTTCACAGGCTGGGGCGGCTCGGGCTTGGGAATCTCTTGGACAATCGACTCGGGAAGTTCATGGACCTCTGGCTTCGCCGGCTGTAGCTGGGGCCGCTTTTCGACGGTGGGCTTCTCGACGATGGGCTTCTCGAAGACCGGCTCCGCGACGACCAGTTGAGGAAGCTTTGGCTGAACGACGGCCAATTCCTTGGCCGGCTCTGCCTTGAGCTCCGGGCCAATGATCGATTCCTCCGGCATCGGCGCCGCCTGTTTCTCGGCAATCGGCTCGACGTGCTGAACCTGAACAGGTTGGGCGGCCGCAGGACTGGCAGCGGTAGTGGCGACCGGTGCATCATCCGAAACAAAAACTTCGGCGACGTTCGCCTCTTCGAATGGATCGACCGCTTGCTGGGCGACGGCCCGTTCATGCGCGTACGACTCATTCGCGCCGGCATCGACGGTCGTGACTTGCGTTTCGTGCGGCAAGAGCCATGTCGGCTGTTGCAGGTCGCGGTGGCCGAACTTGGCCGGATCCGGCGGATTTGACAAATCGATCGACTCGGCACCGGGTAGCGCGAACAGCGCCGACCGTCGTTCCTCATGCGCGAGCGGCCCCGAGAGATCGCCCTTGGCGACGCCCGAATCGATGGCGATCGCCTGGATCGGACGCTCGTCCGCTTGAGGGGGCGGAGATGTTTGCTCGGCGC
Source organism: Pirellulales bacterium (assembly GCA_050248495.1). Taxonomy (GTDB): domain Bacteria; phylum Planctomycetota; class Planctomycetia; order Pirellulales; family Lacipirellulaceae; genus DASYDU01. Next base: position 6,540 of record JBFWSG010000114.1, on the reverse strand, counting down.
GATGCCAGCGGCTCATCGGCCCGGGCTGCAAGCGCGGCGTCATGAACCGCGGCCGTTGTTCATGTCCCGCGAAGGGATTCTGAAACGTCTTCGGACCGGCCTCTGCGGGCGGGACCGTCTTCGGCGCCGGAGCGGCGGCGCTTGCGCTTGTCTGGCGCTTGGCCGCGAACGGATTTACCACATGCTTCGTCGCCGGCGCAACCTGGACGCTCTGTGCCAACGCGGCTGTCAGCGACAGCTCACTGGCGGCGACGATTAGTAAGCAGCATGCGACACGAGACAGCTTCCTTGCCATCGTGCATCGACTCCATTCTGAATTGTCGCTCGTTCGCTGTGGAGAGCGGGCGAGCGGAGGTTCGGCGTGGCCGCCGACGCTAAATTATTCTCGAGGTTCGGTCATTTTCCAGGGATCGAGCGCGTCGTTGAGCTCGGCTTCGGGCAGGATCTTTTTGTCGCGGCACAGCTCGCGAATCGTCTTGCCCGATTTGAATGCGTCCTTGGCCATGGCGGCCGCTTGCTCGTAGCCGATCTTCGGCGCGAGCGACGTAACCATCATCAACGACTGGTCGATCAGGGCCTTGCAGCGGTCTTCGTTGACTTCCAGGCCCACCAGCAGCTTGTCGACGAACACATTCGCCACGTTGGCAAGCAGCCTGGCCGACTCCATAAAGGCATCGATCATCACCGGCATTGCCACGTTCAGCTCGAACAGCGAACCGATGCCGCCGAGGGCCGACGTGGTCACCACCGTATCGTTCCCCAACACACGGCAGGACACCTGCATCACCGACTCGCAGATCACCGGGTTCACTTTGCCGGGCATGATCGACGAACCGGGCTGCGTCGCGGGGAGCGACAGCTCGAAGATGCTGCACCGCGGGCCGCTGCCGAGCCAGCGAATATCGTTGGCGATTTTGGTGAGCGAAACGGCGATCGTCTTGAGCTCGCCGTGGGCCTCGACGAACGAGTCTTTGGCGGCTTGGGCTTCGGGATGGTTCTTGGCCTCGGTGAACTCGATGCCCAGCTCGCGCGACAGCACGGCGCAGACCTTCTGAGCAAACTTTGGATGGGTGTTGATGCCCGTGCCGACTGCCGTGCCACCGATCGGATTGTTCTCCTGCAGCCGCTTGAGCGCCCGCTCGGCGCGGATCACGGCATACTCGGCCTGGGCCGCGTAGCCACCGAACACCTGGCCGACGCGGATAGGTGTGGCGTCCATCAAGTGCGTGCGGCCAATCTTGACGATCTTGTCCCACTCGCGCGCCTTGTTGGCGAGTTCGGCATGCAATCGTTTGAGCGCGGGAATCAAATCCTGATGTACGACCAGCGCCGCCGCGACGTGCATCGCCGCGGGGAAAGTGTCGTTCGACGACTGGCCCATGTTGACGTGGTCGTTTGGGTGGACCGTGCCTTCCTTGCCCTTCGCGCCGATGCCGAAGCCGAGCTTCTCGTTCGCCACGTTGGCGATCACCTCGTTGGCGTTCATGTTGGTCGAGGTGCCGGAGCCGGTCTGATAGATGTCGACCGGGAATTCTTTGTCGAGCTTGCCAGAGGCGACTTCGTTTGCCGCGGCGATGATCGCGTCGGCCCGCTTCTTGTCGAGCTTACTGAGCTCGACGTTGGCGGCCGCGCAGGCCGCCTTCAAGTGGCCGAACGCGTGAATCACCTTCGCGGGTACCGGCTCGTGCGCGACGGGAAAATTGTCGACGGCGCGGGCGGTCGATGCGCCGTACAGCGCGTCGGCCGGCACTTGCATCTCGCCCATCGTGTCGCGTTCGGTTCGGAAAGCAGTCGCAGTCATGGAAGCGCAAACCTTCAGCTAGCTAGAGAGAAAATCGGGGCGATGATACTTAGTTGCGCCGCCGAGGGGAATGTTAAATCACGGTGTTTTCCGCCGGCTCGAGGGCGGCGATCTGCTGTCAACGATAGCGTTTCGGCGGCGGGGCGTTAAGATGGTAGGATGCCCGGCGAGCGGCGGGCTCGCGGTTGCTTCCGCTGCACGGCCAAGGCGGTAATTGCTCGATGAAAACGTCCGAACTGCTGCATTTTGCCTTTCGCGCCCGCGATCCGCTCGCCCTCGGCAAATGGTACGCGGAGCTGTTCGAGGGGCAGTTTTTTTTGCACCCGGTGATGTCGCCGCTGGGGATTGCGATCGTAAAGATCGCCCACCCGGAAGCGGTGTTCCACGGGCTCGTCGAGTTCTGGCCGTGGGACCTGGTGTGGGATGGAGAGGCGGCCGCATTCCGTAGGATCGAACCGGAGCCGTCGCCGACGTCGTATGGTCACGCGGCGGTGAAGGTGGCAGCCGACGCCGGCACGATCTGCGCCGAGCTCGACCGCCGCGGCATTCGTTACCGGATGGAGCCGCGAGCCACGGGGTTCTTGATCCCGGTCGTCGACGATCCGGAAGGGAACATGGTTGAGCTGTTCCCCAACGTCGACCACATGCCGCTGCCGGGCAAGGCGCTCTGCTCGCCGAAGGATGTCGATTCAGCGCTCGCCGTGATGCGACTGGGCTTCAAGGAGCTCACGTCAGGGCTGAACCCAACGGATGGCGTTCCGCTCCTGTTGTTTGAGCGGTACGTCGAACAGCAGCAGCAACAGTAGCGGTGCTCAAACTATTTCGAGCGGGTCGGGGTCGACGACAGGCCGTCTCTTGCGCGGCGATCTCTCCGTAAGTTGCGGACCCGATTTGGCGACTTTCCGTCGTTGTGTGGCAAAGGAAAAGATTTTGCGCTTGCCATCTTGGCGCTCAAAAAACGAACCATATATTGGGGGGTGCAGCTCTAGTTCCTCTTCTCATGCTCACCGAATGCCGCATTTTTCAGACCGCTGGAATGGCGGGTATTTTTCCGTAGGCGAATTCGAGGTGCGTTTTGGGTGTAAATGAACAGCAAATGGGGACGGCCGTGAAAGACGCTGCGCAATCGCTGGGCGTTCCGCTGATTCGCTTCTTTGTGGCTTGGACCGGGCGCGTGTTGCCTTGGCTTGCCTTGGTATGCTTTTTGGCGATCACCTACGACTATTTTTCGAAATACCGCGATCATCAGATTCAGTTTCTATTGGGACCGCGCGGCGGAGACGGCGCGAACCAGTCGCAGTATTTGAAGCAGGAGTTCAAAGAGAAGTCGTTTCTTGGGCCAAACTATTCGGTGAGCACCTCCAACACGAACGGCTATCTCGATATTTACCGACAGATCAGCGTCGATCGTGACGGCACGTTGGTCGGATTTACGATGGACGGATACGAAGAAGGACCGTCCGACAGCGTGCGCACGATTCTTCCATTGGATTGGGAGTATTTGCATTTCGTCTGGCGTCCGAATGTCGTTCAGAACAAGAATCAGCCAATTCCTTCGAACAAAGCGGGCACGTCACCCGCAAGCTCGACAGCCACAGTGACGAAAGTGGATGGCCCGATGCAGCTTAGCGAGTGGGCCGCGCGCGTGCGTGGCGACATGGGTAAGACGTCGAGCGGCGATTCGCCGAAACAATATCGCATTTATTTGGGGCCCGTCGACAGCGGAACACGGCTCGTCGCGCAGGCGGTGTTGCGGCGGGTTCGCATCGATCCTAAGGACGTCGAGGCGATTGGGATTGCCGACTTTCAGGAGATGTTGGTGAAACTGCATCAAGGCGAGATCAACGGGGCGTTTTATCTCGGGCCTTGTGGCGCCAACGCGATCGAAGAGGCATGCAAAGACGAGGATTGCATTCTGGTCAGCATCGACGAAGAAATCACGAAGTCTTTATCGGGCGCCTATCCCTTCTTGCAGGAATCCAAGCTGCCCGCGCACTTGTATTCTTCAATAAAGAATGACGCCCAAAGCCAGGGGGACGTGACTACATTAGCGACGCGGCGCGTGCTCGTCGCTTCGACTGCGATGCCGGCCGTCGACGCCTACCACATTGCCCAGCACGTGCAGGAAGTGTTTTCCAAGCACGTTGCGTTTCCAGTCGACAGCGAGCAGAAATTTGCGGGTCCCAACTTGACCTCGGAAGTAACGACATTGCGCTACAAGCCGCATGCGGGCGCAGCGGTTGATCCGGCGCGTCCGGCGCCCCCGACGTGGCTCGACCGCAACATATTCTGGATCGCCCCTTTGGCAGTAGCCATTGCGCTGAGTATGTTGAACGAAGTCAAGCCAACGATTGCCAAATGGTTGGAATCCCATCGCCCCGGGATGGGAAAGGTGGATAAAACGCCGCCCGCCGTTGCACCGAAAGATCCAGTCGCAGGGGCGGTGCAAGCGTCTCCCGAGGTGGAAGCCAAGCCCGTCGTTGAACCAATTGCGAAGGTGGTCGACATCCCCGCAAAGCCGGTCGAAACGAACGGACAGATGCTGGTCGAAACGGAGAGTTCGCACAACTTCGCCGCTCCGGGCGAGAGCCAAGTCGAGGTGATCGCAAGAGAAATTGAACACGTTCTCGGCGAGATGCATCATCTGGGGGACGAGCTGTTCGCGACGGGGAGTATGTTTCCTCAAGAGCTGACCCAACATTGGCGTCTGCAAATCGTCGCCATTCACGATGCGGTGATTGCGGCTCAGAGGAACAAATCGATTTCGGACAAAGAAGCAGACGAGCTGTTACGGGGCGCACGCGATTTGCGAAGAGAATTGGCGGTTGCGATGAGCCTGCCCTGGAATCAAAAGCCGGTGAAGCCGCGCCGAAAAACTAACGCGTCGCCGCCTGAAACAGCTCTTTCGACAACAGATCTGTAGAGGCAATCCGGGCCCGATGCCTGAAGGAATTACCCATACCAACGGCTCCTGTCAGCTACGGCAACTGCTGTTAGAATAGTCGTGTGCGCACGATTCTCGACAAAATTGTAACGACAACCCGCGAGCGGATCGAGCGTGCGAAAGGCGAGCGGCCTGAGCGGGAGTTGCGCGCGCGACTGGCCGATGCGCCGCCGGTGCGGGACTTCTTTGGGGCGCTATCAGCCGATGGGCCGATCAAATTGATCGCCGAGGTGAAGAAAGCGAGTCCGTCAGTGGGGCTGATCCGGGCCGACTTTGATCCGGTGGCGATCGCCAGAATTTATGATGCGCACGGAGCGACTTGCATCAGCGTGCTCACGGATGAACCGCATTTCCAAGGGCGGCTCGAATATCTCACCGCGATTCGTGCGGCGGTTGGGCGACCGGTATTGCGCAAGGACTTCATCCTCGATTCGTATCAGCTGATTGAGGCGCGGGTGGCGGGGGCGGACGCAGTGCTTTTGATCGCCGAGTGCCTCGACGACTGCAATTTGCGAAAGCTGTTCAATGAGACGTGCGAGCTGGGCATGACGCCCTTGGTGGAGCTCTATGAACCGGCGAATCTGTCGCGCGTCTTGGAGGCGGGGGCGACGCTGATCGGAGTGAACAATCGCAACTTGCATACGTTCGAAGTCGAACTCAACCACACGATCCGGATCCGCCGCGAAGTGCCGGAGGATTGCGTGCTCTTGGGCGAGAGCGGCATCAAGACGCACGGCGACGTCGAGAAGCTCGCGGCCGCGGGCGTGGATGCGATCCTGGTCGGAGAGTCGCTGATGCGCGAGTCGGATATCGGGGCGGCGGTGGATCGGCTTATGGGCACCTAAGCCAATTCACGATGACTTTCTTACACGCGATTTCCATTTCCTCGAATCGCGTCGGCCATGGTAAACGGAAATGATCCGTACTTCATCGTCGACAATCCGGTAACACACCACATATGGAAATCGTCGAACGAGCGCCAATCTCGCTGATCGGTAGACCTCAGCGGCCAGTTGGGGATTTTCTGTTATCGTTGAGAACGTTTCTTCAACGCGGTTGGCAAATTCGCGACCCAAGCCGTCGCGCTGCTCGTTGTAGTAGGCAATTGTTTCGCCCAAGTCCGCTTGAGCTTCCGGATTGACTACAAGTGAATAGCGACTCATTCGCCAAGTAGTCGTCGCTTGACTACTTCCCACGGTTCTCCGCGCCCGGGATTCGCATCGTCTGCATCTATTCTCCGGTCGAGTTCCGCCTTCAGTTCATCTGACAGTTCAAACTGTCCTTCGTCCTCGATGATGCTGTCCCAGATCTGCTCGACGAGGTGGAAACGCTCGGGAATCGACAAGGAACGAATTTCGGGCGGCAAGGGAAATTGAGACATGACTTACTCGGCGGATCGCGGTTTGAATTGATTTGAGCACGGCTTTCCGACACTTCAATTTTATGGCACCTTACTCAGAATTTCCATTTCGGGTTTAGCGCCTTTGATATGCGAATTCAGAGATTTTGCGGCCAGTCGTGCTGAGCGGCAAATGTGCGAGCTCGCTCCTGGCCATCCAGCGGGCGTCCTTCGCGCGGCCAGACACGGGACTTGCTTCGTAGCAATCGAGCGTGATGCGGTAACGGGTGACGCCGTGCTTGATGGTCTTGAGCAGCGAGCCGGGTGCACAGGTGATGCCGGTTTGTGCGCGAACTTTGGCGATGATTTCGTCGCGGGCGAAGAGGGGGCCTTCGCTTTCGAGGGCGAAACGTGGGAAATCCCAGAGGCCGGCCCAGCGCTCGTTGGGCCCGCACT
>JBFWSG010000113.1:0-8542 GCA_050248495.1 Pirellulales bacterium | reverse complement strand
CCGATCGTGCTGCTGGCCAGCATCCGCCGCCGGTACATCGCGCCGGCAAATCGTTTCTCGCGATCGCCAATCTTGTTCGACGAGAGCGCCTCGCGCCAGTTACGCCGATGCGAATCGATCAGCCAGCCGGAGATGCCCAGCAAAGCCAGCGAGATGACGACTACGCCAAGCATGTGACTCCACCGTGCGTCAAGGGGTATCTCAATGTCCTAAACGCCAATGATGTAAAACTCTATTGAACCGTCCGCAGCCACTCGTACATCACCCAGCCGACTTTGGCGAGCGAAGCACTGGAACAACTGCTTGGCGTGTCGGCCTCGGTATGCCAGGCGAAGTAATCGATATCAATGACATCGCAGGTGGGAATTTTGGCGATGTTTCTTAGTGGCACGTGATCGTCGGCAATTTTGTCGAATTCGATTCGCGGCACAAATTCCTTGACGCCCAAACGTTTGGCGGTTTCCCAGATCGATTCGACCAATGGCCGCGTGTCGCGCCAGGTGTAGCTTTGCTTTTCGTAGTACAGAGTTAAATTCGAATCACCGACCATGTCCAGCAGCACGCCCCAGTGGTACCGATGCTCGGGCGGCTTGGCTACGTATTGCCGCGCGAACCAAGTGCTGCCGAGGCAATAGGGATCGCGTCGTTCCTGGTAAACGAGCTCCTCGCCGTCGAAGAGCACGAAGTCCACACCGAACTTTGAGTCGAGGCCCGGCATCAGGTGCGCCAGCTCCATCAAGACCGCGGTGCCGCTTGCGCCGTCGCTCGCTCCGACAAATGTTCCCCTTTGTCGGGCAACTGGATTTGGATCCCGATCCGGCAGCGGCCGCGTGTCGTAGTGTGCGGCGAGGAGGATGCGATCCTTTCGTTCCGGGTGCCACTGGACGATGATGTTTGCCATGTCGACCGTGCCGCCGAGCGGGTTCTTGGCGCGAAACTCTTGCAGGCTGACCTGGCCGCCGAGCTGTTGGAAGTGCTCCACCAGCAATTTCTGCTGCTTCGTCATGCCAGGGGAGCCGCTGTAGCGCGGACCGAGAGCACAGAGCTCCTCGAGGTAGCGAAAAGCCCTTGTCCCATCGAACGGATTGGTCGACGTCGCGGCAGCCTCGGTCGTGTTTGCCGCCGACTGTGCCAGTGAACGTGAATTCGTCGGCAATGCTGCCAGCGTTGCCAGCACGAACTGCCATCGTATGTTTTGCATAGGACCATTCTACTCCCAGGGCCGACCGTGCGGCGACGGCAAACGCACCGCGTGCCTTGGTCCGATTCGCAGCGAATTCCCTTGTGCCGCCGCGCCACTCTCCCTAGAATCCGCCGCCCCGACCCGCCTCTTTCGCCCGCCGCCAGGACACTTCGACCCATGCTGCTGCCTGCTCGCCAATTGGTCCAGCAAATCACCGAGTTGCACTGCGCTACCGTGTGCCGCTGGCATGCGGAACCACTCGACAACCCGTACACGGGCCTGCTGGCGACGGTCTGCGAGCAGCATCAGTACAACTACCTGCTCTGGCATGAGGAGGACGTCGCCCGCAGCCCGCACGTGGGTGACCAGCGGATTGCCGAGGTAAAGCGGGCCATCGATCGCTACAACCAACAACGCAACGACGCGATCGAACGCATCGACGAGGCACTCGTCGACTCGTTCGCCAACGCCGGCGTCCGCCCACGGCTCGACGCACGGCTCAACACCGAAACTCCCGGCGCGGCGATCGACCGCCTGTCGATCATGTCGCTCCGCGTTTATCACCTCGAAGAGCAAGCGGCCCGACCGGACGTCGACCTGGCGCACCGCCAGAAGGTCGACGAGCGCCTGAGCCGCTGCCGCGTCCAGCTTGCCGACCTGAGCTGGTCGCTGGGCGACCTGCTCGAAGACCTGCAAGCGGGCGTCAAGCAATTGAAGGTCTACCGGCAAATGAAAATGTACAACGACCCGACGCTCAATCCTTACCTTTACCGCACCCGCCTTTCCGCGTAAGCGCCCCACAGTCCCGCATGTTTGGCCAGCCCTCCACATCGCCGCCCCGCGTGCTCCACGTCATCACCCCGTCGCGGATGGCCGGCGCGGAAACGTTCCTGGCCCGCCTGATGGGCCGCACCGATCCGGCGCACGTCACGCAACACTGCATTTCCAGCCGCAGCGCCGCCACCGTCGAGATGCGAATCGCCGGGATGACGTTCGAGACGCTGGGCATCAGCGGCAAACTGAATCTGCTCGCCGCGGGGCGCATTCGCCAGGCGGCCCGCGACTTCCATGCCGACGTCTTGCATTCCCACTTGTCGACCGCCAGCTGGTGGTGCGGTTGGCTGGAGCGAGTTGGCGGTCCGGCGTCAATTGGCCATGTTCACGGTTTCACATCCGCCCATTGGCACAGCCAACAGACCCACCTAATCGCCTGCTCGGAGGCCGTAAAGGCCGACCTCATCCAAAAGGGGATCGACCCCATCCGCGTCACCGTGAACCACTATCCGGTCGACCCGAACGATCAGCGGCGCACGAGGTTGCCTGCCGACGTGCGCGCCGAATTCGGCGTCGACGAGAAGACGCCCGTCGTCGGCACGTTTGCGCACCTATCGATCAAGAAAGGCTACCGCGAGCTGATCCGCGCCGCGGAGCTGGTGCTCAATCACATTCCAAATGCCCAGTTCTGGTGCTTCGGCGAAGGCCCGCTGCGAGGCGAGCTCGCGACACAGCTCGCTGCCGCGGGAATCGCCGACCGCGTGCGACTGATGGGGTTCCGCCGCGATGTTCCCGACTTGATGCGGGCGATCGATGTGATGTGCCTGCCTTCGCACCGCGAACCATTCGGGCTGGTCTACGTGGAGGCGGCGCTCGCCGAGAAGCCGGTGATCGCCTGCGAGGCCGGTGGCGCCCCGGAGATCATCGAGCACGAGGAAACCGGATTGCTGGTCCGACCACAAAACGTGCCGGACCTGACTCAAGCCTTGCTCACATTGCTCGACAATCCAGCGCACGCCGCGCGGATGGGCCGCCGCGCCCAAGAGCTTGCCCTCGAGCGCTTCACCTGGCAGAAATACCTGGCGCGGCTCTACGACGTGTACGAGCAAGTTCGGGCCAAGGTGCCCGTGCCGTCGCACCAAACCGAGCGACGTGCCGCGTAGCTCTATTGCGGCGGTGCCGGCCGTTTGCCCACGCGCCGATAGACGTTCAACTGCCAGCCCGAGAGCCCCGCGAAGGGATAGTGCCGAACCAGTCTAAAGTTTCGCCCGCCATCGAATCGAATCTCGGCAGGCGGAGCGAAGCCTGGATCCAGATTGTGAGTCAGCAGCCAGTCGGCCCGTCCCACGGTCGCCGGCTTGAGCGGATCGAAAGTGACGGGCTTGTCGAGCTGCGCGGTAGTCGACAACTGGTAGAGCATCATTTGGTGTCGAAACCCATGATCCCCCGACAATCGGACCTGCGGACCCGCCGTTTCTCGTTCAATCCAATCGATGGCTTCATGATAATGGCTGCGCCCGAGCGAGATGAGCAGCACGACGTGTATCAGGTTGGCAGCGACAAACAGGCCCAGTAACGCGAAATACGCTGTCTGCCCTCCGGACGACCGCTGCCACAATGCGGAAAGCGCCTCGGACCACAAGAGGTAGAGAAATAGCACGCTGCCGAGAAAATATCGGGTGTAAATGTCTTCACGCGGTGCGACCGCCAGCAACACGGCAGGCATCGCCACGATCACCGCGCCAAAAAAGCAGGCCTGTCGCGGCGATTTTCGAAAGACATACCACAACGAGGCAGCCGTACACACCGCCGTTGTCGCGGCAGCTGCGTAATTCCAGGGCGGGCCAAACGCCCCGCCGCAGGCTAGCGACATGGTTTCCATGAGTACCTGCAGATGCGGCTGCTCATCCCCCCCGTTAATCTTCATTCGGCTGTAGTTCACCCAATACAGCCAGGCGAAGAAAAATCCCGGCAGCAAGGTTCGAAACAACGCCGCCATCGAATACTTCCGCCAGCCGTCGCGATCCATCGGCTTCCCGTCCGGAAGCCAGGTCCAAACCTGGATCGCCAGATACATCGGGAGAAACAGCACGTGCGCGAGAAATCCGAGCATGCAACTAACGGCGACGAGCGCTTCCCAACCGACGCGTCCGGTGGCGTCGGCTTGACGCAGGGCGCCGTACGCCAGCAACATTGCGGCTGTGAGCGCCGCATAACCGCGCGCTTCCGACGAATAGTGAATGAGTAGGTACGAGGACCCGGCGAGCGTCATCGCCGCGACGACGGCCGCGCGGCCCGATCGTTGCTGCGCCCATCCGGCGAGTAAGACCGTCGCGATTCCTGCCGTCACCGCCGGTAGTCGATACTGCCACGGTGCTCCCACGGGGCCGATCGCATAGGCGACCCATGAAGTGAGCATGTGGTTGTTGTCGTAACGCAGGCGAAAAATGACGTCGCCCGGCGAATGGACTAGCTCTTGGACGAGATAGATCGACCAGACCTCGTCCAGCCACAATTCGCCGCGTGCCGCAGCCACGCGCAGCGCAGCGGCGACGGCAACGATCAAGGCGAGGACGGCCAGCCGCGAGCGCGATCCCAACTGCAAGCCGGGCGACGAGTCGCTCGGCGATCCGACGTGAGCAGGCGCAGAGTGTATAACCGCGGCCATGGGCAGACCCCGATGGAGTCACCCGCACGCGTTGCATGCGACGACTTCGGTCTGCCCCAACATGGGCCAGTCTACCCAGATCTTATTGGGCTTTCCACTCTTGTCGGACGGTTCCCAACCCGTCCACCGCGACCAGCTCGGTCGAGGTGATCGAGCGAATCCGGAACGAGATCAGCTGCCCCTTGCGTTCCTTGTCGCTGGAATTGTCGATCTTCGCCATTACGACGCCGTTCTGCAGCTGCCAGGATCCATCGCTGCGCACGTCCTGATGGAACATCTTTTTGAACTGATCTTTCCACTGCATGATCGTGCTCATGCTGCCATTTTGATTGAGCGTGATGTAGTGGATCGAGTCTTCGTCCTGATGGCCCCAGGTGCCCGCGAGCATCTGCCGCAGCTGGTCGTCGCTATAGGTGGGCGGCTGGTTTGGCGCCGGCGTGGCGGCCGCGTCGCCGCTCGCGCGCTGTAGCGAGATGAACAAGATGTCCTGTCCCGGCGCGAACGCCGTCGGCCGCGGTTTGTCGCGGCCGGCCAGGCAGATGATCAATGAATCGCTGCCGGGCAGAATGATGCCTCGACCGCCGGTCTTCTCGGCGCCTGCCAGGTCAAGCCGAGGTGGCTTGCGTGTCGTATCCACCGCAAATGGCAGCTTCTTCCGCTGATAGGTCATGGGGACGACGAATTCCGCGACCTGGCCCGTAATCGTCACGCGACCATCGGCAGCGTAGTTCGTGCGAATCTCGGTCGGTGAAACCACGCGGCCGTTGTCGACGACCGAGCTGATTTCCCAAACGCCGTCGAGCGACTGGGCTGCCGCCGCGGCTTCGAGAATCAGCGTGCTTCCCACCGCAATTGCAACCGCACCAATATAGCGAATCATCGTTGAGTCTCCTTTCACCTGGCCCTGAATCAAACACTTATCCACACTGTATCGAAGCCCGCTCCCCGAGCAACCGCTGACACGCCTCCGCAACCAGCGCCACGTCGATTGCCCGCATCGCCGAGTCGTCGGCCTGGCGACGCTCAAGGGCCGAGCCCTCTTCGTATCGTGCTTGAAGTCGCATACTCTGCGGTCCGTAGGCGCCACACCATTCTGCGCGGCTCGGGCCGTGCAGGCTGATCGTCGGCGTGCCGACCGCCGCAGCTAAGTGCATCGGTCCTGTGTCGGAGCCGATGAAGATCGCCGCCCGGCGGCACAGCGCCGCCAGCTCGGTCATCGTGGTCGCCGGCGCGAGCCGCGCCTGGCCGCCGCTCGCCGCGACGATGGCCTCGGCCAGCGGCAGCTCGCTCGCGATGCCCCACACGGCAAGCGTCGAAAGTCCGTGTGATTCGGCCAGCCGACGCGCGAGTTCTCCATATCGTTCCGCCGGCCAGATCTTCGATGGCCAGCCGGCGCCGGGATTCATGAGCGCAAAGCTGCCGGCCGCCAGGCCGCTCCGCGCCAAAAACTCCGTTGCCATCCGCTCGTCCACTGCGTTTGCCGGCAAATCGAATTTCACTTCCGGCGCTTCGATCGCGAGCGGCTTGAGCAAATCGAGGTAGTGTTCGATCACATGCTGCCCGCCGCAAGGCACGAGCTCATTGTGAAACCACCGGCTTAGCTCCCGGCCATCCTTGCCCGCTTTGCCGATTCGCCGCTGCGCACCGGATAGCCAGGCCGCGATCGCGCTCTTGGTGAGACACTGCAGATCGATGGCCACGTCGAACTGCAACGCGTGCAGCCTGCGGCGCAATCGCCAGACCTCACGAGGCGACTTGAGCCAGCCGCGCGGCACTCGCACCAGCGCATCGAGGGCCAGGTGCCCATTGAGCAAATCGCCGGCGCGTCCTTCCACGACCCAACCCAGGAACGCATCCGGCAGCGCATCGCGCAACGCGCAGAGCACCGGCACGCCTTGAATCACGTCGCCGATCGCGCTCAAGCGGACGATGAGAATGCGAGGAGTTTGCGCGTCGTTCTTCTTGCGCATGTCGACAATCCGTGCCGAGAGCTATATCGAACGTGTGCCGGCGCGACCTGCGAGAGTGCAGGCCGGCCGCGAGCCATTGTACCGGCTCCGCGACCGAGCGCAGACGCCGATTTTCAAGACGATTTCGACCGGTCGGCGGCAGTGCCCGCCGAGACGACCTCCGGCACATGACTCTCGGCATTGCCGGACGGGGGAGGGGCGCCGCGGAAGCGATGCCAGAGGGGCAGGACCTGCTGCATCAGGTCGTCGAGCGATGCCGGCACGATGGCCCGGATCAGCAGCAAGTAGGCGATCACGAACACCAGCGAGCCTGCTGCCAGCGAGACCAGGTCTCCCGACCACGTTTCCGGCAGATACCACTGTAAAAGCATACTGGGCACGGACGCCACCAGGCCGGCGACAAGCGGCGGCGCTAGTTCGCGAAAGTAGCTCCATCGCGGCGCCCGTTGCCCGAAGGCCGTGGTATGAAACAGCGGACTGTACAAACAGTGCCAAAGTGTCATCGTCCATGCCACGGACAAGACGCTCCGGCGATACCACAGCGCTCCGGCCAGCATGGCCGCCAACAGCAGGGAAGTGGCGAACGTGAACCAGAGCTGCAAGCGGAATCGCCCTTGCGCGTTCATCAGGCTGGCGGCCGGCCAGCAGGCCGCGTTGACCATCAAGCCGATCGTCAAAATCTGGCAAGGCAAGATGGCATCCGTCCATTTCGCCGGCAGCAGCAATCGAAACGCCGGAGCGGTTATCACGGTCTGGAGCAGGCAAAACGGCACGCAAACCAGCACGAGCAATCGCATCGCGCGCAGAGCAGCGCGCGTTTGTTTTTCGGGTTCAAGCGACAAGTGGCTGAGTCCCGGAAATAGCACGGTCATGACGCTGCCCGAGATGAGTCGCAGCGACTGCACGGCCACGCTGAAGGCAAACCAATAGATGCCGATTGCCGACTCGGGCAGCCGCGCGAGGCCGAGCGAGATGTTGTCCGCTTGATTGTCGAATACAAACAACGCCTGTGTGGCCAGCAAGGTCAGGCTGCTGCCGATCAGATACTTCCAGCGATCCAATTCCAGACGCCGGCGAACGTGAGGTCGGACGAGATACCAATGCGTCGCCGCGACGATTGCCGACACGATCGGCACCGGCACCACGAAGCTGTACGACTTCATGCCGACGAATGCGGCGGAGACCGTCAGACTCGCCAGCAGCAGATTATTCAACACGCCCAACAAGGCCACCGCGCGAAAGCGCATCTGCAATTGCAGTTGCGCACGCGGCACGATTTGCAGCGACTGAAACGCGGGAGCCAGCGCCAATACGGAAATCAAGCCGGTCAGTTCGGGCTGCTCATAAATCTTCGCCGCCACGGGCGCCAGCAGCAGCATCAACGCCGACGCCGCCAGACCGGCCGTCAGCCCCATCCAAAAGGCCGGCGTGGCCCACTGTTTGAACCGCCGTTGGCGCTTCACCAGAATCGTATCAATCCCCGGATTCGCCACCAGGTTGACAAACATCGTAACTGTGTACGTCAGTGCGATCGGCCCGAAGTCTGCGGGCAACAGCAGCCAGCCCAACGCCAATTGCTGAAGCGCCGTCGCGCCGCGCGTGGCCATCGCCTGGGCCGCTAACCACAGGATTCCGCGGGTCGTCTTCTGACGCAGCGTGGGCAGTTCTTTTGGCGGCGAAGCGTTCGTTGGAACAGTCATTTTTCTGGCGTGAACCGCACCCGAGTAGCCTGCCGTGTGTGTTGGACAGCCGACCACTCTTCGATCAGAATGGCGTGATACATTGGCTGCGCTCGACGACGCCGTATCTGGCGACGTCGCCGGCTGTGATCGGACGACCGGCTTGGAGATTGAACTTTACAAACAATTGGGAGATGTCGATGGGCATCCTGAGGAAGATTTATCAAAGCACAATTGCGGCGCCGGTCCGCTCCTTGTTTTTCAGCGA
>JBFWSG010000112.1:0-9246 GCA_050248495.1 Pirellulales bacterium | reverse complement strand
GCGCGCCCGTGCCGCTCCATCCGACCCTGCCGGCCGGTAGCGACGTGACGCGCGGCAGCCAGCGGTTTAGCCCGAACGGCTCTCGAGTGCTCTACCACGCGGACCAAAATGCGGATGAGGTGTTCGAAATCTTCAGTGTGCCGAGCGGCGGTGGGACTTCGGTCCGCTTGAATGGCCCGCTCGTCGCCTTGGGTGACGTCAATGCGGCCGGGTTGCAATTCAGCCCGGACAGTGCTCGCGTGCTGTACACGGCCGACCAAATTATCGATGAAACCGTCGAGCTGTTCAGCGTTCCAAGCGCCGGCGGCGCGAGTGTCAAGCTCAGCGGCGACATGGTCGCAGGCGGCGACGTGGTAGACGACGCCGTGTTCAGCCCCGACAGCAGCCGCGTTCTGTTCCGCGCCGATCGGCGCGTGGACGATGTCGTCGAATTGTTCAGCAATTCGAGCGCGGGCGGCTTGCCGACACTGTTGAATGCCCCATTGGTGCCGAATGGCGACGTGGTCCGCGCGGCGTTCACTCCCAATGGCAATGAAGTCATTTACCTTGCCGATCAGGACGTCGACGAAGAGTTTGAATTGTTTGCGGTTGCGGCAGGCGGCGGCGCAGTGCGGAAGCTCAGCGGGCCGCTGGTCGAGGGCGGTGACGTGATCGACTGGAAATTCAGTCCTGACGGCGGCGAGTTGGTGTATCGCGCCGATCAGGACGAAGACGGGCTGTATCAACTCTATTCGGTGGACCTGAACGAATCACTGCCGGGCGATTTCAATCGCAACGGCATCGTCGACGGCGCGGATTACACTAGGTGGCGCGACGGACTCGGCTCGATCTACACGGCGAGCGACTACACGACGTGGAAGACAAACTTCGGCCGCCGCAATGGTGCTGGTGCATCAGCCCCTGACTCGGCTGAGAGCGTTGTGGCAGCGGTACCGGAACCAGCGGGCATCTTGAACTTGCTTGTGGCCGTCGCCTGCAGTTTATGCTGCCGCTTCCGTCGAGATCAGGTTTCGACATCCGGCGTTAAATGGCGGAAATCGCCGTCCGTTTGAAGCCACGCCATTCACTTCATGGCCTAGTCGTAGATTCCGGATGGGCTGCTTCGTAGAGTTTTAGTTCTCGGCGATATTGGGCGATCATCTTCTTGTAGGAATGCTGGCTTGCAGCGAGATGCTCGCGGTTCAAATCGGTGCGGTCCTCCAGGCGCGACAGCCGTTCCTCAAGTCCGGCAAGCTTCTGTTTGGTTTGTCGATACCCAGTGGCGGTCGTGATCCCCGTCATAGCACCACCTCAATTACGCCTTTCGAACGCCCAATTCTGTCGGTACCGAAATCCTCCAACGACCACTGATCTAAGTCCGCATCATCGGCCGCAACCAACACCTGCAAGAACGGCCAGCGGACTTCTTGTTCCAGCCAATCCAACGAGCCGCGAAATTTAGCACCGGGAAGAATCACAATATCAACGTCATTGGGTGCGTGTTGTGCAGATGCATAACTTCCGTTGATGATAACGCGCTCGATACCCGTGGTCCGGGCCCAAGCAATGAAATCTAGTAACTCCTTCGTCTCGACCTCGCGTTCCGGCGACCCACTGCCAAACCGGGCGATCAACTCGTCGACTGCACAACGATGAATTCCCGGCGGCAAATTGCCGAATTCGTCGAACGTCGGAAGCACGATTCGACTCCTTAGTCAATTATCCCACGGACCTCGCGTCGGTCCAGCTAGTCCAGCCAATCCTTTTCCGCCAGCCGCGCCGGCACGTACTCTTCCGTCACGTAGCTGATATCTTTGGAGATCAACGACTCGACTTCCAGCTTGAAGTCATTCTTGAGCATCTTCTCGATCTCGCGCTGCCAGTCGCGCTTTTTGGCGAACCAGGGGTAGCCGGCGATCTGCTTGGCGCGTTTGCGGTCGTTGTCGTTGAGGCCAATTTTGACGCTGTCCGACAGCTGGCAGCGCTCGAAATCGCGGCTCCGCAGGCCCAGGTAGCGCACATCGGGAATCGCCATCCGCTGCGATTCGAACGCCAGGTTGATCGAGCCCTGCTTGATCACGCTGTAGATGTAATATCCCCACGGATCGTTATCCAATACGCAGTAGACCGGAAGTTTTAGCTCGTTGTGCAGCCGGTAGAGCATGCGCCGCACACCCCGGGTGGGCTGGCCACTTCCGTGCGTGAGCACGCAACTATGCTTCTCCCAGAAGCGGTCTTCATTGAACCGCTGCCAGACCGTGTCTTTTTCAACATGTAAGACGAACTTCGCGTCGCACTTTTTCGGATCGAGTTTGATGATGTCCGGTTCGACAATCGACGGAATGCCATAGCCGCCAGAACCCATCCGCGAGCAATCGATGTCGTAACCGCTATCGTTCACAATAATGTTGCCGACCATGTCGCCCCGCTTTTGAGCGTAAAGTTTCAACTCTTCGCGGAGCGAGCCGAGGACGACTTCTAGGTCCTCGATGATCGTGTCGCTCTCCGCCTGGTCGTCAAAGGTGTTTTCCTTGGTACCTTCGATCGTGTGCTTGAGCATGTAATACATACCGCGGAGGCTGGTCGATTTGCCGCGGGTGAGCAGTGTCTTGCAGCCGCTGGCCACGAGCATTGTCCGCATGTAGGCCTTGGCCTGCGAGAGATCGAAGAGTTGTCGCCGGTTGGTGGCGCTGCCCATCTCGAGGATTCGCTTCCGCGGGCTGTAGTGGACGTTCGACAGCGTCCGTGAAGGGATGTCGACGTGGGGATCGCGGCGCTTCTCGGCCGCTACGACAACACCGTCGGCCAAGTCAACGATGCTGCCCATCGTCTTCTTGTCCTTGGGCGTCAACCTCGCCGCGACTTCCTTCGCCTCGGCCACCGCGCCGCGCTTACGAGCAATCTTCTTAGCCATGTTTCTTAGTCAAATCTCAAAGCAAGATTTCACGCAAAGGCGCGAAGGCGCAAAGGGAACGAAAGTCAAACTTTGCGCCTTCGCGCCTTTGCGTGAGAAATAGTTCAGGTAGTTTCTTCTTGTACGGCCGGAGCCCGGTTGATCGCCGCGGCCGAGTCGAGCGGGTCGACGATCAGCACGTTCTTGCCCATTTCGAGCTCGTCTTCCTTGATCGCCTTGCCGCGCTCATCCAGCTTCATGTCAGCGTCGCTGGTTCGCTTCTTGGCCACGGAGACCAGCTGATCGTACAGTGCCGCCTTGTCGACCGAATTGATCTCGCTCACCGCGCCGGCCACTTCGCCCAGATACCGCAAGAAAATCTGCCGGCGATCGCCTTGCTGCTTGACCCGCAGCCGCTTGCGGACGTACATGCCGAGGTTGCGGCCGACCGATTGCAAGGCGAGCCGCAGCTCCTTTTGGATTTCCGGGTAACTCGCCACGGCCTCTTTTGACTCGCTGGTGAACGGCACCCATACGCTGGCGATGTGGACCATCACGGTGACCGGGCCCTTCGGCAGACCGCCGCGCGATTGCGACAGGCCGTAGCTTCGCCAGTTGGTGTTGATCACGGTCTGCGTGATCGCGCAGCTCGCGGGCTGGAACTGCAGCGGCACGCGATTGGCGTAGCGATAGACTTCCATCGTCTGCCCTTCGGCGACGTTCACGCCCTTCATCGCTGTGAGCAGCTGTTCGACTTCTTTCGGTTTGAGACCCGAGGGCGACTGCCGCGTGCCGAGGCCCGACTCCTTCAAGATTTTGTCGGCCGAATCGGCCCCGAGGCCGTTGAACGTGTGGATCAAGAACTGCCGGATCGTGCGGGCGTCGGTCTCTTCGATCAGCTCGCGGAGCAATTCCTTGGTGACGTTCTGCGTGGCCGCCGAGCCGCCATACGCGAGTCCGACTTCGATCTGGAACGGATTGCCGCGGTACACGGCCGGCGGACGTGTCGCTGCCGCATAAAACTCGCCCGGCACCACCTGGTGCAGGCCCTTGAGGATTAGCTCCTCGCCAATCGGCGAAATGCAGTCGGTCGCCGGCGGGGCGATCCGCGTGCCTTGAATCGCCTGGTAAATCGCCTCCGCTTCCTTGCGGCCCAACTTCCGTGTGTTGGCGCGGCTCGATACCTTGGCCGTCGCGCAAATCTTGCGGGCCACGCCGGACGAGACGCGTGAAAACTTCGTCGTCAAGAACTGCGCGATCGATTCGCCGGAGTCTTCCTGCAGCATCGCCGCCAATCGGCCCAGCTCGACTCCATACGGATGCGGCTTGATCTCCTTCGGCTCGGGCGGCAGCACCTTAGCCGAGCGGGTGAAGTCGCGCAGGTTGCCATCGGGGTCAACATAGTGCAGCGTCACGTGCGGATTGGCGATCGCCGTCTGCGTGAGATATTCGTCGACGCTGCCACGGCCGCGGACGTATTTGGCTTCCAGCTCGATGGTCACGCGTGTGCCGTGCGGCTGGTCGACCCACTCGATGCCGTGCTTGGCGATCAGCGTCGCGCCCTTGGCGCCCGGCGGGATGTCGACGCCTTCGCCGCCGCCGTTGAGAATCCGCGGCTCGTTCTTCTTGGTGTCGATCTGAATCTCGTAGTAGTGGGCCGGCTTCTTGGCGTCGACTCGCGAGATGATCTTCACCGGTTTGCCCGTCGTTTGCACGCCGTACATGCCGGCGGCCGAGATACCGATGCCTTGCTGCCCGCGGCTTTGCCGCAGGCGGTGAAACTTCGAGCCGTAGAGCAGCTTGCCGAAGATCAGCGGAATCTGCTTCTTGAGGATGCCGGGACCGTTGTCCTGGATGCCGACCTTGAAGCGATCGGTGCCGGTCTGCTCGATGTGGACCCAAATCTCGGGTAGTATCCCGGCCTCTTCGCAGGCGTCGAGCGAATTGTCGACGGCTTCCTTGACCGTCGTGAGCAGGGCCTTGCGCGGATTGTCGAAGCCCAGGAGGTGGCGATTCTTGGCAAAGAACTCGCTCACCGAAATGTCGCGCTGCGCTGCGGCCATCGTCTTGGCCGTTGCGCGGCGGCGGCGACCCGGCTCGACGATCACATCGGCGTCGTCCTCTTCCGCCGCGCCATTCTTGGCATGGGGCGCGTCGCCGTTGGTGCTTGGTTCGGCAGAAACGCGCAGCGGCTCAGCGGGCTCTGCGGCGGTGGTCCGGCGGCTCGGTTTTGTGCCTGCCTTGGTGGGTTGCTTCTTACGCTTGACGGCCAATCGAAAATCTCCGCCGGGGTCGCTCGCCGACCCCTTCTGTTTGGCTGCTGTTTCCAGTGTAAATCTGTAGGGGTCCTGCCGATTATAACCGCGCCATTCCGCTCGACCCAGCCGGTTTTCGCCCCGCACAACCGCTTCGCCGCGGGCATTGCGATTATCCGCTACACAAAGATTCACCCGTACGACGTGTCGCAGCCGACACCATTGGTAGACCTTCCCACCGGGCGGCGCCGACGACCAACCTCGCCTGCCGCCCGCGGCCACCTACGCCGGGCCTTCGAGCCTGGCAGATCCTGCCTACCCGGTTAGTCCCACCAGCTTCCAGCTAGGAAAGACTAACGTACAAAACGCATCAAGGAACCCATCCCATGCGCCAAACGATCGTCACGAATTGTTTGTACCTGGTGCTCGCGGCCGTCGTGCTGCACGTCGCCGCCGCGGCCTCGTTTGCCGATCATGCCGGCTGGGACGGCAAGCGCCGGATCAGCTACCAGCAACAGAAGGACTTGTTCTACAACTACTACGCGCAGCCGGGGCCGTACTACGGCACGCCTTCGCAAATGTACGTCTCGCCGCTCCCGGTGCCGGCCAACGTCGGACACACCTACACGACTTATCAACCGTTCATGCCGCACGAGTATCTCTACAAGCATCAGCGGGCCTACTACACCTACAACCGCGGTTCGGGTTGGACTCGCACCAACGTCCGCTACGGCACCTGCTGCAACCCGCTGCACAAGTTCTGCTACGACTGGCACTACCCGATGTCGAACAACATCACCGCCGTGCACAACGACTTCTACTATCCCGGCCAGCGCTGGTAGTGGAGAAGAGGTCAGATGTCGGAGGCCAGAGGTCAGAGTGAACTGACATCTGTTCTCCTTTCTGACCTCCGACCTCTGGCCTCTGACCTCTCGATCCAATTCGGAGATAACGATGAATCGATCTCTAGTTCTCTCGCTGCTCGCGGTGGTGATGATCGCCGCCTGCGTCGCGGAGTCGTTCGCCGCGGCGCCGGTCGTGTGGCCGGTCCGCCGCTCGCGCTACTACGACTGGAACAAGCCGTACTCGCACACCGCTTACGGGGCGCCGGTCTCGCTGGTGGTGCCGCCGACCGCGACGCTGCAGACCAATTGGGGCTGGGGCGTGGGCAGCTCGCGCCTCGAGCGGCTCGACCACCAGTTCAGCCGCAACTACCCAGGCGCCGGCGTCGGCGGCGGCCCCTACCGCACGACCCCGATCTGGCCCAGCGACACCACGCAATTCGGCGTGTACAACGTCCGCGGGCCTTGGTAATCAAAGAGAAGCGAGCCAAGATGGCTCGGCTATATAGCCCGGCCATCTTGGCCGGTTCTAACCGCTTCGCAAAAACACGTGTGGCATGCCTTCGCCCGCCCGGGCGTAGGCATGCCGCTTTCGTTTCCACGCGATCTTGTGAGCCTTCTGCAGAGCAACGGCGAACTGCACCAGCCGCGCTTTTTCGCCTCCCGCCCCCGCCTGCTACACTACCGGCATGGCCAGAAAGCTGCGCATCGCCGTATCAGTGTTCTTCGGTCTACTGACCGTGGCGCTGTGCGTGCTGTGGGTGCGGAGCTATTGGCGTGTAGACGCTCTGGAGGCCAATGTTGCGTTTTACATCTTTGGCGTTTCGTCTGCGGTTGGCGAAATCGAAATCGGATATGAGGAGTTCTTTTTTGGTGTCGACTTTTCCTTCAGCAGCACTCCGATTGTTCCAGAGGTCAATAAATTTTTATGGTTCGGCTGGGATGGAAAATCGAAATTCCCCACCTTCGGATTTGGTTTTGACGGACTCACCTTGACGTTACCAATTTGGTTTCTAGCTCTGATCTGTGCTGCTTGCGCGGTAACCATTTGGCGCTCTACTGATGCGTCTACGCGATTCTCCCGCCGCACCCTGCTCATCGCCACGACACTGGTGGCCGTCGTGCTGGGTATAGGCGTTTGGCTGGCCCGCTAACCCTTCCCGTTTGCTAAACTGTCCGGTGGGAGACGTGGCGAATGATACGGATCGTCTTGGGTGTGGCGCTGATCGCATTGAGTATCGCGCGTCTCATACAATACGGGATGAGCCGGCCAGCGTTCGACGACGAAGGTCTCGTTATCCGTCACTTTGCGGATAGTATCTTGGTGGGAATCATCGCGGGCGCATTGCTAGTCCTGAATGGGTCCTGGGCGTGGCGGCAGTCCAGAAAGACCGCCGGCGAACGTCGATCGAAGCCCTAAAATTCCTGCTGACGCAAACACATGGCCCGCCGCATTCGCATCGCCGCGTCCGTGTTCTTCGGACTGCTGACCGTGGCGCTGTGCGTGCTGTGGGTGCGGAGCTACTGGCGGGTATACTCAGTCGTCCTTCCGTTTAGCAACGTTCATCAATTGATCGTTATGTCATCGCCCGGCGTGATTTATTTTTCTTTTGATAGTTCGGGAGACCAACATAATTGGGATGCGTTTACGCTTTCTGTTGATGAAAGTGCATCTGAATATTGGGCGAAGTGGCCGAAGTGGCGATGGCTCCTCTATGCGCGGCCTGGAGAAGCAAATCGGGATCTTGCTATTTTTGTTGCCACGTGGTTTCCAATACTGCTTAGCTTTGCACTGACAATTTGCACCTGGCTCCCATTTCGCCGCTTCTCCCTCCGCACCCTACTGATCGCAACGACGCTGGTGGCCGTGGCGCTGGGGCTAGAGGTTTGGTTGGAGTCCTAACTCTTCCCGTCTGCTAGACTGACTGGTGGGAGGAGCCAGTGCCTAATCGGACAAAACTCATTGTTCAGGCCGCGATCATCGTCGCGGTGGTCGCGGCCGAAGCTTTTGTTATCAGCTATTTCGCCGCGGGAACGTGCTGTCATTAAATTCTCAGCAACATACTGTTCCGACAGCAGCTGCTAGAATGCAGGTGGGTCAGGGGGCCGGTGTGCGCTGTCGGCGCAAACTGGCCGTAGACCAGCGCCCGCCCTCTCGCGTAAACCGCCCCCGGTTCTGCTTCATCGCGGAGCGAGGAAAGCAACAAAATCCGAGGATCATCATCCGGCCGATACAGCGCGACTTGGTGCACGCCTGCCGACTGCTCACCAGTGTGTCCCTCGGTTGAGCAGTCGCAAAAATGCGGCACTTTTGTCGCTTGAGCAGTGGAGAGCCGCTACTGCGACAACTGCGTTACATCCACATATCCATACTGCCCGCCGGTGATCCGCGCCAGCTCGGTCAGAAAATTCTTCGCTTTCGTCGCCGGACCGCGGCCGAACTCGATCGTCGAAATCGCCACGCCCGCGCGGCGGTTCATGTCGGCGATTTCCTGAATCTCGCTCGCCGGCATCGGATCGTCGGCGTCGGTGAGAAAGAAGATCACATCGGGGTGCATCTGAATGGCGGCCCGCAATGCCGGCAGGCGGTCCGTGCCGCCGTCGGCCGTGATGCCGCCCACAAACCGCTCGGCAAGCTTCTTGTTGCGGTCGGTGGCGAAGGCGACCCGTCGGCCGCCGCCGCTCAAGTCGAAGTGGCGAATCTGCTGGTTGAAGAAGATGATGTGGAACTGATGGATGCTGGAGAGCGCTGCGAGGCTTTCCAGCAGCTGCCGCTTGGCATTCGACAACGGCGCGCCGTCCATGCTGCTCGAACGGTCGAAGACATACACGAACCGCGAGCCTTTTCCCTCGACGCCAAACACGCGGACGCTGGCCTGCCCCTCACCCGGACCGTAACCGCCGCCCGTTCCGCCGCCTCCGGCCGGAACCTGGGCCACGCGCGGTGTGCTCGCTCGGTTGGCGGGAGGATCTGACGTTGGCACAGGTGTCGGCGCAACTTCGGCCGTCACTGGGGGCGTGACCTCGGGCAATTGCGGCGGCTCTGCTGCTGGCGGCGTGGTGGCGATCGGTACATTTTCGTCGCCGCCACCTCCCGGCGGATCGCTGAGCACGATTCCGATGTCGCCGCTCGAAATTTCGGCGGCCCCTTGCGGCCGCGAGTCGATCGCCACCAGGATCAGCACGATCGCCGTGGCGTGGAACAGCGCCGAGAGAATCCACGCCGGCGCCCAGTTTTGCGAGCCGGCAGCAGCGGAGGCCGAGGTGTGAGACATGG
>JBFWSG010000111.1:0-9833 GCA_050248495.1 Pirellulales bacterium | reverse complement strand
CCGCCGATCCAGCCGGACATGTTCACGTAGCCGTACGCCGCGCCCCAGCCGCCGACCGCATTCACGCGAGCGCACACACCGGTGCGGCCCTTCTTGCACATCCGGCAGCGGCCGCAGGAGACGTTGAACGGAATGCTCACGAGGTCGCCCACCTTGAGCGTTTCAACGTCGCGGCCGACTTCGATCACCAGGCCCGTCGGTTCGTGGCCCAGAGTTTGACCGGGCTGGGCATCGGTGCGGCCGCGGACCATGTGCTGATCGCTGCCGCAGATGTTGGTGGCCACCAGCTCGATGATCACGCCATGGTGGATCGGCCCACCGCCTAACTCCTTGGGGAACTGGAACTTCGGATAGCCGATGTCGACCACCTCGACCTCGCCCCGGCTCTTGTAAACGACGCATTTGTTGTGATCGTGGGCCATGGTCCGCTCCAACCTCCAGCGTGAGTCGTGAAAGATAGTCGTCCGCAACAACGACGAGAGTCCGCCGCGAAACCGTTGATATTACCGCCGCTGGAGCGATCACGCAAACTGCCGAATTTAACGGCTCTGCGCGAAGGCGGTGCTTTAGCAGAGAGGTCAAAATCTCTGTGATCAATGCGTTAATAAGTGCCCGCCATCGACCACAATGTCGCACCGGCAAGTGGCAAGAGTGGAACACTTTCGGAAGATGGGCCACGCGCGGTGTGATGTGCTCCGAATCCAACGAAGTTGATTCTTGGCGCTAACGATAGTAGCGCTTAGCTGACGCAATCTCGCCGCAATGAGCGTGCATGTTTAGCGCATCCTTCTCGAAAATGAAACCACTTCTTCACGCAGTGGTATTAGCATTCCCCCTTCGATCGACAGTAACGGGTTCCAACGGCCGGCCCGGTGTCGAGCAGGAGTCCTTTTCTCACGAAGGGAATGCGTCGATGACGCGAGCAACGCGGTCTGCCTTCACTTTGGTCGAGCTGCTGGTGGTGATCGCCATCATCGGCATTCTGGTGGCGCTGTTGTTGCCGGCGATTCAGGCCGCGCGGGAAGCAGCCCGGCGTTCGCAATGCATCAATAATTTGAAGCAGCTGGCGCTTGCCTGCGCCAACTTTGAATCGGCGAACGGCTACTTTCCGCCAGGGGGCCCGACCTGCGTGGACCGGCAAGCTCTGCCGGAGAACGCTCCGCCTCCCGGCGCCACGTTGGGTGGAACGGTGGTCACCGCCGGCGGCAAGCCGATGTGGATGGTGGCCGGCACGCAGCGGGAGTGTGGCTGTTATGGACCGAATTGGGCGGTACAGATCTTCGGCTACATGGAGGAAGGCTCGCTCGCCGGATTCGTCAAGTCGGCCTTCGCCAACTACGCCGAGGACATTGCCGAAGCGAATCCCCCGGACAACTGGGACTTCAAGCCGGACGAAGAGAACCGCGCCCGCTTCGGCATGATCGGCGGCCAGGTGAATCCGTCGATGATCTGCCCGAGTTCCGGGACCCGATCATCCCCGGCGAGTTTCTACAACGACGACGACGAGGGGGCCAGCGGCATGGGCTTGGGTAGCCTTTCCAAGGCCAACTACGCTGCCTGTTTTGGTTCGGGAACGATTGTCGACGCGATTGCTCCGGACGCGGGAGGCGGTTGGGCGCTGCAGGCAAAGTTTCAGAATGCAGGAGTGTTTGGATTTGCTCGGATTCGTCGCTTTCCGGTCGGCAGCCGGCTGGGGCAAGGAATTGCGCCCGCGAAAATCATCGATGGCCTTTCCAAATCCGTAATGTTCAGTGAATTGCTAACCTGGAACGAGGAAAACGAAGAGGGGACAACCGATGCAGGACTGACGGGTAATAATGATTGGCGCGGCGCGTGGATGGTTCCCAGCGTCGGCGCAAGTGCGTTTACCGGATACTTTCCGCCCAATAGCTCCGGACAGGGCCCAGACGGCTACGGCGCTACGGTCAATCGGGCTGATCGGATCCCGGCATGCGGTACGGGGCTGGATGAAACGACGCCGGATATCCCCTGCACGGAGGACCAAGGCAGCGGCACCATCTGGGCTTCCGCCCGCAGTGCTCATACGGGAGGCGTCAACGCGGCGATGGCCGATGGTTCGGTGACGTTTGTGTCGAACGACGTCAGCATGGAAGTCTGGCGCGCCCGCTGTTCTCGCTCCGGGGGAGAATCGCTCGACGACTTGGAATAGTCGCATTCACCAGCGATAGCGGCGATTGTCCCTGCGATGGTGTCCGCCAGCCGCAATTGCAGTTCGACTTGAGACCGGCGGGCGATTCGGGGCCAGTGCGCCCCCGCACGTGCCGCTGGCCACAGGTCGGCGAGAGTCGATCGAGCGCAACACAAACGAACGCAACAAAAAAGGGCCTCCTCACGTGAGTCACGGGAGGAGGCCCGTTGTTTTAACAAATTCACTCTGCGTTGCGTCACCGATCCAAGCGCCCAACTACTCAACGAGCGCGTCGGCGTCCAGCGGCCACCGCGAGCGTGGCGAGGCCGAGGAGCAGGGCGGTTGTCGGCTCGGGGATCGGATTCACGTTGCCCGGTGTGAGCGTCGTGATGTCGAACGTGGCGATGCTCACCGCCGCGCCGCTGAGGTTTTCGGTTTCGGCCGGGTCAAACGCGTAGGGCCCGGGGCTGGCGCCCGTCACATCCGCTGCAAACCAGCTACCGTCGCTGAGCCGAATCAATGCATCTGGATTGAAAGTCGGATTGGCGGCGAAACCGGTGCCCAGATAGAACCGGTTGGCGGCGCCGTCGTTCTCCGCCAGACCAATACTGTCGACCACGCTCGTCCAGGGCGTCGAATCGAGCATGCCATCGTCATTTGTGTCGAGGTCATTCCCGACTGCGCCGCTGAAACCGCTGACCAGCACGAACGTATTGCTGCCGTTTTCTAAATCGGGGCTGAAGTCGGCAACGTTGACGACGGTCGCTGGATGCGGGGCCGGGCTGAGCACGGTCGCCGCGTCACGCCACAGGAAGAGGCCATTGGTGCCGGTGGAAAAGCTACCCAGGCTGATGGCCTGATCGATGGTGCCTGCCGAGGCGCCGTCGCCCTCGATCGAGAGCAAATGCAAGCCACTGAGCGACTCTACGCCGTTCGTCGTGCTCTTGAGCTCGAAGAATTCCTGGCCGTTGTCGGTGCCAGGCAGATCGATCCCGATTTCGTTGATGATGATGCCCGCTCGCGCAGTGCCTACGCAGGCGGCCAATATTCCTGTCGCGATGCAGGCGTAGTGCATCCATTGTTTGCTTCTCTTCATTAGCGAACCTCCTCAGAAGTTGATGGTGGACGAATCCGACTGCGAACCGAGTAGAGCGGTGAACATAGGGAGAGACTATTAAGGGCGTGTTAATATCCGGAAAAAAACTACTGACTATAGCGAATGCGTTTTTCGACTCCAGAGTTTGGCGAGATCGCGCCAGCCTACGGCGAAAATCCCCGGCTAATTCGTCGATTCTTTACAGTTGTCGCGCACGGATATTCACAACCGTCTTCTAAAAATCCTGCCCTGGCTGCTGGCATGCTCTTCAGAACTTTCAGCGGAGACTCTCATGCGTCGTCATCACGGATCGAAGTTCGGCAAAAACGTCAGTCGAAAGTTGACCAAGCGGTCGCGCAAGTCTACGCACCGGCGGCCATCGTTCTCGCTCGAAGCGCTGGAAATGCGAAACATGATGGCCGTGACGACGTTTCAAGACGGCGTGTCGGGTTACACCGGCACCGAAGATGCCGTCATTTATTCGATTTCGCCGAACAACAATTTTGGGACAGAGACGGGCATCAGCGTCGATCAACAGGACGTGGCGGGCGTGCGGCAGGGCCTCTTGCAATTCGCCGACATCTTCACTTCGACGAACGAAGCGGGCAAGATTCCGCTCGGTTCGACGATCAACAGTGCCAGCATCACGTTTTCGGTGTTCAACGACTCCAACTCCTCGATGCAGATGAGCTTCTATCGGCTACTGAAGGATTGGGACGAGCTCGACGCTTCTTGGAACGATCCGTTCTTGGGCCCTGCCAATCCGGTGGGCGGCGTCCAGGCATCGGAAGGGGAAGCGGAAGGTCTGCCTCCGGACGGTCTGTTGCTGGACGCGGCGACCGGCACGAAAAACGTCGACGTGACCACGTCGCTCCGCCACTGGGCTGCGGGCGAAAGTAATTTCGGCTGGCTCGTCGAGAGCGCGGCGACCAATGGCTGGGACTTCAACACCTCGGAAGCCGCACTCAACGTCCGGCCGAAATTGACGGTCGACTACACCGCCCCCAGCGGGGCCGGTCAATTCCGCTTCCTGAATCTGACGCCGGTGCACACCGAGGGCGACACCGGCAACACAATCCACGAACTGACCGTTGCTCGCGTCGGCGGCACCGCGGGCACGGTGAGCGTCGACTTCGACATTGCCGCCGGGCCTGGCTCGAACGGCGCTACCGTGGGTGTCGACTTCGATCCCGACAACCCGGCGGCCGACACCCTCACGTTCGGCCCCGGTGAGACCGTGAAGACGATTTTCGTCACGATCCACGGGGACACCGCCTTGGAAGGGGCGGAGACGATCAGCGTTAGCCTAAACAACCCGACTGGCGGCGCGACGATCGACGCCGCGGCCGACGATGCCCTTCTGACGATTGCCGACGACGACGCGCTAATCAACGAAGTGCTCGCCAATATTAGCGATGCGGTGGGTGAGAACAACCTGGAGTACATCGAACTGATCGGCACTCCGGGCGCCAGCCTCACCGGCTACTACTTCGTCGTCTTCGAGGGCGAGGAGGAAGAAACGGCGCCTACCGGTACGGTCGGGACGGGCATCGGGCGGGCCGATTTTGTCGTTGACCTGGGGAACCTCGGCACCGATACCGGCGCGACGACGTTCGGCAGCAATGGTCTCTTGGTGCTGACCGGGACTAATTGGGGTTACCAAGGCTTGAAAGACCCCGCCACCAACCAGCGAATGATGACCAAGCTCAACGGGGCGCCGCTCGAAGATTCATCGCAGACCTATGCGTTGATCTATAGCCCGACGACGCCGATCGTCGAGGGCACCGACTACGACGCGACCGCTTATGAGAACGCCAACGCGACGGCGACCGGTTTGGGCGTGGGCACACTCGAGTTATTGCCGGCCGGGGCGCAGTTCGTCGACAGCGTGGGAGTCGTCGAAGGGGGCGGCGGCGACCGCGATCGGGTCTCCACGACCGTCGGGGCGAGCCACCCCGGCATCCACGTCCATCAGCCCGACGGTCCCGGCGGCAATGTGGCCTCTGACGCCGTCACCCGGCGCTTCGGCCAGACGACGCCCAGCAGCATCGGCGTCTGGTACAACGGCGATATTCCGAATGGGTCGGGCAACCCGATCAAGTACGCGACGCCTTCCCGCAGCCCGCTCGTGACCCAAGTAAGCGTCGTGGCGCCACCGGGCGCGGTGATCACTCCGGGCTCCCACAACATCCTCCGCAACGTGGAATTTGACGTCACGGAGGTCGAAGTGGATGAGAGTGCTGGCACGGTTACGCTCCACGTGACGCGGCTCGGCGATGACAACGCGGTCCTCGACGTCAACTTTACGACCGCCAATGGAACCGCCGTGGCCGGACAGGACTTCGGCACTGGGGGCAACGCGAGCCAGATTAGCGGTACGCTGCATTTCGCCGCCGGGGCCGCCAATAGCACGCAGCAGATCACACTCAATATCCTGACGGACGACGACACCGAGGGGTTCGAGACTTTCTCGGTCAACCTGACCAGCGCGACCGCGCCGTTCGTGATCACCGTGCCAACCGCCACGGTCACGATCAACGACGGCGACGTACTGATCAAAACCTTCCAGGAAGACCCGGATATTCTGGACGGGTACACAGGCACGAGCGACGCGACGATTCGCGGCGACTTGCCCAACAATCTGTTTGGCTTGGACGCGACCGTCTCGGTCGACACGGAAATCGGTTTAGGAAAGGCCGCCCGGCCGTCACAAGGGCTGCTGCGGTTCGACGACTTGTTTGGCAGTGCCGCAGAACAGGTGCCGGCGGGGTCCACGATCTTTAGCGCGTTCGTGACGCTGGAGATCCAGAGCGCTTCAAATGCCGACGCGCAGATTCGCTTCTTTCGGATGTTGCAGGATTGGGATGAAGCGACCACTAGCTGGACCGACCCGCAGGGCACGGCCGGCGACAACATCCTCAATGGTGTCACGCCGGACGGCTTTGAAGCGGCTGCCGTCGTCGATGCAGCGGTAACGCTCCCAGCTAAAACTGGCTTGGTCAACATCCCACTCAGCCGCGATACGGTGCAGGCCTGGGCCAACGGTTCGCTCGACAATTTTGGTTGGTCAATTGTCTCCGATTCCGGCAACGATTGGTCCTTCAGCAGTACCGATGACTTCCTGTCGATCAACCCATTCCGTCCCAAGTTGACGATTCTTTATGCCGAGCCGGCCACGGCGGCAGGCGCGGGTGCCGAAGGGGAAGGGGGCGGCAGTGCCGGCCCCGAGCAGGGCACCTTCAGCTTCACGTCGTCCGACTACACGGTCAATGAAAATGGCACCGCGACGATCCGCGTGAATCGCATCGGCGGTTCGACGGGCGCGGTGAACGTCAATTATCAGATCTCGCCCGGAACTGGATCGCTGGCTGACATTACGGGTCCGGCCAGCGGCGTGTTGAACTTCGCCGCCGGCGAGTTGTTCGAGACGATTACCGTGCCGATCAACAACGACGATACGGCCGAGGCAAACGAGACGTTGACCGTGACCTTGTCGGGCGTCAATCTCAACCTGGGTCGTTCGACAGCCACGCTCACGATCCGCGACAACGATTTCAATATCGCCAATCCTTCGGTACTGTTGAGCGAAGTTTTCATCAACTCACCGGGCAACGACGGCGGCAGCGAATTCGTCGAATTGACGGGCACCGGCGGGGCGAGCATGGGCTCGGTCTACGTGACGGTCATCGACGGCGACACGGGCGCGGACGAAGGCGTCACCGATACTGTCGTTGACCTGGGAACCTTCCTCAACGGCGCGAACGGACAAACCTTAATCGGCGCGCAAAACGGATTCGACTTCAACGTGCCGGCAGGCACCACCTTCGTCGGTCGGCCGGACTTCGACATCGAGGTGGTGTCCAACGACTCAGCCACCTACGCGCTGCTCTACATTCCCAATCGCACGCTTTATGCGGGCGTCTTCGACTACGATTGGGACAACGACGGCGCATTGGAACTGCCGGGCTTTGGCGAGGGCGAGTTCACTCCATTCGTCGATTCGATCGGGATCACCGATAACGGCGTCACGGACAACGTTTATGGTCCGGAAGACAATGAAATCGACTCGGACGCGCACACCACGACCGGCCTGTACGTTCCGGATGCCGTCAGCCGCCTCCGCGGCAACACGGCGCGGAACAGCGCGGACGCCTGGTTCGACGGCGACCTGATCGCCAATGGCGACGACCCGCTGGTGTACGACGGGCCGAATCCGGCCCCCGACCGTTCGACGAATCTGCCGTCGCCGGGCGCCGCGATGACTCCGGGAGAGATCAATACCGGCACGCCGGTGCAAAGCCCGCTGGTCTCCTTGCCCACCGGCAACATTGCCACATCAGCCAATAGCGTGACGCTGACCTTTACCGGAGCAGTCACCCAGTTCCTCAAGGTGGCTGGTATTCCGGGCGTCACGATCACCAACGTGGGCGGCGCTGTCAATCCGCTGATCAACGCCTTGCCCGCCATTTCAGGCCTGGGAACGAATACGCTGACGCTCACGTTCAGCGGGCCGGGCGTGATTGGTGGAGTGTTGCCGAACGGAAATTACCAGTTGAATCTCTCCGGC
Organism: Pirellulales bacterium; assembly: GCA_050248495.1. GTDB lineage: Bacteria > Planctomycetota > Planctomycetia > Pirellulales > Lacipirellulaceae > DASYDU01. The sequence goes on along the minus strand of JBFWSG010000111.1, from coordinate 2,021 downwards.
AACAGCCTGATCGGCAACGGTCGAGCCGTCGACACCAACAACGCGGGGACCGACATCGGCAGCGACCGCGTGTTCGCGTTCTCGGTCAGCGGCGTCCCAAGCCTGCTGGGAGACTACAATGGCAACAACGTCGTCGACGCGGCCGATTACAGCGTTTGGCGCGACCATCTGAACGCGAGTGTGACGGCCTTCAGCGGCGCTGACGGCAATGGCAACGGGGTGGTGGATCAGGCCGATTACAATGTCTGGAGAGCACAATTCGGGAAGACGCTGCCGCCGGGCGCCGGTGGTGGCTCGTCGGCTCTGACGCTTTCCGTTGCCGGCGATCACGCTCCTCTCTCGGCGACGAAGTTCGTCGAAGCGCCGGTCGCGGCTGCTGCCCCGGCCGCCGATCTGGCCTTCGTCGATTCGGCTTTCGCCAGCTTGGTGCTGGGCAACTTGGAAACTGTAGCTTTGAGAGCGAAAGCCGCGGGTGCCGATGCCGCCAGGGGGCGGTTCGCCGCGGGCGGCTCGGCACCTTTTGACCACTCGCTGCTGTTGGCCGCCCGGCGGCACGCACGGAATACGGGGCCGGAAGGCACGGAAGAGGCCCGTTGCGTGACCGCTGACAAGTGTGACCCGGCGGCCGACGTGGACAGCGTCTTCGCTCGGCTCGGCGCCGGCCGCTTCGCCAGCCGCGGACGTCGCGGCTGATCGAGTTGCGGCGAAAGTGGGGCTAGAAACTGGAAAGGGCAAGCGGACGAGGTCTCGTCGGCGTGCCCTTCCTGTTGCGCTGTGGCGGCCGTCGCGTGACGTACAGCGGCGGAGTTATTGGAGCGTCGGGTAGAAGCCCGAGTCCTGGAGCACCGCCACCACGTCGGCGGCGTCGAAATCGCCTTCGACGACGAACTCGGCCACCTTGGGCTTCACGGTGTGGGACGACACGCCGTCGACGCTTTCGATCGCCGTGATGATTGCTTCGGAGCAGCCGGGGCAGCAGTTGTGGATGTTCCTCACGGCGAGCTTCTTCACATTGCCGCTGGGAGTTTTGATCTCGGGAAAGCTCACCTTGCCGGCCTGGGTGTCGTCTTCGATCTTGCCGGAGAAGCCGGCCTTGGCGATTTCATTGAGCGACTTCTGAACGTCTTCGTAGCTGGCGGCGGTGAGGACCGCGGTGCCTTCGTCCTTGTTGACCTGGACCTGGACGCCATCGATCTTGGCCGCCTTCTCGACCGCCTTGACGCACGCCCCGCAGCAGAGGTGGATGTCCGAGACGGTGACGATCACGGGCGACGGGTCGTCGCTTTGCTGGGCGCCGCTCAGGCCGACGCAAGTAACGACACCGGCCAGGGCTGCAAGCAGAGCAACGGTGCATTTCGACGCGTTCATATAGACCTCGCTGTTCATGTCAGGGAGAACGAAACGTGATCGAAGCGCCCCTCCGCGCTTGGGGGTCAATATATGCCGGCGGGGCAGCGTTGTCGAAGGGCTTATGACAATTGCCATCAGCGACAAAAGGTGTGGGCAGCGGTTTTTGTCGCTTTTGCCGCCGCTACCGGCGACGGCGAACTGGACACTCCGGGAAATGGGGAAAATCCCGATTTGTGCGGCAAACCGCGAGTGATCATACTGGCGTAGTAGGTACAAGAGGGCAGCAGTTCAGAGATAGTGCAGCTTCTTGCCGGCAAGATTCTTGCGTGCCGGCCGTTTCCCGCCTCCAGCGGCTCGCTCCGCAGTTTGACACCATTTGATTTGCTTCTAGGAGTACGCTAATGCGGTTTGTGATTGTCTGCGCAGCGCTCGCAGCTGCGCTCGTGTTTCAGGGTGCGCCCGCACGGGCTTCGATCTTAGGCGTTGCCGGCGAGTTTAACGGCTTCGTCTTTGGCAATCTTTCTTCGGCCGGCCAGGATACTGAAGGCCGGCTCGCCGTGGGCGGCAATTTCTTTGCCTCGAACTATGGCGTCGGCAGCGGTGGCGTGGGACCGGCCGTGCCGATCACCAATCCGCGGACGGACGTGCTCGTGGTCGGCGGCAACATGAAC
>JBFWSG010000110.1:0-10142 GCA_050248495.1 Pirellulales bacterium | reverse complement strand
AGCAACAGTTCGGGTTCCAAAGAACGTACCGGCGTCGGATCCAGCTCCCACACGGCGTCTGGGCACCGAGGCGTCGACGATCTCGACGCCGGCCGCGGCTGCTTTCCCAGCTACCCCCGCAGGGAAAGCAGCCGCGGAAAAACCAACCACTACATCAACTTGCCCTCAGAATAACAAACCAGGGATATACAAGGCGTCTCCGACGCCGATATCAGCCTCTACTTCGCGCGAGTTCCCGAAGTCGAGCGAAATCGGCGACAGAGTCGCCTCCCACAAATGCTCTGCAGCTTCAACAACTGATCGGCCCTGCGGGCCTTCTTCACCGCCGCTCGGCAAGAGCTAGTACGTCGGCGAATCGGCGCTGGCTCCAGAGTCCGAACTCTTTTCGTTGGCGGAGCTTAGCCCTCGTCGCGGCGGGTGAGGAGATGCCGCACAGGAAACGAGCCAGTTGCCGCGGCGAGGCCAGGGCGGCGATCCGCTCTCCCCGCAAGCGGCGCAGCGTGGCGACGTCCTCCGTCGTGGGCACCCACGGTTCCGGGCGCTCCAACCGCTCGGCCGCGCTGCCGGCACAGCCGCTGCAATGGCCACACTCGGCGTGCGACTCGCCAAAATACTCGAGCAGAAAAGCCCACAGGCAGCCCTCCTGCTCCGCCATCGACACCACGTTCTCGACCCGAGCGACGTCGTTCGCCTCGCGCTCCAGAAACCGCTCCGCCAGATCGGCGACGAGCTCCATCCGATCCGCGGGCAATTTCAGGCGGCGATATTTCTGCCGGGCGCCGGTCGCCTCGACGACCAGGTCGCCCTGCTCTTCCAGATAGTCGAGCGCCGCCACAATCCGTTCCCGCGGCTGCTGCAATTGACGGCTCGCCGCATCGGCGTCCAACGTGAACCAGGTCTTGCCAAACTTCGCGCACTTGAGCACGCCGCGCAGAAACTCGGCGCGGGCGGGATCGAACCGAGCCAGGATTTCGGCCGACGGACGCTGCGGATGGAATTTGAACTCGGCGTAGCACGAACCCGTCGATTGCAACAGGCCTTCCATCTCCAGGTAAGTGATGAGCGTCTTCACGACCAGTTCGCGGACGTCATGCCGCTGGGCGAGGTCGTAGATGCTCACGTCGAACTCCGCGCCGAGCGCCAAGAGCTCATCGGTAATTGCGCCGACGCTCTCCGCGTCGGGCGTATCTCCGTAACTGAAATTCTCCAGCGTCACCACATCGTCGGCCGAGGCGAGCATTTCGCACAACGCGGGTTCGCCGTCGCGGCCGGCCCGCCCGATTTCCTGCATATAACTTTCGAGCCCTTTGGGCAAGTTGAAATGATAGACGGCTCGGATATTCGACTTGTCGATGCCCATGCCGAAGGCGATCGTCGCCACCACGATCATCTCCTCCGACGCCATGAACGCGTCTTGAATTTCGCTGCGTTCGTCCGACGACAAGCCGGCGTGGTAGGCTCGGGCGGCGAAGCCGCACTTGGCGAGATAGCTGGCGACCTGGCTCGCGGTCTTTTGCAGCGTGACGTAGACGATCGTCGGCCCCGGCGGCAGCGACTTCAAGCGATCGACCAGCAAGCTGGCCCGCTGTTCATCGCGGCAGGCTGTCACGCGGAGCTCCAGATTCGGCCGGTAGAAGCCGGTTTGAACGACGTCTTCGGCAGCGATGCCAAACGCGGCGGCGATGTCGCCGGTCACCTCGGGCGTCGCCGTGGCCGTCAGAGCCAGCACCCGTTCGACTTTCAGCTCCTGGGCCAGGCGGGCGATTTTCAGGTAATCGGGCCGGAAGTTATGGCCCCATTGGCTGATGCAGTGGGCCTCATCAATCGCCAACAGGCTGATTTTCTGCCGTGCCAGGAGCTGCAGGAACCGCTCGTTTCCGAGCCGCTCCGGCGAAACATACAGCAGTTTCGTCCGCCCGGCGCGTAGCTCTTCGAACGTCCGCACGGCCGCCGCCCGGTCGAGACTCGAATCGAGCCGCACAGCCGGTACCCGATGCTCGACTAGAAAATCGATCTGGTCCTTCATCAAGGCGATCAGCGGCGAGACCACGACGGTGAGACCATCGAGCATCAAGGCGGGCAGCTGATAGCAGAGACTCTTGCCGCCGCCAGTCGGAAAAATGGCGACCGTCGATCGGCCGGCCAGCAGCCGCTCGACGACCTCCGCCTGTCCCGGGCGAAAGTCATCGAAGCCAAACGTCTCGCGGAGCACGCGGCGGGCGTCGCCCATCTTATCTCGGCCCTCGATCCTGGCGGCTTTGCGCCGAGCAGTCGAAACCATGGTGGCGTTCCCCCGATTCTACCGAGCGGCCCGGCCGGCAGCCGCCAAAACGTGGTCAGGCGTATACTGAACGTCGGTTCACACACGGCCATAATACCGGCCGTGCGGGGGATTGCAAGCAGATTCTGGCAAAGTTTTTTTGCTCCGCCGGCGAACCAGCGGCTGGCGCATCGCGGCTCACCGCAATGCCGACTTCCCCATCAGTCGCCGCAACAGGCCGATCTGGCCGTTGTGGACCATGTCGTGGCTTGAAGCGTAATCGACCGCGCCGAGCTTCGTCTTGAACACCGGATGGGGCTGCTCGACCGGCACATCGAGCTCCTCGTCCGACATCGCGCCGAGCTCCTGGAGCGCTTGGGCATGCACGGCATCGAACACGCGGACAATCTCGGCGACCGGCGGATACTTACTCGCGTCGGCCACGGCCTGCGACCCGAGCTTGAAATGCTCGTTGAACGCGTCGGAGAGTAGCGATTCGTCTTGCTGCGTGCGGCCGCGGACGCGCCGCAGGCACAAGTTATAGTCCGACACGGCCAGGTGCCCGACTTGCCAAGCGATGTGCGTCGTAAATTCGGCCGGATGCCAGAACCATTCGTCGGGCGTGAGATCCCTGGTGAAATCGTGGATGCGGCCGTGAGCCAGTTTGAGCCGCTCCAGCGCGGCGTCGAGTCGAGTGCGGGACATGATAGGTGAATTCCTGGTGAGAGCATTTGGACGGTCGTATTATCCGGCAGCCGCTGCTCGAGGACAACTGACCGCTACGCGTCGCTCCTATCCGGAAAGGCAATCGCCAAAGCGCGGCGATATTCCTCCGGCGTATTGCAGCCCCACAAAGACGTGAGCTCCGGATCGATCGTCCGGAACTCATCCACGTCGACACGAAGCGTGTCGCAAGCCGCTGCCAACGATTTCAAGCTTCGCTCGCCGCGCGACAACAGCGACCGGGCGATCGGCAGCACCTGGCTGCGATAAATTGCCGGCAGCGGAATTGGCTGCTCGCGCTGAAACGGCATCACGGCCTGCTGCTGGCCGAGCCTTTCGAACATTTGCTGGATCAGCTCCGGGCGCAACAGCGGTGCATCGCAACCGCAGACAAACGCCGCGTCCACTTCGTCGCCGAGCGCCGCGAGCCCCGTCGCCAGTGCGGCGAGCGGCCCAAGATCAGGTTCGTCATCGCAAACAACGCGAACCCGCTCATCGAGCGCCGGCAATTCCTGCCCGTCCGCCGCCACGCAGACGATTCGCTCCGACAGCACCACACCGCCCACAATCCGCACCACGCGCGCCAGCAGCGTCTCGTCCGGTCCAAATAGCAACAGCGCCTTGTCGCGGCCCATCCGCACGCTGCGTCCGCCACAGAGAATGATGGCGCCGCGCTCCGCGTTCATCGTTTGCCCGGCGCGCTAGCGCTTGTCCATGGGCACGAAATCGCGCTTCTTCGGCCCCGTGTAAATCTGCCGCGGGCGGCAAATCTTCTTCGTCGGGCTGCGGCGCATCTCGAGCCAATGCGCAATCCAGCCCGGCAACCGGCCCAGGGCGAACAGCACCGTGAACATCGGGACCGGGATGCCGATCGCCCGGTAGATCACGCCGGAATAAAAATCGACGTTCGGATATAGCTTGCGTTCGATAAAATATTCGTCGCGCAGCGCCGTCTCTTCGAGCTGCTTGGCAATTTCGAAGATCGGGTCGTTGATCCCGCGCTTGGCGAGCAGCTTGTCGCAGGCCGACTTGATGATCGTCGCCCGCGGGTCGAAGTTCTTGTAGACGCGGTGGCCGAAGCCCATCAACCGCACACCGCTGTTCTTGTCCTTGACCTTGTCGACGTACTTCTTCACGTCGCCGCCCTCGCGGGCAATCTGCTGCAGCATCGCCACGCAGGCCTCATTGGCCCCACCGTGCAGCGGCCCCCACAACGCGCAGATGCCGGCCGAGATCGATGCGAACAAATTCGCGTCCGACGAGCCAACCATCCGCACGGTCGACGTGCTGCAATTCTGCTCGTGGTCCGCATGCACGATCAACAGCAGGTTGAGCGCGCTCACGAAGTCCGGATCGGCCTCAAACGGCTCGGTCGGTACCGCGAACATCATCCGCAGAAAGTTCTCGCAATACGTCAGATCGTTCCGCGGATAGACGAACGGCTGGCCGATCGACTTCTTGTGGGCGTAGGCCGCGATCGTGGGCAGCTTGGCCATCAGCCGCAGAATCGACTTGTCGACTTGCTCCGGATCCTTCGAGCTGAGCGAATCCTGGTAGAACGTGGAGAGCGCTCCGCACACGGAGCTGAGGATCGCCATCGGGTGGGCGTCACGCGGAAAGCCGTCGTAGAACAGCCGCATGTCCTCGTGCAACATCGTGTGGCGGCGGAGCTTGATGCGGAATTCCAGCAACTGATCGGCGGTCGGCAACTCGCCGTAAATCAGCATGTACGCCACTTCGATAAAATCGCAATGAGCGCCGAGTTGCTCGACGGGATAGCCGCGATACCGCAAGATGCCCTGTTCGCCGTCGAGAAACGTAATCGCGCTGAGCGTCGATCCGGTGTTCATGTAGCCGTCGTCGAGCGTGATGTAGCCCGTTTCGGCCCGCAGCTTCGTGATGTCGACGGCCTTCTCGTCCTCGGTGCCGACCACCACCGGCAGCTCCAGTTCGCCGCCATCGACAATCAATTTGGCAACTTCGGTCATCGCGGGGTCCTTCTGTAGCGCCGTGCTCATGCGAACTGCCTCGCGGGAAAAGATGCATCGACCGTCCGGAACTTCGCACCGAACGATTAAGTGTACCGGCCGGCCTGCGTTGATTCAATTGGCCGCGCCGACTCGGAATAGGACCAATTCGGCGCAAGCGGGCCGTCAGAAATGCCGCCGCGGTTTGACAGCGAGGCGTGCGCTGTGCGCTTGTTCGGTGAAGTAAGCGAGCCGGTGCGGCAGGGACGTGGCTTGTGCAAGTTGCTGCCCCGTGAGTCCTGACGCACCGGACCGTCGCCAAGTGGACCCGGCCGAAAGTGAATCGATGAGAAACTATAGGATGCGGCTGACACGCCGCGTCGCGGAGCTGCGATAAATCGCCAGCGCCGGCTGGCCACTTTTCCGGATTAACTGGCATGAGGCACCAGCGGGAACCGAGTTTCAGGCCACTCGAGCCATGCCTCCGCACCGCCGCCGCTGCGGCTGCCGACGGGCCCGTGGCGCATGTGCCGTGCGGCCGTTCGACAGCGCCGCCAGGACGCGCCGCGCGCGGCGGTATTCGCGCGTCCGGCAAACCAGGCACGGCAAATGAACCAGATAGCCACACTTCGGACACCGCTCGGGCGGATCGAGCCGCTCCGGCTCCTGCGGCTCGAGTGCCGCGGTGCGACCATGCAAACCGCGCTTGCCGAGCGCGACCGCCGAGACCGTTGCGCGACTCACGCCCAGTCGTCGCGCGATCTCCCGTTGAGACAGCTGCCCCGACGCCAACTGACGCGCGATCTCCTCCACCACCGATAACGAAAGCATCGCCATCCCTCCCAGGAAGTTTGGATGTCTTTTAAGCGGCCAAACGGATGCAGTCTTCGATCCAGAAGTCGCCCGGCTCCGGCTGAGGATCCGACTGATCGTCGTCCGGAATGAACGCCTCCCAGCGGGCATCGTCCTCATCGGTCGCGGGCACCTCGGGAAGCTCCAGATCGCTCGCGTCGGTGGACTCTTCGTTCTCCGGCTCGAGGTCGCTCGGTTCGTCAGGCGTCAGGTCGGCACTCGATTCGACAGACATGATGGTTCTCCTCGCATTGCAATTCAGGGCGTAGCTGACCCCATGCAGGAGCAGAAACCTAACACAAACCGTGGCCGAAAAATATACGTCTGTACACTATTTCTGTAGGTTCTTTGCAGCACCCACTTTGCGGCGAAAGATTCTTCGCCGGCGAGGTCGCTTCAGCGGCCGACGAGAACTCGCCGCGCACAAGTTGCCGAAAGAATCGATTGTGCCCGCCGTGTGCGACCCGGCAGCCCCGGCAACTGCAATCTGCCTCTCACAAGCCCTCAAGTGCCGCTGCCAGAGAGTCGATGAGGCTCGTAGGGCATGGAGGCCGCGGAAATCTTGTGCCACGAGCGCACCCTCCCAGGCGATCCACCTCCCATGTCGCTGTCGCTGATTCAGATCATTCTCGGCTCGTCATTTCTCGTCATCTGGCTGTTCATCACGGCGATGATTCTGCGCGATGGCCTGTTCGCCATCCGGGATGAAGAAGAGTCTCGCTTGTTCCGCGTCGATGCGGGACATCGCCGCGCGGCGGCACCGCATACCAAATTCGGCGGTCGAGGCCGCTCGAAGCGCGATCGGTCGCAGCCTTCCGCCGCGTGATCGCGGACCAATCACTCGTTCGGCGGATAGAGTTCCGCCAGCGCCGCGTCCAAGGCTTCGTGGAGCTGCGGAAAACGCTGTTCGATGGTGGCCCGCATGGCGTCGTCCAGGCGGCTGTTTTCCTCGCGCGCCCGTTCGCCATGGCCGAGCTTATTTTCCGCCACAACCAGGCCGCCGACACCGAACGCCGCCAGATCTGGATGATCCTTGCCGAGTGCCGTCAGGTCGCGCAACAGCGGCACCGCCAGCTCGGGCTGGTCGCTGCGAAACAGGTAGTAATTCGCCAGGCCCTGTTTCGCCAGGTTGTGGTAGTACGGATCGGCATCGTGGAAGTGGAGCGATACCGCCTTCCAAGCAGCTTCCGTGTCGACGGACTTCGCCTGATACAACTGGGCCCAGACCGAGTCTTGCTTCGGCGGCCCTTGCGTCACATCCGCCAATAGCGACCGCGGCCGGGCCGCGAGCGCCATTAATATGCCCAGCAATAAACACGCCGCGATTCCGACTCCAATCCAGCGCCGCTTTGACTTCGTCGCCACCGGCAGCGCCGCGGTCCGCATCACTTCGCCCAGGCGCGCGCTGACCGCGGCCCGGTCGTCGGCCACCGCGATCATTTCCGCCAGCGACCAATCCTGCGGCGCAATCGCCCAACCGTCCGAAGCCCCTTGCTTCGCTACGCCGTTGAGCTCGCGGAGCATCGTCGCCGGATCGTCGAAACGGTCGGCGGGCTTCTTCTCCAGCATCTTCCCCACCACGGCGCCGAGCGCCGACGGCAGCTCCGGTTGCTTCGATTCAATCGGCTCGGGCCGCTGATTGAGATGCTGCATCGCTACCGCCAACGGCGTTTCGCCCGTGAAGGGCGGCGTGCCCGCGAGCATGTGGTACGCCGTGACGCCGAGCGAATAAATGTCGCTGCGGCTGTCCAGGTCCCGGCCCTCGATCTGCTCCGGGCTCATGTAGAGAGGCGTACCCATCGTGACGCCGATCTGCGTGAGATTCACGCCGGCCCCGCCCTGCACGCGGGCCAACCCGAAGTCGGCCACCTTCACCTCGCCGCTGCGAGCGAGCATGATGTTTTCCGGTTTGATGTCGCGATGGACGATCCCTTCACTCGACGATTTCACCAGCGCCGCCGCCACTTGCCGCAGCACATCGAGCACCAGCGCCGGCTCGAGCCGCTTCCGCGCGCGGATCACTTCGCCCAAGTTGCGACCCGGCACATACTCTTGCGCGATGTAGTGGATCGTGACGCCGTCGCCCGCGTCGGCCGCGCCGACTTCATAGATCTGCACGATGCCGGCGTGGACCAGCGACGCCGCCGCCCGGGCTTCATGCTGGAAGCGTTCGACGTAGGCCGGGTCGCGAGCCAGGTCGGCGTTGAGCACCTTCAGCGCGACTTGCCGAGCGAGCGAGAGCTGCTGCGCGAGAAAGACCTCAGCCATCGCCCCCTGGCCGAGCCGCCGCAGCACGTAATAGTCCTTCAGAGTTTTGCCGACCAGCTCGCTCAAGGGCCTGCTCCCATTCAAACGGAAGTCGTAACTTCCATTGTGAACTGTGGCGACCCAAGGGACTAGTCGACGCAAGACGAGCTGCCAAAACGGCGTCGACGGAAAATCCGGCCCCATGCCGTCAAACCGATTCCGATCGACGCAATTCCCAGCGTGTGGGGCTCAGGAATCGCAGTAACTTCGATGTTATCCACGAGCGAAAACAGCAACTCAAAGCGCAATGGATCCGTTGAAGCAACACCATTAATATCGGCGTGCCCAAACAGAATATTGCCTCCACCCAACGGGACAACCAGATTCTCAATGTCCACCGATGCCAAAACCACCTGATCAACCGACCAAGTTATGAAGTTGTCAAGTTTCGTGATTTCGACTTCGTGCCATGCCATGCCCGTCGCACCCAATGCTGTGACTCCGGCCTGCTGAGGGTACAGGGCCAATTGTTCTGGCGGCGCCGCGACGCCACCAAAGTGGTCCGCATAGAGCGCAGCGGAATTGCTGCGACTGCCAGCGTAAAAAGTGGCATGGCCGTCGACCGGATTGCCGTCGCCATCCACGATCGACGGGTCGACTGGCAATTGATAACTCACAGCGCGTTCCGACGAGTAAGCGCGAAAGTCAGCACTAGAACCGCCGTCCGTGGAAGCTGCAAAGACGACTCCGTCAATTGAACCAGGGTAGTTTGAAAAATTGCCCGAGGTTCCGATGCCAAATGTCGAAAGCTGCGTCGTCCCGTTCGAACCCTGAGGAAATGGGCCCGGAAAACTCTGCCACAGGTCGAACTTTAGTCGGAAGCTATTGAGGCCGGAAAAGTCTTGGCCGAGCGGGGAAACGCTGATGCCAGTTATCGGTGGAACCCCAATGCCGTCCGACGTCACGTCTTGATTCGCCTGTAGATTCAGGCCGCGACTGCCGCCAGACTTCGAATTTGGAGCCAAGGGAATGCCAACTGTACTGTAGTCGAAGAAGAAGTTGGCTGTGTTGTCACCCAAATCTTGGAACGGCCCGCTGTTCACGACCCAATTTACCGTTGGATCGATCTCAAAATCTTCTGAATAGACTGGCGCGGAATCTGAAATTTCAGAGAATGCAATCACGGCCAGGAGGGTCAACCCAACAATCGAAGCTTGTCGCATTAGCTGTCTCCGTACAAAACCTCGAATCAGATCCTGACGAACTGGTGGGTACGATACACTTGTGAGAGGTAGTCGACATTTTTGACTTCACCGTCCGGCAAAGTCAATAAAATTCTTCTTTCAATTCGACTTCGCGGTCAAAGGCCGGCCTGGAATAACTACCGATGGCAAAACGATAGCGACAGGCACCGCGACATTATTTGGGCAGCCGCACTTCCCCCAGCACCCGCGCCGCCGCTTCCGAGCGGTTGAGCACATAGAAGTGAATCCCCGGCACGCCGGCGTCGACCAGCTCTTGCGTCTGGCGGATGGCCGCGTCGACGCCCAGCTCGAATTGACGCTCGGCATCGTCGCCTGCCGCTTCGAGCCCGGCCACCAATTTCGCCGGCAGCTTCGCCCCGCAGAGCGACGTGATCCGCTTCACCTGGGCGAAATTCGTGATCGGCAACAGCCCCGGTACGATCGGCACGCGGATCCCGGCCGCCGTGCAGCGCTGGCGGAACGAAAAGAAGTCGGCGTTGTCATAGAACAGCTGCGTCACCACCGCGTCGGCGCCGGCATCGACCTTCCGCTTCAGATTCGCCAGGTCGACCTCGGCGCTCGGCGCTTCCTGGTGCTTCTCGGGATAGCCCGCCACGGCGATGCCGAAGCCCGAGAACTCGCCGCGGACGAGCGACACCAATTCGTTTGCATACGAGAAGCCGCCCGGCACCGGCCGGAACGTTGCGTCGCCCCGCGGCGGGTCGCCCCGCAGCGCCACCACGTTTTCCACGCCCGCCGCACCCGCTTGCCGCAAATAGTCGCGGAGCTGATCGACCGTCGAGCCGACGCAGGTCAAATGCGTGGCCACCGGCAGCTGAAATTCGCGGC
>JBFWSG010000109.1:0-10158 GCA_050248495.1 Pirellulales bacterium | reverse complement strand
TCGTCACGGGCAAGCCGGTCGAATACTACGGCATCCCCGGGCGCGAAGAGGCGACCGGCCGCGGCGTGGGCCTGTTGGGCATGAAGACGCTGCAGCGCGTGAAGCGGAAAGGCACCGGAGCGACCGTCGCCATTCAAGGCTTCGGCAACGTCGGCAGCCACACGGCAAAGTACCTGCACGACGCGGGCTGCAAGGTCGTGGCGGTTAGTGACACGACCGGCGCCTATTATCGCGCGGAAGGCATCGACGTGCCGGGGGCGCTGCGCTATTCGCTGCAGAACAACTTGCTGCTGCGCGGCTATCCAGATGCCGACTTGATCACCAACGCCGAGCTGTTGGAGATGGACGTCGATATGTTGATCCCCGCAGCGATCGGCGGCGTGATCACGGCGGAGAACGCCGCGCGGATCAAGGCGCCGGTGATCATCGAAGGTGCGAACGCGCCGACGGAACCGGAAGCCGACGACATCCTCGCCGCAGCCGACAAGACGGTGCTACCCGACATTCTAGCCAACGCCGGCGGCGTCACCGTGAGCTATTTCGAATGGGTTCAGAACCGGCAGTACTACCGCTGGAATCTCGACCGCGTGCGAGGCGAGCTCGACAAGACGCTCAACACGGCGTTCGAAGAAACCTGGGACGTGGCCCGCGAGCACAAGGTGACGCTCCGCACCGCGGCCTTCATGCTCGGCATTCAGCGCGTGGCCAGGGCGACGGAGTTGAGCGGGTTGGCGTAACGTGCGGCGCCTTCTTTGCCGCAGATGTACGCAGATTGGCGCAGATGGATCGACAAAAATCTGCGAACATCTGCGAGATCTGCGGCGAAATAAGCTTGTCACCGATTGGCAGACTGTTGCCACGCTTGTTGAATTTCTCCCCGTGCTACATCTAAATGCGTCACCGCGCGGATCCGCTGCGGGCCGACGGCGTTCATGAGGACGCCTTGTTCGCGGAGTTGGGCGGGCTGGCGTGAGGCACCTGGTCAAAAGCCCGAGAAGTTGAACGGGCCGAGCCAGAACATGAAACCGAACGCCGCGAGTGTGGGCGCGCCGATCAGAATGGCGACCAAAGTCGCGATCCAGTTTGCCACGAATGCTCCGCAGGGCAGCGCCGGAAGCTCCCATGGAACAGATTCTCGACGACGCTTCCAACGAACATATCCCAGTTGAAGTCCGAGCAGTGAGGGAACAATCACCAAGAGGATTGTCGGACCGATGAGCATATTCGCGTTCAGCCAAAGTTGCATCCACACATTGAAAGACGTTAAAGGCATCATCGGAAAAAGTATCTCGTGAAACGTGCCTGCGACTAAGTAAACCAACGAACATCCCGCGCTAAGGCAGATTACCGAAAGGCAAGGACTCGACTCATGGATTGCTCGGCTGTCCAAATCGATCGCTAGATTTGTCGCAACGACTGTCCGCTCCTCTTGACTGGCCGATAGAAAGTAGGCCGCTGGCGTCGATATGAATGCCGTCAAAATTGCAATTGTCAGTACATCGGTCGACTCGGCAGCAAATCCCGCCCCGGCCAGGTCGGGTGAAACGCGATGGTAGTCGCTTGAGAAGAACCACCAGCAGTAGGCGAGTTGTGCGACAAGGCACAAGACGAACGCCGCCGCTGAAGCCTTCCCGCCGACGGATGTCCACCGCTTGGTCGCACCGATCAAGAATGCCGCACCGAGCGGCACCGTGACAGCCGCTGCAAACGCGATCCAAAAACTGCGGAAGCCTTCGCTAGCATGGTTGGGATAAACGCCGGGACGCTGAAAACCAGGCGTGATCGACGCTTCGATACCGGCGGTGGCCTGATGCACAAGGTAATCGTTTAGCCGCTCAGTGATGACCTCGTATGCGGCAAGTAGCAGCAACAGCAGAGCGGCAATCGACAAACTGACACGCCGCGACGATCCGGTCGCCGCGCGCGACCGCCATCGTCGCACACTATTGGCCAGGACGAAGATCGGGAGCAAATCGGAGATGACTGTTGTGGGTTCGTAGAAGAACAAGTTTTCGCGGTCTGGATAGAGCAATGCGATCTTCCAGCCCGTCAACTCCACTGCAAGAAAAAACGCCATCGCCGCGGCGACGATGAGTCGCCAAACAATCGCAAAGGTGCGGGCATGCCAAACCCCGGCGGAGCTTTCGTTTTCGGGATGCCAGCGACGCAGCTCCCGCACTTGCTGCAGCAACCCGAAGACCATGGCCGCTTTGATGGCGACCCAAGGTGCGGCCAGCAAATCGCGCGTCGTCGCCAGGCCGATGGCCGCGCACGTAAGAAAAATGAAGAGCGTTGAAAGTCGAAATCGCGGGACGGAATCGAGTTCTGCGCTACCCGCGACTGACATGGCGATTTACCCCTCCATTGATTCGCCGCCTGTCACCGCAATATTGTGTGCGATTGGATAATTTCGCCAGCTTGTCGCACCTGCTCCAGTGAAACATCCAAATCCGTCACCGCGCGGATTCGCTAGCTCCCAACGAGATACCAGGGCCCTAGCCAGAACGTAAAGCTGTAGATGCTGAGAGTGGCTACGGCGACCACTGCCAGGATCGCCAGCGCGATCCAATTAGCAATGAACCGTCTAACAGCGATTGGAGCGATTCTCCATTCAATCGACGTCCCACGTTGTCGCCACAGCAGAACGGCGAAACGTACGCTTAGCAATATCAGCGCGAGCTGCAAGTAATTCGACGTTTCGGTGAATAGGTATTCAACGAGGTCAATCAGAGAGACGCCAGTGCCAATCGCCCCGGAAAAACTTGAGATCATCATTGCCATCTCAGAGAAATACACAGCTGTTGCTGCGAAAATTAATCCGAGGCAGAACGCCGATTCATGAAAGAAAGTGAAGCGTTGCGGGACGTCTGCGTCTGCGGGTTCGACGGCAACGGCCGCATTTGAATCCGCGGACAGACGCAACGTGGCGGAGGAGATCACGATGATGAACAGTAACGTTCCGCCAAGCAAATCGACCCAGTTGGCTGCAAATCCTGCTCCTGCCAGGTCGGGCGACACTCGATGAAATTCAGAACGGAAATACCATACGCAAAACACCGTTGAGGCGATGAGCGGCGCAATAAACCCAAATGTCCACACGAGCCAAGTTGAACGCGAGCCTTGTCGGGATTGTCCAGCCCAGAACCAGCTCCCCGCCGCGATGACTATTAATGCGGCTGCACTAGCAGAGAGCCAGAACAGACGGAACCCTTCAGCCCGATGGTCGGGAAAGGCGTTGTGGCGTTGGAACGCAAGTGTAATATTTGACTCGATTCCAGCCGTTGCGACATGCACCAAGAAATGAATCAAGGCGGCCTGCGGTAGAACGATTAAAGCGAAGATTGCCGCCGCAATCCACCCGCCGACAACGATCGCCTGCGATTGCTCGCGTTGTTCAGATGGTAGCGTTCGGCGACCGATTGCTTCGGCCAGAACGACGACCATCGAAAGCATCCAAACGGAAGACGGAAATACTTCAAACGGGAAGTAGACATCATTTTCCGGCAACTCGATCACCCGGCGTGTGATAAGCAGCTGAACTGCAAGGCATATGGTGATCAGTGACGCGATGATCAAACGCCAAGAAATCGCTAGTCTCCTTGCAAGGATCGTGTCATCGTTTGAGGGCGCCGATGTAACTTGCCACGTGCGCAGGATTACAATCTGCTGGATCAATCCGACCAGCATTGCAATCGACGCGGCGCTGAGAAATGCATAGTGCCAATTGAATTGCGGGATGTAGACACCCGGAAAACCTGGGGCGACCCGCGGCGGCGGTGCAAGCCCGCAGGTTAGACCGATAGAAGCGCAAATGAATACGATGAAGAAAGACTGCAGCTTAAATTGCGGTCGAAACTTCATGGCTGCTGTGTGAGGCACTCTGAATTTCAGCAAAGGCTGCCCTCGAAACAGCTATCTATTCGTTGCGAGGACCGAAGATATTGCCTCTGCGGCAGTTCGAATCTGTTCCAGCGATACATCCAAATGCGTCACCGCGCGGATTCGCTGCGGGCCGACGGCGTTCATGAGGATGCCTTGTTCGCGGAGTTTGGCGGTGAAGGCGGCGGCGGGGCCGAGTTCCGGGGCGAGTTTGAAGATCACGATGTTGGTCTCGACAATGTCGGGGTCGAGTGCGAGGCCGGGTGTTTCGCGGATCGCGGCGGCGAGCAGGCGGGCCTTTTCATGATCTTCGGCAAGTCGGTCGATGTGGTGCTCCAGCGCGTAGAGCGCGCCGGCGGCGATGATGCCGGCTTGGCGCATGCCGCCGCCGAGGGCTTTGCGATGGCGGCGGGCGCGGCGGATCAGCTCGGCCGGGCCGCAGAGTGCGGAGCCGACCGGTGCGCCGAGACCTTTTGAAAAGCAGACGCTCACCGTGTCGAAGTGCTGGGCCCAGTCGCGCAAGGAGATGCCCGTGGCGACTGACGCGTTGAAGATCCGCGCGCCGTCGAGGTGGCGCGCGAGGCCATTCTCGGCGGCCCAGCGGCAAATCTCAACGACACCGTCGTATGGCAGCACGCGGCCTGCACCGCGGTTATGCGTGTTCTCGAGGCACACGACGCGCGTCTGGACTGCGTGGTCATTGCCGACAGGGCGGATGCGTTCGCGGAGCTGATCGAGCCGCAGCACGCCCCACTCCCCTTCGACCGGCTGCGCCGCGACGCCGAACAGTTGCGCATACGCCCCCTGCTCGTAGTTATAGATGTGGCAATTAGCTTCGCAAATGAAATCGTCGCCGGGGCCGCAGTGGACGCGGACCGCCAGCTGGTTGCTCATCGTGCCCGAAGGGACGTAGAGGGCCGCCTCTTTACCGAGCATCGCGGCGACTCGCTGTTCGAGCGCGACGACTGTTTTGTCCTCGCCGAAGACGTCGTCGCCCACTTCGGCCGCCGCCATCGCCGCGCGCATCGCTGGCGTGGGCTTCGTGACCGTATCACTGCGCAGATCGATGAGTGGAGTGGCCAATTCGGGTTTCCTTTGTCGGCGATTCGTGTGAGAATGGGGGTTTCCCCAGTATCCCCCTCCGCTAGGAAGCGGGCAACGTGGGATGGAAGATCTGTGCCGTCCCCCATAGATTCTGCCGTGCCGCTGACCATTGCCAAAATCGACGCGCGTCAGGAAGGCTCGGCCGCCGAGATCGAGCAGCTGCGCAAGCGGCTCGCGCCGACGGGCGACGTGGTGAGCGAGGCGGGTCGGAAGAAGACGATCGAAGTGTTCGGCGTGCAGCTGTCGCCGGCCGAGGTGGTCGAGCGGGTCTGCTCCGATGTGCGGACGCGCGGGCTCGATGCGGTCATCGACTACACGAACAAATTCGACAAGGTGAAGCTGACGGCCGACTCGGTGCGCGTGCCGGCCCACGAACTCGCCGCGGCGCACGCCAAGGCGGGGCCGACGTTTTTGGAGGCCATTCGCCGCATCCGGGAAAATATCCTGCGGTTCCAGACGGCTATCCTGCACCAGGACGTGCAGATCGAGACGCCCCACGGCGGCTACTTGCGGCAGCGTTATCTGCCGCTCGCGCGGATCGGCATTTGTGTGCCGGGCGGAGCGGCCGCGTATCCGTCGACCGTGTTGATGACGGCGGTGCCGGCGCAGGCGGCGGGCGTGCCCGAGATCGCCGTTGTCGCGCCGCCGACGCAGTTCGGCTCGTACAACAACGACCTGTTGGCGACGTGCCACGAGCTGGGCATCACTGAGGTTTACCGGATTGGCGGCGCCCAGGCCGTGGCGGCGCTCGCCTATGGCATGAGCGGCGCCGGCGGGAGCACGCTGACGAAGGTCGACAAAATCGTCGGGCCCGGAAATCTGTTCGTCGCGCTGGCGAAGAAGCACGTCTATGGCGACGTGGGCATCGATTCGATCGCGGGGCCGAGCGAGGTGATCGTCATCGCCGATGAAACGACGCCGGCGACGTTTGTGGCGTCGGATCTGATTGCCCAGGCGGAGCATGCACCGGGTTCGAGCATTCTCATCACCTGGAACCAGCCGCTGTGGGAATCGGTGGCATCGGAGCTGGAAGTGCAGATTGCCACGCTGGAGCGCGGCGGCCAGGCCCGCGAGTCGCTCGAAGCGTTTGGCTGCCTGATTCTGGTGGCCGATCGTGAGGAAGCGGCCAGGCTGGCGAATCTGCTGGCCACCGAGCACTTGCATCTGGCGTGCGACAATGCAGAGGAGCTGGCCGCCAAAATTCATTGTGCAGGGGCAGTGTTCATCGGGCCCTATAGCCCTGTGGCGCTCGGCGACTATGTGGCCGGGCCGTCGCACGTACTGCCGACGGGGTCGACCGCCCGGTTCGCCAGTGGCCTGTCGTCGAACGATTTCCTGCGTTCGAGCAGCGTGATCCATTTTTCGCCCGAGGGACTGAACGCGGTGGCCGACGACGTTGTCCTGATGGCGAAGACCGAAGGGCTCACGGCCCACGCGGCGAGCGTGCTGAAGCGGCGGAATCATGCGGGGTGAATCGCTGCGGCAGTAGAAAGAGGTAACGCGAATGGATGATCCAGAAGACGCAATCGCAGGTTTCGTACTGGTGTCGATTCTATTGATGTCAATTGTTCTCCCGATATATCGCGTGCCGATTCGGCAACTTTTCGAGTGCAATTCGCCGAGTTGGCGGTTCGCTTCCACCATTGCATTTGCAATGATTTCGCTCGCAGCATTCGTATATTTGGTTTGGCGGTTCCTGTACCCAAGTGAACATATCCAGTTTTCGGGAATAGGTTTGATCGGTCTGTCTGCGATAGTAGCGATTGTGTTCTTTTGGGCACGCTGCATCCATCTGCTCGTAGGAAGTCGTGGACACGGTGGCCGATGACGTTGTCCTGATGGCGAAGACCGAAGGGCTCACGGCCCACGCGGCGAGCGTGCTCAAACGGCGGAATCATGCGGGAGCGTAGGCACCGCAGGTCGATTCCGCGCGTCGCAAGCGACGCGGCTAAATTCTTCTTCCCTGAATCCTGAATCCCGTATCCTGACTCCTTCGACATGTCTTACTTCCGTCCCAACATCACCGCGATGACCGGCTATGTACCGGGCGAGCAGCCACGCGGCGAGAAGATCATCAAGCTCAACACCAATGAGAATCCGTATCCGTGTTCGCCCAAGGTGAAGGCGGCGATTGGACGCGTGGTGCAGGCCGGGCTGCAGAAGTATCCGGATCCAATGGCCACGGCGTTTCGGATGCAGGCCGGGGCGCTTTATGGTTTTGAGCCAGATTGGATTCTCTGCGGCAACGGCAGCGATGAGCTCTTGACGATGCTCGTGCGGGCGTTCGTCGATTCGGGCGATGTCGTGCGGTTCGCCAATCCGGGTTACATCCTCTATCGCACGCTGGCGGAGATTCAGGGCGCGAAAGCGGACGTGGTGAGCTTCGATGTGGACTGGTCGCTCGGCGACGCGTTCTCGAAGCCGATGGATCGACTCAAATTGGCGTTTCTGGCGAATCCCAACAGCCCTTCGGGGACGATGGTGCCGCCGGCGCGCGTGGCGGAGCTGGCCGCCGCCCTGCCCTGCCCGCTCGTGGTCGACGAGGCGTATGTCGATTTCGCGGACACGAATTGCCTGTCGCTGGTGCGCGAGAACGAAAAGGTGATCGTGCTGCGGACGCTGAGCAAGTCGTATGCACTTGCTGGCCTGCGGTTCGGCTATTTGTTCGCCCAGCCGCAGATCATCGAGCAGCTCCGCAAGGTGAAGGATTCGTATAACTGCGACGCGCTCTCGATCGCCGGGGCAACCGCTGCGATCGACGATCAGGCCTGGCTCGCGGAAACGCGCGGCGCGATTCTGGCCACCCGAGAGCGGATGACGGCGGCGCTCGGCGAACTTGGGTTTGCCAGCTTTTCGTCGCAGTCGAACTTCGTCTGGAATCCGCATCCAAGCGTGCCGGTGGAGCCGCTCTACCAGCAGCTTAAGGCGGCGGGAGTGCTGGTGCGGTACATGAACTATGGTGGTTGGGGCGACGGGCTGCGGATCAGCGTCGGCACCGACGAACAGGTCGATGCCTGCTTGGGGCTGTTGAAATCGATGGTGTGAAGCGTTGGTTTGCGGCCGGGTTGGCCGGCAAAGTTCATTTCCGGCCGGGACGGCCGGCGATGTTTAATACCGGCCGGGACGGCCGGGCTATATAGCCGAGCCATCTTGGCTCGACGATTCCGTCGACGCCACGCCAGCAGTGCCAGCGGCGAAATGTCTGCCCGCGACCTGGCAAACTTTGCGTGCTGCGTAAGCTGTGCCACAGGCGCAGCGTCTTCTGTCGCCGCGCGGGCCGCAGGGCCGATTCTACCCATGCGGTCGTTACGACCGGTCTGCGCGGCAAGCACGTTGCGACCGTTCCCGCCGTTACGACCGAATCCACGTCTTGCGGCTAGGTTTTCCCCGTAGAGCCTGGCCGCAAGACGGACCCAGATCGAGGATGCACGCGGCGTGCTCAGACTCTTCTCGAAATCGGTGGCTCGACGAGCGCTGGCGCTCGTGCTGGGTTGTTTGCCGGTAGCCGCCGGCCGCGCGGAGGAGCCGATCACGTTCGTCATGCCGGTGGCGAATTTTCAGCCGGTGGCTGGCGACGCCTACTCACAACAGGCGCCGCCGCAGATTCCGCTGACCCCGCCGCAGAACGAGCCAGCGCTGGTTCCGCCGCCCCATCCGCCGACGCCGCCCGCAACGGAGTCGATGATCGTGCCGCCGCCGGAACCGACGCCAGCAAGGACGGAGCTCGTCATTCCGGACGGCATCGACAACGAATCGTATGTGCCGGGCGAATCTTACGACGCGCTGGAATGCCCGCATTGCCACGGTGGGCCGGGCGGCTGCCAAAAATGCGGCGGCTACGGCGAGCGATTGCCGAACGGCCAGATCCCGGACGACTGGATGTGGGGCTGCGGCGGCTGGCCGTATGCGAACGGACCGGGCACATGCGACGACTGGAAAGTCGGCCCGATCTGGGACGTGACGGTCGACGGCATCGTCATGACGCGGGAAGCGACGAATCTCGACCTATTGCAAGAGCGAATGTTCCTGAATCAACCCGCCCCCAACCCCGCCGATGCCGAAGTCATTGAGCAATTCGACCGGGGGCCGGGTGGCCGCGTGTATCTAACCGGTCTGGTGCCGCGCGATGTTGGATACCAGGTGATGGCTGGCTACGAGGGCATTGAAGAATGGAACGCCGCAATCGTCTACGACGAAGTACCGCCGTTCCCGCCGTTCGGCACGCCATCGAATCGTCGCAGTCTGTTCTACCGTTCCAGCTTGCATTCGGGCGAATTGAATATCGTTCGCATGTGCACGCCGGCGCTGCGGCCTTACTGTGGCGTGCGGTACATCAAATTCGACGACGAGATTTGGGATCAGAGCAACGATGAAATGGTGCCGCCAGTGGTGCCGCCGCCAGCAGATATTACGACGACCGACACTTTGCACGTGTTCGACATCGAAAACAATCTGATCGGCTTCCAAGGAGGCGCGAAATACGACGTCTGGAATTGGGGCCGCCGCTTCTCGTTGCAAGGCTTCTTCAACGGCGGCGTCTACTACAACCGCGCGAAGTGGTCGAATCTGCAGTCCGAATCGCAGATCGTTTACGGTTCCGACGGCTCGGTGGTGGGCTCAAACAACAGCGATCTGACGATCGTGGAAGAGTCCGAGGTCGCTTATGTCGGCGAAGCTTCGCTAACCGCCGTATGCCGGTTGAATCGGTGCTGGGCGGGCCGGGTGGGTTACCAGGTGCTCTATATGTCCGGCGTGCAACTGGCTTCGGACGCTTACGTGCAGGCCAACATCGACGAGCGCTCGATGATCTTCCACGGCTGGAGCGCGGGCCTCGAGTGCCGGCGGTAGCCACGTAAATTAAAGTGTCAGCCGACGCGAATCACCTCAAATCCTGAGGCGTTACGGGCGCCTGTCCCGGCCCACGAACGCGGAGGACGAACACGTCGCTGTGTTCAATGAAGTAGATCACGCGGTAGACTCTGCCTCTCCGCGTTTTGAAGAGCGCCTGGCGAATTGGCAACTCACAATCCTGACGTTCGAGCGCTTCACCGAACGACTCCGCATCACGCGACAAGCGTTCGAGTAGCGCATCGTACGCATCGAGCCAGGCTGCGGCACCTGACGGGGAACGTTGATGCAGCCAAGTGAAGATGCTGCGCTTATCCTCGACCGACT
>JBFWSG010000108.1:0-10940 GCA_050248495.1 Pirellulales bacterium | reverse complement strand
AGCAAGCTCCCCGCGTGAGCGGGTTCCACAGAAAACCTCCATGAAAACAAGGGAAGAAAAGCTCAATCCTTTCAACCCTCCTACGCTACCCAACCGCAGTCAGTTCAATAATTCGGTAACCCTGGGCCGCGCCCCGAGACGCTGGAACGGTGCGGCGGATCGGTTAAACTCGAATGGGGCCTGTCTTCTGTCGCCGTTCGCCCGGCCGACACGATCCGCGACTCTTATGTCCAGCGACACCTCTTTCGACGACCTGGTCCATCGTGTGCGCGCCGGCGACTCGGCCGCGGCTGAAGAAGTCGTCCGCCGTTACGAAATGGCCATCCGCGTCGCCGTGCGAACGCGGCTGTCCGATCCGGCCCTGCGACGGCAATTTGATTCCATGGACATCTGCCAGTCGGTGCTGGCCAGCTTTTTCCTGCGGGCAGCCGCGGGGCAGTATGATCTGCACGATCCGGCCCAACTCGTGGCCCTGCTCACCAAAATGGCGCAGAACAAGCTGGCCATGCACGCTCGCAGCGAATACCGGCAGCGCCGCGACATCCGTCGCGCGATCGAACTGGCGGATGACATGGCCGAATCGCCGTACAAGTCGTCGCAGCCGTTGGAAAAAATGGCTGACCGCGATTTGCTGCAGCAGGCTTTGAAAATGATGGATCCGCAGGTGCGGCAGATGGCCGACTCGCGCGCGGCGGGCGCCGAATGGACCGACATCGCATCGAATCTTGGCGGCACGGCCGATGCCCGCCGCAAGCAGTTTCGCCGCGCGATGAACCGCATCGCCCAAACGCTCCAAGTCGATTGAAGCCCGCCGATGATCGCCGATCGCGAGCAACCGCCGCCAGTCCCAGCCGAAGCGTCGGGCGGGCGATTTGCCGACGCGATGCGCGAACTCCGCAATCGACCACGCGAAACCTGGCTCGACTTGGCACGACACGATCAATCGGACCGCTGGCGGAGCGGCGTGGGTGTCGAGGCGGAGCAGTACTTCGCACTGCTTCCAGAACTCCACGCTGACGTCGAAGAAGCGATGGTCCTGATCTGCGGCGAAGCGCAGCTGCGCGAGGAACTCGGTACTAAGCCCGCGCTCAGCGAATACCAGCGGAGGTTTCCAGAGCTCTCCGACGAGCTGGCCCTGCAATTCGACGTCGACAAGTTGTTTCATCGCGCAACGGATGTCGCCGAATTTAGCGAAGTCGAAACCATCGACGCTTCGGCTGACGGTTCGCAGCACGAGCTGGGCGGCTACGAGCTGCTGGCGGAGATTGGCCGTGGTGCGTCTGGAGTCGTGTATCGGGCACGACAGAAATCGTTGAATCGGCTGGTCGCGATCAAGATTTTGGAGAATCCTGGAGACGATCCTGCTCGCGCTCATCGTCAGCAGCAAGAAGCGGAGATTCTGGCGCGGTTAACTCACCCCAACGTCGTCCGTGTTTACGAAGTGCTCAGTCACCGCGGCCGAGTCCACCTGGTGATGGAACTCGTCGAGGGGCCGACGCTGCGTGAGAGCACCAGTGGGCGGCCGATGAATGCGCGCTTGGCCGCCGAGTTGATGGCGACCCTTGCAGACACGGTCCACGCGGTCCACGAATCCGGCATCCTCCACCGCGACCTTAAACCGTCGAATGTGTTGCTGGCGTCCGGCAATGAGCCCAAGGTTACCGACTTCGGACTGGCGAAGCTGCAGGTCGAGGACAACTATCTCACGACCAACGATTCGATTCTGGGCACACCCAGCTACATGTCGCCGGAGCAAGCGATCGGCGACGTCGCACACATCGGCCCGACGAGCGACGTCTATTCGCTGGGTGCAATCATTTACGAACTGCTGACCGGCCGCCCGCCGTTTCTGGGCGTGACGATCCTCGATACGCTCGCGCTGATCCGCGAGCGGGAGCCTGTTTCGCCGCGCCAGCTGCAGCCGAAGACGCCGCGCGATCTGGAAACGATTTGTCTCGAGTGTCTGCAAAAAAGGCCGCTCGACCGTTATCCAAATGCGCGCGAATTGGCGAACGACTTGCGGCGATTCCTCCACGGCGAGTTGATTCTTGCCCGTCCGCCCGGGCCGACCGAACGAATCGCGCGC
Source organism: Pirellulales bacterium (assembly GCA_050248495.1). Lineage (GTDB taxonomy): Bacteria > Planctomycetota > Planctomycetia > Pirellulales > Lacipirellulaceae > DASYDU01. Next base: position 8,854 of record JBFWSG010000108.1, on the reverse strand, counting down.
TACGTCCGTCGCAAGCCGGCGGTGGTCACTGCCTTGGCCCTGCTGGCAGCGTTGCTCGTAGTGACAAGTTTCTTCGCCTATCGCATGCGGCAGCAGCAGCTGCAGCTTTCGGCAGCAGCGCTCGTCGAAGCCGTGGCCACGGCCGATGCGCAAACATTGCCGCGATTGCTGGAGCGCATCGCCGCCGATGCCGAACATACTCGTCCGCTGATCCAGACCGCGTTGGCCGAGGGCAAGCCCTTCGGCAGCGCGTGGCTGAATCTGTCGCTGGCCGAATTGGCGATCGATCCCGCCGCTCCGACGGGACAGGTGCTCGTCTATTTGCCGCAGGCCCATCCGTCCGAAGTCGCGCCCATCGTAAATTTGCTGGCCGAGCATCGGATGGAAATCAGCGAAACAGTTTGGGAACAGCTGCTTAATGAAAAATCTCCCGACGACGAGCGACTTCGCGTTGCCTGCCTGGCCGCTAGGCTCGCGCCGACGGACGAACGCTGGACTGCCGTGGCCAATCCGGTCGCCCGTGCGTTGGTGCACCAGCACCCGTTAGATGTGGCAGCTTTCACAACCGCTCTTCTTCCAGTGCGAAACGCCATCACGCCCGCGATCGTCGCGCTGTTTCGCAATGGACAATTGGAGTCTGCAAACCGACGAGCGGCGCTGAGCATCGTGGCCCGCTACGCCACCGAAGAAGTCGAGACACTGGTTGATTTGGCCGTTTCCGCCCAACCGGATGAATTCGCGCTCCTCATCCCGGCCCTCGAGCAACAGGCTGATCGGGCCAGGCCGTTGCTTCAGGAAATCTTCGGGGCCGACGTCAATATCCGAGCATTGCAAAGTCGCCAGGGCCTGAAGTCGACGCACGACGTGGAACGAGTCTTCGACAACGCTCAAAGTCGACGTGCGACCGCAGCGGCTGCCCTGTGGCGGCTGGGGGACGAATCCGCCGCATTGAGTGTACTTTCCCGAGGTGGCGACGCCGACGTGCGGGCGTGGCTCGTGGAATTGCTCGTCCCGATGGGGATCTCAATATCCGAAGTACTTGCGCAGATCAATGACACGAGCGATGCGGGCACGCGCCAGGCGTTCGTCATGGCCCTGGGCCAGTCGCCGGCCAACCAACTGCAGGACCACACGCGGCAAATGTTGATCGGATCCGTCAGCCGGCTTTACACCGACGACGCCGACGCTGGAGTCCATGCGGCTTGTCGCTGGCTGCTGGCGGCGCGGCTCCATGCGGACGACACGCTCGCCGAGCTAGACGAACAAGTCGCTCGCGTCGCATCACCCGGCAGATCATGGCAGTCCGGTCCGAATCACCACTACTTCAGCATCGTCCACATACCGTCCGACTTCAAAACCGGGTCACCGCCTGATGAGTTGTGGCGCGAAGCGGATGAGATTCCGCGGCCCAACCCCCGCGCCCGCACGATTGCAATGTCGATGTACGAAGTCACCGTCGAGCAATATCAACGCTTCCGACCGTGGACTGGCGATTCGCTCTACACGCCGCAGCCCGAGTGCCCAATCAACAACGTCTCCTGGTTCGATGCCGCATCGTATTGCCGTTGGCTTAGCGAGCAGGAGCACGTACCGGAAGATCAGATGGTCTACCCGCCCGCTGACGAGATCAAACCGGGCATGCGGCTAGCCGCCGACTGGCAGGACCGCACGGGTTACCGATTGCCGAATGAAGTCGAATGGGAATACGCTTGCCGGGCGGGCACGACGGCGAGCCGCTACTGCGGCGACGGTACGGCGATGTTGCGGCACTACGCCTGGTACCTGAACTTTTCCGACGACCATTCCTGGCCCGTCGGCCAGCTTAAGCCGAATGAGTTGGGGCTGTTCGACATGCTGGGGAACGTCGCCGAACGCTGTCACCAGCAGGGCGCACTGCCGGCCAGCGCCGAAGTGGCTGGAGTGGATCCGTCGCCTGCCGAGTCGCCGCTAGTAATCCTGGAAAATCAGGGAACGGCCCGCGGCGCAGAATTCGCCGACGTTGCTCAAAACATCCGCGCCGCCCGTGTGTATGGCGTTCCGGCGAGCGCCGAATGGGGCACCGTCGGCTTCCGAGTCGTCCGGACCATTGCCGCGGAATGATCCCGGTCGCGACGGCGTTCGGGATCGGGACCTGCGATAGCGACAAAGCGTCGCGGCGGAATAGCTGTTTTGAAAGACGAGTTCCCCCGAATAATCCCGCCACAGGATTGGCTTTCTCGGTCAATCTTCTAAATTGCAAACCGGTGCCGCGGATGCAGCACCGCGTTTTGAGGGCTTGCAGAACTGATACCGGAGGGAGGAGTCCGTTCGTACGACGAACAGCAATTGATCTAACGTGGCTTACTGCGCAGCGCGCAGCTGGGTTCCCCTGCACAATCGCACGCAAGGATCAGAACCATGATTTCAGCCAAATCGACTCGTCTAGCGATGTTCGTGTTCGCATCAACCTTTGTCTGCACAACGCTGTGGGCAGCGAACGTCAATGTGAACGGGACGGCGGGGACGGCCGGCACTCCCGGCGCACCAGGTAGCGATGGCGGGCCTGGCGGCCCCGGCGGTGACGGCGTCGCCTTAGCCAATACTGTCGGAGACGACAGCAACTCTGCTTCCGCCTCCGGTGGAAACGGGGGATTGGGGGGAGCGGGCGGAATCGCGCCGGCGGCTGGCGCCAACGGCGGAAATGGGGGCAACGGAGGAACCAGCGGCAACGCCGCGGCGAGTGCCACTTCCAACTCCGCCGGTTTTTCAACGTCGGCCTCGGCCACGGCCAACGGTGGTGCCGGCGGATCGGGCGGCAACGGCGCGGGAGCATCGCTCGGCGGCGTGCCCGGCGCTGGAGGCTCGGCCACGGGCGGAGGATCGGCCACCGCCTCCGCCAATGCCATGGCCACGATGAACACAGCGCTCGCCGTCGCGTCGGTCAACGTCACGGGCGGCCGCGGCGGCGACGGCGGATTCGGCGGGTTCCATCCCGATCCGCCGCCTTACTCGGGCATCGGTCGCGACGGCGGTGACGGCGGCGCCGCCACTGTCGGTTCGGTGCTGGCCAGTTCTCCCAGCGGCCAGGTCAATGTTTCGGCTCGGGCCACCGGCGGCGATGGCGGCGACGGGCGCACGACCGGCGGAGACGGCGGGCTTGGGGCAGCAGTCTCTCTCGTGAACACGGTCGGCGGCTCGACGACCGGCGCGCTCCGCATCGATCAATTCGCCACCGGGGGCATCGGCGGGGCAACGTACGGTGACCTCGTGGGTGCAGCAGGCACCGGCAGCTCATCGCTCACCTATGTCGACGCCACGGCGGCGAGCATCACGTCTGCCTCTTGGGGAACTGGCGGGACGGGCGGTTACGGCTATGGGGCCAATGCTGGAAACGGCGCCACGGGCCAAACATTGATCGACATCACAGGCAAAGGCTCCGTCAATGTGCAGGGTGTTGCCAACGGCGGCAACGGCGGCGCCTGCGCCGGCGCGGGGCATCGTGCCGGCGATGGCGCGCTGAGCTCGGGCACGGCGCGCGGAGTCTCCACGATGGGCGGGAGCGTCAACGCCAGCTTGCTACTCAACGGCGGGCGCGGCGGCGACGGGCCGATTGGCGGTCACGGTGCCGATGCTTCGGCCGTCAACGGAGTGAGCGCCTCGACGACCGGAGCGATCACGCTTTCGCAAGTTGCCATGGGCGGCACCGGCGGCAGCGGCACTGCTGGCCCGGCGGGAAACCATGGCAGCGCCAACTCCACGATCGCGTTCAACCAAAGCGGCCAGAGTGCACTGACGATCAATTCAAATGCCACCGCCGGCGGTAACAGCGGATTCAACTCCTCCGGACTCGTTCCAGGTCTGGCCGGCAACGCCCACTCGGCGATCGACGCGACCTCTTCGGGAACCAGTATTACGCTCCGATCGATTGCCAAGGCGAGCCCTGGCGGCGATGTAAGTGGTGTCGGAGCAAATGCAAATGGCGCCGACGGCGGCATCGCGACATCCGGGTTGGTGCGCGGCATCGCCACGTCACCCACTGCGTTTTCGATTACGGCCACCGCGGATATCACGAGCGGCAACGGCGGCCACGTCGGCGTCGGACCTGGCAACGGCGGTAAAGGGGGCGCCGCCAGCCTCGTGGATCTCGTCGACGCCGAAGGCCCGGCCACGAGTTTTCTGAATCTCGCGCAACTCGCCACGGCCGGTAACGGCGGCAATGCTCTTGCTGGCGTATCAGGCGCAGCTGGGAACGCGACCACGTCGCTCTCGCGCACCAAGAGCGTCGCCTCCCTGACATTGGCTTCCACTGCCACCGGCGGCATCGGCGGAGCAAAGAATTTTGCATCAGGTGTCGCGGGCGCCGGCGGCAACGCGACCACCACCGTAACTGCCAACAACACGGGCGCGGCAATTCCCACCGCGCGGGCGATTGGCGGCAGCGGCGGATTCGGACAACTGGGCGCCTCGGGCGGGGTTGGCGGTAACGCCGTTGCGTCCGCCACCGCCAACAATTCGACCGCGCAGAACGTTACCGTGACGGTTCAAGCCGGCGGCGGCCAAGGTGGCCAGGCCAACACTGCCGGTGGGCTGGCAGGAAAAGGGGGCACGGCGACGGCTTCTGGCTCCGGAATCTCCACCGGGGGCGGGACGGTGGATATTAAGGTGACCCAGACCGCCGGCAGCGGCGGCGACCAGATCAATACGGTCGCTGGCGCGGGTATCGACGGCACCGCGAGTTCCATCGTCGATTCCACAACCGGCTCCACCAGCGGCACGCTGAAGTTGATGCAAGATGCGAACGGCGGCAATGGCGGACGAGTCGAGAGCGGCACGTTCGCCGGGCGCGGTGGCAACGCACTCACGAGTCTCTCGACTTCGAATCCCGGCGGCGGTCCGATGGACGGTCGCGTGACGGCTGTCTCGGGAACGGGCGGCTCGGCCGGCGGAACGGCTGCGCCCGGCAACGGCGGCGACGCCACTGCCAACATCCACCTCACGGGCACGAGTAGCGTGCTCACCAACACCAATGCCTTTGCCGGCGCAGGCGGCACCGGCGGCGCTGGCGGGGCACTCCGCGGGCTGGCCACGACTTCGGCGCGTTCCACCACGAGCGGTGGATTCTTGGCAAGCGCTCGCACCTCGGCGATGGGTCGCGAGGCGACGGCTCTGTCGCGTGCGGACAATTCCGTCGGCGTCATTACGGCGACTTCTCTCACGGCCCAGGCGACGGGAACGACCGGCCTGCAAACCGAGTCGTTCACCTCGCTCGCCGGCTCGATCAGCACATTCACGAGCTACAACGCAATGCTCAACAGCTCGCTGCTGCCGACGACGACCGCCGTCAACACGAACCTCTCGGGCGATCCGAACGTGACAGCCACGTACAATCCGCCCGATGGCAATCACACGCCCTTGGCACTTGTGGCGATGGGACTCAACACCGTCGGCACCTCGCCGACCGCGACGCCCACCATCAGTTTGCGACACGATTTCTCGTTCAACCTGGCTACGCTGACGCCCGGCAATTTGCTCATCGGACTGCTCGATCCCACGAGCGCGGGGCCGGGATTCACGTCGCTCCACTTCACCATCGAACGCGAGGGGAGCTTGGTCGTGGATCAGACCTTCGCCACGGCAGCCGCCGCGCTAGCGTATTTTGACGACAACCCACTCAGCCTGGGCGCGCTCGCCACCGGCGTCGTCGGGACGCTCGATCTGTCGATTGCAATGGAGATGGTGACGCCGGACAACAACACGAAATTTGGGGCGACGCTGCTAGTGGCCGACGTCGGACTGGCGGCCGCGGTGGGATTGCCGGGCGACTACAACGAAAACCACGTCGTCGACGCTGCCGACTATTCGACGTGGCGAGATCGGCTCGGCAGCTCAACCGCGCTGCCCGACGACGACACGCCCGGTGTCGGTGCGGACGACTACACGCGGTGGCAGACTCACTTTGGCCAGACTGGCGGCAGCGGCTCCCAGGCGGCAAATGTTCCTGAACCCTCCCTGACTCTGATCGCTTTATCGCTGTTTGCCGCGATACCAAACTTGCGGGGAACGCGGCGAGTTACGACCCAATGAGAGTAAATCATGTTTGAACCTTGCGCGGTCGGCGTCGGAACGCCATCCTCCTCAAACGCACCGGGGATATCGTTGGTTGTCCGCATCAGTCTGCTGCTATTCGCCTTGGGTATCTCGGCCGAGGGCAATGCCCAAACGTTCTGGACGGCCGGCACGGGCAATTGGAACACCGCCAGCAACTGGTCGCTGGGTGTCCCGAATGCGGGCAGTGGCACTACGTTTGACGCGGTAATCGACAACGGGGGCACCGCCCAGCTCACGGGCGCCCCTCCGGGCAGCGTTCGCCGCCTCCGCGTGGGTCGAATTGGCGGGCCTGGAAATCTCATCGTCGACGCCACGACGCTTAACATCACCGAAAACCTACACCTCAATGAAACCAGCAACGGGCCCGCGTCGGTCATTGTCCGCAATGGCGCGAGCGTCACTTCGCCCAGCACGATCGTGGGATACTCCAGCGCGTCGAACACCAGTTTCCTGATCACCGGACCCGGAACGACCTATAACGCCTCCACCCAGTTCGTCGTCGGGAATACAGGTGTTGGCATCGCCTCGCTCAATATCGAAAATGGCGCCGCTCTCACGAGCGCCGCCGGCTTCATCGGCAACTCCGCCACTGCCGTCGTTCGCAATCTCAACTCGCAATGGACGAGCAGCGGCAACTTCACTGTCGGCAACGTGGGCGTTGGCACGCTGACGATTCAAGACCAAGGGCTTGTCCGCGTCGAAAGCGGTTTGACGATCAACGCAGGTAGTGCCGTCAACCTCGACGGCGGCACGCTGCGTTTTAACACGATCAACGCTGCCAATCGGCTGAACTTCTCGTCCGGAACGCTGCAGCTGGCGGGCGATCGAACGTTTGGCGTCGACGCGACAATTTCCACATTGTTTGGCGCCGCGCCCACCATCCCCGTTGGCAAGAATCTTAGTGTGGAAGGTTCGGCAATCGTCCAAACCGGCACCACGGTTGCGTCCAGCCTGAGCACCGGTGGCATCGACGTCAAAGGGTTTGGCGGCGCGAACCCGTTGCTCTCGGTAGGCAGCGGAGCATCGGCCAGCGGCTTTTCGGTGCTCATTGGGAATGACGCCGGTTCGCAAGGTACGCTCAACGTTAACGGCCCCGGCGCCTCGCTGACGGGCGGAATCATTTGGGTCGGCATCAACGGCGGCGGCACAATGAATATCACGGGCGGCGCTACGGTCGAGAGCACCGTAACCAACTTCAACATGGTTATTGCACTCAACGCTGGTTCGGCGGGCACGGTCAATGTCAGCGGGGCTGGCACCAAATTGTCCGCACACGCAAGCCTTGCTCTGGGCGGACCCGGCACGTCCGGCACGGGTGTCCTGAACATCGACGACCAGGCCACGGTGCATGTAAATTCAGCGCTGCAAATCAATGCAGCGAGTGCCGTCAACTTGAACGGGGGGACACTCCGCTTCAACACGATCTCGGGCCTCAACCGACTATTCTTCAATTCAGGCACCATTCAGCTCGCCGGTAATCGGAACATCGGCACGGACAGCGTCATTTCGCCGTTGTTCGGGTCTTCACCGACGCTCGTCGCCGGCTACGGACTGACCGTGGAAGGCACCGCAAATCTGCTGGCGCCGGTGCGAGTGGACGGCGGCACATTTACCGCCGGGCAATTGACCAACAGTAGCAATCTGGCGCTGCAGCGCGGCACTTTTAATCTCACGAATCAATCCGTGACGATCGTCACCGGCGGACTGCTAGGCAGCTCACTCGAGTTGGGGACGAACATGACGGTCAACGTCTCGCTCGGCGTCACCAACCAGGGCCTCGTGACGGGCGACGGGCAACTTGGCGGCACGTTTAGCAATTCTTCAGCGGGCGAGCTTCGTGCGGAGCCCGGCAAGTCGCTCAAGCTTACCGGCGCCAACAATACAAACGCCGGCCAGGTCAACCTCTTTGGCGGGCAACTCGAATTTACGCAAGATTGTACGAATAGTGTCGGCGGCTTTGTCTCCGGCAACGGTACGCTGATCACCCGCGCCGGTTTGACGAATCAGGGGACGATGAACTTCGGCGGCGCAACGAATCTGGTGGGCGACGTCACGAATGCCAGCGGGGCGAAGATCTATTCTTCCGGCGGCGGGCCGACCACGTTTTACGACGACGTTGTGAACAACGGCGAGATTCGCACGGGGGCCGGCAGTTTCACTACGTTCTTCGGCAGCGTATCAGGCTCCGGCACATTCAGCGGCCCCGGCACCGTTGATTTCGAAGGTGACCTGAAGCCGGGCAACAGCCCTGGCACGATCGAGTTCGGCGGCAACGTTTCCTTCGGCGAAAATGCGCGGCTCGTGGTCGAAATAGGCGGGCCAAGTCCCGGCAGCCAATACGACGTGATCAGCGTCGCCGGTGAGCTCTCGCTCGGCGGCACTCTCGTGATCTCGCTAATCGACGGCTTCGTTCCCGCCGCCGGGCAAGTGTTTAATTTCTTTGCCGGCAGCAATGTCAGCGGTGGCTTTGAATCCATCGAATTGCCAACGCTTCCCGGCCTCTCATGGGATACCTCAGACCTTGCAGCTGGCAGCCTGACCCTCGTTGCGGGTCTTCCCGGCGACTACAACCAGAATGGCGTCGTCGACGCGGCGGATTACACGCGCTGGCGCGACGCGTTTGGCAACAGTGGCCCACTTCCCAACGACGATACGCCCGGCGTTGGTGCGGACGACTACACAAGGTGGCAGACTCACTTCGGCCAGACCGGCGGGAGCGGCGCCCAAGAATCGATCGGTGCAGTTCCCGAGCCAGCGACGTCAGCAC
>JBFWSG010000107.1:0-11175 GCA_050248495.1 Pirellulales bacterium | reverse complement strand
ATTCGACGCCGCCGGCGCGTGCCAGGGGATCCAACCCACCGACCGCATCTTCATCCGCTTCACCGGCGACCCGAAGCGCGCGGCCTACCTCAACAGCTTCTCGACAATCGACGCCAGCGGGAATTATCTGGCGAAGTGACGCGCTTCTGCCGCGTCCTCGACCGCGGACCTATTCGTCCAAGCCGTGCGCCGTTTCGCGCGGCTTGATCACGCGCGATTCTATTGCAGTTTTTTCCGGCGACATCGCGCGCCGTCCGGCCCGTTGGCGGGGTGGCCGAAAAAAGTTATGGAAGCGGCGCAGAGAATGTGTATATATGAACACGTACACATTTGCGAGTCCGATTGGACTTCACGTCCGCGTCGCTCGGCGGCGCTCACGCCCAACTCTAACAAACGGAGGATATGGAGATGAAGCGACTCTTGCCATTGTTAATTCTGATCGCGCAGTGTTGCTGTCTATCTAGCCAGGCGGCGGCACAGGGGATAATGTTGCTAAGGACCCCCAGCGACTGCTTCGATCTCTCGCGTGACGACTTGGGCGCCGGGAAACTCGGGGCGGATGCCGCCGTGAACACCGCCGCCATTCAGCTCGCGCAGGATCGCCACGGCTTCAAGCTCGACTCCTCGACTCGGGTCAAGAAGCCGATCTACATTCCGCCGGGAATTTGGACCATCCACGAGCTCATCCTCGGCGTCGACGACGCCCACACTGCCGCGCGTGCTGGTCTACAGATTCTCACGGGCGGTGGGACCGGGGTCGGTTCCAACTACAACGCGCTCTACCAGCAGATGGGGAACATCACGCGGCTAATGTATGTGGGGACCAAGGGCGACGGTGAGGCGGCGATCACGTACAACGGCGCTGGTTTGTGGTTGGGTCCGATGGAGCTTTGCGGCATCACTTTGGCCACGGCAGGACCGGGCGGCGATTACGAAGATCGTGACAACAAACAGAAAACGCCCACAGGTATCCGCATCACTTCGCTCAACACGGGCGGCGTCCCCAATGGCCGCATTCAATCGGCCGGTCTTATGCTCCAGGGATTTAGTAAGGGTATCGAGGTCTACCAGTCGGACACGGGCGGCAACAACGATAACCTCTATTGGCACTTTCTGGACTTCGACACTTGCACCGTCGGCTACGAGTGCAACAGCGCTCAGTCGGTAACGCATCAGATCGACAAGGTTCACACCGGCTTCTACGTCGGCACGCTGTTCAAATTCGTCAAGTGGGGTGACCTGCACTGCTATAGCGCCCAGATCAACTGCCCCAATTGCACGATCCTGGACCTCTCCGGGATGACGTACCACGAAAACTACGGCAACTTCGAAGTTCGCAATGTCCGGCTGGATAACGTCGCGGATAACCCGGTGCTGCTGAAACTCTCTGCCTACGCTGGCAAGCCGCGAAATGTCGTCATCACGGGCACCATCGGCGGCGACTTCACCTACACAGCTGCCGACCTCGTGCAAGGAGAGAACGCGGCAGATCGCATCTTCATCCGCTTCACGGGCCCGAGCCAGGCGGTGACGGACTTCAACGGACAGTCGACCGTCGACGAGGCGCCATTCTGACGTGAGCGAGCGAGACGTACATTGCGACCAAGAGCAGCCCCGGCGACGGCTCGGGGACGTGCGCCCAGACTTCGACGTTATATCGACGCAAACCGCCGCCCTGCGTGTGTTCCACCCGCAACTGATCTATTGTCCAGCCGATGAGGTCGACGCTCGATCGCGTGAGATAGCTCGAAAAGGCGCGGACCGGCGGGTCGGTGCGCGGGGCAATGAACCCGTGGTTTTCGTCGACAGTGTAGCTGACCAAAGGCGTTGACCACGTAAGCGGATTGTTGATGCCGTTGGTCATATCGCCGAACAGGGCCACAACGTGCGGGCCATCGGCCGTGGTGACGAAATGCAACCCGGTATCGGCGGGCAACGTGTAGTAGGCGGTTTCGCTGGTAGAGAGGGTGAAGTCACGGTAGGTCGAGTGCTCGACGTCCAGGATGAAGCCCTCCCAAACCCGGATCGATTCCGAAGCAGCATTCCCACTCCAGAGCGATCCGGCCGCGACCGTGGCGAGGAAAAGAATGGTGTGTCGCATGGTTTGCCTCTTCATGAAGTGAAGAAATCCAAGCTCAATCAGACAAATTCCGAGAATCAATCCTAACCCCTCGAAAGGATGGTGTCAACGAAATTCACATCCTCTCCATGAACGAATCGACTCCAATTCCACTCACCCTCCCATCGATCAGGAGAACAATCCATGAGACGCTCTATACCGCTCTTGCTTCTACTATTCTTGCCCATCGCACTCGGTGCGACCGCGATCCAGCAGTTGACAATTTCCCAAGCCGGCCGCGACCTTGTCGCCGCAGTGGACGCGGCAGGGCAACGCGAAGCGCTGCAGCTAGGACACACCGTCACGTCTTACTCTACTGGCGTCGCCACGTTGACGAACACACTTGCTGCACTCGACTTCTCTGGGACCGACGCGGTCGTCGTGCTTGATCAGCCAGGAAAGTGGAAAATCATGGCCGGCATGACTTTCTACGGACAGAGTTTTGGCGCCGACGTCCAGTGTCCAGTGAAGCTACGTCGCACCAATAATACCGCCGGTGATTTAGGCGCATCGTCGGTGAACTACAACTTTGCCAGCCAGTATGCGGACGGAGTGCTCATTCTGCCGACGTGCATTTACGAAACAGAGAATAGCAACGATTCAATTACGATTTTCGGAATGAATCCAGAAAACGAAGGCGAGATAAAACATGCCTGGGTTGTGGCTGAAAGAATTCAGTAGATGGTAAGTGAGACTATACGTCGATTGGGACAAAAATCAATATTGAAGGAGAAAGAGAGATGAGTGCGTCAGCAAGACTTATGCTCGTATCGATTATTGCTTTGAACTTCGCGGCCGGAACAAAAGCCGACGTCCACTTTGCCGGAACGCCAGCGCGAGATTTGCGCGTGAGGTTCAATGACGCGGCAAATACCGAGGCTGACCTGACCGAAGGAGCTGGCGACAAAGTGGGTCTGTACAGTGCTACCGACGGCGCTATTGCGACGGCAGGTCTGTCAGCAGGCACCTATGTGGGCCGCATATTCGACGACAACGACGAGCTCGTCGGTGTCATCCCACAGTTTTATTGGTCGGGGACCGTTGAACTTCCGGCTGCTGCAAACCTGGTGCGTCTCGATGGGAATACGACGGCCGCGCAACAGCTTGCTGAAGTATTTGACAACGATGCCACTGGTGGCGACATGGATGTTTCGGCGCTAAGCGTCCTCGGGACATCGACGTTTACAGGAAGAGTCGACCTCGACAACGGCATTGATGTCAGCAGCGCCACCACCGATCAACCTGCTATCAAGGCAGTTGGCAATGGGTCCGGCGCTGGATTTGAACTGGTTGGTGGCAGCAGCCAAGGAACCGGATTCGACGTCAAAAGCGGTAGCGGAACTACAAGCTTTGGGATGAAAGTCACGAGCAATACTGCATATGGAGGCGCGGTCCACTTACAGGGTGGAAGTCTCGGCAACGGATTATCTGTGTTAGCAGGCGAAGAGGCAATTGTCGCCGGCTCGACCGGTGGATCACCGTCACTGGCATTAGCTAATGATTTACTCGTCAACGGAGCGACAAGCTTCGCGGGTGGTATCAGCGGCGATATCACAGGCAACATTACAGGCAATCTGACAGGAAATGTAACTGGAACGATGCTCGGCCTCGTTCCGTTCTACGGTCAGGTGTCATATGTAGACAGTTCGACTGTGTACCATTTCGCCTATCCTCAAAACTCAGGTGACTACAACAGCTTTGAGGGCAGCGACATCATTTTCTACGACGTGAGCAATAGCAACGCTTCCTCACGCCGCCGTATCATCGACACACAAATTCTTAGCGGAGTAGCGATTCAAGTAACGGTGGATGCGGCGCCAGACTTCACAGTGACGACTAGCGACACCGCTGCAATCGTCTATACAAACAACTCCGACATCGCGGTTCGTGGGAAGTTGCCATCCAAGTCCCACCTCGTCGGCACGAACAACAGCGACGGCGACGTGCAGATTGACGAGGCGACTGGGAACTACCCGGGCAGCGTCGGCTTCGTCGCTGGAAACGTGGATGGCGATGTGGCGGGCTCCGTCGGCTCCGTTTCCGGCGATGTCGGTGGCGACGTTGTTGGTAGTGTTGGCAGCGTCGCCGGCAGCGTTGGTGGGCTAGCCACTGGTGCACTTGCCGATCTCTTCGACACCAACAGCGGAAAAGTGTATTCGAATGCAGTTGCAGGCTCGGTCGTGAAAGAAATTGCCGATCATGCAACAACGCCGTCGTTGACTGCTACGGGAATTGCCGATGAGGTGCTGGATGCCTTGGTCGATAGTCGTCCGTCCGGAAGTCTAGGCAAGACAGTAGGAGACGTCTTCAATCTACTCAATGACGCGCCGACTTTCGCCCAGGCCATGGACGATCAAGGCTATACGATGGACCTGGCGGAGAAGCTCGATGGGGCCGCGGCGACGTCGCTATTGAGTACGACGATCGACGGTCCGCCGGCGAGCGCCACAACTTTCGTCGTGACCGAGGGACCGACGGCCGACCACGCGCTCCAAGGATCGCTCGTGATCGTGACTGATTCCGGGGATCCGAGCAATAAGACCGTTGGGTTGGTGAAAGACTACGACGAAGGTACGAGCACCGTGACGTTAGTCGCTGAGCCCGGCGTGTTCGAGTTGGGAGATGGTGATCGCGTCGACTTCATCGCCAGCGGGATTCCGCTGCCGCTGTGGCTCTTAGCGCCGTGACGCGACAATTGCCTGAAATAGAAGCGAGCGCCTCCGTGTGAGCGGAGGCGCTCGTTTTTGTGTCGTCTCGCAGCTCGACTCGAAGGGGTCAGAATGCCCACGCGGAGGAGCTGCCGCCGGAGAAGTAGACGCGGGTGTGAATCTTGATGTTGTTGCCACCGGGATAGCTGCCGCCCGGTTTCGGGCCGTAGTCGCCGCCCGGCTTGCCGCCGCCGGGCTTGCTATCGACCTTGTGGCCGCCGATCCAGATGTCGGTCACGCCGGCGTACGACGAGGTGGAGCCCTTCGCGCCGTGCTTGCCTTCGGCGAAATACGAGTTCTCGTCATGCGCGCCGCCGTCGGGCCCGCCGATCGTGGCGAACGAGCTGCCGGTGACGCGGACGTACGAGCCGCCGGTGTAGCCCTGGCCGCGGACGCTCGATGCGTCTTCGTCGTTCATCACCACCAGCGAGCCGAGGCCCATCGCCTCGAGCGTCGCGCGGCTCGGCCGCCCGTTGTCCGCCCGCGCCGCGGGCGCGCTCACCGCCACGAGACCCAACACCACACACAATTCAATCCATCGAACACTCATTGCAGTCACTCCTAAGAATGGCGCCCCCCAAGTCCATCACAATTGGGATCGGGACATCCCGGTCCACACTCCTGGCCGGTGCCGATTTGAACTTGATTGAGAAAAATCGTCAACGCGAGTCTGTTTTTCAGCAACGCTGCGCGCGGCGAAACTTTTTCGGAGGCTGACTGAGGTCTGCCACCGAGAAGAGGGAGTTCCGTACCCCGACGGGTTGATGAACACGCGTGCGGAGGTCGCTGCGTCATCGATTGTGCGCGATCGCGCTCACTCGCTGTGCTTCATTGGAGTGCGTCGCCCGGCGGACGCGCGCCCTTGAGCGCGGCGCGATGCGCATCGGTCGCGGGCGCGAGATAGCCGCGGCTCGCAGGCGTCAGACCATGCCGCTCGGCGATCGAATAGACGCGCTGGTCGACTAACCGCACCAGGTGGACGTTGACGAAAGCGACCTTGGCGATCTCGAGCGTCTGCTGCGGCGGCGAATCGGCGGCGGGTAGAATGGCGACCTCGTCGCCGGGCGCGAGAGAGCTCAGCATCGTTGTCACAAGCAGTATTACACTGTTCCGTGTTGATCGCGGCTGGATCTATAGCATTCCGAATCTATAGCAGTCCGCATTTTGTCGCGGTTTGAATCGCAACGCCCGAGCCGTGAACTCTCACGGGATCACAAGTCGATGTGCTCGGCGCGAGAGTGTCCGATCGCGCATGCGAAGTGTCGATTCGCGCGCCATCGGAGTGTGCGCGCAGAGCATCGCCACGAATCTAAACTTCACCTTTCAGCTCGGAATTGTCCATGAACGCGGGCTGCATAATTGCAGGATATTACTGGCAGTATTAAAATGAATGCATCGCGTGGCCGTGCTTTTCTTCAAGGACCCTGCAATGTCGCGCGAGACCGGGCGGCGGGGGGCAGTCTTCGCGGATGGAAACAGATTCTGGAGTCAACGCGCAGCTAGTCAGGTTCCTGCGCAAGGAGCTGGGCTGGACGCAGGAAGAACTTGGTGCGCGCGCGGAGCTCAGCGCGCGCGTGATCGCCAAAGCGGAAGCCGGTCAATCCATCTCGCGCCGCACGATCGAAGCGCTCGTGGCCGCATTCGTTGCCGCCGGCAAATCGATCACGATCGCCGATCTCATCGCCGACCCGGAGTCGCTGACGCGTCAGTTCCTCAAGAACTATGCGCAGCACGAAGCGGGTTGCGTGCAGGCCTCGCGCCACTTTATCTCGCCCGACATCATCGCGTTTGTCGACGGCGATCCGAGCACGAATCCGATTGCCGGGACGTACCGCGGCGTCGACGCGTTCGACGGATTGTTTCGCAAATTCTTTTCGATTTTCGTGCGCGACGGCGGCACATTCGCCGAGAATCCAGAGATTCGCACGATCGGCAACGAAGTGGTCGCCTGGGGCCATGAATTCATCCGCGTCGCGGAAGTCGAGCCGCAGCCACCGGGGTTCGTGATGGTCCGCATCCGCTACGCCGACGGGCTGATGACCCATTTCGAAGACTACTACGAGGCCAGTGGCATGATGCGGGCACTACGGCAGTGGTCGCAAGAGTTCCCGGATGCCCCCTGGGTCGCCGCGCTGCAATCGCAAGCCGAACGCCAGCCGCCGCGCGATGAATAGCGGCGCGCGGCCGTTGCTGTACGCCGTACGTGGTATCGACGAAGAAGCGGTGGCGCTTACAGCAAGCTCTCGAGCAACAGCCGCATCTTGCGCATCTCCGGCTTGTGCTCGTAGCCTTCGAGCGGCGTCATCTGGACCGACAGCGCGCGGTCGTACTTCACGCGCTCCAACTGCTGGATCAGCTTGCCGTAGTCGATCTCGCCCTGGCCGACGCGAACGTAGAGCTTTTGCTTTGTCGAGTCGCGCAAGTGAACGTGCTGCACGTACTTCATGACCTTGTCAATCGCGTTGCCCTGGTGGGGGCCGGCGACGTAGTGGCTGGGGTCGAGCGCCAGCCGCAGGCCTTTCACGTTGTCGCAGAGCACGACGGCCGTATCGGGATCCTGCGTCATGCAGCCGATGGTGGTTTTCACCGCCACGACGGCGCCCTCGAGCGACGCGATCTCGACCAGCTTGCGCAGCCGCTCGATCTCTTCGTTGAAGGGCGTGCCCAGCTCCGAGGCGGGCACCACCATCGTGACCACTTTGATGGCCTTTGCCAGGCGGCAGCAGGAGGCGAAATGCGGATAGTACATTTCGCGATCCGCGCCGAGCTCGATCGAGAGCGCGGCGATGTCGAGCCGATGCGTGTCGCGCGAAAAATGGACCGCCCGCTCCAGGTCGGCATGCACTTCGGACGGCTTGAGCCAAAGGTTCGACGACTCGTGGATCGGGAGTTCCAGGGCCGTGTACCCCAGATCGGTCAACACCTCCAACACGTCTTGCGGCGACAAGTCGGGAAAACATTCGGTCGATGCGCTGACAAACACCTGGCTGCTCCTTCAGGGAGGGTGGAGTAGGTGAGTAAGTCAGTAGGTGAGTAGGTGCGATGGCAGGTCACCTACTCACTTACTTACCTACTCACGTGCTCACGATGACTGTGGCTCTCACTCCGGCAAGAACCTTGCTCGCTCTCGGGCGTCTACTTTACCGGGATTCGCTGGTTGCTGGCAACACCCGCTCGGCGAGCTTGAATGTGGCATTTCGGCCGGAAATCACGCCGGCGACGAGGATTCGCACCGCGCCGCGGAGCGCCGCGCGAGGTGGTGGCCGGAGCGGCCGTGATCGGAAATCGCCGCCTGGCCGCTGCACGTCCCAGTGACTCGCACTAAAATGTGCCTTAGTTGCGTGCGTCCTCTTGCGGTCGACCGATCGCTGCTAGCATGCGTTCTACTTCCTGGAGCATAAACCGCCATGGCCAACGACGCCCCCAATCCGGCTCCCGCCCCGGTCACCATTCAGCCGGCCGCCGGCAGTCCGCCGCCGCAGATCATCATTCAGCAAAGCATGTTCGGCTGGCTCGGCAAGGCGCTGCTCGCGCTGGTGGTGATCCTGGTGATGGTGATCATCGGGCTGGTGGCCAACTATCGGGCTTACTTCAACGACCCCGAACGGCCGCAGGAGCGCTACCATTCGCTTGCCCGCCATGCGACGAAAAAGATCGCGATCATCAACTTGGACGGCACGATCATGTCGGGCGACGGCTTCGTGAAGAAACAGATCGACGCGGTCAAGGAAGATTCGAACGTGGTCGCGGCCGTGCTGCGCATCAATTCGCCGGGGGGCACGGTGACCGGCAGCGACTTTATCTATCACCATCTCCGCGAAATGCTCGAGGAGCGAAAGATTCCGCTGGTGGTCAGCATGGGCAGCCTCTGCGCGAGCGGCGGCTATTATGTGGCGATGGCCGTCGGCGACCAGACCGATGCGCTCTACGCCGAGCCGATGACGATCACCGGTTCGATCGGCGTGATCATGCCCCACTACGATTTGTCCGGGTTGCTGGGGCGGTGGAATGTGAAGGACGACTCGATCGCCACGGGGCCGCTCAAACAAATGGGCAGCTTCACCAAGCCGATGACCGAGGAAGATCGCAAAGCGCTCGAAGCGATCCTGGGCGACATGTTTGCCGGCTTTAAGGAAGTCGTGGCGGCCGGGCGGCCCAAGTTCAAAGCCGACCCTGCGGCGCTCGATGCGATCGCCACCGGCCAGGTGTTTACGGCCAAGCAGGCGCTCGATCGCGGACTGATCGACAAGATCGGCTTCCTGGAAGCGGCGATCGAACGGTCCGCCGAGCTGGCGGGCGTGTCGACGGACGAAGTCCGCTGCGTGCGGTACGAGCCGCCGCGGACTTTCGTCGGCGAGCTGTTCGGCGCTCAGGCCCAAGCCATGGGTCGAGGCAATCCGCTCGACGCCTCCACACTGCTCGATCTGGCCGCCCCGCGCGCTTACTATTTGTGGACGACGGTGCCGGCGATCGTGTCGACAATGGAATGATGGAAGTGAGTGCGGCAATGCCTGAGACGACTCAGGAAGCGATTGCCGTCAAAGGTTCAATCCGAGTGATATGCAGATTCGAGATCGTGTGTATTTTGCCTTCGATAACGACGCCCGACGTTCGCCTTCCGACTGCAATCGATCCCGAGCGAGGAATATCCACGGTTCGACCATCGCTGAGATATAGGCGCTTCGGCTCGAAGGGCTCGGGCAACACGGCGATGCGAATTTCTTCTTCGTTCATGACAGGTCTCGGGACGCAATGAGCGGCTGAACGACTCGAAGCTGAAAACTGCAATCCGCTTCAATTTTATAATACCGCAAGCCTCCGGTCCAATTTCGAGTTAGGCGCGGCATTTTGCCGCAAATCTTACTGTGATTTGCCATTTACTCGATTCGCTCGACGACTCACTCACCGCCTGGCTCCAGGAGCGCGGCGCCGGGGCGTACCGCGCGAAGCAAGTGCGGCAGTGGCTGTTTGCACGTCGGGCCGGCGATTTTCAGGAGATGACCGATCTCGCACAGTCGCTGCGAGGCGAGCTTGCGGCAGACTTTACGCTGTGGACGACGAACATCGTCCGCCACACGCAGGCCGAAGACGGCACGGAAAAGCTGCTGCTCGCACTGGCCGATGGCGGGCAGATCGAGTGCGTGCTGTTGCGCGACGAAGTCCGCCGCACGATTTGCATCAGCACGCAAGTCGGCTGCGGAATGGGCTGCGTGTTCTGCGCCAGCGGACTCGACGGCCTCGCGCGAAATCTCACGACCGGCGAGATCATCGAGCAGATGCTGCGGCTGCAGCGGCTGCTTGGGCCGGAAGAGCGGCTGAGCCATATCGTGGTGATGGGCATGGGCGAGCCGCTGGCGAATCTGGACAATCTGCTCCCGGCGCTCGAGGAGGCCAGCCGCGAAGACGGCCTGGGCATCAGCGCCCGGCGAATCACGATCTCCACCGTGGGGCTGCCGAAGGGGATGCGGCGATTGGCCGATGCCGGCGCGCGTTATCGACTGGCCGTGTCGCTCCACGCGCCTAACGAGCAGCTCCGCCGCGAGATCGTCCCGGTCGGCGAGAAGGTCTCGCTTGCCGACATCCTGGCGGAAGCGGATCACTATTTCGACCTCTCGGGCCGGCAACTGACGTTCGAATACGTGCTCCTGGCTGGCATCAACGACGCTCCGGAGCACGCCCATGAATTGGCCCGGCTATTGGGACGCCGCACGGCGCTGGTGAACGTGATTCCGTTCAATCCGGTGTCGGGGCTGCCATACCGTACGCCATCGAGTGCGGCCCAGCAGGGATTCCGCCGCATCCTCGAAGACCACGGCCTGTCGGTCCGCTTCCGTCACAAAAAGGGCGACGCCATCGATGCCGCCTGCGGCCAGCTGCGGAGACGCACGGCGCAGCAAATCGTCTCGCCTTAATCGTCGGCCGCAGGCGTGACTCTCTTCGGCGGCCATGTCAAATCGTCATCGCCGAGTGATTCTGCGGCGCGACGAATATCTTCGGCTGAAATGCAAAATCCAAACTGTTGACCGTCGTGGCGCAAAACGAAGGCCGAGATTCCGACCACGTTGCCGGAGAAATTCACGACCGGGCCGCCGCTGCTCCCCGGCATGATCGCCGCCGTAATCTGCACGATCGAAGTGTTGCCGGCGAGGTGAAAGATGTCCGAGCCGCGAACGACGTTATACGGCGGGCGGCTCAAGATCTCGCTGACCTCGTCGCCGTTTCGGAGCGCGCTGACGGAACCTTCGCTCACGGAGAACGATAAACCCTCCGGGGCGCCGAAGGCGACGACCGGTTCGCCCTTTTTTGGCGAGCGCGATTCGAGCGCCAGCGGAACGACGGGCCGAAGCG
>JBFWSG010000106.1:0-11258 GCA_050248495.1 Pirellulales bacterium | reverse complement strand
TGCCCGCGCTCGTGATGCTGCTCTTCTGGAGGCGGACCACGCGCCAGGGAATCATCGCCGCGGTGCTCGTCGGTATGGCCAGCTCACTGGCCTGGATCCTCGCCAGCGGCGAAACTTTCGAAAAAGTCTACGGCCTCCCCGCCGACCAGGCCCTCACGCCCTTCAGCCAGCCGGGCATCGTCACGATTCCGCTCGGTTTTCTGACGCTGATCGTGGTTTCGCTGTGTACCCGCAGCAGCCGGCAAACCGCGCGATAGCAGCAGCCGGATTTGACCGCTTCTTCGCTCTCCGATTAAACTCAGGCAGCGAAAGAGATGGAGGTAAAATGGCGTTTTGGATTCGTGTTGGCTTGTTGGTTCTGGCTGTTTTGAGCGCCGCGAATTCGTCGGCTTGGGCGAAGTCATCCGTCGGCACGACGATCGCTGAGTTCACGCTGCAAGACTATCTGGGCGCCAAGCATTCGCTCTCCGACTGGCGCGACAAGCAAGCGGTCGTCATTGTCTTCCTCGGCACCGAGTGTCCGCTGGCGAAGCTCTACGGCGCGCGGCTCGCTGAGATGGAGCGCGAATTTCGCGATCGCGGCGTCGTCTTTATCGGCATCGATTCCAACCAGCAGGACTCGCTGCAGGAGATCAACCACTACGCCCGCAAGCACAAGATTGACTTTCCGATCCTGAAGGACACGAGCGCGACGGTTGCCGATCGATTCGGCGCGACGCGGACTCCCGAAGCGTTCGTGCTCGATCGCGACGGCCGCGTCCTCTATCACGGCCGGATCGACGATGAATACGGCGTCGGCACGCAGCGGGCGCGCAACATTCGGCACGACTTATCCACGGCCCTCGACGAAGTGCTTTCCAACAAGCACGTGACCACCTCCGCGACCGATCCGGTCGGCTGCCTCATCGGTCGCGCAAAACAAGCTGCTCCGAGCGGCGAGATCACGTACACCAAAGACATCGCGCGGATCGTCGACAAGCACTGCGGCCGCTGCCACCGCGACGGCCAGGTCGCCCCCTTCACGCTCACTTCGTACGACGACGTCACGGCCTGGGCCGAGACGATGCGGGAAGTGATCGACGATGGCCGCATGCCGCCCTGGCACGCCGATCCGCACTATGGCCGGTTCGCCAACGACGCCCACATGCCGGCGCGCGACAAAGCCCTCTTCCGCCAATGGCTCGACAACGGCATGCCCGAGGGCAATCCGGCCGATCTGCCCGAGCCGACCAGGTACACCGACGGCTGGCAGATTCCGACGCCGGACGTCGTGGTTCCGATGCCCAAGGCCTTCACCATCCCGTCCAAGGGGACCGTGCCGTACCAGTACTTCGAAGTCGAAACGAAGTTTGACCACGACATGTGGATCAAGGCGGCCGAGATTCGGCCGGGCAATGCGTCGGTCGTGCATCACGCGTTTCTGTTCTACGTGCCGGAAGGGCAGAAGGAGATTCGCGACGAGGATCCGCTCCTGAATTCGATCGCCGGGTTCGCGCCCGGTGCGCCGGCGTCGCTCTGGCCGGAAGGCTACGCGCGGCTGTTGCCGAAGGGCGCGCGGATCGTGTTTCAGATGCACTACACACCGACGGGTACCGAGCAGACCGACCGCAGCGAGGTCGGCCTGGTCTTCGCGGGCGCCGGCGAGAAGCCGAAGGAAGTCAAATTCGCCATCGCCGTGAACAGCGACTTCCACATCCCGCCGGGCGCGGCCAACTTTGAGATCCCCGCCGGCCGCGACTTCAAGCACGACACGATTCTCCATGCCATGGTTCCGCACATGCACTTGCGCGGCAAAGCGTTCCGTTTCACGGCTCAGTATCCAGACGGCGCCGAGGAAATCCTGCTCGACGTGCCGCGGTACGACTTCAACTGGCAGAATGCCTACCTGCTCAAAGCGCCGAAGCGGCTGCCGGCTGGTACGGTCGTCATGTGCCGCGGCGTGTTCGACAATTCGGAAGACAATCTCAACAACCCCGACCCGGCGCAGGAAGTCCACTGGGGCGACCAGACCTGGGACGAAATGATGCTCGGCTCGATGGTCGTAAGCCAACCGGACGACGTGAAACGCGGCGAATTTCCAAAGGTGTCGCATGTTTCCGGCGATGATTACGACGTCACGTTCCGATTTCATCCCGAAAAGGCCGCGGGCAAAGTCGACGCTGTGTACCTCGCCGGCTCGTTCAACGGCTGGAAAGAAAAAGGCCAGGCAATGGAAGGGCCCGATGCCGATGGAAATTATCTGGCCACCGTTCGCGTCAAGCCGGGCCAGCACGAATACAAGTTCGTGATCAACGGCAACAACTGGCAGCCGGACCCGGAGAACTCCGATTCCAACGGGCCATTTGCGAACAGCGTCGTACTGGTCGAGGCCGATGCAGGGAACTAGAACGCGTCCCCCGCAACTGTGTTGGTCGTTGTTGCGCCGGCCCTGTCACATCTCCGCTGACGTGTCCAGACCATTCGCGCGGCCGCTAGTGCGATCGTCGGTGAGGTCGAGCTCCAGCAACTCCCACATCACGTCGCGGATTTGAATCGGTCCGAACCAGCGTGCGGTAATGTACGCGGAGAGGGCGATTCCCGCGCCGGCCACGCTCAGCGGAATGGCCATCGACTTCGCCGCCATCAAGTCCCATGCGGCGAGCGCTACGAAAAACAGCCAGGAGACCAAAGCGACGACTGCGATCGACATTCCCAGCGCAAGTTCGCGCCATTTCGATCGGCGCGCACCGAACACACCGAAGATCGTGTCTCGCAATTTGAAGTGCAAGTAGCCGATCGCGAACACGTCGAGCGGCGTGATGATCACCAGGGCCAGCATCGGCCGGATGGCGATCCACGCGCTCGAATCCCAGCCATTGCTCCAGAGAATTGCCGCCCCGCCGAGGCCGAGGCTCACGGCCAGCACCACGAAAACTATCGCCGCGGAGCGGGCCAGGTAACGTGCGGCGGAGTCGCCGCGTCGCCAGCCAAACCATTTCTCCGAATAGAACTCGCGTCGCGCCGAGCGGGGCAGGGCACTTTCCAATTCGGCTGTCAGCTCGGCCGGATTGCCGAATCGCTCGGTGGCGGCACTCATGGCGGCAGCCGGATCGCGGAGGCGATCGAGCTCTTCTTCGTACACAGCGGTCAGGTGGGCCAGCAGCTCGTCGCGCACCTTGCGCTTCCGTTTCACGCCGGCGCGCACCGGCCGGGCGATTCGCTCGACGAACTTCATTTGCGCGAGGCGTTCTCGATAGACACCGGCGGCTAACTGGTTTGGCTCAAGCCCCAAGCTGCGGAGCGCCTGTCCCGCAACACCCTCTGGCTCGCGCACAAGACCACACAGCAGGTGTTCGGGGCGGACGGCGTCTTGCTGCAGAAATCGCGCGTCTGCGTCCGCCAGATCGAGCGCGTGCTGTGCTCGTGGCGTGAGCGGCAGCTTGGCGAGAGCGTCTTGTCTGGGCTCGTCGGCTCGAACCAGCGCCTCCACCGCCGCGCGTAGTTGAGCCGCATCCACCTGATGCTCGCCGAGCAGCCGGGCCAGCACGCCGTTGTCCGTATCGGCGAGGCCCAAGAGCAGGTGCTCGGTGCCGACGTATTGGTGGTTCCACTGCCGGGCGATCGTTTCTGCATGAGCCATCGCACGCCGCGCGGAATCGGAGAGTTGGACCGACATGGAGAGCCTCGTTAACGAGATGGATCGGGAAGTGCGAGAATCGCCCCGAGTGTTTCGACAAACGTCTGCCACTCGCCGCGACCTTGCTTCAATTTGCGGCCGCCTTTGGCGGTGAGCCGGTAGATGCGGCGCCGGGCCCCACGACGACCGTGTGTCTCTTTTTCCCACACGGCCTGAACCTCGCCGGCCGATTCCAGACGGTACAGCGCCGGATACAGCGAACCTTCCTTGAGCCGCAACAAGCCGCAGCCGCGGAGCTCGAGACGGCGGAGAATCTCCAAGCCGTGAGCTTCGCCTTGCTCCAGCGTGGCCAGGATCAAGGATTCGAGATGGCCACGTAATTTGTCGCCCGCGATTTCGCTCATGCCGAAATCATAGACAGTCTAGGAATAAAGGTCAAGCGGGCGGAATGCATGAAGCGTGCATGCATGTTTGCGCCAACGTTTACCCACGAAAAAGTTGTCGTAAAGGCTAGCTGCCGGGTACAATATTAAAGGTCCAATGGATGGACTATTCTGCGGACCGAGGGACGCGGCCTCAACCGGGGATGAAGCGGTTGAAATAGTAGAAATGCGTCCGAGCTTTGTCGTCGCGAATTGGAACTTGCTCATGAGAGGACAAACGATGCGAACGCTACTGTGTTGTCTCGTGCTGTTGGCCGCCTCAGCGGCGCGAGCGGAAGTTCTAGTTGGTTCGGTCTATGCTGGCTTCAGCGACATCAAGAGCACGATCGCGCCGACGATCGGCGCGTACTTCGACTACAACAGTCCCTTCGGCGGGCTGGGCATCGGCGGCCCGGCCGGCAACTCTCTGACGATCACCCGCGATGACTCCAATGCCTACTATCGCAATGTGGTGGCGGCGCTCGAACAGGTGCTCCTCACCAATCCGAATTTTGAATGGGAGTATCGCACGACCGGGCACTTTGAAGAGCCGACCGACTATCTGACCGGCGCGCTCAACACGATTCAGCTGGCCGTGGGCCAGCAGATCTCGTCGGTCAAGATCACGATGAATCCGTACAGCGTCGAACGCGTGCCGTACTACGATGTGCCGCCAGATCTCGGCCCGGGTGCTCCTCCCTATGTCGACCCTGGCATCGATTCGTACACCTTCGGGGCGACCGTGGAGGTCTACGCCGTGCCCGAACCTGGTTTGGTGATCGTCGCCGCGGGGCTTTGCCTGGGGCTGGTTAGCTGGCGCGGCGAGGCATTGCGGCGAATATAGAGGCGCGCGGTTCGCCAAAATTTTCGCGCTCCGCTGCGGCCCGCAGACTCCCCGGTGCGTCGCGGCTAAACGCGTGTCACCAGCGCCAGCGGGCTGGGCGGGGGACGTCGTGGCGGGCGTGGGGCGAGAGCTGCCAGACCGCTTCTGCGTCGAGCGGCGCGTCGGCCGGGACGCGGCGGAGGCGTTCCAGCCAGGCCGATTGCAGATGGCCGTGGCTGTCGAAAAACGCGGGGTCGAATCCGCTCACGAGCGCCGTGGCGATTTCCTGGTTGAGGTCGGTGTTGAGCGTGCGGCCGGATTTGATCGGGCCGAGCGAGGAACGCATGCCGGCGATGATCATCGTGACCGCCGTGTCGCTGGAACAGCCAGAGCGAAGGTGCTCGCGGGCGTCGAATGCGAAGTCGCCGACACGGGCCGCATCGAAGGCGAACTCGTCCACTGCGAAGTGGGGCGTGAGGTAGGCCAGCAACAAGTCCGTCCAGCGCTCGCACTGGCGGCGGAGGGCAAGGAAGTCTTCGGCCTGGTGTGCATCGCGATGAGGCGCGATGGCGAGCGCAATCGCACGCCGGCGGACGTCGACGTGGGCCGTAAAGATGTTTCGAGCCACCGGGGCTGATTCGTTCGTCGAGAGGCGTTCGTCATGGGCGGTGGCGATCGCAGCGACGATGCGCGTCACCAGGTCGCTCACCAAGATCTCTTCAACGGCGCCAATTTCGTATTCCGTCCAGGCGCTTTGTTCCGGATGCTTCGCCACCAGCGCGAGCGTGCGGCACCAGCGATCGAGTCGGCAACGGGAAGCCTTCCAATAGACCGAAAGCATTCGGTCCATGGTTGCGGCGTCGGCGGCGATGAGTTGCTCGCCATGGACGGCTGAGAGCGCGGCGAGGTGGGCCAGATCGTGGGAATGCATGAGAAGGGCTGGGAGCAGGAAGCGTCGGACAGGGAGAAAAGCAGCGGGAAGTTTGGGTCGACCGTTGGAGCCTGAGGGGACTGAGGCTCCAACGATCGGCCGCAAACACTCGAGTGGAGGAGGAGAGATGGGACGGAGAGAAAGCAACGGACGTGCCGCAGGTCGCGGCGCGGAGCTGTCGACTGGCGGCAAATCGTTGTTGCGTAAAGAGTTAGGCGCCGGAAGAATGGCTAGGGATGAGGCCAGGCGAGATGCGCGATGTTGCTTTTCGTCAACATCCGCAGTGCCGCGCGTGGAGCGGGAGAATCAAACTGCCGGGCGACCGCGAGCCCTTACGGGGCGAGATAGAAACCGTCACCGGGAACCATCTCGCTGCGGCCCAGCACGATGTCGTCGCGGTCGAGGCCGGCGGCTTCTTTCCCAGCGTCGTTCAGATAGATCTGGTCGTGCTGTTCTTCGGGCAGCGTGCAGTCGCGCTGAAAGCTCACGTGGCCGTCTTCGAAGAGGATGTTCTGGCCGCCATGGTGATCGCTCTGCAGACTTTCACAGGCGGTGCGTTGTTTGCAAGGACTGTCGGCGAGCATGGCTTTGCGGCAGGAGTGCTCGTCGCGGACGGCCAGGTACTGGCCATCTTCGATGTAGCCAACGCGATAGGCGTAGCTGGGGCTCATCATCCGCTTCCAGAAGCAGCGCTCCTTGGCGCTCGCTGCCTCCAGTTCGCAAAGCGAGGGAACGCGGACCGTGATTCGTTTGGCAGCCACGTCATCGGCCACCGGCGACGCGCGACAGATCAGCAGCCGAGCGAGCTCTTCCTGGCCGGCATAGCCATCTTCCACCAGCAGCACGGCAAACATGCCGGCGTTTTCATTACGCCCGGGCGTAGGGCAGTAGCCATCGTGCGTATTGGAATAGCAGCTGAGCATCGTGCCGACCTGGCGAAGATTGTTCACACAATCGTTGCGGCGGGCGGCGTCGCGGCTTTGTCGAAGCGCGGGCACGAACAGCATGCTGATGGCCAGGAACACGCCGCCGGCGACTGTCAGGTCGGCGAGGCTCCAGCTGGGCGTGCCAGCGGGGGCGTCGTACGCGGCCGAGATTTCGGCGGGAGTGTGGGATTTCTTGCAGCAGGGCCCTTCACCGCAAATGCGGTCGAGGGTCCGTTCGGCAAGTCCAGCGGCGGCACCCGCAGCGGCCGGCCGATCGAAATCGTCGTCGGCCGCCAGGTCTTCCGGGCCGGGCAGGCATTTTTTCAAATGCTCGAACTCGCGCCGCAAATCGGCAGAATCGCGGAGCGCCGCTTCGAGTTGCTCCTGCTCTTGCTGGTTCAGTTCGCCGAGTAAATAGCGAACGAGTTGGTCGCGCATGGCAGTCGGCCGGAAAACGTGCCGTATTCACAAGGGAAGCCTGCCCCAGGGCGGCAGGCTTCGTTGCTTTTTGCGGGCGGGATTTCCTGATGGCTCCCCACGACGGTTTCGGCCGCTTGCCGCACTCTGGCGACAAGCCTTGCGGCCGAACGTCGTTATTCGGCCGTGCCTTCGGGCATGCCCGTTTGGGCCCCGTTTGCAGACTGAGTCAGCTCCCACGCTTCGCCCAATCGTTTGACCGCCGAGTGGATGCGACTCTTGACTGTGCCCACCGGCACATTCAATTCGTCGGCCGCTTCCCGGTACTTCATCCCTTTGAAGTAGACCAGGCCCACTGCGGTCCGCAATTGTTCGGGTAGGGCAGCGACGGCGTCGCGCACCCAATCTTTCCGTTCGCCCTGCTCCATCTGAGCGCCAGGATCGGCCTCGCGGCTCTTGAGCAAATTGATGAGTGTGCCGAGCTCTTGGTGTTCCGCGCGGCTCACCCGATCAAGGCTCACCAGCCGATGCCGGCGATTCCGACGCTGGATGTCGATCGCTTGATTGGTCGCAACCGTGTACAGCCAAGGCCGCACTTTCCGCTCGCCATCGAACAGATGGCACTTCAAGTGGACCTGCATGAACGTGGCCTGGAACGCGTCCTCGGCCAATACGGTGTTGCCCAAGAAGCGACGCAAATAGTTGTAAAGTTCGCGCTCGTAGCGGCGGACCAACGTCTCGAAGATCTGCGGGCTACCGGCGAGCCGGTATTCGGCCAGCAATTCTTCATCGGTCATGTGGTCCGCGTCGATCACTTTCGCGGCGGTCTGGCCCAAAGTAATCTCGCGGGCACGAACTTCCGTGTTTGTCTCTTTCATCGTTACGAACTCCTAACCTCGAGAGTTCGACGCAAGCCTAAGGGCGAAATCCTTCACCCCAGTCGTCTGGATTAGTTGCCGTCGACCCCCGCATTGTACCGGAGCGGTCGTCCCTGGGTCGCGGTTGACAGAGCTAAAGTGGAAAAGTCCCGTAATCGTTTACGGGCGAATCCCCGGAGCCACCGTCACGGCTTGAACTATTGCAACCGTTATGCCAAAGGGTCTGCAATGAAAGGGAGCCCGGATGGCGGGAATCGCCGTAAGTGCTTATATCATAGCATTTTCCGGGGTCCGAAAAATCGTTAGCTAGCTAAGTTTTACCGATTTAGACACCTGGGAGGGACTGCCAAAAATTGCATTTGGCAGCCACGGACCGCCAAAGGACGTCGCGCCTTTGACCAGGGAGGTGTTCAATACTGCGTCATTTTTTACCCACCAAAAAGGTGGCTGATCGGCTGGTTTGCGGGCGTTCGCCAGCAGTTTCAGGATGGCATTTTGCCGGTCACCAGCAAGCTCGAGCAGCACCAAAACGCACCCGCCGCGGCGACATACAATTAGGACGCACGGGCTGGCGATTTTGTTGCGACCAATTCCGGCAGTCATTTGGCAAGCACCGAAGGCGGTTGGTTTATGAAGGATGAAGGGACAGTAGCGGATGTGGCGGATCCGACGGTGCTGGACACCGAGGCGACGGCGGCGGGGGAGCTGTCGCCGGCGGAGCTCTCCCCGGCGGAACGGGCCGAGGCGCAGCGGTACGGGCGGATTTCGCTGCGGCTCACGCTCGTCGACATGACGGTGGACGTTCTTTATCTGGCGGTGATGGCGTTCGTGTTTGCCCGGCCGCTTGACGCGTGGCTCGCGGGATTCGGGGCGCTCGCGGGCGAAAAGTCACTGCTGCGGCTCTTGGCGCTCTTCGGCGTGGTGATGGGGATACACCTCTTGGTCTCGCTGCCGTTGTCCTTTTACTCCGGCTTTGTGGTCGAGCATCAGTTCAAGCTGAGCAATCAGTCGGTCGGGCGATGGGTCAAGAACTGGCTCAAGAAGATGGCGTTTGCGGTGGTGCTGGGCGGCGTGTTGTATGCCGGCTTGTACTGGATGATCTGGAACACGGGGAGTTACTGGTGGCTGATCGCCGCCGGCGTGTTCTTTCTGTTCAGCGTGATTCTGGGTCAGCTCGCGCCGGTGGTGTTCCTGCCGTTGTTCTACAAGATCGAGCGGCTCAATGACGCGGCCTTGATGGAGCGGATGGAACGGCTGGCGGCGGGGACGGGCCTGGCGATCGAGGGCGTGTACCGGATGGGCTTGTCGGCCGACACGGTGAAAGCGAATGCGATGCTGGCCGGACTGGGACGGACGCGGCGGGTGCTGATGGGCGACACGCTGCTCGCAAAATTCTCGCCGGACGAGATCGAAGTGATCTTTGCCCACGAGATCGGGCACCACGTCCATCGGCACATTCCGAAGATGATCGCGGCAGGTGTGCTCTTCAGCGTCGTTGGTTTCTGGCTGATGGATCGCGTGATCGTGGCGTGGGCGAACGTGCCGACGGCGGCCGACGCCCCGACGAACAGCTTGCCGTTGGTGATGTTCGCAATGACCGTGTTCGGGCTGGTGCTCGCACCGCTGCAAAACGTGATCAGCCGGCATTATGAGCGGCAGTGTGACCGGTACGCGCTGGAGCGGACCGGCCGGCGGGATGCGTATCGCAGCGCGTTTCAAAAACTCGCCCGGCTCAACAAGGACGACCCCGATCCGAATCCGGTGGAAGTCTTCTTGCTCCACTCGCATCCGCCGATTGCGGAGCGGCTGGCGCTGGCGGATTGAGTACTGAAATGCCATGGACTGCCCGAACCTCGTCCAATTGCAATACAGCATCTGACAGACGGCGAATCATACGGAGTCGATATAAAGTCGGGAAAGCATGCGACCATGGCCGCCCGTCACCATCAAATTCTCGCTTATGCTACTACGCTAGTATTCGCTTTTCCTCTTCCTGTCACAGCAGGCTTGTCTTGGCAGGATTCGTGGAGTGTGCTGTCTCCCGATGGACGCTATTTGTTGGTCATGCGTCAAAGCAATTCTGAGCTCGCCAACCCAGCAAATACGGAAGGAATAGAGCTCGAAAAGAAATTCAGCGAGAGCGGCGTCTATTTGCGCGGCGACCACGAAGACACGCTGTATTGGGCATTGCAGTATCAACCTCCCGTATTCGATGCGTATCTTACTCGCGATGGCAAGCACTTATTGCTGGCTATAGCGGCTGGCCACATGTCAAGCAATGTATCGCCTTGGGGTGAGCTTCATTTCTTCCACAAGGAAGGTGAGCCACAACATTGGCGCGAGTACGAGTTTACTTGGGGGTATTTGATTAAAGAGCTCCTTTACATTTATTCTCAACGTTCGTGGGGCAAATGGACCGACGCGGCTTACGACCCAGCTACGAATACATTCACGGTAGAGACCAATCGCGCGGAAGAGTTTGTATTCGATGTGACCACCGGCAGGAAAATCCGCACCAGCTCCCATTGGGATCGTTGGGCACTGATTCTCTTGCTGGGCATCCCCGTCTTAATATTCGGTTCTCGCCAAATTGTCGGTCGAACACCACAAAGTAACGCAAATGCACGATGTTGGCGGGTGTCGATGGCAGAAACTCTCTTACCGGTCACCATAGTGGCGATGTTATTAGCGCTCACTAGGTTTAGCCTCGTGATCTCCATTGCTGTACTTCTGATGGGCCTTGGCGGTGGTGCAGTAGCGCAAATAGTTGGACGCAGCCGTCGGGCTTGGTGGTTTGGTGGAATCGCTTCCATATACGGCAGCTTGGTTGGGCTGATACTCTTTGGCGTGCTCGTCGAGCCGATGTTATTGAAAATCCAGTCTCTGAGCGGAAGCATTTTCATCACGATCATCGTCGGACTGTTCGCTGTCGGTGGAATCGCCGGAGCGCTTGTGGGTGGGCTACTGGCGAAAGAACGACGGTGCGCTGACGTTGCTGCGGATGAGTTTGACCGGTTAAGCGAACCGGCCGGCGGGACGCGTATCGCAGCGCGTTTCAAAAGCTCGCGCGGCTGAACAAGGACGATCCCGATCCGAACCCGGTGGAAGTCTTCTTGCTCTGGCCTGCTATTGAAAATCTGATCCAGTTGTTATGAAGGTTGAGATGCCCTTTGGGCAAGGAGACCTTGATGACGACGAAGCGACGGAAGCGACACAGTCCTGAGCAGATTGTGCGTAAGCTGCGT
>JBFWSG010000105.1:0-11682 GCA_050248495.1 Pirellulales bacterium | reverse complement strand
CGCTCGTGATGCAGATGCTCGCCGCCGGTGGCATGCCGATTCTCTCCGACGGCCGCCGCGAACAAGACGAGAACAATCCCCGCGGCTATTTCGAATACGAACCGGTCAAGAACCTGCGCGGCGACAACTCCTGGCTCGGCGCCGCGCAGGGCAAAGCCGTTAAAATCATCACCCAACTCTTGCCATATCTCACGGCGGAATTTCAGTATCGGATCATCTACGTCGAACGCGATCTGGACGAGGTG
This sequence comes from Pirellulales bacterium, assembly GCA_050248495.1. GTDB lineage: Bacteria > Planctomycetota > Planctomycetia > Pirellulales > Lacipirellulaceae > DASYDU01. The sequence continues at coordinate 11,437 of JBFWSG010000105.1, read as the reverse complement.
TTGATCTCGCAGCGCCGCATGCTCGAGCGCGACGGCCGCACGGGCGCGCAAATCTCCGACGCGCAGCTGCGGAGGACGTACGCCTCTCAGGCCGACATCATCCGCCGCTGGCTCTCGACCAACAGCGGAGTGCAACTTCACACGGTGAATTTCCGCAGCTTGCTCGAAGAACCGCGCCGCTCGGCAGCAGCGGTCGCGGAATTCCTGGACCGCCCGCTCGACGTCGACGCGATGGCCACCGCGGTCGACCCTGCCCTCTATCGCTCACGCGCTTAAGCGGCGACGACGCAATGCGAGCGCGGTCGCAGTGAATGTCGCCATCAACAGCGTCGATGGCTCGGGGATCTGTTTCGCCAGCGGCAGCTCCTCGAAGAATTCGCCGATGTAGCGGAGGTGCTCCAAATGGGCATCGCCGTCGGAGCCGCTCGCACCCCAGAGCTTGAAGTTGCCGGACTCTGCGCGGCGATAAAAGTGGAGCGTGCCGAGGCCGTTCGTGTTGGTCGGCGTGGCGGTGATCCCCAAATGCTGCATCAACTCGTCGCCACACTCGCCCGTGCTCTCGTAAGTCGGCGTGGGAACCTGTGAGTGTGAGAAGAGAAACGTCTTCTGCCCATTCTTGGCCAATGCGGCAAACGTCTTGTAGTCGGCCATCTGCGAGTCGAGCGGTGTGCCGTCGCCGGCGGTCGAGGCGTAGAGCGAATCCGCCGCCAACACAGCGTCGATCTGGTCGCGGTAGGTCGCGCTTTTGAGAATCTCGCGGACTGCACCGTAGCCCGCGCTGAACGACGACACTCCGAGCTTGTCCCACTGCAGCGTGTCGGGGATATCGCCCTGCTGGCGCACCTTGGCGAGCGCTTCGTTCAGAATCGATTGGAACAGCGACTGGTTCGAGAATGGTGTCGTGTAGACACTCGACAAGCCGCTGTAGTTCACCGTCAGAATGATCGTGTTGAGCTTGGCGTATTGGGCATTGTTCCACACCGTTTGCGGATCGCCGTGGAAGTGGACCAAGAGGTCCGCGACGTCTCCCGGCCGTGGCTGATAGGTGCTGGGGATGAACACCTTCCAGGCGGCGTTCGACAGGTTGAATTGCCGGCCGGTGGCGACGGGGAGCTGGGCCCAGGCCGTCGCGGCAGTCGCGATCCAGATCAGGCCCGCGGCGAACGGCAGGATTCTCGTGGTCAAATTCAAGTTGGGTTCCTCGACTCGGCCCGATAACGCAACAAGCCTCGAACGGCCAACTGCCTCGCCGCCAGGGGCGATGACACGGTTGGACATTCGAGGCTTGTTCGCGAGATCGACTCGATGAAAATGGTGCTGTTTCGGACCCTTTTACGCTACCGCGCCCGCGCGGCGCCCGCAATCAGCGAACGCGCAGGGCAATCTCGCCAATGCGCGGCCCGGCGTCTCGCGGCCCGCCGCCCTGTCGCCTATAGTGGTGCCGACGAATTCTCGCAATCTGGAGGCTCCCATGTCCGACATCAAAATCACCGTCGCCGAACGTGCCGGCCGCCAATGTGCTTCGAGCGGCTCGAAATGGGAGCCGATCATGGGCTACAGCCGGGCCGTCCGCAGCGGCAACACGATCGCCGTCACGGGCTGCGTCGGCATCAACGCCGACGGCACCTACCACGCGGACTTCGGCAAGCAGACTGCCCGTTCGCTGGCCATCATCCAGGCCGCCATCGAGGCCTTGGGCGGCAAACTGGAACACGTGATCCGCACTCGGATGTATGTGACCGACGTCTCAAAGTGGGAAGAAGTGGCCCGCGTCCACGGCAGCGTGTTCAGCGAAATCCGCCCGGCCACGACGATCGTCGAGGTGCCGCGACTGATCGACGGCGAAGCGCTGATTGAAATCGAAGCGGAGGCGATTATTCCGTAAAGCCGCGGCCTGTGGTCGCGGAGACTTTGGCTAACTGTTCACCAAGATGTCTCGCGCAATTTCACGGCATATAGCAAGATTCTTAGTGATCCAGGCAAAAAGTTCACGGCGATCATTCGAATCGACGATCGCTGATTCTTTGTCGTACGGTCGATATACGGCAATTCTGCTTGCAGTAGCGTCTTCGAGTCGTTCCCAGTTAACTGCCTCGTCGCCGAATTTCGCCTCGATTTCATCTCTTTGTGAGTGCAGCCTCTCGAAAAGCTTCTTATCGCCGTCGTTACTCAGATAGATCTCTACCCGCATGCGGGAGTTGTGCGCCATGGAGACGTTCGCATTGATTCCCGCTTTTCCCACAGGAGAGCTAATCCACGAATCTTTCGTCGTCTTCCTACCTTTTGCCCATGCATGCCCGTTGACGGCAAGATATTGCAGAAGGTCTTCCCAAAATCGCCGACGAAACTCATGCCTTGGAGCATCTTCCGTCTCAACAAGTTGCCTAAGCCTACGTTCAAATTCACTAGGGCCGGCTTCAAGCTGAAAACGAACTGTAGGAATGGAGTCGTCAATTCGAAACACTTCTGGACGGAGTAAGAAATACGAAACTCTGTTGTCAGCGTGACTATTCAACCACTCGATTGTCGATCGGTGTTCGTCACGCACTTCTGGCGCAATCCAGATAACGATTGATGCTTCAAGACCCGCTGCATATGCGATCAGTTTTCCGAGATGATCATGGTCAGTCGGCCCGAACTGATTTTCGATTACGACGACGGCGTCGTTTTCGTCGACATGGCCGAGGATATCGAGTTCATACGTGCCGACTTTGTGCTCAATTTGATCCACCACTATTGGTAAGTTTAGTATCGACGATATGTGGCTTATGTTCTCTGCGAGCCATGGTGTGAAATCGCGCTCCTCATGCTTCCAAATATCTCGGATGTTAAGAAGCTGGATCTTTCCAAGCTGCGGTGTTGCCATGAGTTTCCCCATACAATCGATTTTGACAAGATTGCCAGGATAGTAGTGTACTTTCACTATCAAATCGCCGTCAAAGCTCCAAATTCTAATCAGGGAATGCGATTTGGTTTGTCGTCCCGTCACATTAAGGGGCAGCAGTTCGAGGTTTTGAGCTGAGTCAATCAGCTCCATTCAGAACGGTGCAATCGATGCAACGCATCGGCGTGTTGTTGGCGGCGGGCGAATCGCGGCGCTTCGGTCGGCCGAAGCAGCTGCTGCCCTGGCCGCCAAACTCGGAGAATACAAAGTCGCTGGTCGCCGCCGCGTTTGACGCGATCGCGCGCGTGTGCGACGAGATGTTCGTCGTCTTAGGGCACGAGGCCGATGACGTGATGTCCGCGCTCGCGGGACGAAAGTTTCGCTACTATCAGTTCGGCGAGCCTGGCAGCATGTTTCGCTCGACGATCGTCGGACTAGCGGTCGGGCGATTGCGTTGCGATGAACTGTTTGAAGTGCCTACGCAACTGCTTTTGCACTTGAGCGACCATCCCCAGGTGCGGCTCGATACGCTCCAGTCACTGATCGCGGCCGCAAACGAGCAACCCGACGTCGCAGTGATACCGCAGTATCGGGGCCGCGGAGGGCATCCGGTCTTGATTCCGCACTGCGTCGCCAAACTCATCTGTGGGTTCCACGGCCGCGGCGGCCTGCGGCAATTTTGGGTCGAGCATCCCCAGCTATGCGTCCGCCTGCCGGTCGACGACCCCGGCGTCGTGTTCGATGTTGATACGCAGGCGGACTACGACTTTTACTCGGCGTCGTGACGGATGGTGGGTGGTAAGTTGGGTGGGTTGTGTTCTCAACTTAGCTAAACCGCAAGCGGCGGTTGCAGCTTTGCGGTGGGTTGGGGCTGAGAAACGCTTGGCCTGCGGCTAATTTTGGCTCGTGACAATGTGCCTGGTGACCGGCCTAAGGGACTACGGTCGGATTCGCTCCTCTCCCCGTGACCTTTCTTGCCGAGGCACGAGCTATGGCACGCCGCCCCAAACGCCGCTTCTTACCCATCTCCCTAGGTGCCGCTGTGCCGGCGCTGGCCCGTGCCCACCAGGCTCGCCAGGCAAAGCGGCGCCGCCAGATCGGGCAGTTTGAGCGGCTCGAAGATCGGCTGGCAATGGATGGCGCAGGCGTGTTGGTCGATGACGTGCGGCTCGACCAAAACATCGACGCTGCGCTTATCAGCGACCAGTACCTGCCGCAAACGAACCAGCAGCCAGACCTCGCCGATGAGCTGCCGACGCGTTTCGAGTCGCAAGCTGAATTTGAGGCCTGGATCACGGAAGCGGCGATTGCGCAGTGGGGGCATTTGTTTGGACAGCCAACTTCGTCAAATGGCTACTGGTACGACTACGACTATCGCCTGAACGGATTGGGCGGGGTGATCCTCTTCAACGACGCCGTGGCACAGCCTGCAGGCGTGCCGGCCACCGATCTGTTGCACTCGTCCACCAACGTCCAAGTGGAAGGTGTCGACGAAGCGGATTTCGTTGAAACAGACGGCGAGTATCTGTACATTCTGACTGGCGACGAGCTGGTGATTGTCGAGGCCGGCATCGGCGACGATCTCCGCATCGCGTCGCGGGTCCACTTCGATGGAAGGGCCGTCGGAATGTACCTGGCGGGCGATCGTCTGGCGATCGTTTCGTCGTCCGAGAGCCCGGGAAACTTCGGCGCCGCGGTTGCCGGCAGAGTTCAGCTCTGGGGGAGCGATCAAAACTATTACAGCGGCTACGGGTTTGAAAAAACAACGGTCACAGTGCTTGATGTTTCCGACCGCTCCGCGCCGGCGCTCGTGCAGAAGTCGGAAATGGACGGCCGCCTGGTGACGTCCCGCGTGGTCGACGGCGAGCTGCGTCTGGTGCTCACCAGCGCGATCGATCTGCCGATGCCGCTCGCCAAGCCAGTCGACGGCACGGCGCCGTCCACTGTGGCACCTGGCCTGCGCTTCGCGCCGGCGCCGATTGAGTCGATACACTGGCTGATCGACGATGCAATCGCTTTCGACGATTTCTCTTACAATACTCCGCCGGTAGACGATGCGGTGTACGAAACGCAGGAAGAATACCTGACGCGGATCAAAGCCGACTTGTTTGAATCGGTGCTGCCAGGGCTGCGAATCCTCGACGTCGACGGCAGCGTCATCGACGAGCGCTCGCTGTTCCCGGTGACGGACCTGTACCGTCCCGAATCGCCGCACGACCGCGACATGACCGTCGTCGCCACGTTCGATTTGAACAGCAATACGGCCGGGCCGGTCGATACCGCCGCCGTCGTCACAGCGGGCGAGTCGCAAGTCTATATGTCGGAGGGTAGCCTCTATTTGTTCTCGCGCGATGGCGGCTATTCGTCGCTCGGCTGGTGGAGCGGAGGCTCGGGCACTTCGACGATGATTCGGAAGTTCGATTTCGACGCCGACTCGCACGAGGTTTCCCTCGCCGCCCGCGGCCGAGTCGAAGGGACGCTACTCAATCAGTTCGCTGCCGACGAGTACAACGGCGACTTGCGCGTCGTGACGACGGGCAATTGGGACTCGCATCAAAATCTGTTCGTGCTGCGGCAAGTCGGGCAAAAGCTCAAGGTCATTGGCGAAATCGACAAGATTGCCCCCGGCGAACGGCTCCATTCGGTCCGCTTCATGGGCGACCGCGCGTTCGTCGTGACGTTTCGCCAGGTCGATCCCCTATTCGCAATCGACCTGAGTGATCCGGAGAATCCCGAGATTCTGGCGGAGCTGAAAATTCCCGGCGTGTCGGGCTACCTGCAGCCGCTGGATGAAAATCACCTGATCGGCGTCGGCCGAGCCATGGACGAATCGGGACTGATGTTCAGCGACCTGGAAGTGTCGATCTTCGGCGTCGAGGACTTGTCGAACCCGCAGCTGCTCCACAAGTTCGCGTTCGAAGGCGGCTGGTCGACCACCACGCCGGTCCTTGGATCGTCATGGATTCCGTTTACGGGCGACGCCCATGCGATGGCGCTCTTTCCGGAAGAGCAAATCCTGGCCCTGCCCGTGTTCAGCACCGAGGGTGGAAACCTGGACGGCGTGGCGAGCTTGCCTCACTTCGAGCCGGGACATGGCGGCCTGCAGCTGTTTCGCGTCGACGTGGAAACCGGCTTCACGCCGCTAGCCTTTCTGGAGCACGAAACGCTGATCGAGCGGGCCCTCAAGATCGACGATTACCTATTCGCTATTTCCAGCGGCACGATCTCGGTGCACGCGCTGTTGGACCCGATGACGGCGCTCGGCACGCTGGAGCTCTCCGGCGACGACGAGAATTTCACGCCTCTGGTGGCGCTGAAGTCGCTGCCGACGGCGACGGCGTTGGCGACCTTGGCGCCCGTCACCGAACCGCCCGAGGAGCCATACACTGCACCGACCGAGTTGGCGTCCGTCAGCGGGCCGGCGCAGGTGGTCGCGCTGCCTGCAGCCGCGTTCGATCTGGCGGCCGCGGCTCGGCCCGGTGCGGTCGTTTCATCGCGTCATCGGCTTTCGACACCCGCCTGGGCGTCGGCCAGACCCCAGCGTTCGCTCGACGCGCTCAACCTGTCGTACCTGGCGGCGTTTCGCACTTCTCCGCTCGAATCGGCAACCGAGCGACTGTTCGCGGAACTGGAGTGGTCGGAAGAGGGCGACCGAACGCTCGCCGACGCCGCCTTCGACGGCATCGCCACAGACCTCGTATCTTCGGTCGAAAACTGAGGGTTCGCCCACCTCCGGCCCGGTTTTCGCGTTCCACCCCCGGCCGATCCCGCCGACTCTTCGGCGGTGCGAAACCTTGCCGGCCGCCGAGCGTTTAATTCCCTGGTAGGCCGTGTTAGATTGACGGCGGTGGGAATGCGAGGGCGGCGGCGCGCGACGCGGGGGCGACGTCGTCCGACGATCTATTTGGGAGCGAGGTGGGCGAAATGTCGCGGCGATTGATTCAGCGGTCGGTGATCAGGCTATCGGCGATTGCGGTGGGAATGCTGATCGTTTGGATGACGGTCGAGCCGGCCTGGGCTCAACGCGGCCGCGGTTTCCGCCGCCTGTTTGGCGTTTCGCGGGCTCAGTTGGCGTCGCTCCCCGACGTCCAGAAAGAGCTCAACATGAACGACACGCAGAAGACGCGCGTCGACGAGGTCAATAATCAGCTTCGCAACGATCGACACGAGTTGTTGGGCACCACGTTTGAAAGCTGGAGCACGGTCCAGCCGCGGATGGACGAGCTCAACAACCAAGCCTCGGAGAAAGTGAACGCGGTGCTCGAACCGGCCCAGCGGAAACGGCTGCAGGAAATAGCCGTCCAGCAAAACGGGCCGCGCTCGCTTCAGGATCCAGAGGTAGTCGCCGAGCTGTCCCTCTCGCCGGACCAGAAGACAAAACTCACCGAAGTGGTCGCCGAGAACACCAAGACGTTCGAGGCCGCCTTCGGCGAGTCGAACTGGGATACTTGGCGCGAACGCTCCGGCCAACTCGCGGACGAAGCGGACCAGCGCCTGCTGGGCGTGCTCACTCCCGAGCAGCAAACCAAGCTCGATTCGCTCAAAGGCGAGCCGTTTGAAGTCGACATGTCGCAATTCTTCCGCCGCGGCCGCAGCCAGTAAATGAGCTGCCGTTTCCGCCGCGGCACGCCAGAACCCTTCAAGTCTGAACTGTCTCGAACCGAAGATTTGAGATGTGAACCGTTCACGGACGAACGGATTCGCGCGGACAGCGCGCCTGCATGCGCTCACTCCGCCTTTTTCTGCGTCTTATCGATTCGCTCGTCAGGGACGGCTAGCAGTGACAGCGGAAGCAACTGCAGTAATCAGCTCGGCGGCGCTCCGCCTGGACGACGCCTGCCGCCTGGCCATCGCCGGCCGGCGGGCTGGCCGGATGATCGCCGCCTGGGCCAGGTCGCTCGACCTTGCCGAGCCGGAATTGCAGCTCCTCTGGTGCCTGCGAAAAGAGCCGGGTGACGGCCTGGATCAAACGACCATCGCCCAGCGGCTGGCCCTCTCCCCGGCTCAAGTCAGCACGATGGTCGAGCGGCTCCGCGCGAGCGGGCGGATTGTGCTGCGCCCCGACGCGCACGATCGGCGGCGAAATTTGTGGCAGCTCAGCGTCGATGGGAACTCGCTTGTTGATCAATTGCTTGCGCAGGTTGCGGCGGAAGACGCCCGGCCGCACGCGGATCGGCGGAGTGGAATCGTGGCGGCGGCGCTGGTGCTCCTGGCGGCGACGACGTTCCTCTCCGGCTGCACGCGCTCCTATTATCGCAAGCAGGCCGACGAGGAAGTCAACTGCATCATCGACCACAAGGCCGAAGCCGTCGGCGCCGATCCGACGGGGCTCCACATCGACATCGACCCGCGCTCGCGGATGTTCGATCCGGACGATCCCGATTGTCCGCCCATGCCGCCGGACGATCCGATCTCGCACGAGCTCATGCACTGCATCGACTGCAAACCCGGCGCGCCCTGCTGGCGCCACGCACCTCACACGCCCTATGCCGACAATCCCACCTGGGAAGAATACCTGCCGCAGAACGACAAGGGGCAAGTCGTCCTCGACCTGCAAGGCGCCGTGCAAATGGCCCTTCTGCAATCGACCGACTATCAACAACAGCTCGAGACGCTTTATCTCTCCAGCCTCGACGTGACGTTCGAACGGTTCCGCTTCGACACCCAGTATTTCGGCGGCTCGTCGATCTTTTTCACTTCCGACGGCCCCCAGCGAACAGGCACCGGATTCGGCTCCAGCGAGCTCGAAGTCTCTCCGCTGCGGCCCGCGAGTCCGCTGCGAGCTCAGAAGCTCACCACCACCGGCGGCGAGCTTGTCGTCGGGCTGGCCAACTCTTTCGTCTGGCAATTTGCCGGACCCGACCAGCAATCGACCAACACGCTGCTCGATTTCAGCCTGGTGCAGCCGATCCTGCGAGCGGGCGGGCGAGCGAAGGTCATGGAACGGCTCACGATCGCCGAGCGGGCGCTGCTCGCCAACGTGCGGCAAATGGAACAATACCGCCGCAGCTTCTACCTGGGCGTCGTGACCGGCGGCTTCGATTTCAATGCCGGCCTGCGACGCCGCGGCGGTTTCTTCGGCGGCAGCGGTCTGGAAGGCTTTGCCGGCGTCGGCGGCGGCGGCTTCGGCCAGGTCGGCGGCTTCGGCGGCGGCGGGAACAATCAGGGCTTCTCGTTCACCGGTGGCGCCGGCGCCCAACAGGCCGGCGGCTACATCGGCCTCTTGCAGACCGCTCAGATCATCCGCAATCAATATGCCAACATCGCGGGCCTGGGCGACAGCGTCGAACAGCTCCAGGCCGCCCACGACGCCGGCCGCATCGACCGGTTCCAGGTCGACCTCGCCCGCCAGGCGCTCTACAACGCGCAGAGCCAGCTGCTCAACTCCGTGGCTACCTACCAGGACTCGCTCGATAATTTCAAAGTCCAGTTCGGCATGCCGCCCGACTTGAACCTGGTGGTGACCGATCCGCTGTTGGACCATTTCAATCTGCTCGATCCGGATCTCTCGCTGCTGCAAAACGAGGTGACCGCGCTGCTCAACAAGCTCCGCGAGGGCGCCAAGGTCGCACCGGCGGCTGAAGAGGAAGACACGGAGCCGGAAGCGGGCGAACTCGACTTGCCGGGCGACGTCGACCGCGTGCCGCTCACTCCGGAGCAGCTGGCCGAGATCGCCAATCGAGCGCGGGAAATCTCCGCCGAGATGCGCGAGCGGCTCGGTGTGGCTTCCAAGGACTTCCAAAAGATGGAAGAAATGATTCCCACGCGCGAGGCCGAGCTCAAAAAGCTCGCCCAGCGCGAAGACGCGCGGGAAATGGCCCTCACGGGCGATCTCTTGAACGAAGAGAACCTCCACGCACGCGCTGCCGCGTTGAAACACGATTTCACCGAGCTCTCCACGCGGCTCGAACAAGCGGGTGTGGAGATCGATACGCTCACTGGCGACACCACAGAGCCGCCCGCGCAGTTTGAGCGCGAACTCACCGCGTCCGTCACGCGGCTTTCCGGCGAGCTCTTGGAGCTCTCGCTGCTGCAGGCCCGCGCCCGGCTCGATGCCATCACCTTCCAAACGATCGATCTCTCGCCGGAGGAAGGCTACTGCATCGCCAGCCGCCACCGCCGCGATTGGATGAACGCCCGGGCATCGCTCGTCGACTCCTGGCGCTTGATCACGTTCAATGCCGACGACCTGCAGAGCGACCTCGACTTTGTGTTCAGCGGCGACGTCGGCAACGTGGGCGACAATCCGTTCGACATCCGGGCTAACAACGGCCGCCTCCGCGTCGGCCTCGAATTCGACGCGCCGCTGACGCGCCTGGCCGAACGGAACATCTACCGCCAGTCGCTGATCGAATATCAACAGGCCCGCCGCAGCTATTACCGCTTCCGCGACAATATCCATCGCAACATCCGCAACACGCTCCGCCAGATGCGGGTCGACCAGCTCAATTTCGAGCTGCGTCGCGAGGCGGTCCACACGGCGATCACCCAAGTCGACCTGGCCCGGCTGCGGCTTTCGGAGCCGGCCCGGCCGGTGGCGGCTGCCGCTCCGGGCACTCCGGTGGCGCCCGGCGGCGAGTCGCAATTCGGCGACACCGTGGCCCGCGATCTCGTGCAGGCGCTGATCGACTTGCTCAACGTGCAGAACGATTTCTTGAGCGTTTGGGTCGATCACGAGGTCCAGCGGCTGCAACTGGACTACGACCTGGGCGTGATGGAACTTTCGCCCGACGGCCAGCGTATAGAACATACGCAACCGCTGCGCGCGTTCCTCGACGACGGCATGTGCCTCGCTCCGTTCGAGCTGCCCGCCCCCTGCGACGAGGCGACGGCCAATATGCCGGAATCACCGGACGAATCGGGCGGCGACAGCATGCTGCCATCGCTCGACTTGCTGCCGGAGGAAACGCCCGCGGAAGACGAGGTGTTGCCGCCGCCGGCGCGAACCCAGTCGCAGCGGCTGCCCATGAGCCGTTTTGGCATGCGAAACTAACTCGCTCGAGCGACACGACGGATTAGGCAGATTGTGCGGCCTGCAGCCGACGAGACAGCCGAAACTGGCCGGCGTCTGCGGGGTTTTAACCTTTGGGAGTTTCAGCATTCGGAACCTGACAAATTAACTGCGAAAATTCGGCCGAAGGCTGAACTCACCGTAACCTGGGGCATCGCCCCAGGAAATGTGTGGCAATCAGCTCTTTGGCCAACGGCAATATTCACGATGCCCATGCTTGCTCGACGTCAAGCGTTATGCCCGGCAAAGTGCGGTGAATATGGCCTTCGGCCAAAGGACGCGGACCATTCAAATTCCTGGGGCGATGCCCCAGGCTACGATGGAGCATGGCCGTTGGCCAATCATGCCAACGTCCCTGAATGACGTTCCTCACTCGGTCGTTTATAATGGTGCCGACACGGGAAAGTAGTTGAAAGATGATTCACGACAGGCGACAAGTCGGTGTGGCACAGCGCGGCTGCCGGCGCGGCAGTAGCGGCCTGGTCGGCATCCTGGTCGTCGCGTTGTTGGTCGCTGCCACGGGCGGCGGCGTCTGGTGGTGG
>JBFWSG010000104.1:0-12305 GCA_050248495.1 Pirellulales bacterium | reverse complement strand
AACTCTCAAGGACGCGGCAACATTTGTGCGCTCTGCATACGGCATTTCATCAAATTCGCGATAGCCATTACACTATCAAACATGCCCCGCATACTGCGATTCGCTACGCCGATTTTCAATCTTACGCGCTGGCCCTCCGCCCTCGCGATCGCTTCAGCTACCACCGCCGCCGGCGTCGCCTGCTTTGTCGTTCTCGATCACCTCGAGCCCATCGGCGAACTCGACTACTGGTTCTACGCCGCGATTTACTCCAGCATCGGCGCGATCACTGGTTTGGCCGCCTGGTACTGTGCTCGACTCACAGGCGTCGGCCACGCGACGCCCGCCGGAATTGCGCTGGCCCTCGCAGCTCCCTATGCCTTCGTCCTATTTCTGGCACTCGACAAAAACCCCTTCATTGCAGTTCTCGCCACTCCCGCCTTCGTCCTCATCCTGCTCTGTTCCTGGCTCAGCCACCGTAACCGCCACCAACCAAATGACGGCGATCCACTGCTTAACGAATCTTCTCCAAGTTGACGCCCTACGCGGTCGATTCGTGCCCTGGTCCGAAAACAGCCCCTTGATTCGTCGCACGACGAGATGTATACATGCGAACAGTATTCGCTCTTTGGCAACTAAAACGCAAATTCTTGCCCCCCTCTCAATCCGCGCCGGGGCGGGACTCTCCCGGTGCGCGCATCCCCCGAGCTACCCCAGCTTGGCGTTCTTTGATCCTTTGCGTCTTTGCGCGAATTGTATTTCAGAAGAGGGTCAACAGTCGCACCAGAAGAGGATTTACGGAACAACCTGTCGCCTTAGTCACCTGCGCAGGTTTCCCGAGGATTTCGCGCGGATGCCAGCGGCGCCCTGTGTCCCCTTAGGCCTGCCACTCCCAGCCAGCATCGAGAATCCAGCATCCAAAAAAGCCAACTGACCACTGGCAACTGACGATTGACAACTCGCATTTTCCCCCGGTTTTCCCGCCATTTCCCGATTTCCAGGATTTTTCGGAATTTGCCGCGAACCCGTGAACCGAACAAGATGTCCTAGCGGCGTCGGCGGGCTCGGCAAGCCTAGCTGGCACCGCTTTGGAGGGCGTCGCTTGACTCCTTCCAAAACCCGTGGGATGCTTCACTAGGAAAATCTCGCTCCAACAGGCGTCGATTTCCCGAAAACAGCCGCTCTCGCGAGCAAAAGAAACCAATTTTGACCGTTTTCTCACCCTGAGCCGCGCCCCAAGCGCAGCGAGGCACAAATGGCCATCAACCACACCCAAAACGCGTCCTTCGCAGCCAATTTGTTTGGCAACATCGCGAACGCCGTCCGTGGTTGGCAAGCCGTCGCCTCGCGCGCCGCTTCCCGCCTGGAAGCGTCCGTATTGCGCGGCCTCTCGTGCGCCAGTGGGTATTGGTATGCGCTAAGTCTTAAGCGCATGCCGGCCACGGCGACGCCGATTTCGGCGACGTGTCGGACGATTATTTCCGACCGTCGCCACCAGCGCCACGAGCGCTGGATGTCGGGCGTCGTCGTAGTAGTCGACCCCGGCACAGTCGGCGTTTCCTGAACTGGATGCCGCGGCTTGTGACAGCCGCCTGATCCTTCAGAAAACCAAAAACGCCGACTGAGCGAGCCCCGCGGCGCGTCTCCTGTTTCGCTTTTGACGCGCTCCAATTCGGGCCTCGCGTTGCCAGGTCTTCCGCTCGCCCGGAAGTGTCCGCCCGATCCCTGTCCGCCGTTCACGAGAGAACTCAAATCACCAACAAGCACGACCTCCAAGGAAGCAAAATACGTGCCTTAACGAGAAGGAATCGAGTCATGATCGCCGCTGTCAAATTCGCTGAAATCGAACCGGATGAGCTGAGCCTCGCCATGCTGGAGGCCGTGGACTACGGCGCCGCCGACCTCCAGACGCTGGTCGTCTGGGCCCAGGCTGGCGACCGCGAGGCGTTTGGCGAACTGGCCAAGCGCTTCGAGGGCATGGTCTTCGCCATCGCCCTGCGCCGGCTCGGCAACCACACCGAGGCGCAGGAACTCGCGCAGGAGGTGCTGGTCAAGGCGATGCAGAAGATTGACCAGCTCGAAGTTCCGGCCGCATTCGGTGGCTGGCTGCGGTCGATCACCGTGCGGATGGCGATCAACCGCAAGGTCCGCCGGGCGCCGCTCGTGGCGACCGAGCCGGCCACGCTCGAAGCGACCTGCACCGAGACCAACACCCCGCTCGACACGGCCCTGGCCAACGAGCGGGCGGCCGAGGTGCGGGAAGGCCTGGCGCGGCTGGGCGAACTCGACCGCACGACCCTCGAGGCGTTTTACTTCCGCGGCGAATCGCTCGCCGAGATGGCCAAGTCCTTCCGGGCGCCGGTCGGCACGATCAAGCGCCGGCTCCACGTCGCGCGGAAGCGGCTGGCCGAACACCTCGAAGCGGCTGCGGCCGTGTGAAAACGATTGTTGTGAATCCGATCGCCGCGCCGGCGAGGCTCTCCACTCGTCGGTGCGTGCGTCCAGATTTTCGCTTGAGTCGAGGGGCTCGCCCCGGTGGACGGTCCACCGGGGCGGCCCCTTTTTGTTTCGGCTCGTCGAGGCGTCACGTGCCCTGTGGCCGGCCCCGCCGCGGTCGACGCGGACGCGGGTTAAGGGTCCGAGCAAAGGCGGCGAGATGGCTGAGCGTATCGCCGTGTGCCGTATAAGGAATCGTCCCTCGAAGCTGATCGCTCAGCGCCCGGCCTCCCACTACAACCGCGACGCCCGTCTGCTCCGCGTCGCGATACAACTCGCGAAACTGTCGCTTGAAGTCTGCTTCATCGACCAGGTGCGATAGCGAAACCCAGAGCAAGCGCGGCTTGAGATCGAGCACCGCGCGACGAAAGCTGCCGACAGGTGTCGAAGGCCCAAGATTGATCGCGTCCCAGCCTGAATCCAGTAGCACCATTTGCGCCAGCAGCGAAGGCAGGACCGAAAAATCACCTTCCAACGCGCCGCCCACCGCAATCGGCCGATTCGCAACGGCGCGGGCCTCAAGGATGGCTTTCAGCTCGAACAGTGCTGCCGCGCATACCTGCGATGCGCGATGCTCGTGCATCACGTCGATCTTGCCGGTGGCCCAGTCCGCGCCGATTTTCTTCATCGCCGGGGCAATCACTTCGTCGGCAAGCGATTCGATCGTCATGCCCGCCTGGTAGGCGCCTTGGAAAATCGAACGAACCGTCGCACCGTCGCCGGCTAACAGCGCGGGATAAAGATGTCGTTCGAGTGAGGCAGGCGACGGCAGGCGGTTCTTTTTGAAGGTCAGCTTCAGGCCCGGAACATCGCGCGCCGGGAGCTTGCCCTGCCGGGCGATCTCCATGACGTCTGCAAGGAGCAATTTGCGGTGGCCGCCGGCCGTCTTCTGGGCGGGCAGAATTCCGTCCTCGACCCATCGCTTCACCGAGCTGACGCTTACGCCGAGAGCCTCGGCGGCTTGGGCGGTGCTCACAAATTCGGGCGACAGGGGCTTCATCGAGGAAAGCCACATAAATGGACGATTTGCACGATCAAGGAAAAGCCAGTGGATTATAGCATATTGTTTTTCCCATTGGCCATTGACTTCGCAAAAGTGGCCGGTAACATAATGTGAACGATTTGAACGATTTTATTGTGGCGTAAATTGGTGGAAAACATCCCGCATTTCGAAAGGAGCGGAGCGATGAGAAGTTTTGAATGGCTGGCACTGATCCTGGTCGTGATTGGCGCCCTGAATTGGGGCCTGGTGGGAGTAGCGCAATTTGACCTGGTCGCCGCGCTGTTTGGAGGAGCTTCGGCTCCGCTGGCGCGGATTGTGTACGCCCTGGTAGGCGTGGCCGGAATTGCGCTTTTGGCGCTGCGGTTCCGCGGTCCGTCCGTGGCTCACTCGCATTGACGGTTTGCACGCCGCAGGTTTGGACATTCGCTTCAAATTTCATCACTAGGGCGAGTCCTCGGTCGGATGTCGCGTGACGCATCGCGGTGCTCGCCCGCCGGTTAGAGCAGGAGAAGTTGTCATGAAGTGTTTCAATCGCATGTTGCTGGTGGCCTTGCTAGTCACTGCCGGGGCCGGAACCTCTCTGGTGGTATTCGCCGCAGGCGCGAAGGAGAAGAATGACATCGTCGACACCGCTGCCGGGGCCAAGGACTTCAGTACGCTCGTAACGGCCGTGAAAGCGGCAGGCCTCGTCGAGGCGCTGAAAGGGGAAGGACCCTTCACCGTCTTTGCCCCTACGAACGAGGCATTCGCCAAAGTGCCCAAAGACCAGCTCGAAGCGCTGCTGGCTGACAAGGCTGCGCTGACGGAGGTGCTGACCTATCACGTTGTCCCAGGCAAGGTGATGGCGGCCGATGTGGTGAAGATCACCGAGGCCGACACGCTCCAGGGTCAGCCGCTGAAGATTGCAGTCGCCGATGGCAAGGTGACGGTGAACGGCGTCAACGTGGTTAAGACCGACATCGATTGCACGAACGGCGTCATCCACGTCATCGATGGTGTGCTCTTGCCGCCGAAAAATTAACCGGCAATCACTTCGGGGCAGTAGTGATTGTGGAGCGGAGCGGGCCAACCTCCCCTCCGGCCCGCTCCGCGTTGTTCAACCATTCGACTCTGGGGTGCGAATTCTAAAGCCGCAAAGCAGGGATGAAGCAATGGTCTGGAATGTCTCAGCGGCGATTGTGAGCTTCTTCGCGCTGGTTTTCACGTCTGCGGGTGTAGCGGCGTTCGGCGAAACGAATTCCAACACCGCGAGCCGGGCGGACTCGGTGGCGCTGATTCGCGAAGCTCTCGGGTCGAAGTCAACAAAGCCGTCCGACTTGCGCGCGGTCATGCTGAAAGTGAAGCAAGCTGCGGCGAAAAATCCGCTGGTGGAACAGACTCTGGCCTCAGCGAGCGCTCCGGATGCGAGTGCCAGTGACATGCAGGCCGCACTCCGCGAGGCCGCCGAGATTCTCAGCTTTGAACCGGTGGAAGAAGCACCGTTGCCGAAGGGTTTTCCGTCACTCACTCCGGTGGGCGAAATCCGGGTAAGCCGGTATCCGGCCTATCGAGTGGCGCGGACGACGGTTTCCTCGGACGAAGATGGCGCGGCATTCTGGCGTCTGTTTCGGCACATTCAGTCGCGGAAGATTGCCATGACATCCCCGGTGGAAATGTCGTACGACGAGGGCGGTGCAAAACCGCAGCGCGCGGAAATGGCCTTTCTGTACCGCAGCGTGGAGCAGGGCGAGCTGGGGCGCGACGGAGCAGTCGAAGTCGTGGATTTCCCGCCGCAGCTTGTCCTGAGCATCGGCTGGCGGGGAGACACGAACGACGACAATGTGTCGGCGGCGCGGCAGCTGTTGGATGCATGGCTGCGAGCAAATGCGGCGGAGTATTGCGCTTCGGGAAAGATGCGGGTGATGGGGCACAACAGTCCTTTCGTGGCGAAACAGAAGCGGTATTTTGAGGTTCAGATCCCCGTAACGGCGACGAGTCCCCCGCCAGCCCAATGACTGTTTACTCTCTCCAACGCGAACAATGGGTCGCGGCACCGCTCGGCAAGGTGTTTGAATTCTTTTCCGATGCGGCGAATCTCGAAGCGCTCACGCCTCCCTGGTTGCGGTTTCGGATCGTGACACCCACGCCGATTGAAATGTGTGCGGGTGCGCGGATTGAGTATCGCATCGATTGGCGGTTTTTCCCAATCCGCTGGCAGACGGAGATCGTCGAGTGGTCGCCGCCATATCGGTTCGTCGACGAGCAACTCCGCGGGCCATATCATTCGTGGCACCACACGCACACGTTCGCGGCCGTCAACGGTGGGACTCAGATGACGGACATCGTCCGCTACGCGTTGCCGCTGGGGCCGGTCGGCGCGCTCGCGCACCAGCTCGCCGTGCGCCGCGACATCGAGCGCGTTTTTGACTACCGGTCACAGCGGATTGCCGAGCGCTTCGACCACCGGGATGTGGCCCGCGTGGCAGGTCTGGCGGATTGAACCACCGTCACAGACGCGGAAATTACGGTGCCAGTCGTAGACGGCGCATTTCTATTGCGTGAACGACCGCCAGTCTGGTTGGCTAGCCACCATGCATCTTGTCGGCTGAGCGCGAACCGCCGAGTGACTTAAATTGCGGCGTAATTCATCGCGGCGACAAGTACGTGTTCGCAGTCCGCCGGCGAAACAGTCCGCTCGTGAACATTGCCAGGCAATTGTTCGCATCCTCGCGCCTGTTCCGTGCTTTGGGCACGCTGTTTGCTTTTCGTCATGCTTCATGTCAGGCGTCGACCGCGGAAGCAAGTTCTTCCGTTTGAGTCGAGCAACGTCAAATTCAACCTACCCGCAGTTAGGACGAGGATCGCCATGGAAATGTCGACACTGGAAGATTTGTTGGTCGAGGAGCTCAAGGACTTGTACAGCGCTGAAAACCAGCTGCTCAAAGCCATTCCGAAAATGGCCAAAGCGGCCCAGTCGGCCGATCTGCGAAAAGGCTTCGAGAAGCATCTGAGGCAGACGGAAGAGCATGTGAAGCGGCTCGAACAGGTGTGCGAGGAGCTGGGCGTTTCTCCGAAGGGCAAGAAGTGCAAAGCCATGGAAGGGCTGGTCGAAGAAGGGTCCGAAGTGATCAAGGAGGAGATGGATCCCGACGTGAAAGACGCGGCCTTGATCGCCGCAGCCCAGCGTGTGGAGCACTACGAGATGGCCGGTTATGGCTGCGTCCGCACCTATGCCAGGCTGCTGGGATACACGGCTGCAGCCAAGCTCTTGCAGCAGACGCTGGATGAAGAGGGCGACACCGACAAAGCCCTCACAAAGTTGTCTGAGAAAATCAACGTCGACGCCGAAGAACCGGACGACGACGAAATGTCCTCCGGTCCCAAGAAGTCAGGCAAGAAGTCGGCAAAGCGGAAGATGGTCACTGCGTAGTCTTTGACCCACAGTGCTCCGGGTTGCTCAGGCGGACAACCCGGAGCGCGTTTAGAGTTTGTTCCCGAGCGAGAGGGACGGATATGAACGGCAGCAAATCAACGAAGTCGTGGGGCCCGTGCATTTCCTGCAAATGGTGGTAGATCGAGCCGAAAGCGCACGTGGAGCATCTGACGGTCGGTTACTGCATCGAAGAGCAGTTGCAGCCGTTCCAATTGCGGATCACGGGCAACGGTGGCTGCGATCGATACAGGAAGGGCAGGCCCGCCCGCGGTAAGGGTTCGAGCGAGAAACCGCCCAACGCAGCCCCGGCGCGATAAGGGTAGCTGTGCAAATCTGGACTCTTCTCGCGACCCCTCTCAAAGAGCTCGCGCGGGTTCGCCGAATTCGCCGTTCATGTAGCGGCCCACGAGCTCAACATATCGGCGACTGAGCCAGCGGAGATACTCGTGCTCCTTTTCACTTACCGCGCGGACGATCTTGCCGGGGACGCCGACGACCAGTGAGCGGTCGGGAACTTTCATCCTGGGTGGCACCACCGCGCCGGCGGCGATGAGACATTCTTCGCCGATATCGGCGTGACCGAGCACGACGGCCCCCATCCCGATCAGCGTGCCGCGGCCGACGCGCTCGCCGTGGACGACCGCCCGGTGCCCAACTGAGACGTCATCCTCGATGACGTTCGCAAAGCCGGTGTCGCAGTGGACGACCGCGCAGTCCTGGATATTGACTCGTTCGCCAATCGTGACGGGTGCGACGTCGCCGCGGACGACCGAGCCGAACCAGATGCTCGTATCGCGGCCCAGCGTCACGTCGGCGGTGACCGTGGCGTTGTAGGCGAGGAATGCGCCAGAGGGCGTGTGTGTGAAATAGGGCATGAAATCGAGCGTAATCTGGGGGGCGTTCTTAGGGAAGCGGCTTCCGGTGGCGTTGCCGGATGAGCCGGCAATCGCCATAGTGGGTCGCATGTTGCGATGGCGGCTAATATTGAGTGTGGTGTTTATCTCGGTCCTGGTCGGGCTGTGCTGGCTCGATTGGCACGCGAGCCGGCCGGGGATCTTTCTGCTGCCGCTGGCGATCGTCGCTGCCGCGCTCGCGGCCGGCGAACTGCTTGCGATGTTTCGCAAGCGCGGTCATGAGCCGCTCGCTTGGGTCGTGTACGGCGGTGTCTTACTGACGGTGATCGCGGCGGCGGCGCCGGGCCTTTGGCCGGAGGCCGTCGCGCTGGGAACTGTGCAGGGAGTCGGTTGGATTGCCCTCGGTTTGGCGATCGGCCTGCTGATTGCGTTCGTGGGTGAGCTGCAGCGATACGATGGTGGTAGTGGCGCGACAGTTCGCACGGCGCTCTCTGCACTATCGATTTGCTATGTCGGCGGCCTCGTCGGCTTTTTGATTCAGTTGCGGCTCATTGGCGGCGGCGATGGGCGGTTGGGGATGCTGGCGCTCATCTCGCTGATTGCGATTGTGAAATCCAGCGACATCGGGCAGTACACCGCGGGTCGGATGTTTGGCAAACACAAGCTCGCGCCGACCGTGAGTCCGGGAAAGACCTGGGAAGGGGCGGCAGGCGGGGTGCTGTTTGCGTTCTTCGCGGCGTGGTTACTGATGGCTTATGCCGCGCCGGCGATGTTGGGAGGCGAGATCGCAGCGACCGTTTCCATTTTGCGATTGGCGCCGTTTGTATTCGCTCTGGTTGCCGCCGGAATTGTGGGCGACCTGGCGGAGTCGCTGCTCAAGCGCGACGCGGGCGTGAAGGACTCCAGCACCTGGATGCCGGGGTTTGGCGGCGTCCTGGATTTGATCGATTCGCTCTTGGGAGCGGCGCCGGTGGCGTTTCTGTTTTGGGCTATGAGGTGGGTGGGGCCGTAAGGCGGGGGAGGGAGGGCAGGATGGTGGAAGAGTGCGGAGCCAGCCCCGCCACTTAGTAGATGGTGTAACTAGATGGCGCTCAACAAGTTACGGCGATTGGCGACAGCGTTGCTAGTGCGTTTTTTTGACAATCGAGTATATTTGAAGGTTGGGCCATTGAGAGTTGGAGCCGGGTTCTTTCCTCTGGGGAGTCTTAGGCGGTGGCGCGGAGCCGTCGCGTGTGTTAATGATTGAAGCGACAATACCGGTCGGCACTCCCGACGAGTTGGTGCTACTGCTGGGCGCAAGCGACCAGCATCTGCGACGGATCCGCGACAGCGTGCCGGCGCGTATCTCTGCCCGCAATGGCAAGATCCATGTCTCGGGCGACGAGCAGGCGGTCTTTCAAGCGACCGAAATCATCGAGCAGCTCAAGCACACCGTGAGCCGCGAAGGCGTCGTGACGCCCGAACAGGTAGGGCACATCATCCAGCAAGTGGTGGCGACTCCCACGAACGGCAAGACCGCGCCCGTGGACGTGAAGTCGGCAGGCCGGAAGATTCGCCCGCGGACCGATGGCCAGGCCCGCTACGTGCAGGCGATCCGCGAAAACGATCTGGTGTTCTGCGTGGGGCCGGCGGGTACGGGAAAAACGTATCTGGCGGTGGCCACCGCCGTCGAGTCGCTCAAGGCGCAGCAGATTGGCAAGATCGTGCTGGTGCGACCGGCGGTCGAGGCGGGCGAGAGCCTCGGCTTTTTGCCGGGCGATTTGCAGGCGAAAATCAATCCCTATTTGCGGCCGCTCTTGGACGCCCTGCGCGAGATGATGGATTTCGAGCAGGTGAAGCGTTACATGGCCGAGGACATCATCGAAGTGGTGCCGCTGGCTTACATGCGCGGCCGCACATTGAACAATGCGTTCATCATCATGGATGAGGCGCAGAACACGACCGTCTCGCAGATGAAGATGTTTTTGACGCGAATGGGCTGGAACTCCAAGGTCGTGGTGTCGGGAGACACGTCGCAGGTAGACCTGCCGTCGCACACCAAGAGCGGGCTCGAAGACGCGATCAAGCGGCTGCGCGACATCGAAGGGTATGCCTGCATTGAACTCGACCGAGCCGACATTGTCCGGCACCGCTTGGTGCAGGACATCGTCGACGCCTACGATGAGGGAAATCGAAAGAAGCGGTGACAAAGCAGGGAGCAGGGAGCAAGGATTAATTGCCTTGGCTCCGTGCTCCTTGCCCTGTGCTCCGTGCTTTTTTAGCTATGTCCACTGGCAGCAAGAAACGGACGCGCAGCGAGCGGGTGGCCTCGGTGGAACTTCCACCGGGTCTGTGGGGCTCGCTGCGCATGCACCTCAAGCGCGGACACGTGCTGGTGCGATTGGCGCTGTGCGCCGTGGTCGCCGTTGTGCTGTGGGTGATTACCCAGGGGTGGTTGCCGCCGCAGCCGTATCATCTGGGAGACATCCCGCCCCGCGACATCACGTCCCGCGTGCAGTTCGAGAAGCTTGACGAGAAGGCGACGGCCGAAGCGCGCGAGCAGGCCCGCAAGCTGGCGGTCGCCTGGTACGAACAAGATCCGACGCCCATATCCCAGCTGCGGGCGAAGCTGGAAAACGACGTCAGCCAGATCGTTGCGGCGGAAGACTTCGCATCGGTCGAGCCGCTGTGGAGCGAGTTCGAGCCGCAACTCGCCGAGGGGACGCCCGCGCCGACGCAGGAAGAACGACAGCAGCAATTCGAGCGGTTCCGCGACGCACTGAAGACCGAAGGAGCGCTCGAGAACTTCAAAAAGTCGCTCGCCGAATCGACGCGGCTGTTGGAACAGAACGGCATTCTCGATGCTTTGCCGGCCGACCACGACGCAAACTTTGAGCGGATCGCGGTGCGGCAGAAGGGGAGCAGTGGGTTCGAGCCGGCAGTGGCAGTGAACGACGTACTCAAGGAAAACGCGTCAACGCAGCTGCAGAAGTCGCTCGAGCAAAAGATGCCGTCGCTCGAGATCGCGCAGCGCGTGTTCGCGTGGATGCTCCCGAAGCTGCCGATCACGCTAACCCGCGACGTGGAAGCGACGCGGGCCGAACAGCAGAAGGCGGCCGACGCGGTCGCCCCCAAGACGACGGTGTTTCCACCGGGCAGTTTGCTTGCCGAGGCTGGTAGGGAGGGCGAGCCGGTCGAGAAGGCGCCGCTTGACAGCGAGGAGATGGAACTGATTCGGCTCGAGCACATGGCGCATGTGGCTCATCATTCGTGGCGCGACAAAGCGGCACGGAGCCTTGCGGTATTGGGGATGTACGTAGCGCTATATGTGCTGTGCGGATTTTATGTGTACTACCGAGAGCCATGCGTGGCCAACGAATTGAGCCGGCTGGCGGTCTTGCTGTCGATGGTCGTGGTGACCGTGTCGTTGATGATCATTGCCAGCAGCGACGACTGGCGCGCGGAAGCGATTCCGCTGATGCTCTTCGGCATGACGATGGCGATTGCTTACGACCGCGAGTTTGCGTTGTTGCTGTCGTCGGCAGTCACGCTAATTGGCACGCAGGCCATCGGGCTCGACCTGGGCGATGCGGTCGTGATGCTGGCGACGACCGTTGGGGCGATTCTTTGCCTGGGACGCGTGCGGACGCGGAGCAAGCTGTTGTCCGTGGGCTTCGTGGCAGCCGGGGTGGCGGCGCTCACGACCTTGGGCGTCGGCACCATGGAGGGCCAACCGCTGTTGCCGCTGCTGAGGACCGCCTCGGTGTGGGCGCTGTGGGCGGTTGTGGCGGGCTCGCTGATGACATGTCTCTTGCCGCTGGTGGAGCGACTCTTCGGCGTGCAAACCGACTTGAGCCTGATCGAGCTTGGCGATCCGGCGCATCCGCTCTTGCAGGAACTCGTGCGCCGCGCGCCGGGCACTTATAACCACTCGATCACGGTCGCATCGCTGGCCGAGAAGGCCGCGGAATCGATCGGTGCGCGGGGCCTGTTGGTGCGGGTGGGCGCGTATTTCCACGACATCGGCAAGATGCTCAAGCCCGGCTACTTCGTCGAGAATCAAGGGCAGGGCGACAATCGGCACCAGTCGCTGTTGCCGGCGATGAGCACGCTGGTAATCATCGCCCACGTGAAGGACGGCGCGGACTTGGCGCGGCAAAATGGCGTGCCGGAACCGATCATCGATTTCATTCAACAACACCACGGCACGACACTGGTGGAGTATTTCTATCGGCAGGCCGCGGAACGGAGCAGCCGGGGCAACGACATCGACGGCAGCAACGTCGTAGACGAGAGCTCATTCCGTTATCCCGGGCCGAAACCGCAGACCAAGGAGGCCGGCATTCTGATGCTTTCCGACGCGGTCGAAAGCGCGAGCCGGGTGCTGGTCGAGCCGACGCCGGCGCGAATCGAGAGCCTGGTGGATGACATCAGTCGCAAGCGGCTCTTGGACGGCCAGTTCGACGAGAGCGGGCTGACGCTTGAGGAAGTCGACAAAATCGGTCAAAGCTTGGTAAAATCCCTGACGGCTGTGTATCATGGCCGAGTCAAATATCCGGACCAGGAAACCGCATGAGCGCGT
>JBFWSG010000103.1:0-12336 GCA_050248495.1 Pirellulales bacterium | reverse complement strand
GGCGGCGCTCTGTTCGTCCGTCAGGGCGGCACGCTCACGATCATCAACTCGGCGATCACCGGCAACTCGGTCGCGGCCGGCGAGGGTGGCGCGGGCTCTTCCGGCAACGACGGCGCCGACGGCTCGGCCGCTGGCGAGGCCCTGTACGTAGGCTCCGGAGTCACTGCCAACGTCCAAATCAACAGCGGCCGCTCGTATGCTTATGCCGACACGATCAGCGGCGACGGCGGCATCAACAAGACGGGCGCGGGCGAGCTCACGCTCGATGCCTACAATTCTTACCAGGGCGACACGACAGTTTCTGCTGGTACGCTCGTGGTGAACGGCACTATCACGAGCGACACGACGGTCAACAACGGTGCTCGGCTTGGCGGCTCGGGCACGATCGCGGGCAACGTGATCAATGGCGGCACGATCGCCGCCGGCAATTCAATCGGCACGCTGCACATTGCCGGCAATTACATCGCCAACGGCTCATCCACTGTGGAAGTCGAGGTCAACGCCGGCGGCACGACGCCCGGTGTCAACGTCGACCTGATCGACGTCGACAATAACGCCCAACTGCTGGGCAACGTCGTCGTCATCGCCGCGCCGGGCAACTATACCGGGGGCAGCCAATACACGTTCCTCACGGCGTCGAACGTCACCGGCACTTTCAGCGGCATTTCGGATGACTTTGCGTTCTTCGACGCGGTGCTGGGTTACACGTCCACAAGCGCTTACTTCACCTTGCTCGCCAACGGCAACAACTATGCCGACATGGCCTGCACGATCAACACGTTCCACGTCGGTACGTATCTCGACGAGATTTCGGGAAGCGCGACCGGCGATTTGGCACAGCTGCTGCAAGCGCTCGACCAGGTGCGCGAGAGCGAGGCCTGCTTTGCGATGGAACAACTGGCCGGCGCGGTCTATGGCTCGGCCGGACAGATCGGCGTGCAGAGCACG
Source organism: Pirellulales bacterium (assembly GCA_050248495.1). Classification (GTDB taxonomy): domain Bacteria; phylum Planctomycetota; class Planctomycetia; order Pirellulales; family Lacipirellulaceae; genus DASYDU01. The sequence continues at coordinate 11,388 of JBFWSG010000103.1, read as the reverse complement.
ACGATTTACATCCAGACGCTTGCCAATCGGTTGCGATCGGGAGTGGGTGATGGCGATGCGACCTTGGCGATGGACGAGAGCGTGCAGCCCGAGTTGGTCTCGGTCAGCTACACGTCGAACGCCGAAACGCCGTTTGTGATTCACGACACTTGCTGCGCGCCATCGCGTTGGAGCACGTGGGCGACGGGTTTTGGCCTGGGCGGCAACGCCACGACCGACGGCAACGCGGCCGGCCTCGACTACTCGATGGGCGGCACGCTCGCGGGCTGGGAAATGAGCGACAACTGTCAGTTGTTTGGCTTCTACGGCGGGTACGTTTACAACTATATCGGCACAAACGCCAACGAAACGAGCCAGCTTAACGGCGGCACCTTCGGCAGCTACCACGTCCTCCGGCACGAAAATCACTACGTGCTCTCGATCGGCGGTTTTGAGTTCGATGGGTACGACAGCCGCCGCCGCATTTCGTTCGCCGGCGAGACAACTGAGGGCGACACGGACGGCTGGAAAGGCTACTACTACACCGAACAGGGCTCGACGTTCGGCGGCGCGCTTTTATCGCTGCAGCCTTTCGCCGGACTGCAGTACATTTACGTGCGGCAGAACGGCTTTACGGAAACCGGAGCGGCCGCGGCAAACCTGGCCGTGCCGGGGATCAACACCCACTCGCTCCGCAGCGTGCTCGGCTCGCGGCTGTTTTCGCAGCAAGCCGAGTGGCGCGACCGCTGTTTCGCGCCGCAGTTTCGGGCCCTCTGGCTGCACGAGTTCCTGCAAACAGAAACCAGCTTCAGCACGTTTTTCAGCCAAATCGGCGGCGGCAACACGTTCGCCATCGACGGCCTCGGCATGGGCCGCGATTGGGCGGTGCTTGGCCCCGGCGTGAACTGCGACCTGGGTTGCAATTGGAGCGCCTACGGAAACTACGATCTGATGCTCAACGACCAGACGACGTTCCACATCGGATCCGGCGGCGTGCAGTACGTGTGGTAGCTGCCCACAGAGATGTGCGTCCGCAAGACGGATCGTCACTCTTGACGTGGGAGTTCGTCCGGACGAAGCGGACGCCGCGCGCCATGTCGAATTCCGTGGATCGTTACGACGTTTTCGTCGACCGTGTAGAGGATTCGGTAAACGCCATGCATCATTTGCCGCACTTGTGCGCCAATGGCTTCCGCTTCTGGCGCAAGCCCGTGACGCAGCGGGAAATGATGCAAGGACTCGATGTCGAGTAGCAATCGATCGCGCCAGCGGCGTGCCGCTTCTATCGAATCTAAGGCGATGTATTCGGCCGCCGCGTCGATCTGCTCAAATGCCCGTTGAGTAATCCGGACGCTATGAGCCATATTTATCGGTCAGCTTTTGACGAACCTCGTCCAACGATAGAGTCTCGCCAGCCGCGGCCTGGGAAAGGCTGAGTTTCAGATCGCGGATTGAACGATCGAACTCTTCGTCCGTGCCGATTCCCAGCATGTCGCGATACGCAGCCATGCTCATGACGATGTGCTCGCCTTGGCGGCTGGGCACCGTGACCGGTCCGCCGTGTTGGGCGGCGACGGCAGCTTCGATCTCGATTGGTAGCATGGGGAAAGTGCTTTCCATATCCAGAGTATATCGTCCGATGGTTGAATTTACCAATTCGATCGCATGGCGGCCGTGGCCAGAATTAAGAGAGTACTCGACGTATCTGTGCCGACGCTACCGGCTGCACTACTCCGCGGTCAGCGACGAGCGCCGTGATCAAGTCGGCTGGCGTCACGTCGAACGCTGGATTGTAGACGTCGACGCCGAATGGCGCGATCTGGTGCCCGAAGGGGCTGGCGACTTCTTCCGCGGACCGCTTTTCGATGGGAATCTCGCGGCCGCTGGCGATCGCCAGATCAAATGTTGTAGCCGGGGCGGCGACGTAAAACGGAATGTCGTGTGCGCGGGCCAGTGTGGCGACGCTATAGGTGCCAATTTTATTCGCGGTGTCGCCGTTCGCGGCGATGCGATCCGCGCCGGTGATTACCGCCTGGACGCGGCCTTCACGCATCACCTGAGCGGCGGCGGAGTCGCAGATCAGCGTGCAGTCGATGCCGCGCTGGGAGAGCTCCCACATCGTGAGGCGGGCGCCTTGCAGGAGCGGACGCGTTTCATCGGCGAAGACGTGCGGCCGTTTGCCGCGGCGGGCGAACTCGAAAATCACGGCGAGCGCGGTGCCGTCGCCGCTGCCGGAGACGAGCGCGCCCGTGTTGCAGTGGGTGAGGATCCCGGCGCCGGTCGGCAGATCAGCGAGCAGGTCGGCGCCGTGGCGGGCCATCGCGGTGCACATCTCGCGGTCTTCGGCGTCAATGGCGCGGGCTTCGGCGAGCAAAAGCTGTACAAGTTCCGAACTGGGGGCTCGCTGTCGCTCGACCCCAGCCACCCGGCGCATGCGATCGAGCGCGATGAACAGGTTCACGGCCGTGGGGCGCGAGGTGGCGAGATAGTCACACACGTCATCCACGCTGCGGTCGCTTTGCACGCCGACGACTACGCCATACGCGGCCGCCACACCGATCGCTGGTGCGCCACGCACGCTCAACTGCCGGATCGCCTGCCACACTTCGCCGACCGTGTGGCAGTCGAGATATGCCACGTTAGTCGGCAGCCGCGTCTGATCGAGCAGCACGAGGTGCCCGTCGACGTCGCCTTCCCAGCGGAGCGTGAAGAACGGCTCAGCCATTGCCGTTGAAGCGCGGGTTAAACGGGAGGCCGAAAGTTTCCGCGACCGCTTTGTTCGTCACCTCGCCCGCATAGGTGTTGATCGCGCGGGCGACGGGCTTCAAATCTCGGGCGGCGTTGTCGATGCCGCGCTGGGCGATCTCCAGCACCCAGGGCAGCGTCACGTTGCACAGGGCGAACGTGCTCGTGCGGCCGACGGCGCCGGGCATGTTGGTCACACAGTAGTGGAGTACTTCGTCGATGATGTAGGTCGGATTGCTGTGGGACGTGGGCCGGCTCGTGGCGATGCAGCCGCCCTGGTCGATGGCCACGTCGATGATCACGCTCCCCGGCTTCATGCGGCGCAAGTCTTCCTCTTCGACAAGCATCGGCGCCTTCGCCCCGGGAATCAACACGGCGCCGATCACCAGGTCGGCCCAGGCGAGCTGCTCACGGATCGTGTGGCGATCGCTGAACAGGCAGTCGACGTTCGGCGGCATCGTATCGTCGAGATACCGCAGGCGGTCCATGTTGACGTCGAGGATCGCCACGTCGGCGCGGAAGCCGGCGGCGATCTTGGCCGCGTTCGCGCCAACGATGCCGCCGCCGAGGATCGTGATGTGGGCCGGCGCCACACCCGGCACGCCGCCGAGCAAGATGCCGCGACCCTGTTGCGGCCGCTCCAAGTACTTGGCCCCTTCCTGGATGCTCATGCGGCCCGCGACTTCGCTCATCGGCGTGAGCAGCGGCAAGCGGCCTTGGCTGTCGGTCAGCGTCTCGTATGCGGCACAGGTCGCGCCGCTCGAGAGCATCGCCTCAGTGAGCTTGCGGTCGGCGGCGAAATGAAAGTAGGTAAAGACCGTTTGCCCCTGACGGATCAGCGGCCACTCGGGCGGCAGCGGCTCTTTGACTTTGACGATCAAGTCGGAACGGCCGAATATCTCTTCCGGCCCGCTGGCCATTTCGCAGCCCTGCCGCAGGTAATCGTGGTCCGCGATGCCCGAACCAAGCCCCGCGCCGGCCTCCACCAGCACCTGATGCCCGCGGCGGACTAGCTCCTCCACGCCGACCGGCAACATTGCCACGCGGTATTCGTCCTGCTTGATCTCCTTCGGTACACCCACGATCATGTGAATTGCCCTGATGTTCGTTGAATCGCCTGGCGTCGCTTGGGGATTATTGCGTGCCGGGCTTCAATCTAAATGACGAATGTCGAATGACCAATGACTAAGGAGCGGAACGGATAGGGCAGTGCGCAACTGCGGGAATGCCGATGATTGTCCCGCCCGCGACCGCTTCTCCGCATGAACATGGACATCGAAACGCGCAAGAAATGGCTGCCGCTGGCGATCCTGGCCGGGGCCTTGGTGATTTGGGCCGGGGTGTTCGCTTTGGGAGCCTATTTGGAGCCGAGCGCCGACCGGCCCGTCCACGACCTGCGGAAGCCGCTGATCGTGCTGGGCTCGATGGCGGCGTTCCTGTCGTTCTGGGGCGTGGCGCTGTGGCTGCGGGAACGGCGGAAATAGGCCCGATTTTTCGCCCAATTCATTCGATCGGCCCGCCCTTGTGGCCCCCAACTCCAACCGGTAAACTGTTGGATTCTCGATATTTCGGCAGCAATTGCAGGGCGGCTGGCCTCCATCGCGGGGCGAGCGCCGCCAGGAATGCGAATCACATGACATCGTACATGGCCAAGACGGACGAAGTGGAACAGAAGTGGCTCCTGGTGGATGCCACCGACAAGATCGTGGGCCGCTTGGCCAGCGACATCGCCGTGATCCTGATGGGCAAGCACCGCCCGACCTACACGCCCCACGTCGACACCGGCGACTTTGTGGTCGTGGTGAACGCCGACAAGGTGAAGTTCACCGGCAAGAAGTGGGAACAAAAAGAATACCGCTGGACGACCGGCTACCCGGGCCAGCGCTCGGTGAAGGCAGTCGATCGTTTTGAGCGTCATCCGGAGCGGATTCTGCACGAAGCGGTGCGGCGGATGCTGCCCAAGAACAAGCTCGCGTTCAAGATGATCTCGAAGCTGAAGATCTACGCCGGCAACGAGCATCCGCACGCGACGCAGCAGCCGGTGCCGACCGATTTGGCGGTCAAGTAAAACATTGGTCAGTGGTTAGTGGTCAGTTGCTAGTTGTGGAAGACACTGGCCGCGACGCTGTTGGATGGTTTTCCGCAACTGACAACTGACAACTGACAACCATCAACTAACAACTTTCAACGATCAGGATTTGATTCATGCCAGCAGCCGCAGCCAAGAGTGTCGACGCCCTGGGAACCGGCCGCCGCAAGACGTCGGTGGCCCGCGTGCGAATTCGCGCCGGTGCGGGCAAGCTGACGGTCAACGACCGCCCCCTGGAAGAATTCTTCACGATCGACCAGGACCGCAACGCGGCCACCGCCCCGCTGGACCACTGCGGCGTGCGGGACAGCGTCGACGTGGAGATTCTGGTCCACGGCGGCGGCAATACGGGTCAGGCCGGCGCCTGCATGCAGGGCATCGCCCGCGCCTTGATGCGGTACGACAGCGATCTGTCCGAGAAGCTCCGCGAGAAGCACTTCCTCACCCGCGACGCCCGCATGAAGGAACGCAAGAAGCCGGGCCTCCGCGGCGCTCGTCGCGGCACGCAGTTCTCGAAGCGCTAACCGCCAGCCGGTTCAGCTGCACCAGCAGCGCCTCGATTCCGCGATCTTTCCGGAATTCTTCCCGATTTCCGCCAATCTTGGCGGCTGGCGCTCGAATTGCGCCTGGCGTCGTTGGCTACTTCCGCGCCGGATCGGTACACTGCTTGCGCCCGGGCAGTTCGTGCCGCGGCCGGCCCGCCCTTTCGCGCACTTCCAGGAGGAACCCCGTCATGAAGTCGCTCGTCGCTCTGCTGTTGTTGTCGCTGGTCTCGCTCCCCGCACTCGCGGCCGAAGAGGCGCCGGCGAAAGATGCCAAGCCCGCAGCCAAGAATCTGCTCAAGCCGACCAACGACGTCGAGTCCTGGGTGTTCGAGGTCAACGAAGGAGGCGAGGGTTCGATGAAGGCCGACGACGAGGCGATCGTCTTCACCACGACCAAGACCGACGGCACGGACTGGCACGTGCAGACCTATCAACCCGGCATCGACCTCGAAAATGGCCGGAAGTATGTCATAAAATTCTCGATGAAGTCGCCGCAGGAAGTGGCAGTGAACCTGGTCGGGCAGATTCACCAGGTCGACTGGCATGAAATCGGGCTCCGCGAGCAATTGAATCCCGGCAAGGACTACGAAGACTTTAAGTTCGAGTTCACCGCTCACGACGTCGTGGACGGCAACAACCGCGTCGGTTTTGTGCTGGGATTCGCCGAGGGGGACGTGTTCGTGAAGGATATTTCGCTCACGGAAGCGACCGCCGAAAAATAGCTCGACGACTGGCAAGCGCGCCGATGATTCCCGAAATTCGCAACGAGCCGTTTTCCGTCGTGCTGTACGGCGCCTCGCGGCAGCACCAGCAGGGCACCTGCTACGGCGACGACATTCGGGCACTCTTGGACCGGGTTTGGCCCGTGATCAAGCAGCACCAGATCGCCAATCGCGGGTTGAACCATGTCGTCTATGGCCCGCACGACGATGTCTTCGCCGGCGTGGAGGCCGACGTCGCCGACGCGGCGGCCGTCGGGCTGGAGCGACGAGAAGTCCGGCTCGATCGTTATGCCTACGCCAGGCACGTCGGGCCGTACAGCTTGCTGCCGTCCGCCTGCGAGTCGCTACACCAGTGGATCCAGTCGCATGGCTTCCACCCAGTCCAGCCGCTCGTCGAAAAGTATGGCCATTGGACCGACGATCAGTCGCAGCTCGAAACCGAGCTGATCCAGGCGCTCGCGTAGCGCCGCCTGCTGCCTTTCCAATTGCGGCGAGAACCGTGGCCGCTTGCGGGTCGTATCCGTAGAATTGGGTGCATGAACTCGCCCGCTAACCCTGTGCATGAGGATCCGAAAGAGCGTCTCCCGACGAACGAACCGATGAACGAACTAGTAACCCAGAAGCCGATTACCGTCCCGTCACCCGAAGCATCGCTCTGGCACTGGCTCACCAGGCCGAGCGCGGAGCAGTGGCTGCTGCCCGCCACGGGGGCGTGGATCCTCGGCCTCGACTGGCTGCTGTTTTCGCAGGAGACGATCACGCTGGGCCTCGCGGTGCCAGTGGCGGCGGTCGCCGGTTTCATCGGCGGCGCGCTGGGCACGTTTCTGTTTCAGAGCCGATATGCGGGCGACCGCGGCCCAGGCTTGTGGCTCAAGTCGTTCCTGGCCGGCATCGTTGTCGGCATTCCGGTGCCGCTGGCCGGTACGTTCGTCGGCGGCTGGATTCTGTTCAATTCCGGCCTGGCGAGCCTCCGCGACCGCATGATGCGGAAGAAATAGCCCCGCTCCGCGATGCCCGCCGCTTGGCTCCAATACAGTCGCCCAAACCTCGTGGCAGCCGCTGCGTTTTTGCGAGACGACAGTGCGCAGAATCGCCCCGTGGTGCTGCTACGATAGAGGGATGGAACGGAAACAGAGACTTCTCGCGGCAATCGCGGCCGGCGTCGCTTTGGCTTGGTGCGCCCCGGCGCTGGCGCTGATCAACGGCATCGACATCTCGGCCTACCAGGGGAACATCACGGCCGCCAATTGGCAGCAGATCAAGAACGCCGGCATCCAGTTCGCGTTTGCCCGCGTCAGCCTGGGCGCCTGCTGTGACTTCGATGCGAACTACGTGAACAACTTCAATCGGGCGATCGCCGCGGGAATTCCCATCGGACCGTATGCCGTCGGCTATCCGCACACCAACTCGGCCGACCCCAACGACGCGGTGAACGAAGCCAACTACCTGATTCAGTTGATGAAGCCGTATTACCAAGGTTCGGGCCTGATGCTGCGGCCGGTGCTCGACATCGAGCTGCCAAGCAATAAGAGCCTGAGCCAATCGTTCATGTCCCAGTGGGTCGTGAAATGGGCCACCACGATCAAAGAGGGCCTCGGCGTCGATCCGATCATTTACACGTACACCGATTTCGCCTCGACGGAATTTAACAGCACGGTCACGTCGTATCCGCTGTGGATCGCCAACTATGGTCCGGACCCGCCGGCCACGTTGTCGCCCTCTCAATATGCCCCCTGGTCGAGCTGGGAGTTTTGGCAGCACTCAAGCACCGGTAGCGTTCCCGGCATCAGCGGCAATGTCGACCTCGACGTCTTCAACGGCACACTGCAAGAACTGCTTCAAAAGTACTCGCCGAATTATTCCGTCCCCGAGCCGTCGACGGCGCTGCTATTGCTTATATCAATTGTGATTCCCGCCGCGCGGCTGCGACGTCGCGCTCGGAACATCTCGTGACGGCCGAATTGAATTCCAGTAACAATGTTCGCGCGCCCCATCGCGCCCACTCACTTATGCGGTGCCCAACAACTAAAGTTCTTTTTTGGTTCACCGTCTGCTTAGTAGTGCTCGGCGCCGTCTCGCCCGTGTGCGCACTCATCGAAGGAGTCGACGTTTCGAACTATCAGGGGTCCATCAATTGGACTTCCGTCAAGAATGCAGGCATTCAATTCGCGTTTTGTAAGGCGACGGAAGGAGTCGATTACGTCGATCCCAGGTTCTCGTCGTACATGAGCGGCGCACTGGCCGCAGGAATTCCAATTGGACCCTATCATTTTGCCCGGCTCAATTCGGGTGAAACGAATCCGAATGACGCGATTGATGAAGCCAACGATTTCGTGGATGCCATTTCGCGGTTTTACCAGGGATCATCGCTCGTCATGCGTCCTGTGCTCGATTTGGAACAAATCCCCGACAATTCCGTCGCGCCTTTGACCGTGCGCCAGTACGTCTCCGAGTGGGCCCGTGATTTTTGCGCTCAGGTTGAGAGCCGGCTCGGAATCACGCCCATCATCTACACGGGCAGCAGTTTTGCCAGTAGCTATGTTGAGTCTGATCTCACCAAGTACCCGCTTTGGCTGGCGAATTGGAATTACACGCCACCCAGCGTGCCACCAAGGACAGCCTACTCGCCGTGGAGAAGCTTTGCATTTTGGCAATACACCGATTCCGGCTCGGTCAACGGAATCCCGGCCACCGTCGATCGCGACGTGTTCAACGGCACGATGGCACAGCTGACGCAGTACATGCCCACTTTCCTGCCTGGCGACTTCGATCGCGACGGGACAGTTGATGCCGCGGACTACACTGTCTGGCGAAATACGCTGGGACAAACTGTCGCTTTGGGCACCGGTGCCGATGGAAATCTCAGCGGCACGATTGACGAAGGGGACTATTCCGTGTGGACGACGAATTTCGGCGTCTCAGCTGGAAGCGGCGCTCTGACTGCAGCCGCCGCGGTGCCCGAACCAGCGGCCATGTTTCTAGTAATGGCTTCTGCACTTGTTGCGATAGCTGCCCCCGAACGCAGTCGCCGCTGATGCTTACCGCGGCAGCACGACGAACAGCAGTACGCCCGAGAAGTGGGCTGCACTGCCGGCCATCACCAGCATGTGCCACATCGCGTGGAAGTGTCGCACCTTGCGATCGTTGATCCAGAAGACGAGGCCCAGCAGGTAGCAGACGACTCCCAGCATCATCCACACCAGGCAGCTCAAAGGCAGCATCGTGAGCAGCGTCGGAATCGCGACAAATGGCAGCGCGCCGCAGACGATGCAGGGCCACATCGAAACGTTGTCCACGCGGTGGGCGAAGAGCACCTTCGACGTGAACCCATAGATCGCCACGGCCCAGATGGCGCCGAGCAGAATCCACCACGGCATCGCGTGGAGATAGGCCAAAGAGAATGGCGTGTAGGTGCCGGCAATCAACAGATAAATCGTGCCTTGGTCGATCGCCCGGAACAGCGACCGCAGCTTTGGCGTTTGCAGTACGTGCGAGAGGGTCGACATCCCGTAGACGGCGATCATCGACGTCACGAAGATGGCACAGCCGGCCACGCGCCAACCGTCGCCGCCGGAAAATGCGTCGACCATAATGAATGCCCCAAGGATGCTCAACACAAAGCCCAGGCCGTGCGTAATGCTGTTGGCGATTTCTTCCTCGGCCGTCAGGCCCTGGGCATTGCGGGCTTCCAGGCCGTAGTTGGCTTCCAAACCGTAGTCTGCGGCCGGGTCGGCGAAAATCGAGGTCTGCGAAGCTGCTGCGGCGTAGGCGTTGGTGACCGTGGTGTTCATCGTAAAGCTCCCCGCTGGCAAGTGATTGGATGCCGGTTTGGGGTCCCGGTCTCATCCTCACTGGCTCATACGGGCGAGTTGGCGGGGTGTTACAGGCGAGGGGAAAAAATCGGGCGGGACCGCAAATTCGCGGCGAAAATAGAGGGCGGGATTGTGAATTCTCAATTCACAACTGGTTATTTTACAAGAACTTGCGACGTACAATGTCGAGGGCACTTAATTGAACACAGTCGGCTCCCCATGTCTACCTCTATTGCGATCGCACCGGTTGTGATGCCTCCGACGGACCCTCCCCTTTCGGCTTCCCACCACCAGGCGCTGGCGGCTGCTAGCGGCCGCGCCGAGCCCATCCGTCGGGCCTGCCGGGTCGCCACGTTCAACGCCTGGACGACGGCGGTCTTGGCGGCGCTGTCGGCCCCTTTCGCCCTGTTCAGCCTGGCGGGCTTGGCCGTCTTTGCCGGCTTGGCGGCAGTGGCCTGGAACGAATTCCGCGGCCGAGAGCGGCTGCGGCAATTTGACCCCGCCGGGGCGTCGATCCTGGGCTGGAACCAGCTGGGACTGCTGGCCCTGATCACGGTGTATTGCCTGTGGGCGATTTATTCAAATCTGTGGGGCAGCGAATCGATCGACGCGCAGCTCCGCGCCAACCCGGAACTCAAGGCCGCCTTCGGCTCGCTCGACGGATTGAGCCAAATGGTCGAACCGATCGTGCTCGCCTTCTACGGCCTCGTGATCGCCCTGAGCACGCTGTTCCAAGGCGGCAACGCGCTCTACTACTTCACGCGGCGGAAGTATGTCGAGACGTACGTCCGCGAGACGCCCGAGTGGGTGATCGACTTGCAGCGGGCAACGTCATAATCATGGGTATCGACAGCGAGGCGAGTCCCGTTTTCGTCGTTCTGCCATAATTTGCTTCCTGGTACAATTAGGTTGGAGGCAGCGCGATGTCACTTGACCTTGCACCGGATATTTGGGCCGCAATCCAACAGCAAATCGCCACCGGCTCGTACAGCTCGCCCGAGGAAGTTCTGCGCGAGGCTCTCGCCGCACTGCGTTCAAGAGAGGAAGAAGTGCTTGCAATTCAGCAGGGAATTGACGACATGGAGGCGGGGCGGCTGACTCCCATGCGCGAATTTGATCGCGCCTTTCGTCAGCGCAACTCGCTGCCTGCGGCCGAATGAAGCGCGAAGTGCTCATCACTTTGCGCGCTCGGCAAGAAGCAGAGTCGACCCATCGATGGTGGGCCGAACATCGATCGGCAGAGCAGGCAGAGCGCTGGTACGACGACTTTCTTAAATCGACAATCCTGCTCGAAGACCAGGCAGAACAGTATGCCTTGGCGGCTGAGAACGGGCTTTTCTCATACGAAGTGCGGCAATTGAATTTCGGCTTAGAGCGCCTTTCCGATTGCTGTTCTGCTAGCTGGTTCGGATAGATTATTCTGAGCGGATCCAGGAGGGTCCGTGATGCGAGCTTATTCGATTGATCTGCGAGAACGGGTATTGCTGGATTGGGAT
>JBFWSG010000102.1:0-12361 GCA_050248495.1 Pirellulales bacterium | reverse complement strand
GGAATCCAATTCGCCTACGTCGATGGTTCGGTGCGTTTCCTTAGCGACCAATCGGACCACGCCCTCTTCCGAGCGACCTGCACCCGCAGCCGCGGCGAGGTGTTCGCGAAAGCGAAGTGACGGAGCTGATCGCTCCCGAGCGGCCACGGCCACTGATATTGCTCCCGAGCGTGCGGCGTACTATCTCGGCTCTTGCTGTACGAGGCTACCGCGAGCATCTCGCCACTCAAGGTTACGCTTTTTGCTTGAGTTTCAGAACGGCACCGTTAAACTGAGCTGGCTTTCCCGGGGCAGATCGAAAGGCGAATCAAGAATGCGTGCTTTCGGCTTTTCGTTACTGTTGCTGACCGCGGGAACTTTTGCCTACGGTCGCGAGACCGTAATTCACTATCACGACAACTTCCTATTTGGGCCGCCGCTTGCGCCCGGATCTGAATTGCGTCTTACGTTCGAGAGCCAGGGCCGTGCACCCTTAAGCTTCAGCGTGCCGGTTCCAGGGCCAATTGCAATATACCCGCAAAAAGTATTCTACGAGCCTGACGCCCCTACGCTTGGACTGGATTGGAACGAACTCGAATCCCTGATGGCCGGTCCCGAGTTCAAGGAGACGATTTGGGGCCCTCCGGGGTCGCGCTCGACCCAAGTGTTCCCGTACCGGGTCATCGCACCTCCTCAGACCTATGCCAAAGTCGAACTCCATCAAATCTCAGTGGGGTACGGTGCGTACCCCAATGCCAGCGCAATGGCCATTTGGTTCGAGGGCGAAGTCTTCGCCGTTCCGGAACCACCGAGCCTAGTCTTGGCTCTCACGTCATCCTTGTTGTTCATGGGCGTTTGCAGGCGTTCACCGATCGACGCCTCCTGCTTTTCGCTACTCCTGCGGCAGTAGGTTGACTCGCGGAAGTTTGTGTTCATCGGCGACATTCACTCCGTCGTGTCTCCGTCTGGCAATTGATTCGGAATTTATCGATCGCGCGCGGCGACGAGCGCGGCGGGTATCCGCCATCGTGTCGTGTTGTTGTTGTGGTCAGGTGTCGAAGCCATAGGATCGAGTACAGCTCACCCGCCAGTTGTGGCCGACATCTTTTCCAATGAGGACGCGGCTGACGGGGACGCCTCCAAAGCCGGCGGGCGACGCTTCCCTGAAGGCCGCCCGCCGGTTTGCTTCTATGCGATACTTGGACCGCAGCTAAGCCGATCGAGATTTGCCTTTAGCGATCGGCCGCGATTCCACATAGGCGCTCAGCTCCCGCTCGATCTTGGTCAACGATCGCTGCAGGTGCTTCAGACGAGCCATGCACAGTCTCAATTCTGGCCCGTCGTCTGAGTGTCGTCGGAGGAGCGCTTTCGCATCGAGAATGCGATTGATTGTCCGCACCTGGTCTTCGTATAGTTTCGCGCGACGTCGCAACATCAGCCAGCCACCCCATCGCCTTAAGGAATGGACCTATTGTGGTTTCTCTCGTGCGGAGAAAACACCGTCTAAACAGCCGTGATCATGGCGAAGACATGCCATGTGTACCAAGCTGTGCTACTTCGGCGCGACCACGTGCCGCGCGAGCTCGTCCTTCACCTGACACAGTCTGTCGCAAGCAGCCGGCAGGTCAGTGTCGTCGACTGACTCAAGTGTCGCGCGATTCGATCCTTCCTCTGAGCCTGAACCTGGAAGTCCCGCGATGACATTGCAACGGGCCCCACAGCCCTAACCCCCTTCCCCTGCTCCACTTCCGCCGCCCAACGCCGCTTGCCCACCACCCCCGGGGCATGGTAAAAAGACGGGCTTACCACATCGGCCAGCGTAGCTTCAATTGGCAGAGCACCGCATTCGTAATGCGGGGGTTGTGGGTTCGACTCCCACCGCTGGCTCTTGAAAAAGCTTTGAGTCAAGAGTCGAGAGTCAAGAGCCAGAAACCTCCGCTGGCTCTCGACCCTTGACTCTGGACTCTGGACTCCCTCCAAAGGACTTGCCATGAGCATCGGCCTCGAAATGGACCTGAAGCAGTTGATCGTTTCCACCTCGGCGTTCGGCCCGCGGGAAATCGAGCAGATCACCGGCGCGATCGCCAACAACTACGGCCGCTACCGCGATCTCCGCGACGCCGTGGCCGAGCTCGAAGCCCAGCCCAACCGCAGCCCGGCGATGAACGCCCGCCTCGGCGTCTGCTACTATCTGCTCGGCCGCTACAGCGAAGCCGTTGAGACCCTCTCTCACAGCGACGGCGGCGCGCTCACGCACTTCTATCTCGGCAAGGCCTACCTGGCCCTCGACAAGTACGACGACGCGCTCACCGCCTATCAATCGGCCGAGCGGGCCGGTTACACCCGCGATGCGGTCGTGCTGGCCAAGGCCGAGGCCCAGCGCTACGCCGGCCAGCCCCAGGCGTCGCTCGAAACGCTCAACGGACTCTCGGGCGCCGTCGAGCAATCGTCGGAATACTTGTACCAGCGATCGGCGACCGTGGCCGCCCTGGGAGTCAACCCGGATGAAGTCGTGGCCCTGCTCGAGCGAGCCGTGGCCGCCGACGAGAATCACGCCGGTGCGCTGTTTGGCCTGGCGCTCGAAAACGATCGCCACGGCAACGACGGCTACGCTCGCGAGTTGTACGAGCGGGCCGCCAACCAGTTCCCGACCCACGTGGGCACGCTGCTCAACCTCGGCGTCCTGTACGAGGACATGCAGTTCTACGACAAGGCCCGCCAGTGTTATCAGCGGATTCTCGACGTCTTCCCGAGCCACGGCCGGGCCCGGCTGTTCTTTAAGGACGCCGACGCCTCGCGCGACATGTACTACGACGAGGAAGCCCGCCGCCGCCAGGACCGCCTCAGCCAGGTGCTCGGCATCCCGGTAACCGACTTCGAGCTCTCGGTTCGCAGCCGCAACTGCCTGCAGAAGATGGGCATCATGACGCTCGGCGACCTCACGCAGACGACCGAGCAGGAGCTGCTGTCGAGCAAGAACTTCGGCGAGACGTCGCTCGTCGAGATTCGCGAAATGCTGGTCTCGAAGGGCCTGGAGCTCGGCCAGTTTGCCGCCGAGCGCCGCGAAGAAGAGCCGCAGTACGATCCCGAGACGCTTTCGCCTAACGAGCGGGCGCTGTTGGATCGGCCGATTTCCGATCTGAATCTTTCCGTGCGGGCCCGCAAGTGCATGGTCCGCCTGGGCATTTCCACGATAGGCGAGCTGGTCCGCCGCACGGGCGACGACCTCTTGGAGTGCAAGAACTTCGGCGTCACCAGCCTCAACGAAGTCCGCGAAAAGCTCACGCTCCAGAACCTCAAGCTCCGCGGCGACTGATGCAAAGAGGTGTCAGGCGCTAGGTGTCAGGTGTCAGAACCATTGCACTGACACCTGAAACCTGACACCCGACACCTCTGCTATGGCTTCATTCGCTTTTCGGGTTCTACACACCGACACCGGCTCGCGCGCCCGCCTGGCCCGCTTCACCACGCCTCATGGCGTCGTCAACATGCCGGCGTTCATGCCCGTGGGGACGCAGGGCACGGTGAAGGGCGTCGACGTCGGCCGCCTGCGCGAGACCGGCGCGCAGATGATCCTCGCCAACACGTATCATCTGCTGCTCCGCCCGGGCGCGGCCACCGTGGCCGCCCTCGGCGATCTGCACGGCCTCACCGGTTGGGACGGTCCGATCCTCACCGATAGCGGCGGTTTCCAGATCTTCAGCCTCGCCGATCGCATGCAAATCGACGAGCATGCCGTCACGTTTCGCTCGCACATCGACGGCGCGGCAATCGAGCTTTCGCCCGAACAGTCAATCGCGGTGCAGGAAGAGCTCGGCAGCGACGTCGCCATGCAACTCGATCACGTCGTCGCCCTTCCCAACGAGCGCGAAGTGATCGCCGCAGCGATGCGACGGAGCGTCCGCTGGGCCGAGCGCTGCCGCGCCGCTGCCACCCGCAGCGACCAGGCAATATTTGCCATCGTGCAAGGCGGCCTCGACGCCGAGCTGCGAGCCGAGTCGGCCGCCGCGCTCGTGGCGATGGACTTTGTCGGTTACGCGGTTGGCGGACTCAGCGTCGGCGAAACTCCCGACGAAATGTACACCACGCTCGACGTCACGCTGCCCCACTTGCCGCTCGACCGGCCACGTTACCTGATGGGCGTCGGCCGGCCAATCGACTTGTTGGAAGCAATCCGTCGCGGTGTCGACCTGTTCGACTGCGTGATGCCCACGCGCAACGGCCGCAACGCCCTGGCCTTCACCGACCGCGGTCCGGTGCGGCTGCGGAATCAGCAACACGCGCTCGACCGCGAGCCGCTCGAGGCCGGTTGCCCCTGCCTGGCCTGCCGCCACAGCCGCGGCTATTTGCGCCATTTGTTCCAAGCCAACGAAATGCTCGGCCCGATTCTGCTCTCGATCCACAACCTCACCTATTATCAGCGGCTCCTCGGCCGCGCCCGCGAGGCCATCGCCGCCGACCGCTTCGCGGCCTTTTATGAAGAGCGCGTGCGCGGTTGGGGCGGCCGCCAGGAAGCGATTTCCGATCACGGATTTCGTACCGCCGAATAGGCCCTTTCAATCCTCAATCCGAAATCCAAAATCCGCAATCGGCAGCCCCCTGCCACCCGCCCTTGCCCCTTGCGCCGCTTCACCTTATGATGGCGGGCTTGAGTTGCCAGGCGGTGGCCCGGCGCGGCCCGCGTCGGGCCGTTTCTGTTCATTGACCCTTTCCGACCGGACCCCTTCCCAACGTCCCCTTCTCCAACGGAATTGCACCCGTGCTTGCCCTGGTTCAACAGCTCTGGCTCTTCGCCCAACAGGAAGCGCCCGCGCAGCAGGACCCCAACGCCTTTTTCAAGATGATGGGGCCGCTCATCATCATCTTTGCGTTGTTCTATTTCCTGATGATTCGGCCGCAGAAGAAGAAGGACGACGAGTTCAAGAAGCTGGTTTCGGAACTGAAGGAAAACGACCACATCATCACGATTGGCGGCATCCACGGCGTCGTGACCAACGTGCAGCGGGATGCCGACCGCGTCACGATTCGCGTCGATGAGTCCACCGGCACCAAGCTGCGGATCAATTCCTCGGCGATTGCCCGCGTGGTGACGGACGACGACAACTCGGCGGGATCGCCCGCAGGCGGAAAATCAAAATAAGAACTGGCCGCGAGGCGCCCGATTTGGCAGACGAATGCCACCAGGCGGCGCGGCAAAGCGGATAGAAAATTATCATGAGCACAACCGGAAGTTGTCTTTCCCGCGCGGCGAAGGGATGTCCGCGCTTCTCCTCCTGGCTCCTCATGCTGGGAATCGCCGTCCTGCTGGCCGGACCGGTAGCCAACAGCGCCGCTCAAGACGCGGCAGCGGATTCGTCGAAAGTTGCGGCCCCAGCGGAGACGAAGGCCGAGACGCCCGCAGCGGAGACTTCGGCCGCTCCTGCCGAGTCGACCGCGAACGAAACCAAGTCAGAAACCCCTGCGACAGACGCTAGCGCGACGGAACCGCCGGCAGAGAATGCCGAATCCGCTGCGGACACGACGAAGTCCGCCCCGGCGACTCCGGAGACGACTCCCGGCGCCGACGACAAAGCCGCCGCTACTCGGCCGGGTGACTCGGCCAGTGCCGCCGTCAACGAAACGGCCAAAGACATCTATTCTCGCCCTATCACCTACGGTTTGATCATCGTCGGGTTGTTCGTGTTGCCGGTGATCGTCGGCAATTGGCTGGCATCCTGGCTGCGGATGCCGGACCACGGCTGGAAGATCAGCCTGGTGCTCGGCACGCTGGCCGCGTCGATCGCCATTGTCTCGATGGGCGAATTCAAAGCCGGCCCGGACCTGGCAGGCGGCATTACGCTGATCTACGAGCTCAACGAGCCTCCCGCCGGCGAAGTCGATACCGGACAGCAGGCCAAGATGCAGGATCTGATCGACATCCTCAAGCGACGCATCGACCCAACCGGCACGCGCGAAGTGACGATCCGCGAATACGGCTCGGCGCTCGAAATCATTATCCCGAATACCGGCCAGGACGCCCTGCAATTCGTCAAGCGTCGCATCACGGAGATGGGCCAGCTCGAATTTCGTATTACAGCCGATCCGACGCAGCCCAACCCGCAGGAACGCGAGATCATTCGCCTCGCGCGGGATCTGTCGCCGGCGATCAACGAGGTCAAGTTGGGCGGCCGCACGGTGGCGGAATGGGTCGCCTATTCGCCGGAAGAATTCGGTCCGGCGGATCAGGAAGACCCCAACGGACGGCACATCGTCAAGCGGCTCGTCGGCGATACGCCCGAAGCCCTGGTCCTCGTCGACCCCGAGTCGGTCAGCGTGACCGGCAAATACCTGCGTTCGGTCGCCAAGAGCGTCGACGAGCGTGGCGGACCGGCGGTCCATTTCACGTTTGATTCCGCCGGCGCGCGGCGCTTCCAGCAGCTCACCAGCAAGAACACGCCCAACCAGGCCACGGGTGCCCGCCGCTTCCTCGGCATCGTGCTCGATAAGCGGCTCCTCTCGGCGCCGAGCATCGAGTCGACCATTTCCAGCCAGGGCCAGATCAGCGGCCGCAGCATGCGCGAGGAAGAGGTCGACTACATCGTCTCGATCTTGCGCGAAGGCGAGCTGCCGCTGCGGCTCGCCAAGGAGCCCATCAGCGAGCAGATTATCAGCCCCACGCTCGGCCTGACCACGGTCCAGGCCGGCACCCGCGCGATCGCGGTGTCGTTTGCGGCAATCATCATCTTCATGCTGATTTACTACCAATTCGCCGGATTTGTGGCCTGCATCGCACTGGGATTCAACTTGCTCCTGGTGGTGGCCTTGATGGTGTTGATGAAAGCCGCCTTCACGCTGCCCGGCCTCGCCGGTTTAGTGCTCACCATCGGCATGTCCGTCGACGCCAACGTGCTGATCTTCGAGCGGATGCGCGAAGAGCTCAAAGGGGGCGCCGCGCTGCGGATGGTCATTCGCAACGGCTTCGACCGGGCCATGTCGGCGATCGTCGATTCGAATATCACCACGATCATTTCCGGTATCGCGCTCTACCTGTTCGCCACCGACCAGGTGAAGGGGTTCGCCGTCACGCTGATCCTGGGCATCCTGACCAGCATGTACACCGCGATCTTCGTCTCACGGTTGATTTTCGACATCTTCGAGCGGCAGGGCTGGATCAAAAAGCTGACCATGCTCAAGTTGATGGCTACGCCCAACTACGACTTTTTGGGCGTACGGTACGTTGCCATCGGCGCGTCGCTCGTATTGATCGGCATCGGCATGGTGGCGGTATACGCCCGCGGCTGGAACATGCTCGACATCGACTTTACGGGCGGCTCCTCCGTCACGTTTGCCTTGATCCCGGAAGACAAAATGTCGATCGCCCAGGTCCGCGACTCGCTCGAAGGCACCGCTCTGGAGACCAAGAATCTGCTGGTCGTGGAGCGCGGCAATTCGGGAACGCGCTTCTCGATCGATACCAGCGAACAGTCGGTCGACAGCGTCAAGCAGATCATCCTCGACACGTTCGACGACAAACTGCTGATGTACTCGGTCGACACCGGACCGCTCGCCCCATTCAAAGAGGGAGACTTCTCAGGCTTCGAAAGCCAGATCTCCATTAACAAGGGGCCGGCCTACGAGGCTGACGAAGGCATCAGCCACGATGCGCTCCTGGAACTGGTAAATGGTGCGATCGAGTCGGAAGGCCTCTCCGGCATCATCGTTTCCGCCGACAGCCCCGAACATCGGCCCGGCAGTTCGCAGCGGCTCAAGGATTGGACTGTCAAGCTCGGCGGCGCCGACGAAGCCACCGCTCAGAAAGTATTCACGCGGCTCGAGAACGACATCGAAAAGATGGCCATGTTCCCCTTGGCCAGCAAAATCGGCGGACGCGTTTCGAGCAACATGCAGCTCGACGCGCTCAAAGCGCTCTTCATCAGCCTGTTGGGCGTGGTGGTCTACCTGTGGGTCCGCTTCTCCAAGCTGACCTACGGCATCGCTGCGGCGGTCGCGCTGGTTCACGACGTGATGGTCACCGTCGGCATGATCGCTCTCAGCAAGTACGTTGTCGAGACCGTGCCGGGGCTGGCCTCGTTCCTGCAGATCGATGCTTTCCAGATCAGCCTGACGATCGTCGCCGCATTGCTCACGATCATCGGCTATTCGATCAACGACACGATCGTCACCTTCGACCGCTTGCGCGAGATCAAGGGCAAAAGTCCGCGACTCACGGCCAAGATGGTGAACGACAGCGTCAACCAATGCTTGAGCCGCACGATCCTGACCGCCCTCACCGTGTTCATGACCGTCGTGATCCTGTACTTCTTCGGCGGCGACGGCATCCACGGGTTCGCCTTCGCATTTTTGATCGGTGTGATCGCGGGCACTTATAGCACTGTCTACATTGCCGCCCCGGTCCTGCTCTGGCTCAGCGGCGAATCGGCGGATATCGCGCCGGCGACCATCTGACCGGCAGCCAGCGGAGCCGACACGAAGAGCGCGCCATTTGCGCGAACGGCGGTCTTTGCGCCAAAGTCAAACTTTGCCCGAACGGGACCCGCCATCTGTGCCGCGCCACATGCACGAGTCATCGGCGTTTTTTCGTTCTCGACGCGAATTGCCGCGAACCTGGCCGTCGCGGGGGTCGAAGACAACAATGGTCCGCGCCGATTTCACTCCGGTGCCGACGTCTTGAGTTCACGGACGAACCCGCTGTGAGCGCGATGCCTGACGGCTGCCATGCCGGCGCCGCGGCCTCGCCACATCCCATCGTGGAGGTTCGCCGTGTCAAAATCGCGTAAGTTCAGCCTGGCGGCCATTCTGGTCGCGGGCGGTTACCTGGCTGCCTTGGTCTTCGGCGGCGTGCCCGAGTTGGTGCTGCCCGCGGCGGAGTCGCCACTCGACCCGTCGGCCGATTTGGGCTGGCTCTCCGGCGTCAAGAATTGGATGGCGCCGGAAAAGCCGCCGACCGAAGTCGGACAGCTTGTGGCCGAGTCGGCCGTCTCGATCGACGCCGACCCGACCGCGGCCGAGTTCGTCGCCGCCAAACACGAGGGACCCACTTGGCTCCGCGCGTCGACCGAACCGAGTTCAACCACGTCAACCATGCCCGTGCCGCCTGCGCTACGCGCCACGCACGTGGCAAGTCACCCGGAGCCGGCCGCCGCGCCGACACTGTTGCAGACTCCGCTCGTCGCCGCGCCAATCCAGGCGCAGGCAGCCGAAGAGCCGAAGCCCGGCCCGAAGGCCCGCATCACCGAAGTGCGGCCCGTCGTCGCAAGTTCGCAGCCGGCCGCGTCGCCCTGGGATCGCTGGCCGCGCTGGCCGACGGGCGACGGCAACGTGCAGGAAGGAGCCGTGCCAGCCACATTCCAGGACCTCAGCACCGCGCCTCCCAAACCACAACAGGCGGCTTATCACGAATCGGAAGTCGTCCGCAAGAACAGTCCTCCGCTCGATCCCGGCGCAAAACCGGTGGATGCACTCCGCACGCACGTCGTGATCGATGGCGACACGCTGACCCGTCTTGCCGAGCGCTACCTCGATGATCCCGAGCGGTCCGCCGAAATCTACCGACTGAACCGCGACGTGCTCACTAATCCGGAGCTGCTGCCGATCGGCGTCGAACTGCGCATCCCGGCCCGCGAGCGACCCGGCGATGCGCTGGCGGCCCTGAGTCCGACTGGGAGCGTCGCGGTGTCGGAGCCGCGCGGGCCGGACGCGATGGTTCCCGTCCCCTGGTCCCCCAAGGCGTTTGAAGAAGCGCCCCACGCCAGGTTGCTGCAGCCGATACCGACAGGCCACGACAACTGATTGGCTTCCACCGCGAGGCTATTGGAGCCGATTCCGCCGCTTCGACCAGGGTAGCTCCTGGCTGGCGACATTCGTCTTCAAGAACTCGACGATCCGCTCTTCGATCGGTTGGCCCATTTGGCTCAGCAGCCCGCTCCCTTCGAGCGATGATTTCACCGGCAATTCGACCAGGCCGCGCGGAACTGTCGAATTCGCCGCCGGCTCCGGATGGAACCGCTCCAGCTGCTTCATCATGCGGTGGGCGTCGGCCGTCTGATTGCTCGATTCTTCGCCAAAAATGAGCATCCAGGCGGCGCCCTTCTTCATCGCGGCGAGTTTCAGCGCCTGCTGCATCATGATGCCCCGGTACTTCCACTGCGGCGAGACCAGCACCAGCGCCTTCACATCCTGGCCCTGCTTGCCGACCAATAGCGGCGGCGCCGACCAATCCTGGGCGGCCCAGTTGACCGCCACCGTCGCGCCAAGGCCAACTCCAACCAGGCACAATTTATTGAGATTCAATTGGCCGGCGTCGTTCTTCTCGACCAGCATGCTCCGCACGGCTTCCATGTCGTAGATCGTCATCGCTTGAATGTCGTTCCGCGAGAGCTTCGCCGCGTCCAGCTCGCGAATCTGTCCGTTGGGCGCGGTTTGGCGCGTGCTCGCACCGTGTCCACGGAGGTCGACGGTCACGATGGCGAATGTCGGTTGATTTTGACCCTGTCCCGCCTGCTGCAGCCGCGCTACCAGCGAAGAAAAGCTACCCTGGGTGTCTTTTTCGTCATGTAGGAGCACCACCGGGGTGACCTGTTTCCCCAGCGCCGGGTCCTGAGCCACGCGGCTGGGATAAAAGCTGACCGACAGCTCGACCCCGTCCCTCGACTGCACCCGCGTCGCCTCGGCCGCCGGCGTCCGCTGGGCGCTCGCCAGCGGGCACGAGACGCACCAAAAAATGACCGCGCCCACGGCCCACCGGAGACAGCTCGCCATAACTCGATTCCTCGAAAAACTGCGTTCAAATCGTGGCCGCGACGCGACTTGCCGCGGCGGTCGCCTCCATTGTAACCGAAACCTGAGGGCGGCAACGGGGTTTTTAGCTGGGGCACGGCCGTTGCCCGATTCGCCGCCGCTATTGAGAATAAGGAGAGAGCCGCGCATCACCGCGGCTCGACGGAACTCGGTTCGAGGTACACGCGGGACGTATGGCCATGGTCGCAGCGAGCAAATTGCGCGAGTGGTGGCAGACCCGCGCGGGCATCGAAGATTCGCTGCTCGACCCGGGCGCCTACGGGTGGCTGGCGAGCCTGGCCCTCCATCTTTCCGCCCTCTTCGCTTTGGCGGCCGCTACGCTGCTGTTGCCAAACGAGCGCCGCGAGGTGTTGCTCGCTGCTCGCGACGTGGAAGCGGAGCCAGTACCGGTCCTGGATGCGTTTCAATTCGCTCCGGAGAAAACCGAAGAGGTCGGCGCCATGAGTGACGGCGGCGCCGGCGCGGCCTTGCCCCAGTCGCTCGTCGAAGCGCCGGACGCCGAACTCGCATACCAGGTCGCCGCGATTACGCCCGTCGGCGACGTGCAGGTCCTCAACATCAACCAGACGCTGCTCGCCGGCCCCAACGCGACGGAAAATCTCTTGATTACGGGTACGGGAAGCAGCGGCGCGGTCGGCGCCGCCGGCGCCGTCGACCGCATCACTCAGGAAATCCTGCTCTCGCTCGATGAACGACCCACGCTCGTAGTCTGGCTGTTCGATCAATCGGGTAGCCTCAAGGCCCAGCGCGAGTCGATCGCCAAGCGCTTCGACCGCGTGTACGACGAGCTGGGAGTGATTGAGGCTTCCGGTAATCCGACCTTTGAGCGTCACGACGACAAGCCGCTCCTCACGGCGGTCGCAGCTTTCGGTTCGTCGGTCCAGTTGCTCACAAAGTCGCCCACCGACGACGTCGCGGCCATTAAGACCGCAGTCCGCGAAGTGGCCGACGACACTTCTGGCCACGAGAACGTGTTTCAATCAGTCCATTTCCTGGCCGACAAATTTCGCCACTATCGCTTGCGCTCTCCGCGCCGCAACGTGATGATCGTCATTTTCACCGACGAAGCCGGCGACGACGTGCAAGAGCTCGATGCGACGATCGAGAGCTGCCGCAAGTATGCCATGCCCGTCTACGTGATCGGAGTTCCCGCGCCCTTTGGCCGCGAGGACGCGTTTATTCGCTATGTCGATCCAGATCCCAAGTTCGACCAGTCCGAGCAGTGGCTGCCGGTGCATCAGGGGCCTGAATCGCTGCTGCCCGAGCGGCTCAAATTGAATTTCGCCGGAGTGCGGCAATACGACGAGCGAATCGATTCCGGCTTCGGTCCCTACGGACTCTGCCGCCTCACTTCCGAAACCGGCGGCATCTACTTCACGGTCCATCCCAATCGCAAAGTGGGCGCGGAAGTCGCTTCCTGGGAAACCGCCGCCTATGCCTCCCATCTGACGACGTTTTTCGACGAACGCGTCATGCGGATGTATCAGCCCGATTATGTGACTGTCGATCAGTACTACAAACTGCTCGGGCAGAATCGGGCCTGTGCATCGCTCGTCCAGGCCGCGCAGTTGTCATGGACCACGCC
>JBFWSG010000101.1:0-12473 GCA_050248495.1 Pirellulales bacterium | reverse complement strand
AGATGCAGAACCAGGATCCGCTCAATCCGATGGACAACAGCGAGATGCTGGCCCAGATCAACCAGCTCCGTCAGATCGGCTCGACCGACAAGCTCACCAGCACGCTCGACTCGGTGCTGTTGGGCCAGAACATCACCAGCTCGACCAACCTGATCGGCAAAGACATCCAGGCCATTTCGGACGACAACCAGAAAGTGGCCGGCACAGTTTCGCGCGTTTCGATCGAAGACGGCCAGCCGAAGCTGCATCTCGACCTGGCGATGAAGGCCAATCCGTCGATCGAGGCCGGCGACGTGGGGCGCGGCAAGTACGCCTACCGCATCGTCTGGCAAGGCGAGAACGGTCAGCTCGAAGGGATCGAGCTCTCGGGGAACGACGCGGTGTCCACCGAGTCGGACGTCAACAACTACAACTCGATCCAGCTCCGCAACATGCCGATCACCGCTACGGCCAAGCAGATCTACCGCACCGACGCCACCGGCGAAGGGGACTACCGCCTGGTGGGCATTCTGACCGACGGCAAACAGTCGTCGTACCTGGACAAGACCGCCGACGCGGCCCGCAGCGAGACGCGCCAGACCGGCACGTTCTACAGCGATCCAAGCTTCTACAACCGCAGCTTCAAGATCAGCCTCAACAACGTCTCCGAAGTCGTCAACTCCGGCTCGTAGCCGCGATGCGACGCTCGACCAATATCCTGACCGCCCGCCTCAGCCACTGAAAACTGAGAACAGATAACTAACGACTGCCAGCTATTTACTCGGGGAGGAGTAAAACCATGGGTCTTCAATCCGCACTCACCACGTCGCTCACCGGCCTGCAAGCCGCCGAAACCGTCATCGACGTGGTGGGCAACAACGTCGCCAACTCCAGCACCGTCGGCTTCAAGGAGTCGGACGTGCTCTTTGCCACGCAGTTTCTGCAGACGATCAGCATCGGCTCGGCGCCGACAGGCAACACGGGCGGCACCAACCCGCGCCAGATCGGCCTCGGCGTGAAGGTGGCGTCGATCAACCCCGATTTCTCACAGGGCACGATCCAGATCAGCTCCAACCCGCTGGACGTGGCGATTCAGGGCGACGGCTTCCTGATGGTCGAAGGCTTTCAGGGTGAGCAGCTCTTCACGCGCAACGGCCAGCTGCAAACCAATTCGCAAAACGACATCGTCACGGCGACCGGCAACCGCGTGCTGGGCTGGGGCGTCGACGAAAACTTTCAGATCGACAGCACGACCGGCCTGGTGCCGCTGAACATTCCGCTCGGCAACCTGCCAGTGGCCCAGGCTACGAGCGAAGCCTTCTTCACGGGCGTCTTGTCGCCAGGCGTCGAGATCGGCACGACCTCGGGTGAAATCGAGTCACAAGCGCTGGGCGACATTACTGTCGAATTTCCAGAAACCGACTCGGGCGGTGGAGCCTACAACTCCGGCGACTTTCAGATCGTCTCGGCGCCGAACACCAATAGCTCGAGCGGCGCGGGCGCTACGACCGGCGGTAGCCTGACCAGCGGCAACACGTATCAATACCGCGTTACGTGGTATACCAGCTCTGCACTCACTCCGAACGAAAGCGCCCCCAGCGCCGCGATTGCGGTCACTCTCGGCGCCGGGCAGGACTCGATAAACTTGTCGAACTTGCCGGTCGACACTTCCGGATCCGGCGATTGGACGGGACGCCGCATCTACCGCTCCGACGATAACGGCGCGACGTTCAACCAACTGGCCAGTCTCGATCTCACGACCGCGACCTACAGCGATTCGGCCGCCACTGCCGCCGGACCGGCGATGAACTCCGATGTCTTGGATCAGGAAGAATACAGTTACTATGTCACCTTCTACGACACCGGTAGCCAGATCGAGAGCCGGCCGACTAACCTCGTGGGTCCGTTTCCCATCACCGACGGCTCCAGCCGCATCCGACTCAACAACATTCCCCAGCCTGCGAGTGGCGACTTCGACCAGGTGCGCATTTGGCGCAACACCGGGGCCAATCCAACCGACTATCGGCTGGTTGACACGCTCGTCGCCGGCTCGACGACAACTTACATCGACGACAAGGGAGATGACGAAATCTCGGTGTCAAGCAACCCGACGTTAGACTTGCTTGGCGCCAAAGCGAATTCGACGACGCCGCTGGTGAACGTCGTGATTCTCAACGGCGACGAATACATCCAGCCATTTGTCGAAGGCACGCTCTCGTTCGCCGGTACCAAGGGCGGCCGGACGCTCTCCGCCAAAGAGCTCGAAATTACTTCGACAACCACGGTGAACGATCTGCGCGTGTTTATGCAGCAGGCCTATGGTGTCGACACGACGCTGCCCGACGGCCTCGGGGCCCTAAGCACACTGACCGCCGGCGGCCAGCTTGTGTTCCGCTCGAATCGCGGCATGGAGAACGAACTGGGCGTCGGCCTCTCCTCGTTCCGAATTACGCCCACTTCGACCGGCGAGACGGTCCCGATCAACTTCAGCTTCGATACCACACAAGAAGCGGACGGACAGGGCTCGACGACGACCTTCACCGCGTTCGATTCGCTCGGCGAGCCGCTCAACGTCCGGCTCACCACGGTCAAGGAAGCCGACGACGGCGTGAGCTCCACGTTCCGCTGGTTCGCCACGTCGGAAGACAACGAACCGCTCACCGGCGTCAACACGTTCCTCCGCTCGGGGACGCTCGTCTTCGACCGTAACGGTAATCTCACCAGCCCGGCCGACGGCCGGGAAGTGATCAGCATCGCCCATCCTGCGGTCCAGCCGCTGGAATTCGAGCTCGACTTCACGCAGGTCAGCGGCCTGGCGGACACCGACAGCGGCGGCACCCCGGTGACGCGGCTCAACATGACGCGGCAGGACGGTTTTCCGCCGGGCGTGCTCACCAGTTTCACGATCACCGAAAGCGGGTTGATCCGCGGCGTGTTCAGCAACGGTGCCGAGCGGCCGCTGGGGCAGATCCGCATGGCCCGCTTCGCCAATCCGACCGGTTTACAGCAGGTCGGCAACAACCTCTACAGCGAAGGCATCAACTCGGGCGAGCCGATCGAAGGCAACCCGGGCGAAGGCGGCCTCGGTACGCTTACCTCCGGCGCCGTGGAGCTCTCGAACAGCGACATCGGCCAGAACCTGATCGACTTAATCCTCGCCAGCACACAATACCGCGGCGGCGCGCGAGTGATCACCACCAGCCAGCAGCTGCTCGAAGAGTTGCTCAACCTGCGACGATAATCGTCACCGCAACTCGCCGCTTTCCATTGATAATTTGCCCCGGGTGATTCGGACGGTTCACTGGCCGAACGCCCGGGGCTTTTTTCTTCTTTCGGTCGACATTCTGCCAAATTCGCGTTTTTCCGTCATAGTCGGTTATACTGGGCACCTGGTTCCCCGTGGGAGGTGCCCCGTGCGAAACAGGCGTGACACTCGTCGTCTCCGCGTCGAGCCGCTGGAAGACCGGCGGATGCTCTCGGTCTATACCGTCAGCTCGACCGCGAATTCGGGCGCCGGCACGCTCCGCGACGCCATCACGCAGGCAAACTCCCACCAGGGGGCCGACGAAATCGCCTTTGCTCCGGAACTCGCGGGCCGGATCATCGAGCTCAGCGGGAGTCAGCTCACCATCAGCGGCAGTCTCGTGATCGACGCCACATCGCTCGCCGGCGGTGTCACGATCGACGGCAATCGCAGCACGCGGCTGTTTTTTATCGACCAGGTGTTTCAAAGCGTGGTGCAACTCCGCGGACTGACGTTCACCGGCGGTTACGGCAGCGGCGAAGGCTCGATCGTTAACTACGGCACGCTGGTCGTGGACGCGTGCACTTTCGTCGACAATAATGCCGTGCCAATCTGGAATAATGGAACCGTCACGGTCTCCGCCAGCTTCTTCTACCGCAACGCCGGACTCGGCGAGAAGGCTGCCGCAATCTACAACCAAGGTCAGGCGACGATCACCGACAGCACGTTCGCCGAGAACGGGAGCGCTGCGCAAGCATTCAAGCCGCCGGTGATTGCCACATCGGGCGGCAGCGGCAGAAGCCTCACAATCGAACGCTCAACCATCGGCGGCGACCAGGTTGCTGGCGATCCCGACGGCCAGGGCACGTCGATCCTCGATCGAGCTTTCTTGGGCACCATCGGGCAATTTACGTCGCGCGTCGTGATCAAGAATTCGGTCGTGTTCGGCAATGTCTACGCTCCGGTGCAGGCCGAATACAGTTTGTTCGCCGATGTAGACCCGGCGTTCGTCGCCGGAAGCGGCAATCTGCTGAACCTGGATCCGCAACTGGGACCACTGGCGAGTAACGGCGGCAAATCGCCGACGTATGCCGTTCTGCCGAGCAGCCCGGCCCTGAACGGCGGCGACCCCGCTTTTGTCGCCGCGCTGGGGCAAGCGGATCAGCGCGGGGCGCCTTATCAGCGGCAAGTCGGACGGCTCGACATGGGCGCGTATGAGGCGCAAGCGGCACTCGCCGCGACTCCGGGCGACTTCAATAGCGACGGACGCGTCGACGCCGCAGACTACACCACTTGGCAAGACAACCTCGGCAAGACGATCGCGCCGTTCACCGCGGGCGACGCCACCGGCGACGGCGTCGTCGACCAGAGCGATTACACCGCCTGGCGCGGCCACTTCGGCTTCGTCCCGCTCGGTGGCCAGCTTGTGGTCAACGATCTGGGCGACCGCGACGACGGCAACATCTCCAACGGCTTCCTCACGCTCCGCGAGGCGATCAACTTCGCGAAGACGGTCACCTGGGCCGACACGATCACGTTCGATCCGTCGCTTTCGGGCGGCGTGATTCAGGTCGGTCTGCAAGGCCCTGGCTACTACCAGATCGAAAAGAAGCTCACCATCGACGCCCGCTCACTTCCGGGCGGCCTCACACTCGACGCCGGCGGCCGCACGATTGGCATGCACATCAACGCCTTTACCGTTTCCACGCCCAACGATTTCGACGTCACGCTAGCCGGGCTCACGTTTGCGAATGGTATCGGAGGATTCGGCGGCGGCGGTGCGATTAATTCGTTGACTACCGGCAAACTGACGATCATCGACTGCCAATTGCTCAACAGCAACTCCGGTGTCGGGAATCAGGCCGGTGCGATTTACGCCAAGGGCAACCTCGAAATCGTCGACACGCTGATTGATGGTGCAATCGCACTCAAGAATCCTACGACGGGCGGTAACGGCGCCGCCGTCTTTGCGGACGGAAATATCACGCTCGTCGGCAGCACGATTCGCAACGTCGGCGACGCAACTCACAAGAATACGGGGGTCTTTGCGGGCGTCTTGGTCACTGGGGCCCTACGCTTGATTGCGTTGACCGACAGCGAAATATCGGCCACCACCGGCGGAGGCGTGACTGTCCAAGGACACGTCCAAATGGAGCGGAGCCGAATCGAGAACACCCAGGGGACCGGCATCCTGGCGCCTTTCTATAATCCCGGAAGCACGTTTTTTGCCGGCAATGTGACGCTCGTCGATAGCACGGTGAGCAATAACACGAGTGACTTCGGCTTCGTTTTCCAGAGCAAGCGGGCCGGCAGCGGCATCGTTGCCGGCGGCGACGTCACTCTCACCCGCAGTCACGTCGAGAACAATCGCGTCGTCAATCTTCAAAACGTGCAGGGCGGCGGCGTCACTGCCTGGGGCCGCGTAACCGCGACCGACAGTTTCATCAACGGCAACTATGCCGAGATCGGCGGCGGTATCTACGCCCGCGGCAACGACGCCCAAGGTTCACCGCTTCCCGGCGAGGTCGTCGTTACGCTCGTCGGCACCGAAGTTGACGGCAACGAATCGAGCGGCGCTGCCGCACTTCACGCCTTTGGTTCAGTAGCGATCCAGTCGTCGTCGCTGTCCGATAACAAACTGTCCAACCAGATCGTCAGCGGTGATCGGAAAGGGATCGTCTTTCTCGAAGTCGGCTCCGGACACACGCTCACGATCACCGACAGCACGCTGGCGAGAAACTCGGGCGTGTTGGATCCGTTGTTCCGTCTCAACAACTCACTCTCCAATGTCAATACGCAGATCATCCGATCCGAGATCGTCGACAACGAAATGAATGGGGTCCTGGCGACCCGCGTCGTCGACAGCACGATCGCCCGCAACGCGGGAACGGGAGTTTTCGGCACTGTGGTCGAAATCCTCAGCAGCACGATCAGCGGCAACCGCCAGAGCGGGGTCGCCGGCACCGACGTTCACATCCAGGACTCGACGATTCAAGACAATCTCTCGGTCGGTGGTGGTGCTGGGGTGACCGCGGGCGGTTGGCTCGTCGTTGAGCGCTCACTCATCGCCGGCAACCAGTCCACATTCACCATTCCTGGATTCAACATTGGAGCGGCAGGCGGCCTGCGCGCCCCCAACGTCATCCTTGTCGACTCGACGGTTCGCGATAACACAGTCAGCGGTCCATCGGCCTGGGGCGGCGGAATTAATGCCCAGTCGGTCCAAGTGTACGGCTCGACCATCAGCGGCAACTCGGCCGTCGGCGATGGCGCGCGAGGCGGGGGCATCTTCGCGCCCAACCTCATCCAGCTCCGCCAGTCCACAATCAGCGGCAACCGCGTCGAAGGCACGACGGCCCAGGGAGGCGGCACGTGGGGACAGATGCTCGAAGCGGTCCACGTCACGGTCGTTGATAACCACGCAATTGGCGACTCGACCGAGGGGGGCGGCATTTTTGCCGACACGGCCCGCGTTCTCCTCGGCAGCGTCGTGGCCAATAACACGGCCGCTGCGGCGCCCGACCTGCGTGCCACGAATGTCGATCCCGTCTCCACGTCTCCCGGCGTCGCTTATTCGCTGGTACGCGATCCGAATGGCTCGCCGCTGGCCACCGGGGGCGGCGGCGTGGGCAACCTGCTCGGCGTCGACCCGCTGCTTGGCCCGCTCGCCGACAACGGCGGCCCTACGCGGACGCACGCTCCGCTTGCTCTCAGCCCGCTCATCGATGCCGGCGACCCATCGCTCGTATCGATTCCGTTCGGCGTGTCGACTCCGTTCACGCCCACGATTTTAATTCCGGGCATCTACGACCAGCGCGGCGAGCCGTACGATCGCGTCGTCAACGGCGGCAGCGGCACGCCGCGGGTTGACATCGGCGCGGTCGAAGTTCAGCCGCCGGCAGGTGGGGCATCACTCTTCAAACTCGATGTCCCGTTCGTCGAACCACTGACCGGTGCTGCGTCTCGCGCCCCTGCCGCTCACGCCCACGATGCGGCACTCGCGGAAATTACGGCGGACGACCTGTTGCTGGTCACCGCCGCCGGTTCGCGCCGCCACCCGGTTTCGCTGTGGGATGCGAGTGACGACCAGGCGCCCTCTGAAGCGCAAGATGTGGCTCAAGAGCTGCCGTTGTTGGGACTTCCAGTACTTTGAGGCTCTCTGATCTTCGGCCGATCGACCGTTCTGCAGGTGAGCACGCGATCCCATTGCTACCGACCGGCCGCGAACCTGCCGCGGACCACGGCTCTCTTCTTTCACGTGCCGCAGCAGTCTACGCTGTCATCCAAAATATCCGGCAGTGAGGACATTCATGGGAGCTCCAACCATCATCGCGTCGGGCGGCGGCGGCTTCAGCAGCGAGCCGGACAATTCGCTCCTCGACGACTACATTTTGTCCTCGGTCGCGAAGCCGCTGCCCCGCGTCTGTTTCGTTCCCACGGCCAGCGGCGACGCCGATCCATACATCGTCAAGTTCTACAGCGCGTTTTCGGGCAGCGGCATTGCCAATCGACAGACGATCCCCACTCATCTTTCGCTCTTTCGCCGCACGGTCGGCGATCTGCGCAGCTTCATCTTGCAACAGGACATTATCTACGTCGGCGGCGGAAACACGGCCAATATGCTTGCGGCCTGGCGCGTTCACGGCCTGGACGTGATCCTCCGCGAAGCGTGGGCCCGAGGAATCATTCTGTGCGGACCGAGTGCCGGTGGAGTCTGTTGGTTTGAATCGGGAGTGACCGATTCCTTCGGACTTCCATTGCGCGAAGTCACGGGCTGCTTGGACCTATTGCCCGGCAGTTTTTGCCCACATTACGATAGCGAGCCGACTCGTCGGCCGACGTATGAACGCCTGGTGGCCGAGGGCACGCTCCCGGCCGGGTTCGCCGCCGATGATCGCGCCGCCCTGAAATTCACCGGCACGGAGTTGAGCGAAGTCGTCTCCTCCGGCCCCGAGGCCCGCGCCTGGCGCGTGACATCTGCTTCAGGTCGCGGCTCGTCCGAGGAATTGAAGCCGAGATACTTGGGCACGGCTGAATGAGTGCCGACGCCCCAATTCCGACTCTGAGGCGTCACACCCGGCAATTTCCGCACGCCGGAACCCCGACCTCCGGTCTCTGATTTCTGACCTACACTTATAGACGGGAAAATGCCTTCGGGCTTGATTCAGTTCCATACGAAAGCAGCACGACCGCACCATGTCCGACAAATCGAAACCATCTGCTCCACCGGCCGGCGAGGAAGCCGCTCCACGCAAGTCCTCCCCCGTGATGTCGATCATCAAGGCGGTCGCCTTCGTGTCGATCCTGGTGATCGTCCAGGTGGTCGGGGCGGCGATGTTCATTCCTTCCGGCGAGGAGACGGCCGAACTGGCCAAACAGTACGTCGCCGCCAAGCAGGGTGAAGCGGATGGCGAGAGCACGCATGCTGCGGACGAACGCAACGAGCACGACTCGGGCGAAGAGACGGCCGAGGTGGAGCTGGGCACGTTCAACATCACCCACTTCAACCCGGCGTCGAACACCACGCTGAGCATCGATTTCGAGCTCTACGGCTCGGTGCTAGCAGCCGATGAGGCGGAATTGCAGCATCTGCTGGAGAAAAACAAGGTCCGGGTCCGCGAGCAGGTGATCATGACGCTGCATGCAGCCGGCTCGAAGGAACTCTCGGACTCCGGGTTGGGGTTGATCAAACGCCAGATATTAGAGAAAACCAACCGCGCGCTCGGCCACCCGATGCTCCGCGAAGTGCTCTTCAGCAAGTTCAACTTCGTCGAACGATAACGTTCCGCACTACGAGGGTGATGCAGGCGTTTCGCACCGCGTAGCGAAACGCTTGCCATTCGGCCCCGAGCTCATGGCCGAGGGGCGGTTTAGCTCACCGGTGACGGATTGCCGCGCGTGCAAGGAGGCAGCGACTGCGTGTCCGACGACGCCACACCAATCAACCAGGACGAAGTCGAGCGGCTGCTCGCGCAGGCCCGCGAAGCCGGCCCGCCCGCCGCTGCCACGCCGCCTGCCGCGCCCAAGGCGGACCCCGGCGCGGCGCTCGATCAATCGGAAATCGAAGCCCTGTTTGCCGACGCCGGCAGTGCTCCTGCCGCTCCCGCAGCACCTGCCAAGCCGAAACCGGCCGCCCCAGCCGCGCCTGCCGCACCGGCGGCGGCCGCTGCGAGTGCCGCCGCCAAGAGCGCCGAAGTTCAGCTCGATAAGGCCGAGAAGGCGCTGGCCTCGGTCGACGCGCCGCCGGCTCCGCTGCCGCCGGGCGTGAAACCGTTCGAGTTCAAGCCATTTGCCAGCCGCCCCCCCTCGACCGACGCGGCGACGCTCGACCTGTTGCGCGACGTGCAGCTCGATCTCAAAATCGAATTGGGCCGCACGCACATGCAGCTGGAAGAAGTGCTGCAGCTCAAGACCGGGGCGGTCGTCACGCTCGACAAGCTGGCCGGCGATCCAGTCGACGTCTACGTCAACGGTCGCTTAATTGCCCGCGGCGAAGTGCTGGTGATGAACGACAACTTCTGTGTCCGCGTTGCGGAGCTGGTGGCCGGCGAGAGCGCGCTGGTTTAGGCTCCGCGGCTCGTGCAGTCGCCGCTATCATGGGGTCACCTGCCCTAGCCGTTTTTCGGACGCTTTGCTAAAAGTCGTCCCACCGGGCACGCCCAAAAAACTCATCTCGTCCCGGCGATCTCGATCCTCTCTTCTTCTCGCAAAGCGATTGCGCCATGTCTCGTCGTAAAATATTGATCCAACTCCGCGCGCTCCTGGGTCTCTCTTGCGTCGCGTCCGGAGCGATTGCGGCCGACTCGCCAAGCGCCCTGCCTGCCTGGCCCGATCAGGCTGCGTCGGTCTACGCGAAACCAATTGCCGGCGAAGTGGCTCCCGCCGAGCCGCCGGTGAGGGCGGAAGCGACGCCGGTCGTGCCAGCGAGTTTCACGGCACCGCCCGCCGCCGAACCCGCTATCGAATCCAACGTCGAGCCCGTCGTCGAATCGGTCGCCAAGCCGGTTTCGACGTCGCCGCCAAACGATCATCGCCGGCTGGCTCCGCGGCGCCATCCCGCGAAACAGGCGTCAACCGATTTGGCGGTCGACGCCCTGCCCTCGTTCGGCCTGAACTTCGATTCGGTCTACACGACCGGCGCGGCGCTGGCCGTTGTGCTGGGCGTATTCTTTCTTTGTGCGGCCCTGGTCCGCCGCGGCGCGAAGAAGACAAACTTGAAATTGCCGGAGGAAGTGGTCAGCGTGCTGGGCCGCGTGCCGCTCGCCGCGCGGCAATTTGCGGAACTCGTTCGCGTCGGCAACAAGCTGGTGCTGGTGTCCGTCACGCCGCACGGAGCCGAACCGCTCACCGAAATTACCGACCCAGCCGAGATCGATCGGCTCGTCGGGCTCTGTCGCCAGGGCAAGAAAGGCAGTTCGACCGAAGAGTTCGACCAGATCTTCCGCCGGCTCGCGGACGAATCGGCGCCGACCGGCTTCCTTGGCGACGAAACGCCACGCGTCGACTCGCGGTTAGCCGCTCCGGCCGACGTTTTCTCCGCCTATCGAGGAGCGCGCAGTGCGTAGTGCCGCCCAACAATTCGTGATTGCCGCGACGGTGGCCGGCGTGCTGTGCAGTGCCGGCGTGGCGCTCGCCGAGACCACCGCGGTTTCGCCGTCGATGGCGCCGGTGATGGCGCCTCTCGTGCCGAACGTCGGCGGGCCGCAAGAGTGGACCAGTCCGCAAGGCCTGGCCTCCACGCTGCAGGTGATGCTGCTGCTCACGGTGATCAGCCTCGCCCCGGCGATCCTGCTGATGACGACCTCGTTCGTGCGAATCATTGTCGTGTTCGGCCTGCTGCGGCAGGCGCTGGGCACGCAGCAGCTCCCACCAAGCCAGGTGATCACGTCGATCTCGATCTTCATGACGCTGCTCCTGATGTTTCCGGTGTGGAAGCAGTCGTACGACGAAGGGATCAAGCCCTATACAGAGAGTAAGATCGGGCTTGAAGAAGCATTTAATCGCGGGGCGGAGCCGTTGCGGCGGTTCATGGCCAACCAGGTCGTCGCCACACAAAACGACGACGACGTCCGGGTGTTCTTGCCGTACGTGGAGCCCCAGGGCGAAGCCGACGAGGAGCCGAACTACGTCTATTACGATCCGCAGGAAGGCGAGACGGTCGTGCCGCTGATGGCGCTGATCCCTGCCTTCATGCTCAGCGAACTGAAGACGGCGTTCCTGATCGGGTTCCAAATCTATCTGCCATTCCTGGTGATTGACCTCGTGGTGGCCAGCGTCACGATCTCGATGGGCATGCTGATGCTGCCGCCGGTGCTCGTTTCGCTGCCGTTCAAGCTGCTGTTGTTCGTGCTCGTGGATGGGTGGACGCTGGTGGTGCAGATGCTGCTGGATAGTTTTCAGATGACGATGTGACGCTTGGCAATACAGGTGCGGAGCAATCTCCGCGGCTAATTCTCGACGTGAAACGAATATGGAAGCGCAAGCGGCCGTGGATTTGACTCGGGAGGCGCTCGTGATCGCCACGCTGGTCGCGCTGCCGGTGCTGGTGGCAGGGACCGCGGTCGGCCTCGTGATTGGGCTGTTGCAGGCGCTCACGCAGATTCAGGAACAAACCGTCGCGTTCGTGCCGAAGTTGTTGGCGATGATCGTGGCCCTGGGGCTGTCGCTGCCGTGGGTGCTCACGCGGCTGATCGAGTATTCGCAGCACCTGATCTCCAACATTCCCAACCAGTTGTGACCGCCGGCCCCGACGCCGGCGACCCCTCCGCATGGCGCCGCTTGAATTCTTTCTGGTCAGCCGGTTCGTGATCTTCACGTTCATTCTCGGCCGCGTCGGCGCGATGATCGTGATCGCGCCGATCTTCGGCACGCTGACCTTACCACGCCAGGTGCGGGCGTTCCTGGCCGTAGCGATTTCGCTGCTGGTGACTCCGGTCTATCTCGACACGACCATCCCGCCCGTGAACGATCTGGCCACCTATGGGCATCTGATGGCGAACGAAGTGGCCATCGGGCTGCTGTTGGGGCTGGGCGTCAACATTCTCCTCTCGGGCATTCAGGTCGCGGGGCAGATCGTGAGCCAGATGAGCGGCTTGTCGCTGGCGGAAGTGTTTGACCCCGGCTTCGAAGAGAACGTCTCGATGTTTACGCATTTGTTCTATTTGCTCACGATGGCCGTGTTTGTGGCGATCGGCGGGCACCGGATCATGCTCGAAGGCGTGCTCGATACTTTTGCCTGGGCGCCGCCGGG
>JBFWSG010000100.1:0-12559 GCA_050248495.1 Pirellulales bacterium | reverse complement strand
AACATGTCGAAGCCGCGGAGCGCGTCGACGGCCATCACGCGATTGCTGGCCACAACGGGAGAGTTGCCTGCATCGGCCATGAAACATCCCCGGGTATTTTGTTGCCCCGAATTCACTGCCCCCAGGGATGTTGTAGCCGGAACTCGATTGGCCGCCCAGCGGGTATGTGGCGGCAGCAGTTTGCGAAGATTTCGTTCAGGCTACAGCCGCACGAACGTCATCGTGCCTTCGGTGAGCTGCAGCACCATCTGGCGGTCCGACACGTCGACCAGCTTGCCGAGCGAGACGACTTTGTCCGTACCGGTCAACCGCAGCTCATCGTTTTCGAGGTTCGCGCGGCTCTTGGTCGTCGAGGGCTTGCCGTCGCTGCCGGGAACGGTCAGCTCCGCATGGCCGCGGTTGTCGAGCACCAGCTCGATCGTGGTCAATTCGCCTGCACTGCGGCGGGCGACCGCTTTCCAGGTGCCGGCGAGCTGGGCGATCCGCTCATCCGTGACCGGCTCATCCGCGACGATCTTCAGGTTGCCGGACGAGGTCGCAGACTTGGCGGTTGAGGACGTCGAGGCGACGGCCGAGTTCACGGCCAGGACCGTGATCTTCGCCGAATGCTGTGCGGAGGCAGCAACCGCAAGCGGGGTCGCGGCTGACGATGTTGCGACGGGCGTGGCCGCGACGCCTGGCGTCGGAGCCAGATTGGCAATCGGCGGCTGCGAGCCGTAGTACGGAGCCGTCGCACCGGTTGAGTAGGGATCGGCGGGGTAGGGCTGGCCGTTCGGGTAGCCGTTGTCGTAGCCACCATTTCCGTAGCCGCCATTGTCATAGCCGCCGCCAACATTCCCACCATTGTTGTGGCAGGTGCCCTGGCCGAGGGCATTTACGGTCCAGAGCAGGGCGGCAGTGAACACGACGCAGTTGATGACGGCTTTCATGGCAAATTCCTTCGTATCGCAGGGTGTTTAGCTCCCGGAGGAGCATTCGACACCCTCTCGTACGCAGGAATTTGCAAGTGTTACAGGCCGGATTCGCCAATTTTCCGGCCTAACCAGCGAGGCCCCAGAGTACGCGTTTTACAGCCGGCCAAGCTGGTATTCGACGTACGACAGGATCCGCTCGACGTCGGCCTTTTCGTCCCCTTCGACTGCATCGACGTGGCTCACCAGGTCGTCGCGCAGCTTCGAAAACCGCTCCCGGGCAACCTTGTTTCCCTTGGTCCCGTAGCGAACGACGGCCGCCTGGGCGTATTGCAGGCGGCGAATGATGGCCTGGTGCGTGGCATCCTTCTTTTGCGAATCGTCGACGAGCTCGTTGAACGTCGGCCGGCCGGCTGCGGCCGCCTTCTCGCCGCCCCCTTGCTTCATCGTCAACAGACCCACGAGCGCCAACACGCAGACGCCAATCACCGCGAGCTGCATCCAGGACTTCGACGACGACTTCGCCGGAGCGGCCGCCGCAGCTTCCGCAGAAGCCTCCGCCGCCGCCAGCGGCAGCCCCGCTGCGGCGAGGCCATCCTCGCGCGAACCCTCCGGCCGCGTGGCAGGTCGCGGATCGCCATCGATTTCGAGGGCCACCCGCAGCTCGCCGGGCAGTTGGATCGTCTCGCCGTCGCGCCAGATGGCGCTGGTACCCGATTCGACGATCGCCGAGCCGACGTACACGCGCGAGGCGCTGCGGTTGTACACTCGATAGTTGCCATCGCGGAATTCCAGCGTCAGCGCGTGCGGCGCGAGCTCGGCCGACGGCAAGCAGATATCGCACTGCGGATCGCTGCCGATCCGGAGCACAGGGCGGTCGACCCAGAAACGCGAGCCGGCCGAAATCCCGGTGTCGACACGAATGGTGGCACTCATAGTTCAATACCTGCACGAATGCTTGCTTAAAACAATGACAGAATCGGCGGCAGCACGATCGGGGCGATCACGACCAGCAGACACGCGATCATCACGACCATGCCGGGGAAGACGATATTCACTTGGGCCTCGGCCGCCGCTTTCTCGCCGCGCTGCGACCGTTTGAGCCGCATCTGTTCGGCTTGCTCGCGGAGGATCGCGCTGAGCGGCGTGCCCAGCTCTTCCCCCTTGTTGATGGCGAACACCATCTCGCTCACATCATCGTCGTGCAGCCGTTCATCGAGCGCCTGCAGCGCTTCGTTTCGCGGCCGGCCCAGCGAAATCTGCCGCAGCACTTCGGCGAACTCCTCGGTGAGCGGGTGGTCCTTGCCGTTTTCGGCGACCGCCGTGGCGAGGCACTCCTGAAAGCCGCCGCCCGCCTCCATCGTGAGCGCGATCAGGTCGACCGCGAACGGCAGGCGATTGCGAATCCGCGTGAGCCGGCGCTTCGCTCGGTCGCGGATCGTTTTGGGCATCAGGAAGCCGTAGACCAGTGTCACGGTGACGCCGAGCACGACGGCTGAGTTATACCAGCCGGCCATCCAGAGAACAAAAAACAGCACCACGCCCGAGACGATCGCCTCGATCCATTTGGTGGCCAGGAATTCCTCCGGCCGCCAGGGCAATTTCTCGCGGCTCACCACGAGATTGTGTTGCAGCGCGTCGAGCGACGTCGGCGGATGCTTGCGGAAGAAATTGCCGACCTCTTCAATCACCGGCTCGAACCAGCGGTAGATCGAGTTCCTGGCACGCAGCTCCTCGCGCCGCTGCCGCTCAAACGGGTGCGACTCGCCGAGCAACTCGCGGGGATACGCAAGCACCGCAAAGAGCTGCCAGATCGCGTAACCGACCGCCAGCGCCAACAGCAGCGACGGCAGCAGATAGCCGTTGGCCTGAAAGATCGGATTGTTGAGCAAGTAGTCCATGGCGGCAATCAAGCAATACGACGCAGCGTCAAACCTCGATCGTGAGAATCTTCTGGCTCCAGCGGAAGCTAAAGTAACACAACCCGATAATTACTAAGAGCACGAGCTGGCCCAAGAGCGATTGAAACACCATCGCCGTGCCCGCCGGGTTCATCAAATACGACAATCCGAGGAAGAAGAACGGAAAGCCGGTGAGGATGTAAACCACCTTCTTGCCGCTCGCCGTGTCGACCTCCAGCTTGCGCTCGATCCGCTGCGTCTCCTGCAGACTGTGGCTAATGCGTTCCAGCGCGTCGGTGATTCGCCCGCCGCGCTCCAGGCTCACAAGCACGGCCGCGGCAAACAGCGTGAAGCTGTCGATGTTGAGCCGATCCTTTGCCGCCCGCAGCGACTCGGCCAGCGGCCGGCCGTGCTTGTACTCGCGGACCACGCGGCGAATCTCCGAGGCGAGCGGCTCGGGCGTCTCTTTGCCGACGGTTTCGAGCCCTTGTGCCAGTGACAGCCCGGCCCGCGACGTGTTGGCGAGCGCGATCGTCGCCGCCACCATCTGATCGCGGAGTAGTGCCCGCCGCCGCCGGATCATCAGGTCCAAAATAATCCGTGGCGCGACATACACGAGATACACCGCCGCAATCGCCACCGGCGGCATGCCAAACACAAAGGCCACCACGACGAACGCCCCGACCAGCGTCATGCCCCAGATCCGCAGATAGCTCGATAGCTCCGTGCGGTCGAGTGACAGCGAATCGAGCTTGGGCGTCAGATCGGAAACGTACCGCCGCGTGATGCCATCCCACACGTGCGGCCCCGAATTGCTGGCCAGATAGACGGCCACGAACACCAGCGTCGAACTCAAGAGGATGAATCCCATGGAAATTAAGCCGCCGTCGGCCCGTCGCCATAAAACGTCTGCAGATTCAGCATGCCCGTCTCGATTAGTTCGCCGATGAACGTAGGGAGCCGCCCCGTCGGCTGCAGCATTGCGCCGGGCGTCTCGTAGTCGTCGAGCAGGAACAGATCGCGCATTTCGAGGTTTCCGGTCACTGGGTTGATGCCGGCCACTTCGGTGATCTGCACGATCGCCCGCCGGCCATCCCGCATCCGCTTGAGCTGGACGATCACGTCGACGGCCGAAGCAATCTGGTGCCGAATCGATTCGACCGGCAGGTCCGCCGCCATCTGCACCAGTACCTCCAGCCGCAGGATTACGTCCTTCGAGTTGTTGGCGTGGATCGTGGTGAGCGAGCCATCGTGGCCGGTGTTCATGGCCTGCAGCATGTCGAGCGCTTCGGGGCCGCGGCACTCGCCGACCACGATCCGGTCGGGCCGCATTCGGAGGGCGTTCTTAACAAGATCGCGAATCGAGTACTCGCCCGTGCCCTCGACATTTGCACTCTTTGTCTCCAGCCGCACGACGTGCTCCTTCGCCAGTTGCAGCTCGGCGGTGTCCTCGACCGTGACGATGCGTTCCTTATCGGGAATGAAATCGCTCAGACAGTTGAGCAGCGTCGTCTTGCCGGTGCCGGTGCCGCCCGAGATGAGGATGTTCCGCCGCCCCAGCACGGCCGCCCGCAAAAACTCGGCCGCCGTGCGGGTCATCGCCCCCTTGGCGATCAGGTCATCCACCAGCAGCTTCCGCTCGGGAAATTTGCGAATCGTGAGCGTCGGCCCGCTCACCGCCAAAGGCGCGATCACCGCGTTCACGCGGCTGCCGTCCGAGAGCCGGGCATCCACCAGCGGCTGCGAACGGTCGATCCGACGGCCGACGTTGGCCACGATCCGCTGGATGATCGACTCGATCACGGCGTCGGAAATAAACCGGCGGCCGGAGCTCTGCAGGTTGCCGCTCCGCTCGATGTAAATGTGCTGCCGGTCGACGACCATGATTTCCGAAACGTTCGGCAGCCGCAGCAAATCCTCCAGCGGCCCGTAGCCGAAGACGATGTCCTTGAGCTCCTTCTTCAAGTACCGCAGCGCCAGGTACGACTTGAAGCCCTCGTGAATCCGGTCGCCGATCGAGTCCCACGCGCCCCAAAACATCTGCTCGACCGCGTCGATCCGCGCACCCACCTGCTGGTCCTTGCCGGTGAGGATCAGCTTCTCGATGTATTGGGCGGTGGCATCGACTTCGTTCTCGCGCTCGGGCACGGCGGTCACGAGCCGGCTCCAGTGGCGGTCGGTGAACAGACCGTGGTCGCGGCGCGTGTTGCCGGTGTCCGTCGTCAGATGCGAGAGGAGCCGATCGCGAAGGCCGTATCCCGCCATGTGTCCCACGAGTGGCGAGGTGCCGCTGGTGAGCTCCTCGCGGCTGCGGGCGATGTTGTCGATCGTCCTTTCGAGCCGCAGCAGGTATTCATCGTCGTCGGCGAGCGTGGCCGCGGTGTCGCCTGTCAGATCCATCCGCCGCAGGAGCTCGATGTGGACGTCACGGATCACGCCCGACATTTTTTCGTCGAGCAGTTGCCGCTGATGCTCGCGGGTCGTCTCGGCCGCGCTGGGCAGGTCCAACGTGAGCGAATAGGGGAAGAGCGAGATCGTCTGGCTGCCGCGGATGTCGCACCGCTCTCCGCCGAACAGCTGCCG
Organism: Pirellulales bacterium; assembly: GCA_050248495.1. GTDB lineage: Bacteria > Planctomycetota > Planctomycetia > Pirellulales > Lacipirellulaceae > DASYDU01. The sequence continues at coordinate 7,164 of JBFWSG010000100.1, read as the reverse complement.
GTCGCCGAGCGTGATGCCGTTCATCCCCAGCGCCACTAGTTCCCACAAACCACCGCGGCGATAAAGCACGGCCGCCTCATCGGCCACGTAGGGGCTCTCCAGCACGATCTCATTCGTTGCCGCGCGGCCGATGCGGATGCGATCCCCTTGCACTTCGACCACATGCCGCTCGGTATCGATGATGTTGTTGTACCAGATCTTCATGGCACGTCCTCAAAACGGATCGCTCGCAGGCACGACGAACCGCACCACGTCGCCTTCCAGCAGCACCCGCGGCACGTTTTCGATGCCGTTGAGCGACACGGTCTGATAGACCACATTTTTATCGTCCAGCTTGGCGTCGGGCGTCTGCTCGTTCTTCGGAATCACCTGCACGGCGACGATCCGCGATTCCGGATTTCCGATCACGCGGCTGCGGCTCGGATCGATGATCTCCAACAGCCGCCGCGTCCGCTCATCGAAATTCGCGCTCACGGCAATCGTGACATTGTTGCCCCCCTCGGCGCCGGCCGCACTCTCGTCGGCATTCTTGAACCGCTCGCCGACGCTGATCAGCCGGAACGGGCCGAGCACCTCGAACTTCGAGAGCTCCAACGGCGCCTGCAGATCGCGCTGGAAGATGACGTCACCGGCCGCGTAGTTCCGCGACGCCAGCACACCGTAGAGAATCGCCCGCCCGCTGTAGGGGATGAGCGACTCGCGCAGCGCGTCCGAATTGCCAGGCACCGGCACGCTGGTGAGGACATCGTCCGAAAGCGGCTGGCCTTGCTTCACGTCGACGCTCACCGCGACAAACGTCGCCGGCCGCTTCTCGGCGCTGAGCCACATCGCGTTGAGCGCCGCCGCCAGCAGCGCCAATCCGACGGCAATCGAAAGTTTCCCCACATGGCTCATGCATCGAACTCCGCGAACAATCGAATAAGAGAATTGAAGACTCAGGGACCAGTATCCGCACCCGCCGGAGTGCGGACAAGCATCAGGTGTTTCATCGCGTCGGCAGGATCGTCGCTCCAGGCGTAAATCGTCTCGTCGCCGCGGATCGCCAGGTAACTGAAGTCGCCCGGCTGGGCCATGCCGCTCTCATGGACCACCCACCCATCAGCGGTCCAATCGCGGACCAGGTCGTCGGCCGTCGCAGCGAGCGATACGAATTCCATCAGCACGCGGCCGTCATCCGCAAATCGCCCGCCGCTGCGGCGCGCGTCGGCCGGGAGCGGCAGCAGATGGGGAGCGGCCGGAGCCGCATCATCCGTCGTTTGTTTCGGCGTGAAGACGTACAGCTGCCAGGTGTCACCGCTCTGCGGATAGGCCATGGCAAAGGCCACCGTTGTCAGCCGCTCGCCCGACTTCCGCGTAACGAGCTCCGCGCGAAGGTCCGGTCGATTGACGCAGTAGACCAGGTCGCCCGACCGCTCGACCGGCTGGATCTGCAGTGCGGTAAGCATCTCGATCATTTCCGGATCGGTCGCCGGCAGCTGCGGGTCGAGTTTTGCGATGGGCGAGTTGCCGATTTTTTCGAACTCAGCGTCGAGCGTGGTGCGCTTGACGAACTGCGATTTCAAATTCCAATCCAGGTCGTCAAAGGCCCACTGTCCGCCGAGCGGCAGGGCGGCCGCAAGCGGGTCGAGGTTGGCCGCGTCCGAGAACTGAGCGTCAACCGTCGGCGGCGCATTTCGCACCAGCGCCAACCAGCGGCCAACGCCGTACGCCGCGTAACAGCACGCCAAAAAGATAGCGGCCAGAATCGCGCCGCGAATCGCGCGCTCTATCCGGCTCCCTGACGTCACCTCCGGTGCCACGACAGGCGCTGTTTCGGAAGTAGCTGCAGGTGCGTTCAAAATCCGCGACTCACCAGGAAGTTCAGTTCGAACCGTTCAATACCCAGGCCCTCGGCTTCGACCGTCACGCTTTTGCACTCGGCCTCGAGACGCGCGTAAGTGATCTTGGCCAGCTCGTACTTGCGATTGGCCCGGGCCGCTTCTTCTTGCAGCTTCTTCTTGGTTTCATCGTCGCCCGCTCCCCGAGCTTGTTCCGATTTCAACTTGCTTTCGTTTTGCGCGGCAATCACGGCATCCTGGGCCGCGTCGAGCTCGCCATTCACTGGCCGAACCACGATGTCGTCGCCGAAGCTGACCGTGCCGCCGAGCTCCACGAATCGCTTCCGCGCCGCGACCTTTTGCCGTTCGAGTTCTTCTTCGGATTCTTTTTGCGCCTGTTCGGCCGACTTGCCATCGCCCGAGCCGCCAGCGCCCGAACCAGAGCCGTTGCCGGAGCCGCCAGAGCCGCCTTGATTCTTCGCTTGCTCCGCCTCGTCTTTGGTCGACCGGTCGATCCGTTCGCTTTCTCGGCGAGCGCCCGTGAATTTCTCCACCAGGCCGAGTGGATCGGATGTCGCCGAGGCGAGGTCGAGCACGCTGCCGAATCCGCCGAGGATCGCGGCCTTACCCATCAGAATGAAATCGGGCGGCTTGTTGAGCGGCATCGCCTCGTGGTCCCAGGATCCGGCCAGGATCGTATGCGACGACTCGGGTCCCGGAATGCGATTGAAAGCGGGAGTGATGTCGACCGTGGTGCTCGCCTTTTCAGTGACGTAGTCCTGGTTCGCGTGGTACAGACCCAGCGGCACCGGGTCGTCGAGCACCGGAAACATCAGCGGCGAGTCGGCGGCGTTGTCGAACCGCTTCTTCCAGGCATCGTTGCGAGCGGTGATCAGCACTTCGGCCTGGCCGATCAGCCAGAAGCCCTCCCACATAATGCAGATCATCAACACAAACAACAGCGGTAGCGCCATCACGAATTCCAGCGTGGCGACGCCGCGGCGGCGACTAACGTGGTTCGGTGATGAGCCGGTGCGGGACATAGGAAGCTGATAGGTCAAGTTGAAGATTATTAAACGGCCGAGTTCGTCAAGAAAAACAAGACCGCTAATCTGCGCTAATCAACGCTAATTCCATATTTGAAAATTCGACTGCTGAAATTCAATTAGTGTTGATTAGCGCAGATTAGCGGTCCCCTTTCTTGGCGAACTTGGCGCTCTTGGCGGTTTACTTCTTACTTTCTCTTACGGCCTTGCCGCGAACTGTTACGGCCTGTTTTAGTGGGTGACCATCTTGTCGAAGGGAAATCCGGGCACCAGCGTGATGCCGATGTTTTCGGCCATTTCGCGTGATTCGACGAGCGCGGCCGCGGCGGCCGGTTTGAGCCGGCTCTGGCGGACCGGCATGAGCTTCGCCTGCCAGTTGAGCTTGGCCTTGGCGTTGCCGACCCAGGCGCCATCCGAAGTGAACAGTTCCCAGGGCCATTTGGCCGACGACTTGGTGAGCTCGTTGCCCCATTCGGGCACCGTGGTCGCCGGGTCCCAGTTGAGCGTGTCCCAGCCCAGCTTGGCCTGCGTCGTGCCGTTCTTGTCTTTCTCGCCGGGCTTCTGCTCGTTGCTGTTGTAGTAGATCGCCTGGGCGAAGGTGGTCATCCCGTTGCGGCTGGCGATCGGGAAGATGATCGGCGAGAAGAACGGCTCGACCTCGCGGTGGGTCATGCCCACCATGGTCAGCATCTTCTCGGCCATCTCTTTGCCTTCCTTCGTGTCCTTGGTCCAGACTTCGTAACCCTTTTGCACGCGCTTCGCGCCCGGTTTGGGTAGCTCCGGCGCCTTATCCGGATCGAAGGTCTCGACCATCACGTACATGGTGAGCGGCTTGCTCTTGGCGTCTTTGAACCACTCGCCTTTCTCTTCGCCGGCTTTGCGGAAGCGATAACCGCTGCGGAATTGCCACGACTTGGTGAGCGTGTAACGGTCGGTCCACTTCTTGTAGTATTCGCCCGCGCCGGAGATATCCAGGTGTTCCCGGAACATGGCCAGGATCGGGGCCCGGAACGCGTCGACGTACGGATACGTGGCCCGCACCCACTGGGTGTACTGTTCCTCGGCTTGGTTCAGGCCGCCGCTCGTGCCGCCCGAGGGCGACTGGAGACCGGTGAGCGCCAGGTGTTTTACATTCGCGCTGAGGTTGTCGGGCTTATTGGGGATCTTTTCCAGTTCCGCCGCGGCTTCGGCGACCTTCTTCTGCTGCGCCTTGATCTCCTCGAGATCTTTCTTCCGCTGCGCGAGGATCGCCATCTTCTTGGAGATGTCCGTGGTGATTTTCGTTTGTTCATCCTGGAAAGCTTTGCGTTCGTTCTGATCGACGCCGGTTCGCTCTTTGAGGTCCAGGACCTGATTGTTCAAATCCTTGAGGAACGCGATCTCTTTTTCCAGCTCTTTGATGCGGTCTTCGGTCCGCTTGCGATTCTCGGCCATCTTCTTCTGGATTTCAGCGATCGGGTCCTTGGTATCGGACTCGACGGGCTTCTCAGTTCCCCAGGCCTTGAGGTATTTGCTCTCCGGCGTGCCGGTCATCGAAGGCGGCGCTTCGGGCGCGACCGGCAGCCGCATCTTGGCCAGCTTCAAATTGGGGACACCGGGAACGCCGATCGTTTGGACCGTGGGGTAGATCGCCGCCTTCACGTGATACACCTCGCCCAGGTGCTTCATCGACTGGCCGATGGCGTGATTCACGACGCTCGAATCCGCCTTCGGCCGATTGCCCGTGCCCACGATCTTCGACCTGCCGGCAAGATAGTCGCCGTGGGCCGCGATCGCAGGGATCAGCTGCTGCTCGATCAGGTTGACTTTCAGCTTGCGGATCACGTCGCTGCTGACGATCCGTTCGAGGCCTTCGAGAATCACGTACTCGACGCCGATCTCGGCCAGATCGAGATTCATCTTGATGTGGACGGCGTAGGCCGCGATGGCCGAGATCCAGCCCCAAGGGGGCGGCACCCACAGGCCGGCGTTGGCGATCGACTTGGCGATCAACCGCTTGGCGGTCGATTTCTTGAGCGCGAGTTTCGAGTCGTAGATCGTGGCCCAGGCCTTGTGTTTGGCATCCTTCTTGGACACGAACTTGTTGACCACCACGTCGAGGAATTTTCCGTCGACTTTGCCAGCCGCGGTCGCGCCGTAGACCGCCAGGCCGTTGATCGTCGCCAGGTTGACGAAGTTCTGGTTGATGCTGTCGGTGATGCGGCTCTGCGGCGGATAGGCCTCGAGCCCGATGTCGGTCTCCGGCCCGCCCAGGCCTTCGATCACGACGGTGAGCGCGGTCACTTCGCCCAGCAGATGATTGGTGGCCGTGGCGGCGTTCATGCCGCGAGCCATCCACTGGGCGCTGGAAAAGGCGACCGCGTCGGCGGCGTTCTGCGTGTTCATCTTCTCGGTGACGATGTAACCCACATTCCCCACGAAGCCGATGATCAGCATCATGCCGAGGATCGCGATCAGCATCACCAGCGAAAACTTGCCGTAGCGCGAGTGGCGGCAGGTGGCGAAACGCCGAGTCCGCCGCGCGGCGAAACTATTCGAGCGTTCCATAGCCGATTCCAATCGTCTTGCGGTTGTCGCGCGGGCCCTCGTTGGGGATCGTCGCGGTGGAGGAAATCTTGAAGTAATAGCCGTCCGGTCCCTTGTCTCCCAGGATGCGGGCGATGCCGGGGATGTTGAACGGAAAGTGGTACGTGACTTTGGCGGTGATCGGTGTGTCTGATTTCTCGGGCGGGCCTTCGATCTCGACTTCGACGTTGCGGCTGGCGTAGGCGTACTTCGCGGCAACGTACTTGTTCGATTCCGGCTTGGCGGCGTACACGTTGTAGGCGGCCAGGTAGGCAAGGCCGTCGGCCAGGGTTTCTTTGTCCGTCGGAATCTGGTCGAGATCGAGCGAGCCTTGCGTGCCGCTGGCGAAGGGGACCATCGTCTTGAGCGCGGCTTTCTTGGCCTTCTCTTCGGTCTTTTCCCAAGTCGTGTGCGAAGACCAAACCGACGCGGTCCGGGCGGCGGCGTACGCGGAGTAGACGGTGCCTAGCTTGACCGTCATGATTAGCGCCCCTTCGATGATCAGGCAAATCAAGAGCGCGAAGATCGGGATCACCATCACGAACGAGAGCGTGTAGGCGGCGCCCTCTTCGTCGCGGGCGAAGCGCTGCCACGCAGCGAGGCCGCTGCGGCGTCGGTTCAGTGATGTTGCTGGCGTTCTCATCGTTCGATTTCGACAATAATGACTGCTACAAGAATGGCCACGCCACGAGCGCGCCGATCACCTGATAAACAACGGCCGCCATTTTGAATCCCAGCCATAAGATCGCGGCCGCGATCGGCAGCATCACGGCCGTAGTCATCACGACTTCCAGGCTCGCCAGGCCGCGGCGATTCGCCCGGCGGCAGCCACAGTTTGTTCTGTGTTTCAGTGCCATGTTGGAACCAGCTCCAGCACCACCAGCAGCGTGCCGATGGCGAAGTAGGGGCCGAGCGGAATCGGCCGCAGCAGCAAGGCGGAATCGGCGGCAGTCGGCGGAAAGGGCCACAGCGGCCCGAGCACTTTGCCGATCGTCCGCAACCCGGCCTTGACGATCGCCGTCGGCCCGCTCGCCCACGCCGACCACAAGATTATCGCCACGGCCGCCACGATATAGCTATAGGCGACGGCAAAAACGCCGCCGTGGACGCCCAATAGCGCACCGATCACGGCGCCAAGTTTGACGTCGCCCGCCCCGCGACCGGACATTTGATAACCCGCAAAGGTAATCAGGAAACAGAGGGCGGCCCCGCCAAGCGACTGGCCGATGCCGATGGCGCCGACCCAGGCCGGCGGTTCGCCAGGCCCGATCGAGGCCACGAGATTGATCATCACGGCCCACAAGAAGGCCGAATAGGTGGCCCAATTATAAATCCGATGGCCCCGCAGGTCGGTCGCCGCACAGGTGAAAAGCACCGCGACGAGGATCAGTCCGCAGAGGGTGGTGAGCCAGTGGCCGGAGGGCGCGCCGTACATCCAGGCGACTGGGGCCGCAAGGAGCGGAAATGCCATTGCGGCGGTCCAGCACTGTTCTTTGGTGATCGTCACGCGGCTCGCTCGTTCGTGGCGAAGGTCGGTGGTCGTCCGGGAAGCAATCATGGCGTCACCCGCGGCTGGTGGAAAGAAGTCTCGAAAACTTGAATCTGGGAAAACCGAGGTCAGTAAACAGAATCAGGTGGCCGCGGAGCCCTTTTCTTGAAGAGAAGAGTTGTCCGGGCCACCTGATCCTGGGGGGAGTTTCGCGGCGGCTCGACTAGCCGTTGACTTGCTTGTCCTT
>JBFWSG010000099.1:0-13268 GCA_050248495.1 Pirellulales bacterium | reverse complement strand
TCGCCCCGCAGCGCCACCACGTTTTCCACGCCCGCCGCACCCGCTTGCCGCAAATAGTCGCGGAGCTGATCGACCGTCGAGCCGACGCAGGTCAAATGCGTGGCCACCGGCAGCTGAAATTCGCGGCGCACCCGCGAAACGATCGCGAGCGTGGTATCGCGTGTCGAGCCGCCGGCGCCGTAGGTACACGTGATGAAGCTCGGCGAGAATTCCACGAGCCGCGCCACATGTTCGAACAGCGTCGCTTCGCCCTGGGGCGTTTTCGGCGGAAACAACTCGAATGACAGGCCGAATTTCCCCGGCCCATACGCGGCAGACAGATTCATGGCGTCCTGGCTTGGCTCCTGCAAGGTGGCTGACAGAACGCCTAGCTTACCAGTTGAGAATCGCTATCGCCAATCGACACGCGGATCGTTCGCTGCCGCCGCGTTGTCGGAAATGTGGGCCGGAGAATCAGCACACCCGAGACGCTGGCTTGATCGATCTCAAAATCAAAGGAGCGCCGTCGCAACCTGCCCCCAAAGTCAACAGAATTGCAACGGCGCCAATTGAACTGGACGGAGATCGAACACTAGCGTTTTTGACTGATACAAACTCTATCGGCCGAAGGCTGCCCGGCTTGAGCATTCGCCTGCAGTTCGTGGCCAGAATCGTGATCGCCAATTAGGGTTCGCACACCAGAATCTCCAGTCATCGGCTTTAGATAGGAGGTGCGGCGGGCTCAGGTCGCTCTCGGAGAGACGTTTGTTCGTCTCAAGTTCTTGATCCGATCTTCGCCGCCGCCACCCAGATTTCTTGACAACGCTCGCCGGCCGCCGCCCTGCAAATCGGGGCCGGATGTCGCAATTTCGCGTCGCCAGGGGACTTGTCGCCACCGCTGCCTTCCGCCAGACTGACGAGGTTGCAGTTCGGGGGATTTCGTGCCACAACGGCGCGGACGGCGGCTGCCGGTACTGCATGCAGGGTGCGTTTCCATTGGACGGGTGCGAGTTTTCCGTCGTTTTCGTCCCGAATACCTGACGGGATGCACGCGGCTCGTCCGTGCGACTCGCACCCATAACGTGCCCCGCGCGTCCGCTGTCCCGCATCGCCCTTGGATGCTCGCGGCGCGCGCCGAGCTTCGCTTACGGCGTTCCCCGAAGTGAGAAGGAATTTCAAGCAATGGGTCAAGCAGTGATTGGGTCTCGCACCAGCAGCCAGGAACGACAGAATTGGACGGAAATCACCCCACAGGCGCTCTATGACCGCTGCGTGGCCCTGGCGCGCAATCTCTGGTGGAGCTGGCATCCGGAAGTCGTCAACCTGTTCCGCGATCTCGACCCCATCAAGTGGCGCAAGGTCGACCATAACCCGATCGTGCTGCTGGCCGAGATGACGCCGGAGCAGGTCGCCGAGCGGGCGGCCGAAATGGTCCTCTCGACCCGCATCAATCAGGCCCACCGCCGGATGAAGGAGTATCTGGCGAACACCCGCCACACGATCGGCGCCCGCGAAGCCGGCGTCCTCGGCTCCGCCCCGGTCGCCTATTTCTCCGCCGAATTCGGCATCCATGAATCGGTGCCGATTTACTCCGGCGGTCTGGGTGTGCTCTCGGGAGACCACATCAAGAGCGCCAGCGGCCTGGGCATTCCGCTGGTGGCCATCGGCTTGTTCTACGACCAAGGATATTTCCGCCAGCACCTGGATAACGACGGCTTCCAACAGGAAGAATACCTCGACACCCGCGTCGAGAATCAGCCGATGGAGCCGGCAATCGGCGCCGACGGCAGCCAGGTCACCGTCTCGATCGACACCCGCAATGGTCGGCTCTTGGCCAAGGTCTGGCTGATGAACGTCGGCCGCGTGAAGCTGTACCTCTTGGACTGCGACGTCGAAGGCAACAGCCCGCAGGACCGCGAGCTCACGTCGCGGCTCTACGGTGGCGACGTCCGCACCCGCATTCGGCAGGAGCTCGTGCTCGGCATCGGCGGAATCAAGGCGCTCCGCGCCCTGGGAATTACGCCCGGTGTGTACCATCTCAATGAGGGCCACAGCGCCTTCGCCCCGCTCGAAGCGATCCGCGAACGAATGACGGACGACGGGCTTACGTTTGACGAGGCCCTCCGCGAAGTCGCCAAGCACACGGTCTTCACGACCCACACCCCGGTACCGGCCGGCCACGACCGCTTCGATGCCGGATTGATTGAGGAGCACCTGGGCCCCTTGCGCGACAAGCTGGGGATTTCGCCGGCCCAGCTGATGGGTTTGGGGCGCGTCGAGCCGCAGAACGAGCACGAAACCTTCTGCATGACCGTGATCGGCCTCAAGCTCTCCCGCCGCGCCAACGCGGTGAGTTCGCTTCACGGGCACGTGTCGCGACGCATGTGGTCCCACCTCTGGCCGTGGCGCGTGGAAGAAGAAATCCCGATTGGGCATATCACCAACGGCGTCCACATCCCCAGTTGGCTCGCCTATCCGATGCACCAGCTGTTTGATCGCAATCTGGGTGCCAACTGGCAGGAACGAGTCAATGATCCGGCCGTCTGGCAGAAGTTTTACGACGTCGATCCCGGCGAGCTCTGGGAAACCCACAACGCGCTCAAGAATCGGCTCTTGGATTTCGTCCGCCGCCGCATGGTCCGCGATTGCCTCCGCCGCCACGAAGACGACTCCGCCGTCGAGGCCGCCCGCAACGCGCTCGACCCCAGTGCGCTTACGATCGGCTTCGCCCGCCGCTTTGCCACGTACAAACGGGCCGACCTGTTCCTCCGCGAGTTCGACGAATTGCTGGAGCTCGTCACCGATCCGCAGCGGCCGATGCAGATGATCTTCGCCGGTAAGGCCCACCCGGCCGACGAGCCTGGCAAGCAGCTCATCAAGCGAGTTGCTAACCTGCGGCACGACCCGCGATTCAAAAACCGCATCGTGTTTGTCGAGGACTACGACATCAATGTCGCCCGCCACCTGGTACAGGGCGTCGACGTCTGGCTCAACAACCCGATCCGGCCCAAGGAAGCGTCCGGCACCAGCGGCATGAAGGCCGTGCTCAATGGCGGTCTCAACTGTTCCATTTTGGACGGCTGGTGGGCCGAGGCCTACAACGGCAAAAACGGCTTCGCCATCGGTAACGGCACGCAGCACGTCGACGATGAGATCACCAACGCCCGCGACGGCGCGGCGCTGCTCAAAGTCCTCCGCGACGAGGTCATCCCGTTGTTCTACAACCGCGACGCGGACGGCCTGCCGCGCCAATGGATCGAGCACATGGTCGAATCGATCGCCACGCTCGCCGCCCGCTTCAGCGCCCATCGCATGGTGATGGACTATGTCAGGCTGTGCTATCTCACCGCCGCCGGCGGCCTGAGCGCGGATATGTCGAAGCAATAGTCCGACCGTTCTCATTAAGCTGCGTCAACTTCCGTCGGCGTCACGGCTGTGGCGGCTGCCGCTGCGACCACCGATCCGCGCTAAAAACTTCGTGGGCCAGTTCGGCCCCAACTGCGCTGGCGAAAGGACTTTCCATCGATTGCGCAGCGGCCATTGGAAGTCGGCCATCTCGACAACCTCCATTTGCAGAAAATCGCAGTTTTCTTGCGGATGGAGTGTTCAACGATTGCTAAAAGACCATTATAATGGCATTTGCCGTCTGGTCTTTTCGACAGCCAAATCAAGCGGGCTCGCTAATCCTTGCTCCTGCGACCACGACGCGGGAACAAGAAGCGGCGGGGAGGCGAACGCATGGTCGTCGTCCGGGGACGCTCTATTCTTCGCACCGGCTCGCTCTGCGCCATCTGCCTGCTGCTCCTGTGGTGCGGCGACGTAGCGGCCGCCGACGTACCGAACTACCATCGCCAAATCCTCCCGCTGCTGGCCGAACGCTGTGGCGACTGTCACGGCAAAGACGTGGCCGAAAGCGGCCTGAGCGTGACTGCGCTCGACCGGCTGCTTTCGGGTGGCGATTCGGGCCCGGCCATCGTCCCCGGCTCGGCATCGCGCAGCTTGCTCTTCGAACGCGTGAGCGCCGGCGAAATGCCGCCGGATGATCCGCTCAGTGCCGCGGAGGTCGAGCTGCTGCGAACCTGGATCGACGCCGGCGCTCCGGCCGACGAGTCATCGACGGACGGTGTCCCCACGGCATCCAACGTCGCAGCCGCGGAAGTCTTCACCCGTGTCTTCTTCACCCATTGCATCAGTTGTCACGGCAAACACAAGCAAGAAGCCGGCCTCGATCTGCGGACGCCCGATTCCTTGCGGCGCGGCGGCAAGTCGGGACCGGCGATCGTGCCCAGCGACCCACAGTCGAGCCTGATCGTGCAAAAATTGGTGGCCGACGAAATGCCGCCCCGCACCAGCGTCCTGGGCGATACGAACTACGTGCGCCGCGTGAGCCCCGAGGACATCGAGCTCGTCAAGGAATGGATCGCCGCCGGCGCGCAAACTGACTCCGATCCGCCTCCGCGCACGGACACCCCCGAGCCGTCCAGCTTCTGGTCGTTCCAACCATTGCGCCGTCCCGCGGTCCCCGCCGTCGTCGACACGCCAGCAGTTCGCAATCCCATCGACGCCTTCGTCACGGCGCAGCTCGAATCGCGGAATCTGCGGATCGCGCCCGAGGCCTCGAAGGAGCAGCTCATCCGCCGCGCGTATTTCGACCTGACCGGCCTGCCCCCAACGCCGCCCGAGATCATTGACTTCCTCGTCGATACGGACGCGGGCGCGTACGAGCGGATGATCGACCGCCTGTTGGCGTCGCCCCACTACGGCGAGCGCTGGGGACAGCATTGGCTCGATGCCATCGGATACGCTGATAGCCACGGAAAAATCGACCGCGACCAGTTTCGTCCATACATGTGGCGCTACCGCGACTACGTCATCCAGTCGCTGAACGAAGACAAACCCTACGACCGCTTTCTGACCGAACAGATCGCCGGTGACGAACTGCTCGAAGCCGAGCCGCAGATTGACAAACAGCGCGGCGTCGAGGATCTGGTGGCCACCGGCTTCTGGCTGATGGCGGCCGATGCCACGGATGAAGCGGCTTTCAATTTCGTTCCGCAGCGAATGGGCGTGGTCGCCGAGCAGATCGACATCTTCAGTTCCGCGGTGATGGGGCTGTCGATGGAATGCGCTCGCTGCCACAACCACAAGTTCGATCCGATTTCCCAAAGCGACTACTACCGCTTCTCGGCGATTCTGCAATCGGCACTCGACCCGTACGATTGGCGCCTCTCCAGTCGGCTGCTGTACCCCCGGAAGTCGCCGATCGACCGCGTGTTCCAACGTTATCTGTACGTCGACGAAGGGCCGGAATCGCCGACACTCTCCCGCCACAACGCCCCACTGCGAAAGCGGCTCGAAGAGCTGCGGACCGACCTCGAAAACGAAACGAAGCACGCTCGCAGTCTCTTGCCCCAGGACGCCGCCGCCTTCGGCGAGCCGCTTTCTGCCGACGAGCTCGCCGCCAAACTCCCCGAGTTCAAGGCCAAGCGCGATCCTCTCGTCAACGAAATTGCCGGCATTCAGGTGCGCATCCTCGAACCGGGCGTGATCGCCGGGCTCCGCGACATGGGCGGCGAGCCGACGCCGGTCTATCTCTTGCGGCGCGGCGATCCGCTGGCGACCGGGGTCCGTGTCGAGCCGGATGTGCCCCGCGCGCTGCAGCCGACTGCCGGGCCGTACCACGTCGAACCGCCCGCGCCCGGCAGCCAATCCAGCGGCAACCGCCTGGCCCTGGCCCATTGGCTCACCAATCCGCATCATCCGCTCACCGCGCGGGTCTTCGTCAATCGCGTCTGGCAGCAGCACTTCGGCCAGGGCATCGTCTCGACGCCCGGCAACTTCGGCGAGATGGGCGCCCGGCCGACGCATCCGGAATTGCTCGATTGGCTTGCGAGCGAATTCGTCGCCAGCGGCTGGAGTCTCAAGCACCTGCACCGGTTGATTATGAACTCGTCCACCTATCGTCAGTCGTCGCAAGTCGGCGAAGAGCAGCTAGCCCAGGACGCCGACAATCGCTGGCTCTCGCGCTACCCGCTGCGGCGGCTCGACGGCGAATCGGTCCGCGATGCAACTCTCGCGGTGAGCGGCCAGCTCGATGCCGCGCTCTTCGGCCCGCCGACCGAAGTCGAGCGCACGCCCGAAGGCGAGGTCATCGAAGCCAATCCGCAGCCGCTGCGACGGCGCAGCATCTACCTCGCCAAGATGCGCATGAAACCGCTCACGCTGATCGAACAATTCGACGGCCCCGAACTGGTCCCCAATTGCCTCGTCCGCACCCACTCGACCGTCGCCACGCAGGCCCTGCAACTCTACAACGGGCCGTTCGTCCGCGAGTCCGCCGCCGCCCTGGCTAGCCGCCTCGTCGCGGAGCGCGGCAAATCGGACGCGGAGCATGTCGAATTCCTGTACCTCGCCGTGTTCGGACGTCGCCCCACGGCAGCAGAAACCACGGCCGCCACGAAATGGCTCGCCCAGCTCCGTACTGCCTGGCAGCGGAATGCCGCTGCGACCGATCCCGCAGCTGCCCCCAGCGCCGACGAAGCGGCCTGGACGTCGTACTGCCACGTGCTTTTGAACTCGCCCGAATTCCTGTATCTCGACTGACCGCGCGACTTCGCGCCCCGCAGGAGAATCGCCGTGCCCCATTCGTCCCACGAGCAGCTGACCAGCGTCGTCAATCGCCGCAACTTCTTCGGGCACATGGGACGCGGCTTCATCGCGGCCGGGCTGGCCTCGCTGTGGGGCGATTTCTCCGTCCAGGCCAGCCCGCTTGGCGTCGCGTCCGGCACGCTCCCCAAGCCGACCCATTTCGCCGGCCGCGCCCGGGCCTGCATCCAGCTCTTCATGACCGGCGGCCCCAGCCAGGTCGACTTGCTCGACCCCAAGCCGGCCCTCGACAAACACGCGGGCGACCTGCCGCGCGAGCTCTTGAAAGACGTCGAGTCGGTGAACGCCGCCGGCGGCCTCTTACCGTCTCCCTTCCGGTTTTCCAAGTGCGGCCAGTCAGGCCTGGAGATTTCCGAGCTCCTGCCCCACCTGGCCACGTGTGCCGACGAGCTCTCGGTCGTGCGCTCGATGTGGACCACCGACTTCAATCACGAGTCGGCGATCTTCATGATGCACAGCGGACGCAACCTGAAAGCTTCGCCCGCGATCGGCTCCTGGGTGATCTACGGGCTGGGCAGCGACAACCAGGATCTGCCCGCTTACGTGGCGCTCGACGATCCCGACAACGCCATCCTGCTGGGCAAGCAGAACTGGCAATCCGGCTGGCTGCCGCCGATCTACCAGGGCACGCGGCTCCGCGCGAAGGGCACGCCGCTGGCCAACCTGCGGCCCAGCTTCAATAGCCCGCCCGAAGTCGAACAGCTGTCGCGCGCCATGCTCGACCAAATGAGCGAAGAACATCGCCTCGCACACTTCGGCCAGCCGGAGCTCGAAGCCCGCATCGCCAGCTACGAACTCGCCGCGCGGATGCAGCTCACCGCCTCCGATGCCCTCGATCTGTCCCAAGAACCCGCCCACATCCTGAAGCTCTACGGCCTCGCAGATTCGGTCACCGAATCGTACGGCCGCCGTTGCCTGATGGCCCGGCGACTGGTCGAGCGGGGCGTCCGGTTCGTGCAAATTTATATGAACGCCACGCCCAACAACCCCTGGGATCACCATGAAAATCTCAAGGGCGGTCTCGAAAGCGCCTGCCGGCAGACCGATCAACCGATCGCCGCGTTACTCCAGGACCTCAAGCAGCGCGGCCTGCTCGATTCAACGCTCGTCACGTGGGGCGGCGAATTCGGGCGCCACCCGCTCGCCCAGAAGGCTGACAAGCCGGGCCGCGACCACGGTGCGAAGGGCTTCTCCGTCTGGCTGGCCGGCGGGGGCATCAAGCGCGGCATCGCCCACGGCGCCACGGATGAATTCGGCTACCGTGCGATCGACAAGCCGGTGAGCGTTCACGACTACCACGCCACGATCTTGCACTGCCTCGGCCTCGACCACAGCAAGCTCGTCTTCAACCACCACGGTCTCGACGAGCGACTCACCGGCGTGGAGCCGGCACACGTCGTGACCGATATCCTGGCCTGACGATGTCGTTTGAATTCGGCGTCAAACTTTCGCCGGCCGCGTCTGCAGCAGCACCATCTCGCGGTAACGCCCGTCGCTCGCCATCAGTTCTTCGTGCGTGCCGATCTCGACGATTCGCCCACCCTCAACGACCACGATCCGATCCGCATGGGCGATCGTGCTCAGCCGGTGGGCGATCACGAACGACGTGCGGTTCTCCATCAGGGCCATCAGGCTGACCTGGATCGCCCGCTCGCTCTCGGTGTCGAGATTGCTCGTCGCTTCGTCCAGAATCAGAATCCGCGGATCGGCCAGTACCGCCCGCGCGATGGCGATCCGCTGCCGTTGGCCGCCGCTGAGCTTCACGCCCCGCTCGCCGATCACCGTGCTGTATCCGTGGGGCATCGCCGCAATGAACTCGTGCGCGTTGGCGACCTCGGCCGCCGCGCGGATGTCGTCCATCGTCGCGTGCCGATTGCCGTAAGCGATGTTCGCCGCCACCGTGCCGTCGAACAGGAACACATCCTGCTCGACGATCCCCACGAGGTTGCGATAACTGTCGACGTCGATCTCGCACAAGTCGCGACCGTCCAGCAGCACCCGCCCGCTGGTCGGATCGTAGAACCGCGCCACCAGGTTGCAGAGCGTTGTCTTGCCGCTGCCGCTGGGGCCCACGAGCGCAATCGTCTCGCCGGGCGTCACCTCTAGCGACACGTCCTCCAGCGCGTACGTACTCGACCCCGGATAGCTGAACGACACCCGCGCGAACGTCACGCCGCCCGCCACGTCCGCCCGATCGAGCTTCACGGCTCCGGCCGCCTCCATCTCGCGCGGCTCTTCCATCAAATCCAGAATCCGGTCCAGCCCCGAGAGCCCGTTTTGAAACTCCGCCGCACTCTGCGCGAGCACCCCTAGCGGACCCAGCAGCATCACCAGATACGCCAGGAACATTACCAGGTCGCCCATCGACAGCGTTCCCTGGATCACTTGCCAGCCGCCGTAAATCAACAGCGCCGCGCACGCCAACGGAATCAGCGTCTCCCACAGGATTTCGATGCCCCGCATCCACCACCAGGAATGCAGCTCCTGCCGGCCCATCAAGTTGTTGCCCCGAGCGATGCGGTTCGTCTCCGACCGCTGCCGCCCGAACGCCCGCACCACCCGCATCCCGCCGAACGCCTCGGTCGCCAGCGAGTCGACCTTCTCGCGCTCGGCCCGAATCCGCCGCTGCTGCGGCCGGATGCGGCTGATCCACGTGCGATGCGACATGAACACCAGCGGCACCGCGGCAAGCGCTCCAAGCAAGAGCCGCCAATCGACCCAGGCCAAAATCAGAAAGCTGCCCACGAGCTGAATGACCCCCCGCCACGGGTTGTAGATCATCCCGAACACCAGATCGCCGACCGAGCCGGCGTCCTGCCGCAAGATGCTCGCCGCGCCGCCCGACTTGAGTTCCTGGATCCGGTGCAGAGGCAGCCGCATCACGTGCGTAAACACCCGCTTCCGCACCGCGAGCTGCACGAGCTTGGTCACGCGCGTCGCGTGCCACCGCCCCCACACCTGGATCACCATCTTGAAGAGCGACAGCCCCAGCACCGTGAGCGCCAGCGTCAAGAGCAGCGGCCAAGGCTCCCGCGGCACCCACGCCGGCACGCTCGCCGGCAGCGGCTTCCCGCCCAGCACATAGTCGACGACAAACTTCGTCGCCGCCGGCGGCGCGAGGGCCAAGATCGTAGCCACGGTGAGCGTCGAGAGCGCGATCGTCATCGCCGTCCACTGGCCCCGCAGCAGTCCTAGAAAACTCCTCACGAGCGCCGCCGCCGACCGGTCGCGCCGCTTATGCCCTTCACCCTGCGGCTGCAAGCCCCGCCCGCCGAGCTCCGCCCGCACGCGCGAAAACTGCTCCCGGCTGGATGCAATTCGCTCAATCATCCCCTGCCCACCATGCTTCAAAGAATCCGTAGCATTCGAGAATCGCTGTTCAACCAACGATTCTACGCACGATCGCCCAGAGAGGCGAATGCAAGCTCGGCAAAGACGTCGTCAAGCGAGCGGGCACAGCACCGTGCCTCCGATGGAGACGCTACGTCGCGCTCAATTTCATCGCCACCGGGAGCGCCCGGCGCCACGCCACCCCGCCGCGCCAACCAGGCCACCAGCGCCGCATCAATGCCCGCCGCGCGACCCCAACGCGCACCGCCATCTCCACCAACAACAGCCGGCGAGCTACGCCTCGCCGGTCCCGCCGCAACCGCCAAACTACCCAACTCGCGCCGTGCCGAGACGATCTCCCCACGTGCTTCTGCAGTCTCCTCCCCAACCCCGGCGAGACGTAGCTCGCCGGCTAGCGCCGCACCGCCACTGCTAAGCGTTTTGACTCCCTGCCCCCTGCTCCCTGCTCCCTGCTCATATACATTCCCAAAATTCGCTTTCCACCAAACGTAGTCCTGCTCATCCACGACGCCATCCGGCTCGCCCGTCGCAGTCGCGCTCGACCCATCCGCGCGCAAATCCGTAGTCGACCCGACCGTATCCATCCACACCGAATAATCCGCCGCATCCACCACGCCATTGTAGTTGTAGTCGCCCGCCAGTGGATTCGCCTGCGACTCAAACGCGCCCATGTCCACCTGCAGACCGTTCTGGCCATCTCCATTAGCGACGCGATCAAACGGCCCGCCGCGCTGATCGTTCGCTGGCAAATCAGGACGCGGGGGATCAAACAGTTCCAGTACTTCAGCCGAGCTCAGCGCCCGATCGAATATCCGAATTCGATCGACAAAACCACTGGCGGCCTCGCTCTGTTCTGTCACCTGGTCATCCTGGAAAAATCGCAGAATTTGGTTCGGACCGGACAGAACCGCCAGCCCTTGACTGTCGGCAAACGACCATGCCAATGTTCCATCAATAAATGCCCGCACAGTTTTCGTCGTGTCATCGCGCGTCAATACGAGCTGCCGCACTACATTGGGTGAGAATAGATTGTCGGCGAACGCCGTATTCAAGAAGTGCAAGCCATTGCCTGCAGTGTACAGCCCCTCATCGTTCGTCAGATTGTGAAAGTCGATGATCTTCTGCCAACCGCCGGAGAGCACGTCCCAGGAAAAGACCAGCTCGATCGAATACGTCGTTGGATCAATTCCGGCCAACGACAGGTTCAATCCCTGGTTGGCCTCAAATCCATAGCCCGTCGGCGTCAACGTGCCGCCGAGCGGCACCAGGCTGGGACCTCCTTCCGCGTCTACGAGTGAGCCGTCCAATTCGTACACGTGAACCGCAGTGTCCCCTGCACTCGGCGGCACCACATACGGTACTGCATCGATCGCCGGACTTCCTGGCAGCAGCGCGTGGGTCGGCGTTGGCCCACCGTTGTATCTCAGCGGTCCCAATCTGGGGTCGATGACACCAGCGCCTCCCGAGTAGCCAATCAAGTTTCCGTTCGCGTCAAAAACGTGGGACTCCTGCAGCGACGTCCCTGCCTTGTCCCCAATCAAGCTGTTCACGACCGCAATCGGTCCCGAACCGAGCCGAAGGTCGGGGTAACTGCTGCTCGCCCGATTACCTGCAACGATCGAGGCTTCAATCTCCACTTGTCCCGCATCTTGCCAAATTCCCCCGCCGACCCCGGCCTGATTGTTGGTGATCGTGCTGTATTCGAGTCGAACTGCACCAAGGTAAGTATTCGTATAAGGGGGGCCAGCAGGGCTATTGCGAACGATCTTGTTCGACCAAATTCCTCCTCCATTGCCGGTCGCGCTGTTACCGCTAACGGTCGAATTGCTTAGTGCCACGATGCTGGCCAAAATCCCGCCGCCGTTTCCGGTGGTGGTGTTACCGCTCACGGTCGAGTTGACGAGCCGTACCTCTTCTCCAGTAATCCCGCGGCCGCCGTTGCCCCTGACGACCGAGTATGCGAGATCCACCGATGCGGCAGGGGAAGGATAGAGACTTGCGCTGAGCGGAGCGCTGAGGATACCACCGAGGCCGTTGTTCTCGATGATCGAATCGATCACAGAGATCGAATGTGGAGGCGAGCGAAAGTCCGTAAACAAAACATTGGTAAATACGATCGCGATTCCCTCGTTGCCGCTAATCGTCGAGGAACGGATGGAAATATCGCCATGGCTGGAGATTGCGCTTCCGCTGCTGCCACTGATGCGGGAATTTTCCACCACGATCGTCCCACCGTTCCGCCATTGAGTACTCCCCATGAAAACTCCGCCCCCAGTGATGGAGGATGAGTTGAGCGTTGCGGTACCCGCATAGAATTGGATGCTGCCACCACTGATCGAGGAGTTGTTGAGAGTCACGTTCTTTGCCGCATCAATTCCACCGCCAATGATCGAAGAATTGTTCAACGTGACGTTAGGATGAGGAATATCCGAGTAGAAGTACACGGTCGATACGTTGCCGGCGATGACGGTGCTGTCACTGAGGTCCACGTTGCCATACTGGGTTCGGACGTTGCCATGAACAGTGGATCTGACCAGCGATATATCCTCAATCGCATCGATGCCTCCATCCGTGATCGTGGAGTCGGTCAGTGTGACCGTACTGTGACTGGCGAAAGCTCCACCACTGACGATGGAATTGGCTACGCTTACCGTCTCTCCCGTCATCACGCCATCGGCTACGTTCGAACCGTCGAGCGTTACGCTGCAGGAATCTCCCCCCCGGACCCCGCCTTCCGTGAGCATTGTGTCCACTAGCGCGATGCTGACCGTGGCAGACATTTCGCCCCCAAAAGTGGAATCGCTGACGCCAACAATCCTTCCAGCGATGCTGTCGCCGCTGCCCGTCAGTACGCTGTTGCCAGAAATCGTACTCTCGACAACCGTCAACGTGCTCAGCGAAAAAATGCCCCCGCCGCTGCCGATGGCGCTGTTGCCGTTAATTGTGCTCCGACTCACGGCTACGTTTGCCGTCTGCGACGCTGAGCGAATCGCGCCTCCGTCGCCCGGTGCTTTTCCCCTAAACAGTGTCAGGCCCTCGATGCTGAAGGCGCCCGTAGCGGCGGTGAAATTGAAGATTCGCGACTTCAACTGGGCATCGATTGTCAGTAGATCCCGGCCCGGCCCGTCGATCGTGAGCGACTCGCTGATCGTCAGTTCTCCGAGCGAGACTGGCAACGTCACAGGACCCGCCGCCGTGAGCGCCGGCGCAAAATCAATCGTGTCCGCGCCTGGGGCAGCGTTGGCCGCCGCGATCGCCTCGCGCAGCGACGT
>JBFWSG010000098.1:0-13691 GCA_050248495.1 Pirellulales bacterium | reverse complement strand
CGCCAATGGGCCTCGAGGGGCCTGATTCCGATAAGTGACCAGGACCGAGATCGTATCGCCGGGCCGGCCTTACAAGCCCCCGGCCAGCGCTCAGAGTCCAACGACGTAGGAAGCTTCCTACTTTTTTTCACACACTGGTCCAACGACGGACTGGTCCCTGACGGACTGGTCGCTTCAGCGACCAGTAAGCCCAGTGCAGTTCGCGCTCCAATTGCTCTGAAATCACCGGCACGCACGCCGAAGGAACCACGTCACCCAATCAAAACTAAAAGCAACCAACCGCGAATCCAAAACCCACACCCCGTACCGAGTACCCAGTACTCAGTACCAACTACCGAACCCGTCCACCACCGTCCGCGGCCCGCGCTCCCGCTGCGCCCACCCTCCCCCTTGGCGTTCTTTGCCCCTTTGCGTCTTTGCGCGCAAAACGAGCCCGCAGCCAACGAGCGCAGAAAACCCCGTCGCCTTCGCAGGCGTCACCAAACACAGAACCAAGGATCCAACCGGCCACCGCAGCACTAGGCCGGCTTCGTCCCCTTCGGGATGTCGCGCAGCCGCACCACGTCCCAGGCCAGGCCGACCTTTTCCATCAGCCAGATGCAGTAGTACGTCACGTCGACCTCGTACCACTTGTGGCCCTGGCTGGCGACGCGCTGATACGCGTGGTGATTGTTATGCCAGCCTTCGCCGAACGCCAGGATGCCGACCCACCACAGGTTCTTGCTGTCGTCGGTCGTTTCGTAGCGGCGGTAACCCCAGATGTGCGTCGCCGAATTCACCAGCCACGTGACATGGAGCACGTACACCATCCGCACGCCCAGGCCCCAGAACACCAGCGACATTCCCCACCACACGCTTCCCATGCCGAGGCCCGTGCCAAAATAGCCGATGAGGAACAGGATCGCACCGGTCGCCAGATGCGACGGCAGGAACAGATGGTGAATCACCACCATCATCTTGTCTTTGAGAATATCGGGCGCGTATTTCTCCGCCACCGCCCGATGCCAGCGCTGGCCGAAGTTCGGCATGAACCAGAGCATGTGGCTCCACCATTTACCGTCGCGCGGCGAATGCGGATCACCTTCCTTGTCGCTGAACACATGGTGCTTGCGATGGTTCGAGACCCAGGTCAGCACCGAACCTTCGCCCGAGAGCCCGCCCAAAAACGCGAGCAACCACCGCACCGGTCGGTACGTTTGAAACGAACCGTGCGTCAAGCAGCGATGGTAACCCATGCACACGCCGAACGAACCGGTCACGAAGATCAGCGACAGGCAAGCAATCAACCCATGCCAACTGAAGTAAAACGGTGCGAGCAGCGCGAGCACATGAATCGCCGCAATCCAAACCACGCACGTCCAATCCACGCCGCGGGCCCACAACTCCTCCGAGTTCGCCGTCGGCATCGCCAGCGCCGCCGCGACCGGGTCGGCCGGATGACGCTTGTGAATCTTCTGTGCCGGGTTGGTCGCGCTCTGCTTCGGAATCGTCAGGCCGATGCCCGACGGGGAATCCATCGACGTATGCATGGAATGTGCCATGGTCCGTTTGCCCCAAAAATACAAATCGTTGTGTCGTTAAGAGTTGCTGTAAATAGCATCGGCATGGGAAGGGCCGCCGCCGCAATTGCTGTTGAGACGGCGTATCAACAGCTCCGCATTACTGAAATGATATGCCTCATCGATTCGGCCTGCTAGCCCAATCGCAAGTCAGGCCCTTTCAGGAGATTCGCTCGATTTGGCGACTTATCGGCTCTCCGCCGCGCGAAAGGTCGTCAGCGAAATGCTATCGCCATCGACAGAGAATTCAATGGCGCCCAGTCTGCCCGTGTTGAGCACCTTCGCGCCAGCTGCCGCATACGTCCGCTCCACTTCCGGATCGGCGTCTGCGCCGCAGCTGAGCACGACCCATTCCGGCCTGCTCCAAGCGGCAAATCCGGGCGGATCGCTGCGGCGGCTGCCGTGGTGGGGCGCCATCAAGATGTCGCAATCCGTCGGCAGCTCGGCGATCACGTCTTCGAGTCCCGGGGTCTCGAGGTCGCCCGGCAATAGCACGCGTCGTCCCGCGTATTCGACCACCAGCGTGATACTGTTCGCGTTGTCGCTCCCCACGACGCCCTCCTGCGGCGGATGGATCACTTCGAGCGTCACGTCTCCCGCGCGCAATCGGTCGCCGGCCCAGATTTCCGAGCGACGCACGCCGGCCGCCTCGATCGCCTGCTGCAATATGGCTAGCGCGTTCGCCGGGCCGGTCGCGCCGAACCAATCGAACATCAGCGGCGAGGTATACACGGTGCCCACCGAAAACCGCTCGAGCAATCCCGGCACCGCGTTGTAATGATCGACGTCGGCGTGCGACAGGACGAGCGCGTCGATCCGCCGGATACCGCGCGACCACAAGTAGCGGGCAACCGACTCGGTGGCAAACTCCGGCGAGCCGAGCGAGCCCGCGTCGTAGACGAGCGTCTCGCCGCTCGGCGCTTCGAGGACGACGCACGTGCCGTGGCCGACCGAGAGAAAACTGCAGTGGAGCGCATGATCGCGATGCGTCATTTGCCACAAGGGCGGCACGACCCCGGCAACGATCCACGCCGCCGCGACCCCGACTTGCCAGCGCACTGCCACGAGCGCCCGGCCGCAGAGCATCACGACGATGAGTCCCAAATAGAAACCAATCACCCACCACAAAGCCGGTCCCGGCGACCAGAAGTGCCCCCACGGCAACGCTTCGGCCCAATTGATCACACCGACGAGCAGCCCCAGCGACCAGCTGCACACGCTGCCCGCGATCGTGGCAAGTACCGGTATCAACCAGCCGCAGGCGAGCGTGATGAAGCCGGCCCACATCGCGACGAGCGCAACGACCCACACGATAGGCGCGATCAAGAGCGCGACCGGCGAAGCGATATGGAAGCGATAGAGCACGAGCGGCAGCGTCACGAGCCACACCGCGGCCGACGTGAGGAGCAGCAGCTTCAACCAGGTGCCGATCGCGCGCCCGACCTTCACGTACCACGGCCGCGTGGCCGCGATCAGACGATCGAGTGGATCGATCGTTGCCGGTCGCAGCGCGGAGGAACTGCCGAGCCAAATCAAAATCGCCACGCACAAGAAGCTCAGCTGCGTGCCGGAATTAAAGAGCTGCGCCGGGCTCAGCGCGAGCGCGACGATGGCCGCCGCGGCGAGAGTATTGTAAGCGACGCCCTCGCGCCCAATCCACGCGCCGATACTCACGAGCACCACCAGCACCGCCGAACGCACGACGGGCGGCTCCGCGCCGGCCACGAACGTGTAGAGCGTCACCACGGCGACGATCAGTGCCAAGGCCACGCGTCGCGGCAGCCAACCGACCCACACCAACACATGCAGGCCGGCCGCGAGGATCGCCACATTCAAGCCGGAGACGACCAGCAAATGGATGGTTCCCGTGAGAAAGAAAGGCATCGTCGCTTCGTAGGGCAGCTCATCCCGCATGCCCAGCAGCACGGCCGAGGCCAGACCGGCGTGCTCGGGACCAACGTAGGCGCGAATCGTCCGCTGCCCGTAATCGCGGAGCGCGGGCACGATGCGTCCCGGCGTTGCCAACTCAAATCGCGCGAGCGGCGTCACGCAATCGGGCGACGACGCGAACAGAGCGGCCATCCGCCCGTCGGCCCGCGCGAGCGCGCGGAAGTCGAACTCGCCCGGATTCATGGGCGGCGACGGACGCCGAAGCTGAGCAAAGATTTGCACGTCGTCGCCCGGCGCGATCGCCAGCAAGTCGCTGTCGACCGTGAGCCGGCAGCGGCCTTCCGCGGGGAGCCAACTTCCAGCGTCGCGGATGCCGCACGGCGCAACCTCGACGCTCGTTCGTTCGCCAGCGGGGATCGCTCGCAGCGGCGTGGGGAGCGCCGCCGGCAAGGTTTCCGGTGCGCTCAGCACGGTCGCTCGCAAACAGGCGGGCGTCGGCGCCGCGGCGAATCGCGCAATCTCATGTTCGCCAACGAGCTGCCAGCGCAAGTCGTGCCAGGCGCCTCCGGTGGCAGCAATGGCGATTACGAGCAACCAGCACGAGATCGCTGCCCGCCCGCCGCGCCAGAACCACCACCATGCGACAAGCGCGAGAAGCGCCACCATCCACAGCGAGCCGAAGCCCAGATTGAAGACCGCTGGCAACGCGAAGCGATCGAACACAATTCCGCCGGCGAGCGCGAATGCGACGACTACGAGCGGCTGGTAGCGGACTTCCGCAGCGCGCGGCGGCGCTTCCGCGCTGATTCCCGTTGCCAGCGATCGCAAGGCCGAAAGCATGTGGCCGATTATAGACGCGGGACGCAGTCACATGTTGCTGCTGGGGCTGCGTTTTTTCAGTCATACATTGCAATTTTTGCAGCTTGGCAGACAATTCGTCGGCGAATTATCGTTTTCAATGTACGACGCGCGAGCGTCCAGGTGGCTTGTCTCGATTCTCTTTTTCAACCTCCGACGGGTGAGACGTTGCGCGGCGAGTTGGCGCCCCGCACGGTGGCGAACGCTTCTTTTGATTCAATGCGCGGCATTGAATCCTCGTCCTATTGGATCGCAGCTAATGAAGGAATGAACTCATGAATCGATCAGTCGTGTGTCGAATCCGCGCGGTCGTTGCAGTTCTTATGACTTTGGCGGCGTATGCCAGCGCGGGTGCCGCGGACTACTACGTCGACGTCAACTACGCCGGCGTCGATGGCGCCCCGTTCAACGGCTATGCCGGAGCCTACAAGTCGATCGTCGCCGCGTTGAGCAACAGTAGCGCGGTCGCTGTCCCCTCCGGTTCGTCCGCACTCTCGCCGAACCGCATCTATTTCGCGCCGGGCACGTACAATACCGCCTTCGACACCGGCGTGTCGCTGGTGAATTCCAAGAGCAATATCGCGCTTTTAGGAATGACAGGCAATCCGGACGATGTCGTGATCACTTCGACGCTCGATGCGGCCTACAATCCCGGATCCGGCGCGCTGGGAACCACGGGCAGCTCCACGTTACAGTTGCGCGGCAGCAATACCACGGCCAAGGGAATCACTTTCGCCAACAGCACTGACACGCCGTATATCGTCAATGTCACGCATCAGACGGTGAGCCCGCAGGGTAACTACATGACGGGACAAACCCAGACGTCAAATTCGCAGGCAGTGGCTCTCAAGCTGCAGGGCGATCAACAGGCGTTCGTGAACTGCAAGTTTCTCGGCTATCAGGATACGCTCTACGTCGACGGCGGCCGCGCTTATTTTGAAAACGTGCTCGTGAACGGCGACATCGACTTCATCTTTTCGAAAGGCACGGCTGTTTTCAAAAATTCGACGATCAACCTGGGCGGCGACCACAACGGCGGAACAATCACCGCGGCCAGCACCGACAAGCGAACGTCCAACGGCATCGTGTTCCTGGATTCGGAAATCACGGGCAACTCGGTCCGCGGCAATCCGGTGATCGATCCGTTCAACGCGGCAAACGTGAACGGGCCGGCGAACAACAACATGTGGCTGGGAAGGCCTTGGGGGTGGCAACAGGCGGGCGGTGACGCGAGCACTGTATTTATCAACACGAAGATGGACGACTCGGTCCGCGCGGCCGGATGGCTTAACTGGAACGCCAACGAGCTTAACGCTGCCAACGGCAAGAACGACGGCGACCCCAAACGCGACACGCGCTATGCTGAGTTCAACAGCATGGATTCGTCTGGGAGTCCGCTCGATGTATCCGGCCGCGTTGCGTGGTCGCGACAATTGACTGCCGACCAGGCTGCCGACTACACGGTGGAAAACATCTTTTCGCCGGAAGCGAATTTTGCCTGGTTTGGATCTGGGTATGCCGGCTCCGCCGATCCGAGCGATCCAAACTACAGCTGGCCCGCGTTCTGGGGTAATCGCAACAGCAACAATGACACCAGCAACGCGACCGTGTCAGCCGTGTATCCTTTGCCTGGCAACCCGTCGGCCTACTCGAATCCGCAATGGGCCGTCACCGGAGCATGGAATCCGACGAATCAAATCATGGCGGCAATGGCGCCGGAGCCGTCGACTTGCATCATGTTGTGGACCGGTTCGCTGATCGGGCTGGTGACACGACCTCGTGCAGGAAGGCAATCGGGCGAGTCACGGCAGATTCTCTGTGTCCGCGCTCCGCATCGCGTGCAGCCCCGAGAAAATCCCTGATCTGAGCGCTGGGTTGCTGAAGGCGAAGAGCAGTGTCGCAACGGCGGCCAGAAAATGATGCCTCATCGTTTCTGTCGCCAGGTCGTTACGCACCCAAGGCCCGCAGCCGAGAGAAGCAACCAGGCCGTCGGTTCGGGGGCCGGGATGCTTCGAGCTGCTTCGCTCGAGAGGCCGCCAGCGCCGCTCAACGTATTGCCGAAGTTGATGCGCCAGGCATTGAGGTCGGCGGCGTCGACCACGCCCAGGCTCTCAGTCTCGTTTTCCAGCGGACCATTCGAATCCAACGCGTCGCGCCAGACAGAGTAGTCGGCAGCATCGACGAGCCCATCGTCGTTGTAGTCTCCGGCCAAGAGCGGGTTCACCGCCACGACGCTGAGCACGCCTTGGCTGTCGACGAGCGATGTGTCCCAGGCGAGTGACGCGTCGAGATCGGGCAGCGCCAGCAGCTCGAACGCACCGGATGCGGCGCCGGTCCAGTCCAGGACGTCGAACGTCGCCCCCAGCGCGGGAGAGTAGCCGCCGAGGAGATTGACTTCCAGCAGGCCGGCGAGCGCGACGTCGCCGTTCACGGTGAGCTTGTCAAAGCTCGCCGCCGACGCGAGATCGATCGAGAGCACGCCATCGGTGGTTTGCGTGTAGTCGCCGGCGATCGTGAGCGAGCCAGTCGAATTGCCGGGCAGAATCGCGCCGCTGCTGGTAACGTCGGCCGTGAGCGTGCCGGTCCCGGTGATTTGCCCGAGGTAGCCGACGACGACTTCCTGCGCCGAAACGCTGCCGCCCGCGAGCGTGAGCTTGCCTTGGCCCGTGGCGTGCGCACCGACGACCAGTGTATCGGCCACTTCGAGCCAGCCGCTCGCGACTTGCAGCTGGCCATTCGAGCCGGCGGTCGCGCCCAGCAACAGCAAGCCGGCGTGTTGGCCGACGGCGTCGACGACGACCGTGCCGCTATTGATCTGCGCTTCGTCGTACTGCGACGGCTGCCAGTTGCTGCCGGCGGTGACGCCGCCATCGTTCGTCTTCCAGTTCATGATGTGGGCGTAGCGATTGTCAAGCCCGCCGGTGAAGACGATCGGCGCGGGGGCGGGGAACTCGCCCTTTTCGTTGACGAATTCGATGACGTTCACGTAGCCGTCGTTGTCGAAATCCGAAAACGCATCGGCCGCCGAGGCAGGATTCAAGCCGTGCCTGGTTTCCCATTCGTTCGACATGCCGTCGTTGTCGGTGTCGTAACCGGCGGGCCGCGAAGACATCGGCGTGGCGAGCAGGGCGCTGAGCTCGGCGGCATTCGGCGCGGCGGCGGCGACGCCGTTGGGCGGACCGGTATTCGTGAGCACATTGTTGACGATGCGGTCGTCGATCGCTTCGCGCGACCACCAGGCGTTGCCGACGTGGTCGATCACCTGTTGATAGGCGTCGGCGGCTGCCTGCGTCGTCACGGGAGCGGTTGGAAACGGCGACGCCATTTGCGTGAGCGATTGGTCGGTGACGGGCGGCGACACCTGGAACATGCCCCAGCCGGTGTTCGTGCCGTTCGGCACGCCGCCGGGGTTCACTTGCTTGTCGGAGTCAATGAAGTTGCCGGATTGATAGACGCGGGCATCGACGTTTTTGTCGACGCTGAAGGCGATGTTCGCGTTTCCCGTCGTGCCGGGGCCGGCGACGATGTAGTTGCCGACGTAGTTGACGTCCGCGAATTCCTGTTCGGCTTCGGAACTGCCGCCGGCGTAACTCGCGCGATCGCGGAAATTGTAGATCACATTGTTGCGGAAGTCGGCCGTGAGCGTCTCGGCATCGTAGGTGCCGAACCGCGCTTGCCGGCTGGCGTTGTTGGCATACAGGTTGTGGTGGAACGTCACGCTGGCGTCGGTCTTCGGGCGGATCAGCGAGCCGTACGCGTGACCGGAGGTCAACGAATCGGCGATGATCGAATATTGCACGGTGACGTTGGTGTTGTAGTTGGCCACCGACAACACTTCGTCCTCGGCCCAGGAGCCCGAGACGTGGTCCATGATCATGTTGGAGGCGATGCCGCCGGTGCCGCCGCCGGCGAACGTGATCGCGTCCTCACCGTTGCCGGTGCCTTTGCGGAACGTCATGTAGCGGAGGACGACGTTCTGCTGGACCTTGTTGTTGCTGTGCGTGATTTGCGTGGTGTCGCCGTAGATCGTGACGGGACTCGGCGCCGTCTGGCCGGCGATGTAGTAGTTCTGCACGTTCTTGATGTCGAGACTGTCGGAGGTGAGCTGAATCACGCCGCCGACGTCGAACACGATGACCTTGTTGGAGCTGTTCTCGACGAACGCGCCGCGAAACGAGCCGGGGCCGGTGTCGTTGAGATTCGTGACGTGGTAGACCGTCGCGTTCGAGAACCAACCGGCGGCGGGCGCGGTTCCCGCGAACGTTCCGCCGTAACCTTCTGCGCCGGGAAAGAAAGGGAGCTGTGCCGATGCACTTGCCGCAAGCGTGGAGAGGACCAATGTGAGCAGGAAGCGCGCAGACTGCACGCCGGTGTTTCTTAAATCGTGACGCATCAAGCAACCTGTTCCCGTTACCGAAAGACGCACGAGGCGCGCAGCCGCAAACCGAGGTCGCGAGATTCCGCTTGCCAAAACGCCGCCTTGACCACCGCTGAAAAGACCCGCCGTCGTGATTGCCCAGCCGCCTTCAGTGTATTTGAAGGGGCGTGGAACAGCCAGAACGATTTTGCAAAATTGTTGCCTGAGCATCCGTTTTTGCGAAATGCATGGGACGAAAATGCGAACGGGATTTTGCGGCCAGCGTCTGCCCTCGGCTGAAAGCGCTTGCTATAGTCAGTTTTCCGGAGTTGGAGCGGCGCGGGGCGGTCTCCCGAGCCTCTCCTTTTCTGACTTCTCGAAGGCGACATCTCATGCACAGGGCGTGGCAGAGGTTCTGGTTTTGCGCGGCGATCCTGGGTCTGTGGTGCGGCCGCTCAAGTTCAGCGGCGGCCGACGTCACGGTGCTCGACGACTGCAGCGACGCGTCGAAGTGGGAGGCCGTCACATCCGACGGCGTGCGACTGAAGTTCAGCGTCGAACGCGAGGCGGACGCGAACGGGGAGCATGGGACGAGTTTGCGGCTCGACTATGAATTCAAGTCTTCCGGATTCGCGGGCGTTCGGCTGCGGAAGCCGCTCGAACTGCCGCCCAACTTTGAGATCTCATTTGCGATGCGCGGAGAATTGCCGCGTAATCACGTCGAATTCAAGCTGGTCGACGAGTCGGGCGAGAACGTGTGGTGGGTGAATCGACGGGCTGTCGAGTTCCCGCGCGAATGGACGAAGTTCGCCTCGCGGCGACGGCATTTTACGTATGCCTGGGGCCCGAAGCGCGATCCGCTCACGAGGGCGGGATCGATCGAGTTTGTGATCTCGTCGGCCGAGGGCGGGCGGGGCACGGTCTGGATCGACGACCTCGCGTTCCGCGAACTGCCGGTCACCAGGCCGTACGCGAGCACTCCGACGGCTACGGCTAGTTCGGCTGCGGATGACAACTCGCAGGCCGCTGCGGCAATCGACGGCGACGCGAAGACTGTCTGGCGATCCGCCAAGATCGACCCGTCGCCGACACTGACCGTTGATTTTCAACAAGTGCGCGAATTTGGCGGCCTGGTCATCGATTGGGATCCGCAAGCTTTCGCGTCGAGCTGCGACGTCGAGTTTTCGGACGACGGCCAATCCTGGACCAAGGTGCGGCATATCGAGGGGCACAGCGGGCGCCCCCAATTCATTTCGCTGCCGGATGCGGAATCCCGCCTGGTGCGGTTCTCGATGAATCCGTCCACCGGCGGCAGCGTGGCGATTCGCGAAATCGAGGTGCTGCCGTGGGAGGCATCGCGCGACGAGAACGCGTTTATGAAGACGATTGCCGACCGCGTGCCGCGCGGCCGGTATCCCCGGGCCACGACGGGGGAAGGCGTGTTTTGGACCATCGTCGGCGTACCGATCGATGAGCATGAGGCGCTCGTGTCGGAAGACGGCGCGGTGGAAGTCGACAAACAGGCCTTTTCGCTCGAGCCGTTTGTGATAGCGGACGACAAGTTGTTGACGTGGGCGGACGCGAAGATCACGCAGTCGCTGGCCGAGGGCTTCGCCCCGGTGCCGACGGTGACGCGCGAGCACGACGGTTTGAGGCTCTCGGTGACCGCCGCAGCGGACGGCAAGCCGGAGCATTCAAGCGTGCTGCTCATGTACACACTGACGAATACCGGCGACAAGCTGCGCACTGGTTCGTTCGTGCTCGCCGCGCGTCCGTTCCAGGTGAACCCGCCCTATCAATGGCTCAACGCGATGGGGGGCGTGTCGCGGATTGCGAAGATGGAACTCGCCGATTCGCGCCGGGAGCTGCGCGTCGACGGACGCGTGGTCGCGCTCGGCGCAGCGCCAGATGCGTTCGGCGCGGCGACGTACTACGAAGGCGACGTGAGCGACTATCTCGGCGAGGGCCGGTTGCCATCGCATGAGAAGGTGGTTGATGCGGAACGGCGCGCATCGGGGGCGCTCCAGTACAAGTTCGACCTGGCCGCCGGCGGGAGCCAATCCTGGACGTTCGTCGTGCCGTTTTCGCAAGACGCGGCAGAGCAGCAAAAGCTCATTGAACCCTTCGCGTCGGCGAGCGATCCCGTGGAGAGCGTTCGCAAGCGGCAGGCCGCAGCCGTCGGTAGGTGGAAGAAGCTCACCGACACTTTCGACTTGCTGGTGCCGGCCGAGGCGACCGACATTGTGAACACGATTCGCTCGACTTTGGCTTACGTGCTCGTGAACCAGGACGGCCTGGCGATTCACCCGGGGTCCCGGTCGTACGAGCGGTCGTGGATTCGCGACGGGTCGCTGACTTCGGCCGCGCTCTGCCGGTTCGGAATGGAACAGCAGGCGAAGGAATTCGTCGACTGGTACGGGCCGTTCCAGTTCGACAGCGGTAAGGTGCCATGTGCGGTCGACAAGCGCGGGCCGGACCCGGTGCCCGAGAACGACAGCCACGGTGAATACATCATGGCGGTGATGAACGTGTATCGCTTCACCGGCGACAAGGAGTTTCTCAAGCGGCACTGGCCGCGGGTGCAAAAGGCGGTCGCGTACATCGAAAAGCTGCGCGGCGAGCGGATGACGCCGGAGTATGCCGATCCGAACACCAAGGCGACGAAGCAGGAGTTGAACAAGCCGGCGGTCAGCCTGCACGCTTTTTATGGGCTGATGCCGGAGTCGATCAGCCACGAGGGCTACGCAGCCAAGCCGATGCACTCGTATTGGGACGACTCGTTCACGTTGCGGGGCCTCAAGGACGCTGCCGACATGGCGCGGGAAATGGGCGATGCCGAGAAGGCAAAAGAATATCAGGCGCTAGCCGATGACTTTGGCCGGACGCTTGTGGCGTCGATCGAGCTGGCGACCAAAACGCACGGCATCGACTACATCCCCGGGTGCGTCGAGTTCGGCGATTTCGACGCCACGTCGACGACGGTCGCGCTGTGGCCTGGCGGCGCGCGGGACATTCTACCGGCCGACCTCCTCAACAACACGTTCAATAAGTATTGGGAACGGTTCGTCCAGCGGCGCGACGATCCGAATTTTGCTTGGATCGACTACACACCGTACGAGTTGCGGGTGATCGGCAGCTTCGTGTTATTGGGGCAGCCGGAGCGGGCGCACGAGGCGCTGGCGTTCTTTATGGAGGACCGGCGGCCACAAGGCTGGAACCAGTGGCCGGAAGTGATTCACCGCGAGCCACGGGCGGCAAAATTCATCGGCGATCTGCCCCACACCTGGTGCGGATCGGACTTCGTCAATTCGATCCGGATGATGTTTCTCTACGAACGCGATCCGGATGATGCGCTGGTCCTGCTCGCGGGCGTGCCGAGAAAGTGGGTCTCCGAGGAGCCGATCGGCTTTCGTAACATGCCGACGTATGGCGGACGCGTGACTTGCGCGCTGGCGCGACCAGAGGGCGCAACAGGCAAGCTGCTGGCCCATGTCGCAGGAACGTGCCCGGTGCCGGCGGGAAAGCTGCGGCTGTCGGTGCCGGGCGGACGGGCGGCGAGCGCGACGGTGAACGGCAAGCCCGCCGAGATCGATGCCGACGGACGCGTGGTCATCGAATCACTGCCCGCGGAAGTCGAGATCACGGCCGCGAAAGAGTAGCCGCTTCAAGTTGCTGGGCTATTTACTAGAGCAGTCCGCTGCCGAGCTCGGCGAAGGCGCCGTCGAGTGCGGTGAGGAAGTCGGCTGGCGCGTCGGCCGGCGATTCGGACGCTCCGGCACCACCGAGCGATCCTGTGCCGCCGCCCACGGGCGCGTTGACGACCAGGTGGAAGACGACCGTCGTGAGTAGGTTGTCGCTGTCGGTCGCCGTGATGGTGACCGGGCCAGTGTCGATCGCGGCGCTGGTGGCGTGGAAGCTCCAGCTCCACGTGCCGTCGCCGTTGTCGGTAACCGTGCCGATCGATGCCGTGAGCGCGATCTTGTCGCCGGAGAAGTCGGCGAAGGTGCCGGAATTCGCCGCGCTCTCGCCTTCGTTAACGACGACTTCGGGCAGGTTGGCGACGAGCGACGGCGGAGCATTGTTTACCGTCAATGCGAACGTGACTTGCGAAGCGGCGAGTCCATCGTCCGCGGTGATCGTCACCGCCAGCGAGTCTTCTGGACCATCGCCGGTCGTGTAGGACCAGCTCCAGGTGCCGTCGCCGTTATCTGTCACCGCGCCGATCGATGCGGAGAGCGTGACGGCATCGGCCGCGACGTCGGCAAACGTGCCGGAATTCGCGGCCGTCTCTCCTTCGTTAACCGTCACTTCGGTGAGATTGGCTGCGATGGTCGGTGCGGCATTGTTGACCGCCAGCGCAAACGAGACTTGGGAAGTGGTGAGACCATCTTCCGCGGTGATCGTCACCGCCAGCGAATCTTCCGGCCCATCGCCGGTTGTGTAGCTCCAACTCCAGGTGCCGTCGCCGTTGTCCATGACGGCGCCGACCGAGGCGGAGAGCGTGACAGCGTCGGCCGCGACGTCGGCAAACGTGCCGGAATTGGCGGCGGTCTCGCCTTCGTTGACGGTCACTTCGGTGAGATTCGCTACGATCGACGGCGCGACATTGGTCACGTCGAGCGTAAACGTGACTTGCGCTGTGGCGACGCCGTCGTCGGCGGTGATCGTGACGACCTGCGAATCCTCGGGCCCGTCGGTGGTGGCTAACGACCAGCTCCACGTACCATTGCCATTGTCGACGACGGCGCCGATCGAAGCGGAAAGTGCGACCGTGTCGCCGGCGACGTCGGCGAACGTGCCGGCGTTGGTCGCGGTTTCGCCCTCGGCGACGGTGACTTCAGCTGCGTTTGCCGCGATCGATGGCGCGGCGTTGGCGACGTTGAGCGCGAAAGTGATCTGGGAAGTGGCCGTGCCATCGTCGGCGGTGATGGTGACGGTCTGCGAATCTTCCGGCCCGTCGCCGGTTGTGTAGCTCCAACTCCAGGTGCCGTCGCCGTTGTCGACAATCGTGCCGATCGAGGCGGTGA
>JBFWSG010000097.1:0-13829 GCA_050248495.1 Pirellulales bacterium | reverse complement strand
TCGACGAACGCGTCATGCGGATGTATCAGCCCGATTATGTGACTGTCGATCAGTACTACAAACTGCTCGGGCAGAATCGGGCCTGTGCATCGCTCGTCCAGGCCGCGCAGTTGTCATGGACCACGCCGATGCAGGATGTGCGTCGCCGCTTCCCCAAAGCCGACGACGCTCAACTGGCCCGCGATCTTTCCGTCGCCCAGCGCGACGCGGCCAAGATCGAGCCGAAGATCGCGCAGATCGTGGCGACTCTCCGGCAAGGCGAGGCCGACCGACCCAAGGTGACGAAGCCCCGCTGGCAAGCCGGCTATGACCTCGCCATGGGCCGCGCGCTGGCCGTCAAGGTCCGCACCGAGGGTTACAACGCGATGCTCGCGGCCGCCAAGCAGGGCCTCAAATTCGCCAACCCGCAGAACGACACTTGGATCCTCCGCCCGTCAAAAGAAGTGACCGTCAACAGCGCTCTCGCCGGCGAAGCGAAGTCCGCGTACGCCTATTTGCAGCGCGTGCTCGACGAGCATCCAAACACGCCCTGGGCGGATGATGCGCAACATGAGCTGCAACAGCCCCTCGGCTGGCGCTGGGACGAAGAGTTCACCAACGTCGCGGCCCGCCTGGCCGAGGCCCAGCAGATGGCCCGCAACCGCCGGCCGCAACCGCCAGCCGAGCCGCCCGGCAAACCCCGCCGCGATCCGCCGGCGCTCTAAACCCGGCGGATTTTGCGTGATACCGGCATCACCTATAATGGATGGAGCGGGCAATTTCTTCTGCCGCAAGCGAGGAGTTATCGTATGGAGAGCGCACCGATCGACGCAGTCTACGAGAATGGGGCATTTCGCCCTGTTCAACCGCTCCCGGTGGCGATTTCCGACGGCCAGCAGGTTCGATTGCGCATCGAGGCGACCAAGGCCGCAACAATTCTCGAAATGGCCTGCTCTGTTTACGACGGTCTCACGGCCGACGACGTCGCGGACGTCGAAAGAATCGGTTTTGACCGCACCCACTTCTTTACCGCGAATTCGTCCGCGAATTGATGACACCGGCGACGTTGCTTGACTCGGATGTGCTGTCCGCGTTGATGAAACGTGATGTGGCCGTCGTTCAGCGGGCGCGAACATACCTGACCGAACACGCGCAATTGTCGTTCTCGTCGATTACCCGCTACGAGGTTCTACGTGGATTGAAGGCCAAGCAGGCCGTCGCCCAGCTCAGGCGATTTGATGCCTTCTGTGACACTTGTCAGATTCTGCCGACCAGTGGCGTCGTCGATCGCGCAGCAGAAATATATGCCGACTTGTATCGATCTGGTCGCCTGATTGGCGATGCGGATATCTTGATCGCTGCCACCGCGCTGGATGTGGGAATGGAGCTGGCTTCGAACAACGCGGCACATTTCGGTCGCGTTGCGGGCCTTTCCGTCGTTTCCTGGAGCAGCTGACTGCTCGTCAGGTTCGGTCTGTCGCGAAGGTCAACGATTCGCCAGCGCGTCAATTGCGAACGCGCTGTTCGCATCGTGCTTGTAGAAGTGCTCGCCGATTCGCGTCGCCACGATGTTCACGAACTCGCGCTCGAATTGCTGTTCCGGCTTGTCCTGGGACGGAATGCCGCTGTTCGTCGGATAGAGAATTTCGCCCAGGTGGCGGTCCCAGGCCATTTTGCCGTTGTTCTTCATGTCGTAGATCGTAACCGATACGTCCGCATGGCCCTGGTACAGCGTCGAGCCTTTGAACAAGTCGAAGTCGTTGAGTTCGATGTAGACAACCTTGTCCGCGTGGACGGCTTTGCCGAGTTCCTTGTAGTCGCCCCAATCGCTCTGGTCGAGCCACTCGTCGACTTCGCGGGGATTCACCACGTCGGCATTCTTGACGTTGTCGACCAACAACTCGCTCACTCGCTGCGCCACCGCCCGCGAGGCGCCCGCATGGCGGTATTCGTTCGACGACGGCGGGCGGCAGACCACGACCACGCGCTGATCTTTGAGCCCGTCGAACTCGGCCGGCACCATGTTGCCGCCCTGGATCACGTACATGCCGGTGGCGAGCACCGACCCGCAACCGCCGGATGAGACCAACGCCGACGCCGCGAAGAGCAACAAGGCAAAAGTGTGGACGTGACGCAACCGACCATGAGAACGTTCCATCGTTTCTCCTGAGCCCGTCGAGCGGGCGCGGGCCGCAGACGCGACCGTAGTAGCGAGAAGTAGAGCAGCGAAAAGTAGAAAAGTGTGCTAACCGAGTGGGGAATCCCGACCGATGAGTGCCGCGGATCGTAGCGAGGTCCGCCCGGCAAGACAAGCGAGATTCCTCGCTAGCGTCAATCGCTGCCACACGGCGCAAGAAAAACGGCCACCGGCAAAGTGACATCACTTTGCCGCTGGCCGCAAGAGGCGCCGGTGAGAGTCGAACTCACGATGACGGATTTGCAATCGCAAATTGGCACCACGTTAAATTCGGTTAGAATTCGGTGCAGTCGAATTGCTAGCGTGTTCTCCGGGAATTGCCCGGAAAAAGTAGCATTACAGGTAGCGCCAGCATGACGGACAATTGATCCGGACACACTTGAAGCCAACCAGCCGGCTGATCCCCGGCGCTGTCTGCCCGCGGCCGAAAACGTCTCCCGACGTAGGCCGCGGGCGGGCAGGTTGGTCGGGAGACGACGATGGATATACACGGGCCGACGGAGTCGGATGGCCGAGAAGCCATTGCTGAACTGCGGAAGCTGGCGGCGCTGATGGCCGACTGCCACGGTGAGCCAAATGGTTTCTGCCGGGAATCTGCGAACAAAATTCAGGAGTGTGTAGGCCGCGAGTGGGCGTCGCTGGTTGAGTTCCCTGATTGGGGGCCGATGATCCAAGTTGCAGACACGGATGTCGAACTCGTAAATTTGTTGCAGACAATCGGCAATCGAATGAGCATGATAGCTCGCCGCGAATGGATGCGAGACGGCGTGGAATACCCTGATTTGGGAACGCGACCCAATCTGCGCGACGTCCCGAAAGCCGATGACGTAAATCACTTGGCGGATCGGTTATCGCTTCGCCTAGGACTCCACGACCAAAGCGACCGCAGTAGGATTGAATTGCGCCCGAATCAGATCGAGATCATCAATGCGCTTCGTTCGATTGGACGTCCTGTGCGGGGCGAAGAATTCCTACATGAATTGAACGCGAAAGGGCTGCCGGCCAGTTCAGCCACAAAACAGCAGTTCGCATTCCTGGTACAGATCGGCGAGCTCGTCCAGGGGAAAGACGGCTATGGTTTGCCCGAATGGAGTAGCGAAAGTTAGGACTGGTAGTTAGGACTGACTTTTCCTCGGAACCGCGGAAAGATGCATCCGTCGCAGTTAGCACTTCAATAGTGCTCACCGAATACGGAGCATCCAAATGAAACCGCAGCCCTCCTGCATTGCCCCCGAGCGTTTATATCCGCTCCGGGGTTTCTACGCCGCCTCCGGCATCACTCCCGCCCGTCGCACCGAGGCCCGCCGTCACGGCATCGAATTGCCGACGATCGACGTCGGACGCCGCAAGTTTGTTCAGGGAAGCGACGCAATTGCGTTTATCAAGGCTCTGGCCGCTCTCCCCAAAGAATCGGACGCGCTCGCATCCGTCGAGGCCTAAGAGAAGCACCGCGCCGGCCTGTTTCAAGGGCGGCCGACGCGGGCTGTGAGTTGACGAATGGCATCTTCTTCGATCAACGCGATCGGGTCAACCGGACTGCAGCAACTTCTCGGTGCGCTGAAGAGCGTCCGCGAGGCCGGCAGCGGCAAGTGGGAAGCGCATTGCCCGGCGCACGACGACAATCGCTCATCGCTTTCGATCTGCCGCGCGACCGACAACGTGACGCTGATACATTGCCATGCCGGCTGCGACACCGACAAGGTATTAGCCGCCGTCGGCATGAAGATCGGCGACTTGTTTCCGGCCCGCGGCGATCGCGGCGACCGCCAGAGTACGATCGTCGCAACATACGATTACCGCGACGCCGACGGCACGCTGATTCTTCAAGCCGTGCGGTATGAGCCGAAGTCGTTTCGCCAGCGACGCCCAAAAGATGGTGGCGGCTGGACCTGGGCCTCGAAGGGCTGCAAGGTTGTGCCGTACCGGCTGCCGGCCGTCGTCGAGGCCGACGCGAATACCCCGGTCTACATCGTCGAGGGCGAAAAGGACGCCGATCGACTCGCGGATAAAGGCCTCGTGGCAACGTGCAATGCAGGCGGCGCCGGGAAGTGGCGGGTGGCACACGCGAAATATTTGGCTGGCCGGCCTGTCGTAATCGTCCCCGACAACGACGAGGCGGGTCGGGACCACGCAACGAAAGTGGCAAAGTCGCTCGATGGCTTGGCGGCCTCGACCAAGATCCTTGCGTTGCCGGACCTGCCGCCGAAAGGCGACGTATCGGATTGGCTGGACGCCGGCGGCACGATCGAGCGTTTTCTCGAGTTGGCCGGCGAGGCCAGCGAGTGGACGCCCGGCGAGGCAGCAACTGGGAATTCTCCCAGCTCAGACTCGTCGGAAGGTTTCGTGAAGACAATCGCCGATCTGATTTGCGCGGAGAATCACTTCGCCAAAGATGGCGCAGGCAAATTGCATCGCTACAGCGGCGGCGTCTACCGATCCAAAGCCGAATCGTACGTCCGGGCCTCGGTGAAGAGCCTGTGCGTCACCCTCAATGCGACAGAGAAATGGTCGTCGCGGTTTGCGAGCGAGGTGGTCGAGTGGATATTGGTCGACGCCCCGGAGTTGTGGGAGCGACCGCCGATCAATGTCGTCAATGTCCACAACGGGCTGTTGCGCCTCGTCGACGGCGTGCTGCTACCGCATTCGCCGGACCACCTCTCGCCAATTCAGATCCCCGTGAAGTTCGATCCGGCCGCGATATGCCCAGCGATTGATGAATTTGTCGGCCAAGTGTTCCCGCGCGACGCCGCCGCATTGGCTTACGAAGTTCCGGCATGGCTCATCACGCCCGACACGTCGATTCAGAAGGCCGTGCTGCTGCTTGGGGCCGGCGGCAACGGTAAGTCGACCTGGCTCGCCATGCTGGTCGCGTTCCTGGGCAAAGCGAATTGCACGGGGTTGTCGCTCCACAAGATCGAGGCCAATCGGTTCGCCGTGAGTCGCCTCGTCGGCAAGCTGGCAAACGTCTGTCCCGACTTGCCCACGGAGCATCTGGCAGGCACGAGCATGTTCAAGGCGTTGACGGGTGGCGACTTCAATCTCGAAAGTGAGCAAAAGTTCAAAGACGGGGTTTCGTTCGACCCGTACGCGCGACTCGTGTTCTCCGCCAACAGCGCGCCGCGATCGGCCGACGCCAGCGAGGCGTTCTTCGATCGGTGGCTCGTCGTGCCGTTTGATGCCCGATTCCGCGGGACCGACCGCGAGATTACCCGCAAGGAACTCGACGCGAGGTTGGCGGCGCCGGCCGAGCTCTCCGGCTTGCTGAACAGGGCCGTGGCCGCCTGGCAGGCCATCCAGAAGCGTGGCGGACGCCTGAGCGAGCCTCAGTCGGTCCGCGAGGCCTGGGCGGAGTTCCACGCGATGACGGACCCGCTGAGCGTGTGGCTCGTCCAATACACGGTCGACGATCCGCAGGCCGTTGTGCCGCGACAGGTGTTGCGAGCGGCGTACGGCGCCGCGTGCGAGCGAGCGGGGCGACCATCATTGACCGACACGGCATTCGGGCTCGCACTCAACAAGGCCCGTCCGGACGTGAAGACCACGCAGCGAACTATGAATGGTCGCCGCCATTGGGTTTACGTCGGAATTGGCATGGCCGGCGACGATTCAACCGCTGCATACAGTGCACAGGGTGCACAGAGTTGTCCCCCTTTATTACTCACGCAGGCGCGCGAAGAGAATCAGAGGTGTAAGGGGGTGGATATAGAAGAACAACAAGTAGGGGCAAACCCTGTGCACCCTGTGCACCCTGTGCACGATGAATGGGGCAAAACCACGAACAGTCCGACTGCGGAAATCCGCAGTCGAGCACCTGCTAACGGTTCGCAGTTTGGCCAAGGAGATTGTCCTCCGTTGGACAATCTCTGCCCCAAGTGCGGCCATGGTGAAACGCGCGACGTGCCGATCCATGGTGGCGAGTCGCTCCGCCGCGACTGCGCTCGTTGCGGTCGCTTCATCGACTTCGTGACGTGGTCCACCAAGAGCGCGGAGGGCGTGGGATGAGGCCGATACCGAGCGGGTCCTTCCGTGCTAGCAGAACTGCGCGACAGGCCCGCATCAAGACAAGTTCGTGGATAAGTAGTGCGAAAAGTGATGTCATCATCATCATACCCGGCCGCATGGACGCGATTCAATGAGCTTCTCTGATCAAACGCGAGCCGAACCACTCCGGACGCGAATTGATTGGTCTACGGCGCCGACGGATTTCATTGACGTGCCGACGTGCCATTGCTGCGGATCGCCACACTGGAGGCGGCAGCGGACGATCAGCACGCACGAAAGCGTTGAATGGCTGGCGAAGTGCGCTCACTGCGGCGCACCTCGACGACTCGTGTTGGAATTTCCCCAAGGGGGAAAGTTTCCGATCACGCCCGCTATGCTTGGTGAAGTTACACGCCGGAGGCCCGAATCATGAAAGTTTCACCTGACAAAGATTTGATTGCGATCGGAAAACTGGCGTCTGAGCTGCGCGTCACGGTCCGCACAATCGACTTCGCGGTTGCAGAGCTGGGAATTCAGCCGGCGCTGATGCTGAATCGAATCGCGCATTTTGACGGCGACCAAGTAGAACGGATCCTCGCACTTATTCGCAGCCGCGGGGCGGGTAGCACTGTCGCCCACCTGGCCAACAACCTTCAATAACTGAGGTCCCCATGAATCTCACCGCACGCAATGTGTTGCAAAACAAACTTGGCATCGATCGTGTTCGCGTCGATTGGCTGGCCGAGCAACTGACTGAGCACGAGGCCGAAATACTGAGCGATCCGCGAGGGGTGCAGTCGGCCGATGTCGTGGGCGTTATCGCCGCCGATTGCGTAAAGCGGATTGAATCTACACTTCGGCCGACGCCGTAGGTCGGCGCGAAATACGGCAATTGAACTCTCGGGAGACCTAAAAAGTGGAACTGAAAACGGCGAACGATATTGTAAGAGAGCGAGCTCGCGTCGATCAGCGATTGGCTGCAGTCCGCGAGGAGCGAAGGGCGATCATTGAGGCGTCTACGGCCAAACGGCTCGAGCGGCTGGAGCAAGAGGAGCGAGAGCTGATGCGCGACCAGAACGAAATAGGGCGCTCGCAGAATCAACTTGTAGCGGCGCAGCCTCTGCCAGCTGAGGACGACGATTTGCGGCGGCGATTGCTCAAACTTATGGCTGATGAGCGGCACATATTCGCCGAAGTGGGCGGCATCTTGAGTGCGAGGTATATCCGAGCTGATTCGGTCGAGTATTTCTCACGAGAGGTGGCCGAGGCTCAGCGTCGGATCGATGA
Organism: Pirellulales bacterium; assembly: GCA_050248495.1. GTDB lineage: Bacteria > Planctomycetota > Planctomycetia > Pirellulales > Lacipirellulaceae > DASYDU01. The sequence goes on along the minus strand of JBFWSG010000097.1, from coordinate 6,385 downwards.
ATTACAACTTGCACTAAACCTTCCAGGCGCCCAACTCGGCCCGAGAAGCCGGCACGAGATTTCGGAGCTCGAAGGCGTCGTGAAGGACTGGGAGAAAAACGGCAAGCGTTTCGCGGCGGCCGGAGTAGAAGTGTTTTCGCTCCGTCAGCAACAGGCGGAGATCCGCGAGCAGCGCGAGAGATTGCAGGCCGAGCGAGAACGTATCGCCCTTGCCGTCTGACGTCGGCCCCCGGCGGCGGCGTGTTTGGGTTCGTCGTTCCGCGCCGTCGCCGGTTTTACTTCGGCCCCACGAAAGGCACAGCATGAGCTACCACCATTCAATCGACGAGGCCAAGCGCCTACTCAATTCGCTCGGGATCACGCCGATCTATTTTGTCACGAGTGATGGTGCCATTTCTCGTCAGCTGTCCGATGCGCAATGGCGTCTCGGTTTTGGCGACGGAACTGAAGGCATGCTCGCGTGGACGGCGCCAATCGCAGATTTGCTTTATCAAAGCTGCTTGCGGTACGAATGGGCCGGCCGCGGCTGCTGCATTGTTCTTCGACGCCATCCGATCAACTTCACGACGACCGAGTTACTCGGCCTGGCGATTCACGAAGCAGGTCATTTCATTGCTTGGTGCGACCGTCCGGACCGCGATGACTCAGATTCGGAGCGAGCGCTAAAAACATTCTGGGCGAATGCTCAGACCAAATCACAGCACCATGACCGTCGCTGGCTGCGAGCCACGACACACCTCTGGCACCGCGCTTGTCGAATGGGCCACGAGATTCCGTTTACGAATGTGCTCACTCTCGAGCAGTACGGGTACGGTCGGGCCGATCTGACGCCGTTGCTGAGTGAAGCATCGCGGCGAGAGAGCGAACCGATCGAGGCGATCCTGCGAGGCGATTCGGCGCCAGCAGCCGCTCCATCTCAGCGCGTGCCGCGAGGCTCCCGCTTTCCCTACCAAACAATGATCCACGGCGAAGTCGTAACGCTTCACGCCAATGGCTCGATCGACGTTCCGCCGAAGTTAGACGGCGGCGGACGCGAGCGATTCGCGTCGGTCGAACAATTTCGCAAGGCGCGAAACAGCAAAGCTCGCACTGCCTAACTCTACGCATTTAGCTGCCAGGCCGCGAGTTGGGTTTGCGGGGCTGCACGTTCTTTGACAACTCGAATGGCCCGCCGGCTTAGCTAACCGGCGGGCGTGGAGCGATAGTGGCGAATTGAAAGCGTGTCTTTGCCGGCACGTCTCTCCAAGATGGTTGCAGGTCGAGTATGCGTAAGTTCAACGCCTCGATGAGTTGTGCCGCTCCCGCATTCGAGGCGATACCAGCGGAGTCGCGGCTGGGCTTCAACCCTTCATGCCAATACCTGCCGGACACAAACTGGTCCTGAGATCGTTCGACAATCGATTCGATGTCGTAAGCAATCCCCGCCTCTATCGCTTCCGGGTGCTTGTTAATGACACTTTCTAGCTGCGATTTAACATTCAGTTGCTCGGACCCTGAAAGCGATTGAAACAGCTTCTTGATCTTGTGATTCTTCTGCGCCGGCGAACCACCACTGAGGCGGATGAGACACTTAAGATGAAGCTCCAGGCAAAAGGCCTCGTTAACCACCAGCGGCCAGACGTGGAGCTGATCGGTAGGAGTTCGTTCGGCGTATTCGACGATCGCCACCAATGCCCCCCAGAATGCTCTGGCATTTATGTAAGTTTCCAACGGTTCGTTCGCCACTCTAACATGCTTCGTATCCGACAAACCACGCCTCCGACTGTTTCAAAAGTTTTACCGCGGAAGTAGCGAGCCTCGGGGCGCTACGAATCGATGTATTCGGAAGCCCGCCGTCGACGCTCATCCGTTAGCGGACCGATCCGACTTTCGAAATACGCAATTGTCGATTGCAGCTGCTTCTCGATCTTCGGATTGCCCATCTGCTTGTGGAGTTCTCTTTCCAAGCCAATTTGTGCAGCATCGATCAATTCCATGTCCAATGAATCTAACAACACTTTTTGCATTCCCTGACCGAGATAATCGACGGCAATCTTTCCATCAACATCCTCGAACGCCATATCAGACTGGTATTTCGCAAGGGTGCGATTCATCTGGCCCATGAAGGATTCGTCGCGTTGATTCTGATACATACGCCATAGTGATTGGATGCCTGGGCCGAGCACAACCCTTGGCCACCCTGCTTGGCATTCCAGCTCGTACGTGCTCAATAAAGCAGGGCCGTATATCTCGTCGTCGAAGAGTTTTATGGCCCAAGTCGCGTCTATCGCGCCGCGTACGATTGTACCGCGCGCAAACGCCAGAAGCATGGTGCTAGCCACAGATATGAGCAGAGGTGCTACGTGAAATAGCGACGCCCCCCGCGTAGTCGCTAAAGGCATGTAGGCAACCACAGAATCTGAAAAGCCCTGAAGCTTTACACCGGCGCTATCGATGACCTTCGCCATCTCAATTTGTTCGGGCAACGCGTTCGTTGGTGCACAGCCAGCCAATGACTCTTCCCGAGCCGCTTGGAAATACTTGGAAATGTCGCTCCTGAAGTGGTAAAGTTGCCGGGCTATCCGCTCAAAGTCGCGTTGAATGTCTTCTTTTGTGTCCTCGGAGACGGAACCCAATTCTACATATGGCCTGAGTTGATTTGACTGGCCGCACAGGTCGAAAAATCCAACGACGAAGACACCACAACGAACCCCGACTTTGGAGATGTCTGAGAGCATGCGTTATTGACCTCTACTCCGAGGGCGTAAATAAATCGAGCCGAAGCTACACAGGGTTCTTGAATGCGTCTCGTTTCAGCGCGACCGTAACCATCTCCCGCACTCCCCGCTCAATCGTGCGAAGCTCGCTGACAAGGTTGTGCGGGAGAATATGGATCCTTCCCCCCAAAAGCTTGAAGCCCTCGAGTAACTCTTCATCGTCCTTGGTGTGACGTCCGCCGTTGTGGGCAATAGCATCTCGGATCAACCGCGACCGACTCAATGATTTGTTTTGGAGGCAAGTATTGGTCGTGCTCTGGCCGAATGCGGCCGTGAAGTCTTTGACATACTGCCTGTAATCGGGCTTTCGATATTCGAGTTTACGCGTCTCAATGGCTAGACACCGAGTGAGAAAGTCCTCGTAGTTCATGTACGCCTTCACAAAACCGTCACGCATTGCACTCCAAAGCGAAAACCGGAAGCCCTTATCCTGAAGGAATGACGACCAAACCTCCTCGACGGAGAACGGCGGAGTGATATTCATTTGCTCGCACTCCGCAGCTACCCGATGACAGGTGATCGCATAGTCCTGATGGAACGTTGGATCTGGTGGGTAACGGACCTGACTTGAAAGCCTCAATAGAGTTTCGGCGACGAGTTTGCGAGCTCGCCGCTTATGGTCCGAAGTGTACGTCGTGACAAAAGTTCTGAACCCATTTACCAGCGCAAAGGGCATGCTCGATGTCACTTCCACAGAACGAAGCTGGAAAGCTAAGTCGTTTACGACTTCAAATAGCGTTCGGGATGGTCGAGCGTCATCGGTGATTCGTTCAACCCATTTCGGCGTGAGGCGAATCTGGTACTCGCCCATGCGTTCCTCGATCCACATAACGGCCGTCCAACCGTATTTGTTTTCGACTTTGCTCATGTCGCCAAATTACCGGCCGCCCGCGAAAAAAGCCACCAGCCGCGCAACTCCGCCAGGCAGCCTGATGGTCAACCTTCCCGTCCGGCGCGATTCCTGGCGCATCCTGTGCGACCGATTTTCGAGGAACTTGCAAATTCCAAGTGAGAGGCGCAGAATAACCGTGTCGGCACATCCGCCGATCGGGCTTTAGAACCCGTAGTGAGGACAATTCGATGTTGAACGTTAGGCCCATCGTGGCCGGTAGCTTGTGCGCGCGTCAGAGCGTTGATCCGCGAAGGCGGGGAGCCAGTCGTGCGCGGGAGACTCACTCTCCTTCTAAAGCGAGTTACCGGCCACGGTGGGCTTTTTTAATGTGCGCATCGTTTTGTCCGGGAGGCCGTGCCCGTGGCGGCCTCCCACTCTTCGGTGCGCGCGGAAGGGTCACCAATGGCCGATCTTGCACTTGCCCCAGAGATTGAGCGCGAGGCCCGAAAGGTCCGCGAGTCGTGGTCCGTCGAAGAACGTCGATTCCGGCGACTGGTGCAGCCCGCGCTCCCCGCGACGTTCGCGTCGACGGAGGCGATTCGGGCTCACCAGTTGCGCCGCGAGTTTGGAGACGCACCACGCCCGGCGTGGTTGAAGCCGTTCAAGCTGAAGCCTGGGGCGCCGGAAAAGCCGGCGAAGCCATCCCGCGATGCGTTCCCAATTCGTGAAATGATCGACGACATCATATCCCGACTGACCGGGAAGATTGGCGGTGCCGTATGACGACCACGCCGAGAACATTCACCAAGTCGGACATAGAGAAGATGTTCGCCGTCGTTCGCTCGCCAGAGCCGATTCCGGCGAACGAGTTCCTACTCGCGTACATGGAATCAACGATGGGCACCGGCACCCGTGTCATCCACCGTTGCAGTTGCGGCTGTGGACAGACCGACAAGCCGCTCAATCGGCCGGAAGTCCAGGCTGCATTCCGAAAGCTGTGCCAGCGGGTTCTTGAAATGGCGGGGGTGACGCCATGAGGAATTTCATCTTCCCCAGAATGTTCTGCCACGAGAATTCCGAGCCTCCGGCGGACGGGCACTATGAAGTCCCGGACGATATCGAGGACTGTATCCTACTGATGGGTGCCCGCGAGCTTCAGTGTTTGCAGCTTCAGTGTTGCGGATGGAATCGCCAGCAAATGGCCGCGCGACTGAAGATCAGCAAAGAAACCGTGAGCAGTCACCTTAAGCGGGCCTATGGACGCCTCGGGACGACGAACTTTGCCCAGGTGATGATCGTCGGTTTCGAGCTCGGATGGATCGAGACGAAAGCGATCCGACGAGCCCGCGAGGCTGAGATCGAGCGGCTGGCGAAAGCATCGCTGGAGCAAGCAGAGTTGCGTGAGCTACGTCATTAACACCACGCCCGGGCGCGAGGGGCAGCGCGCCCGGGCATACCAAACGAGGTCAAAATGGAAAGCGAAATCAAAGTCCACGTCGTTCGGTATCCGAATCGACCTAACCTGGTGATGCGGTATGTCGACCCTATCACCTGTAAGCAAGTGACCAAGACAGCCGGCACTCCGAACGCCCGCGAGGCCTCGAAGGCCGCCGCTGTGTGGGAGGCCGAGCTCCGCGCTGGATCCTACGCCAAGCCGTCGAGAATGGCTTGGGACGCGTTCCGGGACTATTACGAGGCCAATGTGCTGCCCGGGCTGTCGGACAACACGTCGAAGGCGTACGCGACGACGCTCAACGCTTTCGAGAAGCACTGCAAGCCGACAAAGCTGGCCGATGTCACAACGCAGCGGCTCACGTATTTCGTCCGGGTGCTACGTGAGGCGGAGAAGTCGGAGGCTACGATCGCTCGCCACCTGCGTCACCTCAAAGCCCCCTTGCGCTGGGCGCACCGTGAAGGGCTGCTCCCCGTGCTGCCGACGTTCACGATGCCGAAGCGGGTGAAGGGCGCTAAGGTGATGCGAGGCCGGCCGATCACTCTCGAGGAATTCGAGCGGATGCTAACCGCCGTCCCGGTCGTGGTCGAGAACGCCGCGGCGCCGTCGTGGGAGTTCTACCTGCGCGGATTGTGGGATTCGGGGTTGCGGCTTACGGAATCTCTGTCGCTCCGCTGGGACGATGAGCCTGGGGCGATCGTGGCCGACTTCACTGGGAAGCGGCCGATGCTGCGGATCCCCGCCGAGGCACAAAAAGCAAACCGTGACGAACTGCTGCCGATGACGCCCGAGTTCGCCGCCCTACTGCTCACGGTCCCCGAGGCCCATCGACGGGGGCGGGTGTTCAAGCTGATCGCCCGCGACGGCTCCCAGTTCCACGCCACCAAGAACTTGGTAAGCAAGATGGTTTCCACATTCGGGGCGAAAGCCGGCGTCGTGGTAGACGAGCGAGAGTTGAAGGACAAGATTGTCCGAAAGTTCGCCAGTGCCCATGACCTGCGACGGGCCTTCGGCCAGCGGTGGTCGGGCAAGGTGATGCCGAGCGTCCTGCGGCGGCTCATGCGGCACGCCTCAATCCAGACAACTATGGCTTACTACGTCGGCAATGACGCCGAGGCGACGGCCGACGCAATCTGGGCAGGTAGCAATTCAGGTAGCAGCCAGCAAAAAACCGAGGCCGAGCGTCCGGAAGAACACTCGAATCCTCGGTGATTTGGAGAGGCGCCGGTGAGAGTCGAACTCACGATGACGGATTTGCAATCCGTTGCCTTAGCCACTTGGCGACGGCGCCGTGTCGATTTGTCGGACGAAGCGGGGGCTCGCGGCTGCTAGCAGCAAGTCCCA
>JBFWSG010000096.1:0-14707 GCA_050248495.1 Pirellulales bacterium | reverse complement strand
CCACGCCCAGTTTTTCCATCGTCGCCGCGCTGGCCTGGCCTTGGAAAAACGTGTTCGCAAAGAATCGTGCCGCCAAGGGACCGACGAACATCACCGTGATGATCATGTACGTCGAGATCAGGCTCGTGGCCGATTTGTGGAACATCGTCGAACAAAACAGCGCCGTCATCGCGGTCGTCAAACAGCACAACGCCACGATCAGGAAGTAGCCCAGCATCGTCGGCAGATGCGACATGAATCCCAGCGGCCACATCAAGAGAGCCAAGAGCACCGGCCACAAGAGAAACGCCGTCAGCACGCTCGACACCCGCAGCCCGGAAAGCAATTTGCCCCACAGCATCTGCCAGGGCGTCACCAGCGTCACGAGCAAAAGGTCGAGCGTCTGCCGCTCACGCTCGCTGGTGACGCTGCCTGCCGAGAACACGGGGCCCACCAGCATGTTAAACAACAGTACGTACGCGATGTACCACGGCGCGTACCACGGCCGGATGTACAGGCAAACCGCCATCACGAACAGCGCCAGCACCATGCTGATCTGGATCACCAGTCGCAGCATGAGCGTCCCCTGGGCGAAGATTTCGCTCCGCATCTCCTTGTCGTAGATCGGGTTCTCGCCGTCGTCGAGAAACGTCGTCCGTTTCGGCGGGGCGAACAGGCGGTCGGGGAATTCATCGCGCTTGATGTACAGGCCCACCGCGTCGCGGGCCTCGGTCTCCAGGTCGACGACTTCCTTCCCTTCGCTGCCGAGGTCTGGCGGATAGAGCAGCCGCCGGCAGGCGTCGCGCCACATCAACGCCCCCAGCGACAAGAAGGCGATTGGCACCACGGTCACCACGAATAGCAGCCGCGCCTCGCCCAGCCGTCCCAGTTGATTCCAGGCCAGCACGCTCACGATCGCCAGCGGCAGAATCAATAGATACGACACCACGAGCGAAGCGCTCGTGCGGCGAAAGATGCTGCTCGTCCACAAGCTGATCATGCCAAAGAGGGCCACCGACGAGATCATAGCGAAGTAGGCCGCCAGCACTTCGTAAGGCGACACGCCGCCCAGCGGCAAGCAGAGCATCACAATTGGCAGCGAACAGACCATCAGAATTGCCAGGTGCGACAGCGCGGCGAACAGCTTGCCGAGCAAAATCGCCCCCGGCCGCAACGGGCTGGCAAGCAGCATCTCGTAGCTCTCGCGTTCCTTCTCGCCGGTGATCGCACCGGCCGCGAAGCTGGGAGCCAGCAGCGAAACCAGCATATATTGCCCGAGAAAGAACAGGTCGACCAATTGTTTGGCCGACTGCGACCGCGCCATGTCGATCCGCTGCTGCTGCGGCCAGGCAAGATAAACGATGCCTCCCAGCAGTGCGATGTAGAAAAACAGCAGCACAAACGCCCGCGCCTGGCGGAGGTTGGTGAGCAACTCGCGCTGGAGGACCGGATTCTCTCGGACGTACATGCGGCCTCGGGGCTAATACTTGCGCGGACGAACCTTGCCCAGCACCCGGCTTGGAAGTCCCTGAATCCTCAAGAAGCCTTCCGCATCGGTCTGGTCATAGCTGCCGCCGCCTTCCATGCTGGCGACCGCGGCGTCGTACAGGCTGTTGGGGCTAGTGCGGCCACGGACCAGGACATTGCCTTTGTAGAGGCCGAGGGTGACTTCCCCGGTGACTGGCTCCTGCACACTCTTCGAGAACGCCATCAGCGCGTCCATCTTCGGCACGAACCAGAAGCCGTAATAGACCATTTCAGCCACTTCGGGCGAGAGGCGGTCGCGGAGGTGGAGCGTGTCGCGGTCGACGGCCAGCTGCTCGATCGCCATGTGGGCGGCGTAGAGGGACGTCATGCCCGGTGCTTCGTAGACGCCACGGCTCTTCATGCCGACGAATCGATTCTCGACAATGTCGATCCGGCCGACGCCGTTGCGGCCGGCGATCTGGTTCATTTCTTCCACCATGGCGAGGGCTGACTTCTTCTGGCCGTTGATCGTCGTCGGCACGCCATGCTCGAAGCCGACGCGGACCTCTTCCACCTTGTCTGGCGCGTCCTGCGGCGAGACCGTCATGCCGAAATCGACGATCGAGATACCGTCGACCGCCGGGTCCTCGAGCTTGCCCGCCTCGTAGCTGATGTGGAGGCAGTTCTCATCGGAGCTGTATGGCTTGGCGATTGAGGCCTTCACGGGAATCTTCTTGGCGTCACAGTAGTCGATCATCTCGGTGCGGCCGGGGAACTTGTCGCGATACTTTTGCATTCGCCACGGAGCGATGATTTTAATCCCCGGCTCCAGCGCCTCGGCCGCCAACTGGAAGCGGCACTGGTCATTCCCCTTGCCGGTTGCACCGTGGGCATACGCTTCCGCGCCGACCTCGCGGGCCACCTGCAGGCAGACCTTCGAGATCAACGGCCGGGCGATCGATGTGCCCAAGAGATAAATGCCTTCGTACTTCGCCTGCCATGCGAGCACCGGGAACGCAAAGTCGCGGCAAAGCTCCTCGCGGGCGTCGACGATGCGGGCCGAAGCCGCGCCGCAATCGCGGGCCTTTTTGAGGATCGCGTCGCGGTCCTCGCAGGGCTGGCCGAGGTCGACGTACACGGCATGCACCGTATACCCCTCATCCTGCAGCCAACCCAAGATGACGGATGTATCAAGACCACCAGAATACGCAAGAACACAGGAAGGCATAGTGATTAAGCAAATGGGCCTGAAATTGGACAGATGTTGGCGTCGTCGGCCACGACGAATCAACACTGGTACGGCGCACAACCTGGACACAGTCCACCCATTGTGGTTCACGACCAGCGCACGAACAAGCCGCACCGACGGACTGGCCGCTTCAGTTGCTCGGAACTCGCCGTGGCGAGCGGCCTGTGAGCAGCGGCGACGTCACTCCGGCAGCTCCGCAATCCGGATGTCCCGAAACAGAAAATCGGTCGTCGGATCGTGCCCCTGAATGGCGATCACACCCGGCCCGAGCCGCAGCCCCTCGCGCGGATTTTCCTTTTCGGGCCGCGCGTCGGTCCAGTCGCTCACCTGCAGGCCGTTGACCCACACCGCGAAATGCGGCCCGTCGGCGACGATCGTCTTGGCGAGCCATTGATGATCGTCCGCCACGACTCGCCGCGCCGGTTGCCGGCGATAGATTCCGCCCGTGCCGAAGTCGGCCGGCTTCGTGCGATCGCCGTCATTGAACCGGTTATTGATCTGGCTCTCATAACCCATCCAACGGCCCTCGCGGAGCGTGCGGAAGAAGACGCCGGAGTTCAGCCCGTCGCCGTTAACCTTGCACTGCATCTGCATTACGAAGTTGCGAAACTCGTCGTCGGAGGCAATCTGCCCTGGGCCATTCTTGAGTTGCAGTTCACCCTTCTCGGTGACCGTGAACTCGCTCTGCTCCGCGCCGGCGAGCGACCAGCCCTTGAGATCTTTGCCGTCGAAGAGCGGTTTGAGTCCCAGCGGCCGGAGGCGAACGTTGCGAAATGCGACGGCGCCTTCCTTGGATTGAAGGCCAATGCGGCCGCGCCGAAGTGGAGATGGATCGGTATACGCAGCCACGGATTCGCCGTCGAGACGAATCGCGATCGTGCCGCCATAGGCCCTCACGTCGAAAGAGTGCCAATCGTCACTCGATGCTGGGGACAAAGATGCTGCCTTCGCGCGGCCCACCAGTGAGCCGGTCGGAAACGGATTCCCTGGCGGCGCGATGTTCAGTTCGTAACAGTCCTTGGTGGGATCGGTCGGTTCGAGAGCGGTGCGAAGAAAGATGCCGCTATTGGTCGTCGCAGGCGCCTTGAACTCGGCGTGCAGCTCGAAGTCGGCCCACTCGGTCGTCGTCATCAGCCAGCCGGGTTTCGATCCGTCGGTCGATACGGCGCCGTTGGCGACGCTCCACTTCGCCTTACCGACTTGCCGCCAACCGTACAGCGTCTCGCCGTCGAACAGCTCGATCCAGCCTTGGTCGAGTAGATCTTGCGGCAGCAATTGCGGTTCCGCATGGGAAGCGGGCGCAGCGATATGGAAGGTCAGCGCTACCAAACAAGCAAACGCCATATGACACCGCATCAACGCACCTCTAGGATTTCCAATCGCACTTCGCCGACGAGCCCGCCGGGCAAAGACAATTCCACTGTGCCGCTCGTCGTGCAATCCTCCTCGATTGCCGGATGGTCGACGAAGATTTCCAGCTTGTTGGTGGGACTCAATCGATGCGTGATGTCGAATCGGCCATCCGGACCTGCCGCCGTCACGACGCCGAGCGATTCTTCGACCAGCACGACCCGGGCCAACGACCGCTGCGGTTCTACAACGAGCCACACCCGCTCGTCAAACTGCAGCCCCGGAGGGGCGTGAAAAGTCCGCACATAGCGGACACGACCAAGAAAATCGTTGCCCAGCGCCGTGTTCCAATCGCCCGGCACGTGCATCCGAGTCGCCGCCGGCAAATCCCTCTCCACCCGCTCGAACCCGCCATCGTGGCGCCGCACGTACCGAAACACCGGCTCCAGCTGCCACGGACCCCGCAGGCGAATGGTGTGCATGTGGAGGGTCGATGGTTGAGTGTTGAGGGTTGAGAGTAGCAAGGCAGACATCCGAGTGCCTTTAACCCTAGACACTCGACCCTCAACTCTCAACCCTTCCGTCACTCCGGCACCAGGCTCTGGTTGATGCTCACCTGCCGCACCTGCCGGCTGTCGCGCTCGTAGAGCCGCAGCACGGCCTGAATGGCGCGGAGCGGCTTGTCGTAAGGAGGCGTGGTCTCGCGCTCGCCGACGTCGTCGGGGCCAAGGCGGACGGCGTTGACTAAGACAAGCGATGGCGGCGGGGAGGAATTGGGTTCCCAATAGTTTCCGGAATCGTCCAGACCGTTCGTGGCTTCGTCAATGGACGGCCGCAGGCTGGCATTCGTCGAATCGTACGGCCTTACCCATGCGCCCGTTGCCGTCACGGTTGCGTCGTTGTCCTCGTTGATACCGTTGTTCTCATAGTGCAATGACCACGTATCGAACACCGCGTAGCCGGTCGCCAGTTGATTGCCATACACGTCCGACAGCGGCCGGTTGGCGAAGAACCAGGGCTTCGTGGCAGACGAAAAGGCGTTGTTGAACTGCGGTTCCGGCAGTTCTGCCGGTTCAGCGTTCGACCAATAGATTCGCCGCAGATCGAATCCATAGCCCAAATCGACAAACGCCCCCTGTCCGACAAACAGAAAAGTCGGCTGGCTCGCCGAGTTGCCATTGCCGATTCGACCGGGGCTGGCATTGCTGTTGGTCATGTTGTCGTTGCTGACATAGGCATCGAGCCAGGCCGGGTCGGTCGGCTGCAGCACGGTTTCCGTCGCCGCATGCGCGAATAGAGGCGCTCCCGGATCGTACACCCGCAGGTCGAAGCCCAGCGCGTCGGAGAGCATCACGTCTTCTCCGCGCCGCTCGCCCGAGAGGGGCACCGGACCGGCGACGATCCGCACGATTTCGCCGTCGTCGTTGAGCATCACGCGGGCCGTGGCCAACGAGCTACTTCTGTCGTTGATGTAGGCAAATGGCCGGTTCTGGAACACCTTGCCTTGCGTCGCGGTCGGATCGATCCGAAAATTTGCAACATAGTCATCGATGCCGGGATATCCCTTGATGGCTGGTCGCGAAGTCAAAATGGCCCGGCCGGCGCGAAACGGGCTGGGGCCGCCCGAGGCATTTTGAATCTCCGGATCCAGCACCACACGAACTTCGTTTCCTTCGTAGTCGCTTCCGGCTGCAACCATGGCGAACGGGAATTGGCGGCGCGGCGGATCGCTGTTGGGCGCAAAGAAGTGGTGCTCATAGCGATTCTCGCGCTTTGTCAGGTCGCCCAGCGTGTTGGCGACGATCTTCCAGCGGCCGTTCGGGGCATCCAGGAGTGGATCGAACTCCAGCCGCACGGACAAGTCGAACCGCTCTTGAAACGCCACCAGGCAGGAGAGCGCTTCGGCGACTTCGTCCTGCTGGACACTAGCCGGGAGGATTCGCACCAGTCCCGGCTGCGCGGTAAATGTTGGGCCCGTCCCATTGATTTGAAATGTATCCACCACCTCACCCGTGTTCGGATTCACGTAGCGATACGGATTAATGAACGGCGCGACGAGCAGCGTACGACGATAGATCGTGCGCATGCCGGGCTCTCCGAAGAAGCGGCCCGCGTCGTCGTTCACCGCTTCCTCCGGGTTCTCGACAGCGTACCAGACGACTTCCGCCAGCGGTGAAGTAATTGTCGCCGGCTCCCAGGCAGGCATCAGATTCGCGTCAGTTTGATTCGGGCGAACCGCGCGTGCCGAGCCATTCGTCAGCGGCGCCCGACCCACGAAGGGCTCGTGCTCGTTGCGAACCGTGAGCAGCAGGATGTCGTCATAGTCGCCCAGGCTACCACCGTCGGTGAGCCAGGTCGAATCTGCGAACGGCACGTTGCTCGCCGGAATGATTGAAGTCTTGTGATCGATCTCCGGATTGTAGTTGGCGCCGACAGTGGTGTTTTCTCTGCCGTCGACCAAGTCGCTAGCCTGCGCCTCGCGATGGGGCCCTTCGATGATCTCGATATAGCCTTGATTCTCATCCGGCCGCTGCCAGACCAGGCCGTTGCAGGTCGCCCCCTGCAGGTCCTGCTGGAGCATGTTGCGGGCGTGCCGCATCTGGCCGCTGAGCTCGATCACCGCCCGCCGGTTGCGGACGCTGTTCGAGATGTTGGCAAACAGCGTGACCACCGCCCCAATCATCACCAACGTGATCGCCATCGCAATCAGCATTTCGACGAGTGTGAATGCGCGCACCCGCCGCTGTCTGAAGGCTGAAGACTGACGGCTGACGGCTCGATTGCGTCGCGTCATAGAAAAGTACCTCGATGTTCCGTGGGCGACGTCCCTTGCCGGCCGCCGCCTCTACCTATTATTGCAACGAAAGTGGCCTCAGGTGTCAAGAAAAAGTCCCCGTTCGCCTCGTCTGCAAAGACGAATCTGAGCCAAACAGGCCTTAGTTCTCGAAGATTCGGCGTGGCCGCCGACGCCAACTACCTTTCGGCCCGCTTCCACTGGACCACGTCGCGGATCGTGGCGTCCAGGTCGTATTCGGGTGTCACATCGACCGTCAGCCGCAGCTTGGTCAGGTCGGGCACGCGCCGCAGCACGTCCTGGAAATCGCTCGAATAGGCGTCGCGGTACGACTGGAACTCGACGCCCAGCGTTGGATCGACCACGGCCAGCACCCGCGACGCCAGTTCCAGCATCGAGACCGGCACGTCGCTGCCGATGTTGAACACTTCGCCCTCCGCCCGCGGCTCCTCCATCAGGGCCACCACCATCCGGCACACGTCGCTCACATGGGCGAAACACCGGACCTGCGCCCCCGTGTCGTGGACGATGGGCGGCAGGCCGTCGAGCGCACGGTCTACAAATCGCGGCAGCACCATGCCATAGCGTCCCGTCTGCCGCGGCCCGACGACGTTGAAGAACCGCCCGACGACCACCGGCAATCCATGCTGCCGGTGATACGCCAGCGCCAGAAACTCATCGATGGCCTTCGACGCGCCGTACGACCAGCGGACATGCTTGGTAGGTCCCAGGACGATGTCGTCCTCTTCGGTCCACTTGGGCTTGGGGTTCTTGCCGTAGACTTCGCTGCTGCTAGCGAGAAATAACTTGACTCGCTCGCCGGCCCGCTGCTTTTCGGCGAGCGCCGCAAGCAGCAATTCGACCGGTGCGATGTTCCGCTCGATCGACTCGATCGGCGAATCGACAATCCGCTGCACGCCCACCGACGCCGCCAGGTGGTAGACCTCGTCGACCGGCGCGACCAGTTTGCGCACCAGCGCCGCGTCCGTCACATCTCCACTTACAAAAGAGAACGCGGGATGTTTCGCGGCCGCTTCCAAGTTGCGGACCGAACCGGTCGATTCGTCGTCCACGATGGTGACACGGCGATCCGTGGACAAGAGCAACTCGGCCAGGTGAGAGCCGATGAATCCGGCGCCCCCGGTCACAAGAGCATGTTTTCGAGTGGCCGCCGACAAGAATTCTTCCACCCTTCGAAGTTAGCCGGCTTGTTCGGATGGGCCGTCCGTCTGTTGCAGGTCCGAAGGAATCTCAGGTTGGTGTTGCGGTTCATCGGCGTGTTCGATCGCCTCTTCGATCTCGCGCCGTGCCGCCACGAGCGACGCCACCACCGACACCGCCAGCAAGCTCAGTATAATCGCCAGCGACAACACGGGATTGATGTGCATCACATCGTGCAGCAGCATTTTCGCGCCGATGAACACCAGAATCGCGCTCAAACCATAGTGAAGGTAACGGAACAGCCCCATCACGCCTGCCAGCAAGAAGTACAGCGCCCTAAGGCCCATGATCGCAAATACATTCGACGTGAACACGATGAATGTGTCGTTCGTGACGCCGAAGATCGCCGGCACGCTGTCGATCGCAAACACCACGTCCGTGCTCTCAATGACTAGGAGCACGAGGAACAGCGACGTCACGAACAGCTTCCCGTCGATCCGCACGAAGAACTTATCGCCATGTGTCCCGGGGGCCACGCGCAAATGCTTCCGCGCGAACCGGAGCAGCAGGTTCTGATCCGGGTGGGCATCGCCGCCGTGTGACCCCGCCAGCTTGATGCCCGTATAGACGAGGAACAGCCCGAAAATGTACATCACCCACTCAAACTCTTCGAGCAGCTTCCCCGCCACCAGGATGAACGTGAGCCGCATCAGGATCGCGCCCAGAATGCCCCAGAACAGCACGCGGTACTGATACTTCAGCGGCACGCCGAAGAACGTGAAGATCACCACAAACACGAACACGTTGTCCATCGACAACGACCATTCGATCAGATAGCCCGTGAGAAACAGCACCGCGTGGTGCCAGTCGCCGAGCCACCAGACGAGCCCGTTGAACGCCAGCGCCAGCGTGCACCAAAACACGGTCCACCAGGCTGACTCGCGGAGCGTCGGTTCGTGGGCGTGTCGGTGGAACACGAACATGTCGAGCAACAAGAGCGCCGCCGTGCCGGCGCAGAACGCCACCCACAGCCAGGCCGGCACCTCCAGCGGAGGCACCGCCGCCGCTCCGACAGCATTGACAGCAAACAGTAGCAAGACGCACGCTCCCCGCGATTCTGTCCCGATTTTCCCGGCGAATTCTCGCCGCAAGTGGTTGCAATCATAGAGCTTCGGGCCAATTCCAGCAACCACCGGTCGGCTCCGACCCGCTCGCCCTGAGGAACTATTAGGGGGCCGCAACCGCATCCGCATCTCGACCCGCCGAGAGCCGATACCAATGGATACGCAGGATCGGGTGTCGCGACCTGCCTCTCGCGTCGTGGGGATCAAGTCATGGTCGGTCGAACGGGGCGTGCCCTGGCGCTGGCGTGTACGCTGGCCTTGCTCGTCGCGCACCCGCTGCCGGCCGGCGCAGCCCCTCCCGGCGCCGCCGAACGGTTTCGAGCGGCGGCCGCGCTGCAGGAGCGGGAGCTGTTTGATTTGGCGGCGGCCGACTACGCCGCGATCGAACGCGATTTTCCCTCCGACTCGCTTGCCGATCGCGCCGGGCTGGCCTGCGGAGTGTGCTTATTTCAGCTCGGCAAGTTTGACGATGCCTGTGCCGCGCTACAGCCGCTCGTCGACCGTGGAGCAGAGTTAAATCCGGGCGAACGGGAGCAACTACTGGCGACTTTGGGCCTCGCCGCATACAACGCCGCCCAATCGCTGTCCAACGCCGAAGCTCAGCAGCGGCTCGACACCGCCATCGCAGTGCTGGGTAAATATGTCGACGAATTCTCCGCCGGCCGTTTCGCCGAGCCGGCGTTCTTCTATCGCGCCGAAGCCTTGTACGCCCGCGGCCGAACCGACGAGGCCGCGGCTGCCTACCGCGCGCTGCTCGACAAAATGCCGCAGCATCCGCAGCGTGCCGAAGCGTTCTACGGGCTGGCCGTGGCGGAGCAAGCCCTCGGCAATTTTGCTGCCTCGATCGAAGCCTGCTCACAATTCGAGCACAGCTTTCGCAATCATTCGCTGCACCCCGACATTCGCCAGCGCCACGCCGCCGCCTTGCTCTCGCTCGCAGAAGTCCAACGTCAAGCGGGAAAACAGAACGACGCTCGCCAAACGGCCCAGCAGCTGCTCGACGAGTTTCCCGAAAGCGCTGATGCTCCGCCGGCATGCGTGGTACTCGCCCAACTGCAAATTGCCGAGGGCGATCTCCCCGGCGCCGAATCATCGCTCACCGAATGCCTGCGTCGTTCGACACGGCCCGAGGTGTCGCGCGACGCGCTCCTGCTCCGAGCCCGCGTGCGGCACGACCGCGGCGACCATGCTGGCAGCCTGTCCGACGCTTGCGCCATACTCGCCCGCGAACCGCGCGCCGCCGAAGCCCTGCATCTGCGCGGGTTGGCCGAGGTCGCGCTCGGCAAGCCGCTCGAAGCGGCCAATTCATTTGCTCAGGTATTGGAAGCTGATCCAAATTATGGAGCCGCCGACCGCGTGTTGTACGAGCTGGGCTGGGCCTACGAACAGGATCAGCAAACGATCTGCGCAATTGAAATCTATGCGCGGCTAATCGAGTCGCAACCCACTAGCCCGCTGGCCGCAGGGTGTCAGTTTCGACTCGGTCAACTCGCATTTGCAGCGGAACACTTTCAGGACGCGGCGGACCACTTCCGCGACGCGGACCTTAGCACGACCGACCCCTCGCTCAGCGAAAAGGCCCAGCATCAACGTGGATGGTCGCAGTTTCAGCTCGGCGACTATGCCGAGGCGCGGCACACGTTCGCGGCCCAAATTGCCGCGCTACCCGCGGGATCGCTCGCCGGTGACGCCCAAGCGATGGCTGGCGAATGCAGCTTCAAGCTCAGCGATTTCTCAGCCGCACTCGAGAGCTGTGATCTTGCGATCGATGACACCACAACGAACGCGACGCTCCGTGCGCTCTCTCTGGTCCGCGCCAGCCAGTCCGCTGCCGAACTCCAAGACTGGGCCCGCTCGCTGGGCTACGCGGACCGCGCTATTCAGGAATTTCCGGCCGCCGAGCACGCGGAAGACGCCCATTACAGTCGCGGCCTCGCGCTCCTGGAGCTGGGCCGGCTCGACGAATCGCAACGCGAGCTGACATTGGTCGCGGGCAAGCAGGCGCGAGTACTTAGCCTCAAGGCGGAGCTCGCGTTGGGCCGAATTCACGTCGCCCGCGGCGAGCGCGACGAAGCCGTCCGAGTGTTCTTCAAGGTGGCGTACGGAAACGGCGGCAAGGCGGCGCCCGAATCGTTTCACGCTTGTCAGTCCGAAGCGATCTTCGCCGCGGCCAGAGTGCTCGAAGACTCCGGCCGGCACGACGCCGCGCACAAGCTCTACGAGGAATTGTTGTCCACTTATCCGACGAGTCCGCGCGCCACTCTCGCCCGCCAGGCGCTGGAGGCGACGATCCGGCGGTAGTCGTCGTTTCGCTATTTATGGACAAGCGGCAAGAAGTGTCGACGCAGCATGTGCCCGAGCCGGTTGCTCGCGCCGATCGCGGACCGTCGCTGCGGGTCGCATTGCAATTTAGCATCGGCCTGCACGCTCTGTTGCTGCTCGTTTTGTTCCGAGCCTACGTCGAGTACAGCTGCTTACCCGAAGCACCGCTGCATATCGTCGTCCGGGGGTCAGCTGATGCAACGGAGTCGACGCCGAGCTTTGTCACCAGTCACGTCGCGGCCGCCGCAGCAACTGAAAACAGCGTTCGCCCGTCGGCCAACCTCGAGCCACTGCCCCATCAATCGCTGTCGATGACGACGTCGGCGACGGTGCGATCCACTCTCGTCCAGCCCGTTCGACGGCGCGGAATGTCCCTGGCGACGCTGCGCTCGAGCGTCCCGACGCTCGAACCTGCAGGAGCTGGATTCGGCGACACCGAGGATGCCGCTCCCGAGCTCAGTAGCCGGGTCACCTTTGAGCGCACCGAGGCCTTGCCTGACCTGCCCATCCGCGTGGCCATGCGACCTGTCGACGGGCGCCGCGAATTGCGTCCGCTGGGGCTGGCAAAAATGCCGACCGTGCGCAGCGTGGAGCGTCTCCGCGAACCGGCCGACGCCTTCAGCCATCGTTTCGTGTCGGAACGGACCCCGTGCCCCAATCGGCCCGCCATCGAGCGCGGGCTCGAATATCTCTCTCGCGTCCAGCTTGAAGACGGTCGTTGGCGCTTCGAGGATCTGGCTGGTGCGAGCGGAGGCTTTCCGCGTCCGAGTAGCCTTCGCGCCGATGCCGCAGCGAGCGGACTCGCGCTGCTGGCATTCCTCGGAGCGGGCCACGATCATTTTGACGGACGCTATCACGGCGTCATCCAGGACGGCATCGATTTTCTCGTCCGCATTCAGCAGCATGGCGGCGAGTTCTGCGACGATGACACTGCCAGCGACGGCAAGATCACGTCGTTCTACGCCCACGGCATCGCCACGCTGGCCCTCTGCGAAGCCTACGGCATGACTGGCGACGCCGCGCTTCGCACACCGGCTCAGCGGGCGCTCGACCATCTGGCGGCACGGCTCGAACAGGAACTTGCTAGTGCCCCGACGCAAGCGAACGTTGGCGACGACTGGTCCGTCTACGGCTGGCAGCTGGCGACGCTCCGCAGCGGTCAATTGGCGGGGTTAGCGGTGGAAGCCGGGCGACTGGCCCGCATCAGCGACAGATTGAACGAATTACAGTCCGATCGCGCATCGGCCGACACCGTCTCCAAGGCCGTTGGCATGGCCGTCGAGTTATATCTGCGCCGTCCGAGTGAAACCGACCAGCTGCGCCCGGCCGCCAAAGAGCTGCTCGCCCATCCGCCGGAACTCGGTCATCCGGCATCCGTCACCGACGCGGCGACCGTCGGGGACCCGCGCCGCGACACCTACTACTGGTATTACGGCTCGGAGGCGATGTACTATCTGGGCGGCGACAATTGGCAGTCGTGGTCCGAGCAGCTCTATCCCCGGCTGATCCAGGCTCAAGTCACCGACGGACCGGTGAGCGGCAGTTGGGAGCCGTCCGCGGCGGCGCTCGAGAACCGCCGCGACGTCGACTCGCGGCTCTACGTCACCGCGATGAATTTGCTCACGCTGGAAACAGAACAGCGGCAACCGTCACGCGGCGCCGCTGTTCCAATTGTCGATCGTTACAAGAAGTAGTGCCGGCGGAGATCAGGTCCCAAATTCCGGTCGCCGCATGCCGAGCTGATTCTGCAGCCGCTGCACGATCGCACTGTGCATCTGGCTCACGCGGCTCTCCGAGAGATCGAGCGTCGCGCCAATCTCTTTCATCGTCAGCTCTTCGTAGTAATAGAGAATGATGATCAGCCGCTCGTTGCGATTGAGGCCCTTCGTCACCAGCCGCATCAGATCGGACTTCTGGATCCGCTTCGTGGGGTCTTCGCCCTTCTTGTCTTCGAGAATGTCGATCTCGCGGACGTCCTTGTAGCTGTCGGTCTCGTACCACTTCTTGTTAAGGCTGATGCAGTTTACCGCGTTGGCGTCGGTGATCATCTTCTCGAGTTCCGCCACGCTCATGCCCATCTGCTCGGCAAGCTCGTTTTCGTTCGGCGTGCGGCCTAACCGGGCTTCGAGCGACTTGACTGCTTCATTGAGCCGGCTCGCTTTGCTCCGCACCAGCCGCGGAACCCAGTCCATCGTCCGCAATTCATCGAGCATGGCCCCGCGAATCCGCGGCACGCAGTAGGTTTCGAACTTCACGCCGCGCGACATATCGAAGGCGTTGATCGCATCCATCAGGCCGAACACTCCGGCCGAGATCAGGTCGTCCAAATCGACGCCTTCGGGCAGCCGCGACCAGATCCGTTCGCCGTTGTACTTCACCAGCGGCAGATATTGCTCTACCAACCGGTTGCGCAAGTACTGGTCGTCCTGATTGGCTTTGAACTGCGTCCAGATTTCGGCCATTTCTTCCGGGGTGGCCGAGCGACGGGAAGCGATGTGGGACGCGATAACTGTGGGCATGCAATCCTCCGTGATCTGCGGCTGGCCCATCCTGGACCAGGTCGAGTGATTACTCGACACTCAGGTGCTATTCAGTTTTGGATCCGCTGGCGCCAGTTTTGTTGCTGGTCGCGGGCACTGTGGCAAGTTGCTGTTCGATCTTCCAACGGACCGACTCGTCGACCGTCGCTTGGGCGATCCGCCCCAGCACGGCTCCGAGAATGGCGTAAGCCGTCAGGGCGACAATCGCAATGGTGAGCGTGCCTTCGATGCCAGCCGAATCCTTGATGCCACGGACGATGATCACCGTCATGGCCAAGGGTCCGAGAATGCCGGCGTAGATGCGTCCCATCGCGATTCCGTGATCGGCCGTCAAAGTTCTTGCAGTTTTGCCAGCTTGACAAGACGCGGCGCGGCGCCGCTATTTCGCCTGTTATCGGCGCGGCAAGCGGCTCGAATTGAATCGTTTTGGTCAGCATGCGCAAATTTCGAGTTTGGTGTGGCTGGGGTCGAGCGACAGTGAGCCCCCAGCGCGCTGTTTCCGCTTATGATGTGCAAGCACGTCGCCGGCAAAGCGGCCCAATTGATGAACATTGCGGGCAAAGGGCGAACTGGGTTCGTCCCATGCCAGCGGCGGCGCATTGCCAGCGCCCAGCTCGCCAATGTGTCGCGGCAAGAGCGGTGCCCGGCCGATCGAGCGATTCAAGAACCTGCGACAAGCGGCGGCCAGTCGGCTCTGCACGTCGACCGCCGTCGACGTGTC
>JBFWSG010000095.1:0-15045 GCA_050248495.1 Pirellulales bacterium | reverse complement strand
AGCATGTCGCCGGTGTTGGCGTCGATCGAGCCGAGTGCCCCGGCCGAGCCGGCCGTTTCGAGCTCGTGCTGCATCGTGTGGCCGGCGAGCGTGGCGTGGTTGGTTTCCAGGTTCAGCTTCAAGTGGGGCAGCAGATCGTATTGCCGCAGGAAGTTGAGGCACGCCGCGGCGTCGGAGTCGTACTGGTGCTTGGTCGGTTCTTTGGGCTTGGGCTCGATGTAGAACTGGCCCTTGAAGCCGATCTGTTTGGCGTAGTCGACGGACATATGGAGGAACCTGGCCAGCTGGTCAAGCTCGCGCTTCATGTCGGTGTTCCAGAGATTCTGGTAACCTTCGCGTCCGCCCCAAAACGTGTAGCCCACGCCGCCGAGTTCGTGCGTTACCTCGAGCGCTTTCTTCACTTGCGCGGCGGCAAAGGCGAAGGCTTCCGCATTGGGACTGGTGGCCGCGCCGTGCATAAAGCGCGGGTTGCTGAACAGGTTCGCCGTTCCCCACAACAGCTTGATGCCGGTCCGCTGCTGCTCTTCCTTCAACACTTTTACGACAGCGTCCAGGTTGCGATTCGTCTCGGCGAGGTTGGCGCCTTCGGGTGCGACGTCCCGATCGTGGAATGCATAGAAGGGCGCCCCGAGCTTTTCGATGAATTCGAAAGCTACGCGAGCTCGCTTTTGAGCGTTCTCGACCGAATTGCTGCCGTCGTCCCAGGGCCGGAGCGCCGTGCCCGGCCCGAACGGATCGGAACCCGTGCCGCGGAACGTATGCCAGTAGACCACGCTGAACCGCAGGTGATCCTTCATCGACTTGCCGGCGACCTTCTCGTTCTCGTCGTAGTAACGGAAGGCGAGCGGGTTCTTGCTCTGGGGACCTTCAAACGGAATCCGGCTGATTTCAGGGAACGCGGCCATGGAAGGAGCACCTGTCGCTAAAAAGGGAAGAAACTGAACCGGGCTTTTTCGCCAATTGTCTGGCGGTACGCACGGGCAAATGTCACGCGAGCGCGGAGCGAAAAGTCCGCATTTTATCGAATGCGCCGATCATTCGGGAGGGGGAGAATTGGACAGTTTTGGCGGAGGCGTGTAGGCTGGAATCAGTCACGGCATCACGCTTGGCAACGCAACGCCACCACGTGCACACGGAACAGATGAACGCTCTTCAACGCCAAAATCGGGCATTCGCCCTCGTACCGATTCTGTTTTTGCGTCGCACCAATGACGCGTTCACGAACAGGAAACCGAAGTGGCCGGGGTACCGTCTGGGGATAGCCATCGCCGTTCTCGTTCTTGTGTTATCGCATGCCGGAACGACAGAGGCTGCGATCATGCGCTTCATTACCACCGTCGGAAATATCGATATCCGGCTCAACAACGCCTTAGCGCCCAATAGCGTGGCCAACTTCTTGAGTTACGTGAATAGCAATAGCTACAACGGCACGTTCGTCCATCGTGTGCCGCAAAAGGTCGGGGGCGGAACGTCTCACTTCGTCGTTCAAGGCGGTGGGTTTTTGCTCAACAATTCGATCTTCGCCGCCACAGGGATTACGACTAACGCTCCCATCGGCGACGAGCCGAACATCAGCAATCAACGGGGTACGATCGCATTCGCCAAAAACTCGTTGGGGGCAACCAGCCAATGGTTCTTCAATGTTGGCAATAATTCGTTTCTCGACTCGCAGGGTTTCACCGTGTTTGGGCGCGTCGTGGGCAACGGCATGACCATCGTTGACATGATCGACAACATGGCGACCGCAAACTACTCTGCGGCGCAAAATGCGCAGGGCGAAGACTTCGACGAGATCCCGGTCAAGGACCTTCAAAAGGTCAACAATCAGCACGACATTACCAACAGCGATGCCGTCGTGATCACAAGTGTGATCATGCGGCCGATTCCGCCCGGCGACTACGACTTCAACGGCAAAGTCGAAGCGGCTGACTTCACGGTTTGGAAGAATACGCTCGGCTCGACGACGAACGTTGCCGCGGACGGGAACGGGAACGGCATCGTCGACGCCGCCGATTACACGGTTTGGCGAAATACGCTCGGCAAGATCGGCGGCGCGGGTGCGATCGACGCGCTCGCGGTTCCCGAGCCGGGGGCCATTCTGCTCGTGCTCTCGGCGGCCGCGTTCTGGCTGCTTGGCTGCTTGCGTTTCCGCAGTCGCTGACAGCGAGTGATCCGCTTGCCAGCGTGCTTCAACTGTGGGACCATGCGCCGGTTCTAGCGGCGAATCGATGACCGCTCGCCGCGCGGATTCGAACTGCTGGACAGAAGACTGTCGACGTTTATCTATGGGAACAATTATCGACCGCCTCCGCGCCGGCGAGCTGGTGCGCGTGATGCACTTCACCGGCCTGGCGAGTCCGAAGCTGATCGAAGTCGCCGGCATTCTGGGCAACTTTCACGGCCTATGGATCGACCAGGAGCATTCGGCGATACCGCACGCGCAGCTGGAACTGATGTTGATGGCCTGCCGGGCCGTCGGGCTCGACGCCTTTGCCCGCGTGCCGCCGACTGACTATGCCACGATCATGCGGCCGCTGGAGGCGGGCTGCAGCGGCGTGATGATCGCTCAGCTCCGCACGCTGGACGAGGTCCGTGAAGCCGTGTCGTGGACCAAGTATCCGCCGCGGGGCGTGCGCGGAATGTTTGCCGCGACGATCGAAGCGCGCTATGGCGCGATCCCGATGCGCGAGCACGCGGAGGCGGCGAACCGCGAACGCTGGGTGGCCATCCAGATCGAAACGGCCGAAGCGGTCGACGACATCGAGCGGATCGCAGCGCTTGCGGACGTCGACCACCTGTTTGTCGGGCCGGCCGATCTGTCGGTAAATTTGGGCGTACCCGGCGAGTTCCTCGATCCCAAGTGCGTGGCGGCTCTCGAGCGGATCGCCAAGGCGGCACGCGAGGCCGGCAAATCGTGGGGCATTCTTTCTCAGGACCCGCAGCACGTCCGCGTCTGCCGTGAGCTCGGTTGTCAGCTGTTCAGCATTTTTGGCGATGTGTCGTGCTTCCGGGCGGGTCTGAAGGCGCTGGAAGAGAAGTTCCACGATATAATGGCCTAGCCCGGAACTTGGCCGGGAAGTGCTATCAGCGGTCTTGGCGGAACTACATCTTGGGGGTCCTACAACTTGGCGGACCCCCCGCGTCACGCGACGCCAAGGAGACTATGAAATGCCAACTCTCGAAACTACGGTTAACGGCCTGAAGCTGCCGAATCCCTTTGTGATCGGCTCCGGCCCGCCGGGCACCAACGCGAACGTCATTGGCAAAGCGTTCGACGAAGGCTGGGGTGCCGTGATCTGCAAGACGGTGAGCCTGGATGCGTCGAAGGTGATCAACGTGCAGCCGCGCTATGCCCGGTTGCGCAGCCGCGAGTCGGGCGAAATCTACGGCTGGGAAAACATCGAGCTGATCTCCGACCGCCCGTTCGACACCTGGATCAAGGAATTCAAAGAAGTCAAATCGAAGTATCCCGAAGGCGTGCTGATCGCCTCGATCATGGAAGAATATCGCCGCGAGGCCTGGCATGAAATCGTGGAGCGCTGCCAGGCGGCGGGGGTCGACGCGCTGGAGCTCAACATGTCCTGCCCGCACGGACTGCCCGAGCGGAAGATGGGCGCGGCGATGGGCGAGAACCCGGACATTCTGGCCGAGGTTTGTGGCTGGGTGATGGAGGTAGCTAAGGTGCCGGTGTGGGCCAAGATGACGCCCAACGTGACGCACATCGAAGATCCGACGCGCGCCGCCCTCCGAGCGGGTTGCGACGGGATCAGCGCGATTAACACGATCCGCAGCGTGATGGGCGTCGACTTGGAAACGCTGCGGCCCGAGCCGACCGTGGAAGGCTACACGACGCCGGGCGGCTATTCGTGCCAGGCCGTGTTGCCGATCGCGCTGAGGATGTGCATGGAGGTCGCGCAGGTGATCAAGGAGGAATTCCCCGGCCGCACGCTGAGCGGAATCGGCGGCATCGAGACGGGCCATGACGCGGCGCAATTCATCCTGCTGGGATGCGACACGGTGCAAGTCTGTACGGGTGTCATGAAGTCCGGATACGACATCGTACGCCCCATGCAGGATCAGCTGCTGGCCTTCATGGAGCGCCACAAATTCAACTGCCTCGAAGACTTTCGGGGCCATGCACTTCAATTCTTCACGTCGCACCACGAACTGGTCGAGCGACAAGCCGCTGCCCGCGCGGCAAAGAAAGCCGAGCATGCCCGGCAAAAAATGATTCGGGCCGATGCGGAATGGGACGGCGACGACTTCGTGAAACAATCGGACGCGCTGTCTCGCGGTTAGATTTGGCGTCTTAAACTGGACGTAACGCCACTACGACAGAACGCCGTTGCGACTTATCTCTAGGCGGCGTTTGACTTTGTGTATTTGCTCGGAAACG
This sequence comes from Pirellulales bacterium, assembly GCA_050248495.1. GTDB lineage: Bacteria > Planctomycetota > Planctomycetia > Pirellulales > Lacipirellulaceae > DASYDU01. Next base: position 10,649 of record JBFWSG010000095.1, on the reverse strand, counting down.
TGCAAATGCTGTTGCCGCCGTCGCGGAATATGTAATAATCCCTTTTGGAAAAGATGTCGGTCGCATATCGACTCTCTTCTTTGCCATTGTGATTGGCCGCCTTGGGGACGCCTCTTTTCTTAGGCAATCGCGGCCACAGTGAGCGAAGGGATTCGTTTCGCTGCAGGTTCGACCGGTAACGAACGTGCAGTGAGTTCTATGTCGCCCCTTGCGCGGCGGCATTGGCGTTGCGTGCCGGATTGGGCAAATATCTCGTGACATCGGCTGGGGATTCGGCATCGAGACAGTCCACGCGTAGAGCTCACCTCTCTCCCTAGCGCTACCGTCTTTTGCGGTGCGCTCGCGGCTCTCATGGTCTGCCTGCGATGGTGGTCTTCGCGTCGGTGCCAAATCGCAATGAGGGTTCCAGGCATGGCGATTGGCGATTTCTGGGGGCAGCTGCGGGCTGCAGCCGAACGGATTTCTCGACAACGACAAACTTGCAAGCGTCGCCGCCACCGCGGTCCCACGCTGTTGCGCGCCGAGCTGCTGGAACGACGTGAACTGCTTTCCGTCAACACGATCTCGCTCGACACCACCAAGGGGCAGCTCAACATAGCTGGCACGACTGGCAATGAACAGATTACGGTCACGATGGATTCGCCGACTGTGATCCGCGTCCGCGCGCAGTCAGTGGATGGCTTGGTCGAGGCCACGTTCCAGCGCGATACCGTGTCATCACTCTATTACTATGGCGGCGATGGCGACGATCGCTTTGAAAACGCCACCGGCATCTCGGCCATCGCACTCGGCGAACGCGGCAACGACTTACTCATCGGCGGCAGCGGCGTCGACAATCTGTACGGCGGCGACGGCAGCGATCACTTGTACGGCAGCGGTGGTGATGACTTGCTGTTGGGGGGAACTGGTAACGATTATCTGCAAGGCGGCGACGGCAACGATACGTTGCAGGGCGAGGACGGTCACGACATGCTCGAAGGCACCAACGGCGCCGATGCTCTTTGGGGCGGCGCCGGAAACGACACGCTTGTCGGTGGCGCCGGCGCGGATTTTGTCTACGGTGGGTTCGGTAACGATCGTCTCGTGGGCGGCACCGATGGAGATTGGCTACAGGGAGATGAAGGACGTGATCAGCTTGAGGGAGAAAGCGGCAACGACACCCTCCTTGGCGGCTTGGACAACGACACGCTGTACGGCGGCGCCGGGAACGACACGCTGTACGGCGAGGCCGGCAATGACACGCTCGATGGCATGGACGGCGACGATATCCTTCAAGGTGGCGCCGACGACGACGTGCTCAGCGGCGGCGCAGGCGCCGATCGGTTGTTCGGCAACGAAGGGGCCGATACGCTTCGCGGCGGAGACGACGACGACTGGCTTCAGGGTGACGCTGGAAATGACCGCTTGGAGGGCGAGGTCGGCAATGACACCCTCCTTGGCGGCTTGGACAACGACACGCTGTACGGCGGCGCCGGGAACGACACGCTGTACGGCGAGGCCGGCAATGACACGCTCGATGGCATGGACGGCGACGATATCCTTCAAGGTGGCGCCGACGACGACGTGCTCAGCGGCGGCGCAGGCGCCGATCGGTTGTTCGGCAACGAAGGGGCCGATACGCTTCGCGGCGGAGACGACGACGACTGGCTTCAGGGTGACGCTGGAAATGATCGCTTGGAGGGCGAGGTCGGCAATGACACGTTGCTGGGCGGCGCGGGCGACGACACGTTGCTGGGCGGCCTGGGGAACGACAAAGTCCACGGTGAAGACGGTAACGACACGCTCGACGGCATGGACGGCGACGACTATGTCCAGGGTGGCGCCGGCGACGACGTGCTCAGCGGCGGCGCAGGTGCCGATCGGTTGTTCGGCAACGAAGGGGCCGATACGCTTCGCGGCGGAGACGACGACGACTGGCTTCAAGGTGACGACGGAAATGACCGCTTGGAGGGCGAGGTCGGCAATGACACGTTGCTGGGCGGCGCGGGCGACGACATTTTGTTGGCAGGACTGGGGAACGACAAGGTTCACGGCGAAGACGGCAATGACTGGGCCAACGGTGCGGATGGCGACGACGAGATGACCGGCGGTGCCGGAAACGATACGCTTCTCGGAGGCAATGGAGACGATCAAATCATCGGCATGGCTGGAAACGATACGATGCTCGGCAATGCAGGCGACGATCGGCTCGATGGATCGGAGGGAAATGACACCGAATTTGGGGGCGATGGAGACGACTACCTAATCGGGAACCAGGGCAATGATTGGCTCCAGGGCGATGGCGGAGACGACGAGATCATCGGCGTCGGCGAATCGGACTATATGTTCGGCGGCGCCGGCAACGATCGCATTTGGGCCCAAACGGGGCAGCACGCGCTCGTTGGCGGCGACGGGGATGATGTCCTAGTCGGAGCGGAAGGTAACGACTTACTGATAGGCGGTGCGGGACGGGACTATCTTTCTGCCGCCGGAGGTGAAGATCTGCTCATCGGCGGGGCGACCGCTTACGACGCCAACTATGTGCAGCTGAATCTCTTGTTTGCCGCTTGGGTTGTTGATTCCAGCTACGCTACTCGCGTCGCACAAATTGCCAGTGATAGTTTTGCCACGCAACTCCAATTGAACAAGTCGGTATTTGACGACGCGGTTGCAGACCAGATCTACGGAGGCGATGGCCAGGACTGGTTCTTCCGCACCGGTCAGGAGGCGATTTACGACCCCAATGCCGCGGCCGGACACGACCATTCCGTGCCTGGTTCGTCGGAATCCGGTGGCCACTCCCACGGAGAGGTGGTCGTGCTAGATCATCTGCCAATGCTCGAAGGCTTTGCCTTTGTCGATTCGCTGGATAAGATCAGCGATCGCGACTCCAGCGAGACGCTCAGCACGCTCCTGCCGATGCCGGACAATGCCTCGCTACAGCGCGAGCATTTAACGCTCACGCAGCTGGTGCGCTACGACCAGGTCACCCACTTTGCCGTCAACAGCGGCGCCTGGTCGAATCCCAGCACCTGGTCGGACGGAATCGTGCCCAGCAACGGATCGCGGGTGCTGATCCCGATCGGCGTCAACGTGACCGTCGACCGCATGCTCGCCACACGGATCAACACGATTCGCGTCGACGGCACGCTCTCCTTCTCGACCACTGCGTCGACCGAACTCCGCGTCGATACGATCGTCGTCACGAGCATCGGACGCTTCGAGATGGGGACGGCCGAGGCGCCAATCCCGGCCCGCTACATCGCGCGGGTCGTGTTCACCGACAACGGTCCGATCGATCGCGTGGCCGATCCGTTTGCGCTTGGTCGCGGTTTGATCAGTAACGGCAGCGTTTCGATTTACGGTTCGGCGGTGACCTCGCGCGTGGCCATCAATGGTCCCGCCATGGCGGGAGCGACGCAACTTTCGCTTAAATCGGTGCCTTCCGGTTGGAAGGTCGGCGACTGGATTGTCGTGGCGAGCAGCACGGCCGGGTCCCAGCAGAACGAGACGCGTCGGATCTCTTCCATCTTGGGTAATCAGGTCATGCTGAACCAGCCACTCATTTACGATCACATCCCGCTCACCGCTGCGGAAGAGATTCACGTCGCCAATGAGACTCGCAACGCTCAGTTCAATTCGGAATCGACGGTGATCGATCGTCGCGGCCACGTGATGTTCATGCACAGTCGCGACGCCCATGTGGCCAACGCCGGGTTTTATTCCCTCGGTCGAACAAACAAGGAGGTGCCCATTAACGACCCAGTCGTCAACGCCAACTGGCAGCTGACGCCCGGCACTGGCACGAATCCCCGCGCCCGCTATTCCGTACATTTCCATCGCACCGGGTCGGCGAACGACGGCGATCCTTCTACTGTTACGGGCAGCGTCGTGGTGGACAGCCCCGGCTGGGGCTTTGTCAACCACAGCAGTTACGTCGACATGGTCGATAACGTCGCGGCGGCCGTGCACGGCGCGGCCTTCGTCACGGAAGTCGGCGACGAGATCGGTAGCTTTGTAAACAACATCGCCATCGGAACAACCGGCTCGGGCGACTCCACCGAGTCCCGCGTGAACGTACAAGACTTTGGGCACCAGGGGGACGGATTCTGGCTGCAAGGGCCAGGCGTTACGGTCACCGGAAACATCTCTGCAGGGAACGACGGCAGCGCATTCTTCTTGTTCGCGCGAGGGCTCTCATTCAACGGAGTGCGAGCGCAGTTTCCGTCCTCCAATCTTTCCGATCCCTCCCTCGCCAATGGCGCGCCGACCGTTTCGGTCGAGAGCGTGCCGATGAAATTGTTTACGCAGAACGTGGGCTATTCGTCGAACATCGGGCTCTCGGTGTGGTACCACAACGGCATCCCGCTCGACAGCAAGATGGGCGAATTTACGAACTCCACGTTCTGGAACAATACGCATGGCGTCGACCTGCCGTACACCAAGCAGACCGCCCTGCGAAATCTAACAATTACCCGCACGCCGGAGGGCGGTTCCTTTTCGACCCGCAGCACGGGAGTGAACGCAAATCTGGTGACCAGCAACATTTTGTACGACAACCTTACCATTTCCGGATTCTGGCGCGGAATTGCCGCGCCGCGGCGAGGAACTGCCACGGTTCTGAATGGTCGTTACGACAACCACATCGATTTCCTCATTGAGACCGCCGTTGCCCCGGATCGAGCTTTCACGGTCACCGGAGACGTCGTGATGAGAAACCTGGTGATGGATACTTACATCGAAACTCCTGCCGGTGCGGGAACGTACGCATTTTACCTGGATCGTGTATTTCTCAACTTCGGCTCGTTCCGCAATCAGCGCGTGTACTATTTGGCGCAGGCGCCGACCGCAGTTCCTTTCCCCGTCGCCTCCGCCGGAATACCTCCGGAGTATATCGGGAAGACGTCGCAGCAGATTTGGGATCAGTATGGAGTGGCAATCGGCGGTGCGCTCGCACCAAGCAACGCGATATCCATACCGCTGATCACGGGATTGCTCGGGCCGGAGGCCTAGCGACATGCGCATATGAGGCCGTCACACAGTTTCGTCGAGCAGCTGCGAGATCTGTTCGACGTGCGTGCGGCTGGCGTATTGCAGCGCGGCCATTGCGCTTTGTGAAAGGACTTGGGCCTGCGCGAAATTCGCTGTCTCGGCGGCGAAATCGGTGTCCTCGACCTGGCTCAGTGCTTCGCTCGTGATGACGATTTGGTCCTGGTAGAGCTGCTCGAACACATCCAGGTGAGTGTGTTCGTGTGCCACCAATTCCGTGCGCTGCGCCGCGACACTTTGGCTCTTCGCCGACACCAAATCCGCGGCTGAAGCATCGCCGGCCTGAAGCGCTTCGGCCGTGAGGGGATCGATCCCATGCGCGGCGCCAGTCGCCGACTGATCGACGATCCGATTTACCGCGTCGATCGCGGTGTCGATCTCCGATCGCAGCGCCGACCGTTGGTCCTGGGTAAGTAGCGAGTCGTTGGCCGACAGCACACGATCACGGAGGCTGGCGAGCGCAGACTGGAGACTCCCCAGCTCGGACTGCTGCTGGCGGCTCTGGCGGCGATCGGCGCCGATCGCCTTGAGCTTGGCGGTGAGATCCGTGAGGTCGCGGCGAAATCCTTCCGCGGCCACGAAGCCGGACGGATCGTCGCTGGGCCGGTTGATCCGCTTGCCCGTCGACAGACGCTCGAGCGACGTCTCGAGCTTTTCGGAGTTGCGCCGAAACGACTGCAGCAGCTGTTGGTCCGTGGCGCAGGCGCCCACTGTGATCGGTCTCATGATTCTGCGGCGCCGGGGCCAGCGACTTTGGGCGACAAGCAGTCCCCCCAATATGTAAGTCAGGATTCCGCTCGCGGCGGGTTGAGATCAAGTCGCCACATTCTCTCGCGGCAGGGCAAAACCTTGCCGATTGTAGCGGTCTTGTGGGCATCGACCGCTCAAAAATGGCTCGGTTCGCGGACCAGTAGCTCGCCGTGGCCCAGCTGGCCGACGAACTTGCCGTCGCGCACCTGCACTTTGCCGCGGACGGTGACGACGCTCGGGCGACCCTCGAGCTGCCAGCCCTCGAACGCGCTGTAATCGACGTTCATCTGCTGCGTCTTCTGCGAGATCTGGCCGCGATAATTGGGGTCGTAGACCACGAGGTCGGCGTCCGAGCCCACGGCGATCGTCCCTTTGCGCGGATAGAGGCCGAAGAGTTTGGCGGCCTGCGTGCTGCAGGCGTCGACGAACGTGGGTAAATCGATCCGCCCGCGCTTCACTCCGTACGTGTAGACCAGGTTCACGCGATCTTCGACGCTGGGGATGCCGTTGGGGATCTTCGTGAAGTCATCGCGGCCCATTTCCTTTTGGCCTTTGAAATCGAATGGTGCATGATCGGTGGCGATGGTGCTGACGGTGCGATCGGCAAGGGCCTGCCAGATGGCATCCTGGTTGGGCAGGGGACGGAGCGGGGGCGACATCACGTACTTCGCGCCTTCGAAATCCGGCTTCTCGGCATCGGTCGCGTCGAGCACCAGATAAGGCGCGACGGTTTCGATCGACACCTGCACTCCGCGCTTTCGAGCTGCCACGGCCGCGGAGATTGCATCGGCGTTGCTGGTGTGGACGACGTACACGTGTGTGCCGAGCATTTCAGCGAACGTGCACAGGTGATGCACGCCCTCCGCCTCGACGCACACCGGACGCGACTTCTCGTGCCACTGCGGACCGGTCTTTCCCTCGGCCAGCAGCTTGGCCTGCGTCGCGGCCACGAGCTCCGCGTTCTCGCAATGCGCGGTGACGATCACGCCCAGCTCCTTCGCCAGCCGCAGCGTGTGGTACAGCTCGCTGTCGTCGATGCCGAACGCCCCCTTGTAAGCCAGGAACACCTTTAACGACGCGATGCCGCGTTTCACGATCTCGCGGAGCTGTTTCTCGACGCTATCGTCAAACCGTGCGACTCCCATGTGGAATGAATAGTCGCACGCGCTCTTACCGGCTGCCTGCGATAACCATAGCTCGAAGGCCTCGAGCGGTTCGTCCTTGCGGCTCGGGCAGCACATTTCGATGAGCGTCGTCGTCCCGCCCACGAGCGCCGCGCGGCTCCCCGAATCGTAGTCGTCCTTCGAGTAGGTCCCCATGAACGGCAGGTAGATGTGGACGTGCGGGTCGATGAAGCCGGGGAACACGTGCTTGCCCTGGGCATCGATCACTTCGGCCGCGGCCGTCGCGGCAAGATTGGGCCCAATCTCGACGATCTTCTCGCCGTCGCAGCGGATGTCGGCCACGTACTGTTCGTTGGCCGTCGTGATTTGGCCATTCTTGATGATGAGCGTCATCGAATTACCTCAAGTCTCTCGGCAGTGGCACGCGATCCGTGCGATCCCTGTTATATCTCGTGGGCCGACGCCAAACCAATCCCGCTGGCCGGGCGGCGAGCGCGTGAATTAGAATGGACGGCCTTCGGTTGCTTTTCTGCAGGAGGGTTTCTCATGGATCGCGTACTACTTGTCGGCTGGCGGGCAACGCTCTTGGTTTCCGTTTGCCTGGTGTTGGTCGCCCGGAGCGCCGCTGCCGGCGAACCAAAGACCCTGGCTATCGGCTCCGCGGCGCCCGATTTCTCGCTTCCAGGCGTCGATCCCGAAACCCATGCGGACAAGACCTACACGCTCGCCGACTTTGCCGACGCCAAGCTGCTGGTAATCGTGTTCACCTGCAACCATTGCCCCACGGCCCAGGCTTACGAGGAGCGGATCAAGCAGCTGGCCGTCGATTACAGGGACCGCGGCGTGGCGGTCGTCGCCGTTTCGCCGAACGATGCGGCCGCCGTGCGGCTCGATGAATTGGGCTACACCGACCTGGGCGACTCGTTCGAGGACATGAAGACGCGGGCAAAGGACCACCACTTCGACTTCCCCTATCTGTACGACGGCCAGTCGCAGAGCATGTCGCGGGCGTACGGACCGGTGGCGACGCCCCACGTGTTCATCTTCGATTCCGACCGCAAGCTCCGCTTCTGCGGCCGGATCGACGACCACGAAAACCCTGCCAAGACCAAAACCCACGACACACGAAACGCAATCGACGCGCTGCTTGCCGGCAAGGCAGTCCCCGTCGAAACCACGCGGACTTTCGGCTGCTCGATCAAGTGGTCCGATAAGCGGAAGTCGGCTGCCGATTCGCTCGCCAAATGGGACGAGGAGCCGGCCGAGCTCAAGACGATCGACGCGGCGGGACTCCGCGAGCTGGTGGCTAACAAGTCCGACAAACTCCGCGTGATCAACGTCTGGGCCACGTGGTGCGGCCCCTGCGTCACGGAGTTTCCCGACCTGGTGACGATCCACCGCATGTATCGCAATCGCGATTTCGAGCTGGTCACGATTACGGCCGACGCGCCGGAGAACCGCGAGGCCGCGCTCAAGTTCCTCAATCGTCAACACGCTTCGTCGACCAACTATATCTTCGACAAGGACGACCCCTATGCCCTGGCCGATGCGCTTGGCGTCGAATGGCCGGGCGGGCTGCCGTTCACGCTGGTCGTGAAGCCGGGCGGTGAAGTTGCCTATTCGAAAATCGGCCCGATCGACCCGCTGGAGCTCCGCCGCGCGATCGTCGACCAGCTATCTCGCTACTACTTCAAGCCGGGGAGCCCATGAGTTCCTCGCAGGCGAACAACTTGGGAGGCGACGAATCATCGCCGAGCGGTTTCTGGAAAATGCTCGGCGCGATCGGTCCGGGCATTGTCGTCACGGGTTCGGTGATCGGCAGCGGCGAGCTCGTGAACACGCCCGTCCAGGCGGCGACGTTCGGCTTCGCGCTGCTGTGGGCCGTGCTCCTCTCCTGCGTCATCAAATATTTTCTGCAGGTGGAAATTGCCCGCCACGCGATGGTCGAGAATCGGACCACGTTCGAGGCGATCAACGAATGCCCCGGTCCAAAGTTTCGCGGCACGTCTTGGATCGGCCTCGTCTACATGCTCTTCTACTTCCTGGCCATGCTGCCGGTGATCGGCATCATTGGCGCGATCGGCGGCATGATGCACGAAATCTGGCCGCTCGGTACGAGCCAGTCGCTTTCCGTACACGCCTGGGGCACGGCCAGCGTGCTCTTGGCGGCGGCGCTCCTGTGGGGCGGCGCCTACGATCGGCTGGAACTCGCCGTGACGCTGATGGTCGCCGGCTTCAGCATCTCGGTCGGCATCGGTCTGCTGTTGATTCAAGGCACGGAGTATCGGATCACGGCTCCCGAGATCGCTTCCGGCCTGAAGTTTTCGCTGGGGGCCGATTCGCGTGCGGGCGCTTACGCGGTGCTGAGCCTGATGGGCGCGCTCGGCGTCGGCGCGAACGAGCTGTTCATGTATCCGTACTGGGTTCTGGAAAAGGGATACGCCGCCAAGCTGGGCGATCGCCAGGATCCCGAGTGGGCGTCGCGGGCTCGGTTCTGGACCAACGTAATCCGTCTGGACGCCGGCCTGGCGACGCTGATCGCCACGGTGGTGACTGCCGCCTTCTTTCTGCTCGGCGCCGCCGTGTTGTTTCGCCAAGGGGTCAAACCCCAGGGCTTTGCCGTGGTCGAGCAGATCGCCAGCGTCTACACGGCGACCTATGGCGGGTGGTCGCGGTGGATGTTTTACGTCGGCGCGTTTTGCACGCTGTTCTCGACGCTCTTGGTCTACACCGCGGCCAGCGGCCGGATGTGGACCGATTTGTTCGCCAGCCTCGGGCTGGTCGACGGCAAAAATTCTCAAACTGTCGGCAACTCACATCAAGTCACGCAGTTCTTTTGGCTCTTCGCCCTGTGGGCCGGTTTTTTCTTTCTCCCGAAGGAGCCCGCCCGCTGGATCGTCACCGGCCACTATGTGCTGGGCGCATTCATGATGCCGCTGTTGATGTGCGCGGTCCTGTGGATGGCGTTTCACACCGATCGTCGCGTGCGGATGGGCAGGGCCTGGGCGACGGCCCTGGTGGCGAGCGCGGTCGTGATTCTGGGGAGCGTCGTGGTGGGGCTGGCGGTGCAGTACTGGCCAAGCCCGTGATTTCGGACTATCGTGATGGAAATTCGCGTCACCCAATCCTTCCCCGTGGAGACATCCCAATGACAGGCCGACGTTTCGTGCTCACTCTCGCCATGTTGGCTGCCTGCTCCGGACTCATGCTTTCGCCCGCGACGGCCGCCGATAACAAAGCGACCGATGACGAAGGTTTCATCTCGCTGTTCGACGGCAAGACGCTCGACGGCTGGAAGAGCAATGAGCACGAAGAGGCGGTCCGCGTCGAGGACGGCGCGCTGGTCGTTGGCGGCAGCGAGCGGAGTCACATTTTCTACGTCGGCCCCGTCGGGAATCATGACTTCAAGGACTTTGATCTCAAGCTCCAGGTGATGACCAAGCCCGGCTCGAATTCAGGCGTGTACGTCCACACGAAGTACGAAGACGAAGGCTGGCCCACGCAGGGCTACGAATGCCAGGTCAACAATTCGCAGCAGGATTGGCGCCGCACCGGCTCGCTCTACGCCATCGAAGACGTCCGTGAGACCAAGGCCAAGGACGACGAGTGGTTTGACTATGACATCATCGTCCGCGGCAAGAAGATCACGCTCAAGGTGAACGGCGAAACGACAGTCGAATACACCGAGCCGGACGACGTCGAACGGCCCGCCGAATTCGCCGGCCGCAAATTCTCTCACGGCACGAT
>JBFWSG010000094.1:0-15258 GCA_050248495.1 Pirellulales bacterium | reverse complement strand
AGATCGAGGACCTGAACAACGTCCAGATCCAGATCCTCAGCGGCGAAGGCCTCTCGCCCGAATACCTGAAGCTCGACTGCTTCGACGCGAATGGTCGGGAAGTGAAGTTTTCGAGCTGACGAACGACCTCAAGCAACAATTAACCGCCAAGTGCGCCAAAAGCGCCAAGTTTCGGTGAAGCGCGTCACCTGACTACTTGGCGACCTTGGCGCTTGGCGGTTTTCAGTTGCAGCCCTTCGTTTCACGCCAACTTCGCATCCAGCGTGATTTCCGCCGCTGCGAGCACTTTGGACACCGGGCAGTTCTTCTTCGCCGTCTCCGCGATCTCCTGGAACTTCGTCGCGTCGAGGCCCGGAACCTCGGCCTTCGTGGTGAGGTGAATCTTTGAGATACGGAAGCCTGCTTCTTCCTTGATGAGGTCGACCTTGGCCTTGGTCTCGATCTTCTTGGGTGGCGTGCTGTTGCGCGTGAGCGCGCCCGAGAGGGCCATCGAGTAGCAGCCGGCGTGGGCCGCAGCGATCAGCTCTTCCGGATTCGTTCCCGCGCCGTCCTCAAACCGCGACTTGAACGAATACGGCCCCGTCCAGGCGCCGCTGCCGATGGTCATCGTCCCCTTGCCGCCCATGATATCGCCTTCCCAAATTGCCGTACTCGCACGCTCGGGCATGTTGCACCTCTTTGTTAAAACGTTTCGTTTGTGAGTATCAATTCAAAATGAACCACGGAGGACCGGAGAAATCGAAATCAGAACCGCTAATCCGCGCTAATGTTCGCTAATCGTTTGGCGTCCTGTCGCAGATTCAGCAAGACGCGTCAGCAATTAGCGTCGATTAGCGACAATTAGCGGTCTCTCCTGCTTCCGCGCCTTCCAGGACCTGCGTGATCAAACTGTCCGCCCAGATTCTATGCCGTGTCCCGCTGCGCGTCTTGTGCTGACAATCTGCCCACGTCGGCGCGACGAATCCCGCAAAAACCGGCCCATTTCCGCGGCCCGAACAGCGGTCGACGGCCTGCCGCTGTTCGGCTAAACTGAGGGATTCCCCAGAGTATCCGTTTTCCCATCGAGAGCGAGTTTCGAGCCATGTACGCGATCATCACCGACGGCAGCCGCCAATACAAAGTCGAACAGGGCCAGGAGCTGGTGGTCGACTTCCGCGACAAGCCGGCCGGCGAGAAGATCAAATTCGAGAAGGTGCTCGCCGTGGGCGGCGCCGGCGACGCCAAGCTCGGCTCGCCACTCGTGAAGGGCGCCAGCGTCACCGCCGAAGTCATCGGCCCGGTGCAAGGCGAGAAGCTCGTCGTGCAAAAATTCCGCCGCCGCAAGAACTTCAAAAAGAAGACCGGCTTCCGCTCCGTCGGCACCAAGGTCCGGATTGCGGAGATTTCGGCGTAGCGGGCCAGCTCCGTCGCACGCACTGAGATGCGTTGCAATTCACCATCGATTAGGCTCTTGTTCCATGGAGCCACTCAATCGCGACGCGTTAATTCGATCCAGTTGGGAGGCGAATGCTGCCGCGTGGGCGCAGGTCGTCCGCGAGGGTTCGATTCCGAGTCGTCGCGCGGGCACCGATGCGGCGATTCTGTCGGCCTGCGTGCAGCTGCGGCCGCGGCGCGTGCTCGACCTTGGCTGCGGCGAAGGCTGGCTAGCCCGCGCCTTGTCGGCGGACGGCATCGAAGTCGTTGGAGTTGATTGCTCGGCGGCTCTCATTGAGGCGGCCCGCATTGCCGGCGGTGCAAACTACATCGTCACCGAGTACGACTCCTTGATTCACGATCCCGGCACGGTCCCCGGCCCGTTCGATACAATCGTCTGCAACTATTCGCTCTTCGCCGATCCGCTCGCTCCACTGCTCAAGTCGCTTGCCAATCGCCTCGCTGCGAACGGCCGTCTGCTGGCCCAAACCGTTCATCCCTGGATTGCCGCCGGCGACGGGCCGTACGAATGCGGCTGGCGTGAAGAAACTTTCGCCGATTTCGCCGCCGACTTTCCCGCCGCGATGCCCTGGTACTTCCGCACGCTCGAATCGTGGTGCGAGGAATTGCGGCAATCCGGCCTGTTCGTCGAACGTGTGGACGAGCCGCGTGATTCGTCGCAGGGCCGGCCGCTGTCGATCGTTTTCTGCTGCGCCCCTTCGCCACCCGCCAGCGGACCAAAGCGTGCTTAAGAGGTTCTTTGCCAAGTCGCGGTGGCAGTCGTTATACTAGCGTCTCGCGCTGGCTGGGGCGTTCCAGACCAATGCGAGGCCGCCGTGGATGCCTTCCGCTTTTGTCCCGAATTAATCGAAGTCCGCGCCGAGGTCATGGCTGCGCTGAATGACGCCGGTTTCGAGTGGCTTTCCCATTTTTCATCGGTTGACCCGGTACACGATCTGTACGGCATCGAAGTCTGCGGCATCCTGGAAGAAAACGACGCGATCACGATCCGCGAATTGCCCTGCCGGATGTTTCCAGAATGGCGCAGCGGCTGCTTGTGCTATAAAGACTATGGCCGCGAGCCCGGCTTCAAAGCGAGGGTGTTTCGCGACGAGCCGCGCGGGCGTGAACAGTGGGAATTGACGTAGCAAGTTAGGAATGAGCCCTGCTACTGGTATGCTTCGCTCCTGCAACCGAGAAGAAACATGCGTCCCCGCGACTGGTTTGCTGTTGGCGTTCGCTTGATGGGAGTCTGGATCTTTTACGAGCGCGGTTTCTCGTATTTACTTGCGTTCGGCGCCGACCGGCTCCGCCTGAATCAATCGCCGCTGGCCGGGGACATCGACACTTCCGGCAACGAGCAATATTACATCTGGTACGCACTGGGCTGCACGGCACTTGCCGCCTACTTGGTCTTCGGCGCCGAACATTTGACCCGCTGGGCATTCCGGGAACCGGCAGCTCCTCCTCAGGACAGTCCAACGGCGTGACGGAACATCGGCGAAATCTGCTGCTCGATTTTGTAGCGATTGGCTGCTGGCTGGCCACGTGCTTCGCCGCCGCGGCCGTCGGGGCGGTCGCCTCGGCCAACGCACCGGAGTTCTACGCCGAGCTGGTGCGTCCCGGCTGGGCGCCGCCGGCATGGCTCTTCGGCCCCGTGTGGACGGTGCTGTACCTGTTGATGGCGATCGCCGCCTGGCTGGTGTGGCGCGAACATGGCTTTCGCAACGCGGCCGCCGCACTCACGCTGTTTCTAATCCAACTTGCGCTCAATGCACTGTGGAGCTGGCTCTTTTTCGCTTGGCATATGGGCAAGCTCGCGTTTGCCGAGATCATCCTGCTTTGGATATCGATCGCCGCGACGCTGATCGCATTTTGGCGAGTGCGACCGCTGGCTGCGTGGCTGCTCGCACCCTATCTCGCCTGGGTCACGTTCGCCGTGGCGCTTTGCTTCGCGATCTGGCGACTCAACCGGCAGCTCTTTGGCTAAGTCGATTGCGTCTAGCGCCGAGTCGCAATTCCTGCGACAAACGACGGCGTTTTCGCCGCTTTTCGCTCGGCACTTTGACGCACCGGTTGCGGGTCGACCTCTCAGATTGTCATACTAAATGGGCTGCCCCCTCTCTGGCAGCAGGGACTTTCACCGCGCGGTGACTTCCGTCGGCGGCCGGTCCTCGGAGCAGGTAGCGGCGGCCCGCGACAGTCACTCCCGCATGAACGATTCGACCAGCCCAATTCCCAAGCCCGGAATCGACCCGGGGCTCGACCGGCCGCTGCTTGTCGGCATTGCGCTGGTCATCCTGTTGATCGTGCTCAGCGCCGTCGTCGCCGCTCACAACGTCCGCCGGCTGCACGCCGAATCGGCGCTGGTCGACCACACGCACCAGGTAATCCGGACGCTCGAATCGGTAATCGAAAACGTGCGCGACGCCGAAAGCGGCCAGCGCGGCTACATCATCACGGGTAATCCCGCCTATCTGATGCCCGCTGCCGAGGTCCGTGCTGCGGCCGAGGACGCCGTCCACCTCGTCGAGCTGCTCACGGCCGACAATCCCGAACAGCAAGCGCGGATCGGACAGCTGCGCGAACGAATCTCGACGCGCCTCGACACACTCTACGCCAACGCGCAGCTTCACGACGAACAGGGCTTCGACGCCGCCAAAGAGGCCATCAGCACCGAGACGGGCAAGCGGCAAATGGATGCCCTCCGCGCTTCGATCAAGGAAATGCAGGACGAGGAGCTCGGCCTGCTGATCAGGCGCTCCGCTCAAGCGAATCAAATGTACTACACGACGCTGTTGTCGATCCTGCTCGGCACGGCGCTGGGCTTGTTGGCGATCGGCGCGTTCCTCTGGATGCTGCGGCGCAACTGGTTGGACCGCGCCGCGGCGGCCGCTGAGCTATTTGACCAGCGCGAGCAGCTGCGGACCACGCTCGCCAGCATCGGCGACGCCGTGATCGCCACCGATGCCCAGGCCCGCGTCGAGTTCATCAACCCCATCGCCGCGTCGCTCACCGGCTGGGCGATCGACGATGCCCGCGGCAGGCCGCTCAAGGAAGTCCTGCGAATCATCAACGAGCATACCCGCGAGCCGGCCGCTAATCCGGTCGATCGTGTGCTGGCCGAGGGCGTGATCGTCGGCCTGGCGAATCACACGCTCTTGATTCGCAAGGACGGCGTCGAGACGCCGATCGACGACAGCGCGGCCCCGATCCGCGACCAATCGGGCCAGGTATCGGGCTGCGTGCTCGTGTTCCGCGATATCACGGACCGCAAGAAATCGGAAGCCGAAATCACGCTGCTCTTGTCTCGTGAAAAACGCCGCGCCGAGCAGCTCCGCAAACTGACCGACGCCGCGCTGACGCTCAATTCGGCCACCAGCCGCGACAGCGTCGTCGGCGTCGTCCAGGCGGAAGCCAAAGCGGTCTTCGACGCCGAACTGGCCAGCGTGCACATCACCGACGACGGCGACGACCGCAGCGCATCGGAAAGCGAATCGATGTCGCTGCCGACTGGCGGACTGGTCGTGCCGCTGGTAGCCCGCAATGGCCAGCCCTTCGGCTACCTGCAGCTCGACAACTGCCAGAATGGTGATTTCACCGAAGACGATGAAGCGATTCTCGCCCAGCTTGCTCACATGGCGGCGGTGGCGGTCCAGAATGCGCAGCTCTACGAGGAGCTCCGCATCGCCAACCACCGCAAGAACGAGTTCCTGGCCACGCTGGCCCATGAACTCCGCAATCCGCTCGCGCCGATTCGCTATTCGCTCGAGTTGATGCAGTTGGCCGAAAATGACACGGCCGCTCAGCAGGAAAGCCGCACGATCATCGGCCGCCAGGTGAATCAGATGGTCCGGCTGATCGACGACCTGCTCGACGTGTCGCGGATCAGCCGGGGCAAGATCGAGCTGCGTCCCGAGTATTTGCCGCTGCAGTCGGTGATCGCCTCGGCCCGCGAAGCGAGCGAACCGATCATCGTCGACTATGGGCACAAGTTCACCGTCGCGGTGCCGGAGGAACCGATTTGGATCCACGCCGATCCGACGCGGCTCACCCAAGTTCTGCTCAACGTGCTCAATAACTCCGCCAAGTACACGCCATCCGGCGGACAGATCGCGCTCGCGATCGAGAAATCGTCCAACGCGGCCGAACAAACCGTGTCGATCTGCATTCGCGACAATGGCGTGGGCATTCCGGCGGACATGCTCAAACAAGTGTTCGAGATGTTCACTCAAGTCGACCGCTCGCTGGAACGCTCGCAGGGCGGCCTCGGCATCGGTCTGACGCTCGTGCGCCGGCTCGTGGAGCTGCACGGGGGCACGGTCGAGGCTCTCAGCGAAGGTCCGGGTAAGGGCAGCGAATTCGTGATCACTCTGCCTTACGTGGCCGAAGTGCCAATCGACGGAGGACCGCCGTCGACGAGTGGATCCAATGGCGACGCCGCCGCGCGGCCCTGCCGAATCCTCGCAGTCGACGACAACCAGGATGCCGTCGACAGCCTGGCCCGCACGCTCCAGCTCAAGGGCCATATTGTGCAGACGGCCTACGACGGTCTGGCAGCTGTCGACGCGGCCGCGCGCTTCAAGCCGGACATCGTGCTATTGGACATCGGCTTGCCGCGGCTCAGCGGTTACGATGCGGCCCGCCGCATTCGTGCTCTGCCGGGCGGCTTTGAGATGACGCTGATCGCCATCACCGGCTGGGGACAGGAAGAAGACCGCCGCCAGTCGCAGCAATCGGGATTCGATCTCCACCTCGTGAAACCCGTCGACCCGGTGGTGCTCGAAAAACTCTTCGCCGACCTGAGCCGCAAGCCGGGCCGCTCAGCGCCGCGCAAATAGCACCCCCCAGAGTTGCTCGTTCCAAGTCAGCTGCACATCGCGAAACCCCGCCTCGCGCAGGTACTCAAGTTGCACCGCCGCCGTTTCGTGGCAGTCGTCGCCGCTCTGCTTCGGCTCGCCAAACCGCGTGATATTCCGCTCGTGCCAGGCTTCGGACATCGGCCGGAACGACTCGGGAATCAGTCCCGCCGCCGTCGCGACCTCCTTCTGGTGCGACCACCACGTCATCGCCCCGAGATATTCCGCATCGTTCTCTGGCCGGACCTCGTCGCCATTGAGGAACAACCCATCCAGCGCCAAGGCGTCGTAACAACGCTGATAGAGCACCCGTTTCTCCGCCGGTTCCAAGTGGTGAATCGCCGACATACTCACGAGCGCATTCGGTCGTTCGGCAAGCGTCGCCGCCCAGTCTTCCTGCAGCCGCTTCTCGACAAACGTTGCTCTTGCACCGAATCGCGCCAGCCGTCGCTCGGCAATGGCCAGAAACGCCGGAGATTGGTCAATTACCACTCCGCGAGAGTTCGGAAACTCTTCGAGCACTCGCTCGATGAGCCGCCCCGATCCACCACCGAGATCGACGACGAGCTTCGGCTCAGCCTCCTCGTCCGCAAGAAGCCGCAGAATTTCGTCCTGCACGGCGACATAAAACGGGTGAATCGCCGGCGCACATGCGTCAAACGCCTCCGCCGCCGCACTCGCATTCCATCGATAGGTGGTCATCATGCACGCTCCGACACACATCCGCATTTAGAAGTTCGGTTCATCGCCTTACCCCGTTATCAAACTCGACGCAGCCTACCGCGACAATTTCAAAAAATCTTCCGCGTTCCCATCGAGTTCGAATCGCGTCCTCACGAAACGCGCCGAACCACGATTTTTTCAGCGTTTTATCGCATTTGCTGGACCTTCACGCTAGCATCGCTAGAATTTAACAGTGTCCACAACCCCTTGTGTGATAGCACTTTACGACGCCCAAGAAGTTGCATTGACGAATCGAGGTGATCGAGTAAGATCAGACTCCCTAACCACGGTATGTGGTAGTCACGAGGGCATCGGACACTACATATTGTGGTTTTTGGCTGACGCTGATCCCGAATTTTCGGGTTTTGGGCAATCGAGGCCCTAAATCTGGTGCAGGACCGGCCAGGAGGTTGTCGAAACCTTTTGGCGGGCGATGTACAATTGTTCATATTGGTAGGATGCCCCTCTCAACGCGCAAAGGAGATGCCGCGATGGCCACCGCGAATTTGGCAGCCCGTCCTGTGAAAACCACCTCGCACAATTCGACCAGCCCCGCAGCGGCCAAGCGTTTCTATGGCCGGCTCAAGGTCGATGCCAACTTCTGCCCGACCGACGTCGAGGATCTTTACTCGACCGTCGACTGGGAAGTCCGCAGCGCGCAGATCAAGGGGGAGAACGGCGAACTGATCTTCGAGCAGACCAACTGCGAAGTCCCGTCGTTCTGGAGCCAATTGGCCACGAACGTCATCTGCAGCAAGTATTTCTACGGCGAAAACGGCACGCCGGAGCGCGAATACAGCGTCAAGCAGCTGATCCACCGCGTGGTCCGCACGATTACCGATTGGGGCCTCGAAGACGGCTACTTCGCCACGCCGGCCGACGGCGAACGCTTTTACCGCGAGCTGGCCTGGCTCTGCCTGCATCAACACGGTGCGTTCAACTCGCCGGTCTGGTTCAACGTCGGCCTCTACCACCAATACGGCGTCACCGGCGCGAAGTGCAACTGGCGCTGGGATGCACAGGTCCGCGACGTCGTCCAGCCCGAGAATCCGTACGAGTTCCCGCAAGGCTCGGCCTGCTTCATCCAGCGAGTCGAAGACAACATGGAAGACATCATGGAGCTCGCCCGTAGCGAGGCCATGCTCTTCAAATTCGGCTCCGGCACCGGCACTGACCTCTCGACCCTCCGCTCGCACCGCGAAAAGCTCGCCGGCGGCGGCAAGCCCTCCGGCCCGCTCTCCTTCATGCGGGTCTACGACCAAGTCGCCGCGGTCGTCAAATCCGGCGGCAAGACTCGCCGCGCCGCCAAGATGCAATCCATCAAGGTCTGGCACCCGGATGTGATGGAATTCATCGAGTGCAAGTGGAAGGAAGAGCAGAAAGCTCGTGTCTTGATCGAGAAGGGCGGCTACGAGTCGAACTTCAACGGTGAAGCCTACAGCTCGATCATGTTCCAGAACGCCAACCTCTCGGTCCGCGTGACCGACGACTTCATGCAAGCCGTCGAGCGGAACGAAGATTGGACGACCCACTGGGTCACCAACGTCGAGCAGCCCGGCCCGACCTACCCGGCCCGCGAGGTCGTCAACCGCATGGCCGAGTGCGCCTGGCACTGTGGCGATCCGGGCGTGCAATACGACACGACGATCAACAATTGGCACACCTGCCCGAACAGCGGCCGCATCAACGCCAGCAATCCGTGCAGCGAGTACATGTTCCTCGACGACACGGCCTGCAACCTGGCGAGCATCAACCTGATGAAGTTCCGCCGGCCCGACGGCGTGTTCGACGCCGAGCGGTTCAAAGCCGCCTGTCGCGTGTACTTCATCGCCCAGGAGATCCTGGTCGACCATGCCAGCTATCCGACGCAGGACATCGCCCGCAACAGCCACACGTTCCGCCCGCTGGGCCTCGGCTACTCGAATCTCGGCAGCCTGCTGATGAGCGAAGGCACGCCGTACGATTCGGACGCCGGCCGCGGCGTCTGCGGCGCGGTCACCGCCCTGCTCCACGGTGCCGCCAACCTCACCAGTGCTGAGCTGGCCGAAGCGGTCGGTCCGTTCGACGAGTTCGAGAAGAACCGCGAACCGATGCTCCGCGTCATGCAGATGCATCGCAATGCGGTCGACGAGATCAACGGCGAGTGCCCGTCGTACCTCCGCGACGCCGCCCGCCGCACCTGGGACGATGTGCTCGCCGCGGGCCGCGTTCACGGCTTCCGCAACGCGCAAGCCACGGTGCTGGCCCCCACCGGCACCATCAGCTTCATGATGGACTGCGACACCACGGGCATCGAGCCGGATATCGCGCTCGTGAAGTACAAGCAGCTCGCCGGCGGCGGCATGCTCAAGATCGTCAACCAGACCGTCCCCCTCGCCCTCAAGACGCTCGGCTACGACGAGCCCTCGATCGGCTCGATCCTCAGCTACATCGACCAGCGCGACACGATCGAAGGCGCGGAGCAGCTCAAGACCGAGCACCTCGGCGTGTTCGATTGTGCGTTCCAACCGCGCAACGGCGAGCGTTCGATCCGTTGGGAGGCCCACGTGCTGATGATGGCGGCCGCCCAGCCGTTCCTCTCCGGCGCGATCTCCAAAACGGTCAACATGCCGCGCGAGACCACGCCCGAGGACATCGCCAAGGCCTACATCGACGGCTGGAAGCTCGGCCTCAAGGCGCTCGCGATCTACCGCGACGGCTCCAAGGAGAGCCAGCCGCTCAATACGAGCAGCGAAGGCCAGAAGGCGGCCGCCGCGGCAGCTGCCGTCGCCGCCAAGCCGCGCCGTGAACGCCTGGCCGACACCCGGCAGTCGATCACCCACAAGTTCAACGTGGCCGGCCACGAGGGCTACATCACCGTCGGCCTCTATGCGGACGGCCGCCCGGGCGAACTCTTCATCACCATGGCTAAGGAAGGCAGCACGATCGGCGGCCTGATGGACGCCTTCGGCACCGCGGTCTCGATGAGCCTGCAATACGGCGTGCCGCTCGAAGATTACGTCCGCAAATTCAGCCATATGCGGTTCGAGCCGCAGGGATACACCAAGAATCCGGACATCCGCATCGCCAAGAGCCTCATCGACTACATCTTCCGCTGGCTCGGCAACACGTTCCTCCCCGGCTTCCGCGAAGCAAGCTTGGGAATCACCGCCGACAAAGCGGACGAAAGCGAAGAGCGAGCCGAGCGAGCCGGGTCGTCCCCGACCCCGAGTGGCAGCGGCGTTCAGGGTTCCGGGCTCGGCGTTCAGGACTCGTCGATAAAGCCGCAACCGTCGGTTGCGGAAAAGAAGGACAAATCCTACCCGGGCGGCGCTACCGCAACGCTTGCAGCCCCCAGCCCCAAGTCCCCAGCCACGGTCAAGAACGGCCACGCGAACGGTCACACCAATGGCCATGCCAACGGTCACGCAAACGGCAGTGCGAATGGAAACGGCAACGGCAGTGTTTCCAAGGACGGAGAGATCAACCTCCAACTCCTCTCCCGCGCCGGCGTGATGCTCAAAGACGGCGGCCCGACCACGGCCCGCAGCGAACAGTTCGCCGACTTCCAATCCGACGCCCCGGCCTGCGACAACTGCGGCGCCATCACCGTCCGCAACGGCAACTGCTACCTCTGCCACAACTGCGGCAGCAGCATGGGCTGCAGCTGACGTTTAACCGCGCCGCGAGTTAGCGTCGGCACACCACGCCGAATCCACGCCAACTCGCGCCGCACACGAAAATTGGTACGCACAAAAGCTGCTCGTAGCAGGAAGCATCAGGGCAAAGAAGCCCGCGAGCAGCTTTCTATTTCTCGACGACGGCGAACGCGACTTCGTCTGATCGAATCAATCGTTTGGCAGTATTGAGCCATTCCGGCTCAATATCAAATCGTGAACGTCGCTGCGAAACAGCACGTCGAAGTATTCAAGAAACCCACCATGGCCGAGAATCGCCTCAATCCATTCCTGATCGGTGACGCCAACGGTCGCTGGCCAAAGGAAATGATCGACCCTGTCGGTCACTTCGATTGTGACTTGAGCGTAGGTCACGGCGACCTCGCCGCCTGCGGATTCGATTATATGGGATGGAGTCTCGTCGAAAGTTAGGCCTAACCGTTCCGCCATGTTGCGAGTGATGTAGGTCTCATCCGCACCAGTGTCCAGCAGGCCAAAAAAGTCAAGGACGCCAGCCGGTCCCAACAATGCAAACGGAATGACTGGCCGATAAATAAGTCCTTCGGGTGCGGGCGACGCCGGAGTCGGAGCAACTTCGTATGCGCGGTAAGGAAATCTCACCGCCGAACTCCACCTACAATACGCACTTCCGCGCGGGGAATTTTCTCCATCCGCGGACGACATTCGCCAGTTTTGCGCGCAAATGCTTCAGCCGTTGCCAGATCATCGGCTGCCGCGAGAATTTCCGTCCCGGCATGATTCCAAGCGATCCATTTACCGCCATACTCACGCGGAACCGCCGGAACCGATCGAATTCCATCCGACTTCGAGTTTTCGGACATGTTAGTTGACCTTCCGCCCCTCGGATGCTTAAAGAATATCACATCGGCCGGGTACGGTCAAAAATACGAACATTACCCAAATCGCGACGTTGAGACAGCGTCGCTGAATTATTCACTGTCCCTCCGCCAGCTCCTCCGCCGCCTTGCTCCTCCGCCCCAGCGCCAGTGCATTGGCCGCCACGATCAGCGTCGCGCCGGCCAGCATTGGCGTCGTGAACTTGTCGTGCACCAAGAGCCAGTTCATTGCCAGTGTCACGGGCAGTTGCAGATACGACAGCACGCTCGTCGTTTCGATCGGCAGCACGGTCGTCGCCTTGACCCACAGGAAGTGGCCGACGAGCGTCACGGCCAGGCCCAGGTTCAGCATCAACAGCAAGTCGTTCCACGTGAACGACCACTTTGCCCACGGCATAAGTGGCACGAACAGCGGCAGCGCCAAGGCGAACTGGGCCCAGGTGCGAATCTCGTGGTCCATCCGCGCGTGCCGCTGATGCAACAGCGGCAGAAACGAGTATGTCGTGCCGCTCAGCACGCCGATCGCCAGGCCAATTGCCGCGCTGCTTTCCCAAATACCGGCCGAACTCGCGGTTGCATCCGTCGTTGGCAAACACAACCACGTCCCCACGAACGCCAGCGCCACGCCCACGAGCGCCGCCCGCGTCGGCCGACCAAAACCGCACAACCAGCCCAAGAGCGGCAACTGCGCCCCATACGTCGAAAACCCCAGCGTGCCGATCGACGCACTTGCCCACTTGATCGATAGAAAGTAGGTGAGCCAGTGGAGCCCAAACAATAGGCCGATCGCTGCGAGCACCCACCACTCGCGCCGCAGCTCGGCAAAAAACTCCCGCAGCGTCGACCGCCGCTGGACTGCCATGATCGCCGCCATCCCGGCAGTCCCCAGGATCAGCCTCACGACGCCGAGCGCAATCGAATCGAGCTGCACCAGCCGAACGCACGCGGGCACGCTACCGAACAACACCGTGGCCACCAGCGCGCTACTCAAAGCGGAGCGCGAAATCTTCGGCACATCACCAGCCAATTTGAATTGCCATCTCCTCTGCGCCTCCGCGTCGCTGCGCGGGACCTGCCGAAAAACTCGTCGTGGTCGTCGTTTCGCCGTGGTGCACTATTCGCCCCGTCGTTTGTACTCAATCTCCATCATCTTCACAAATTCGCCATCCTTCTCCGGCCGGTACATCTCAAACGTCCGCGTGTTCGCATCAATCGTGCGGCTGACCTGTTTGTATTTGATGATCTCGCCGCTCACCGGGGCGCGCCCCTCGGCATAGCTGGTCGCTGTCTTGGTGGCAGGGTCGTATTCGCCTTCGCTGATCATCAAGCTCGGGCTCATGCTGTCGATCCAGGTGCCCACGTACTTCTTTTTCCAAGGATCGTAACCCGTCACGCCGCGCCCGGTGAATGGCATACCCGCGAACTCGCTTTCGAACTTGCTCAAGACCCACATCCCGCCAGGCATCAGCTCGACAGTCTCCGTCGCTTTAGCCACGGTGGGCTCTTCGCCCGATGCCTCGTACATTTTCATCGTGGCGTCCCAGGTGCTAACGCCCTCTTTCAACAGTGCATGCTCCGCAGTCGGTCCGGGCAGCTGCGCCGCGGCCGTGCTGGCTAACAACACGATACTCGACAACTGGCATAGTTGAGCAAACAACGCGTGCGCTTTGTTGGTCATGACGGATCTCCAAGGCCTGGGACTTGGGAAGATGCGGGCGCCACAGGCACCCGCCCGAGCGGCCATTATTTCGCGGCAATCCGCGGGCCGCAAGCATTTCTAGAAGTTAAAGCCCACTTGCGAGCCGACCACCAGCGCATCCGGAATCTGCCCGGTTCCGCTGGGGTCGAGGATGTACTGCACATCCGGCTGAAAGAAGAACGCGCCGTCGCGGAAGCGGAAGATATACGTCCACTCGAACACCGTCTCGTGCTTCTGCACGCCCACCGTCGGGTCGAGCTGCTGCGCGAGCCGCTGCCCCGCGCGGAGGTCGCTGCTGAATTCACCGAACACGACGCCGAACGCCGCAATGTCGCGCGGCCGATCCTTCCAGATGCCCCGCGCCGCAATCGCCGCATTGAAAAAGTACGGCATCTGGCTGATCGACTGGTCCGGCGACACCAACGCTGAACCCATCACACCCAGCCCGCGCATGATCTCCTCGTCTCGATCGCTGAACTTCCACAGCACCTGGTCAAACAAGCCGTAGAAGCCGTAGTTGCCCTCGTGGATCGACGGCACGACGCCGCTCCCCGCGTTCGCCTGCGCCTGCTCCTCAAGATTCGCGAAGTCATTTCCATCGAACCACGCGCCAACCTTGTAGTTGCCGATGTAGCCGTTGTCGCCCGGCCGCTGATCCCGCTCATATGCCAGTTCGGCAATCGCAAACGGCGGCCCGTCGATCGACATGTCAAGCCCGTGATTGTTGATGTCGCGGATCGTGGCGTCGCCATTGTACAGCCCGCCCATCACGTAGCCGCGCTCGATCGGCCGCACCTGTACGACCGTGCCCCAGGTGGCGTTCGGATACGCGCTCATGCCCGGCGCATTGAAAAAGATGCCGACCGGGTTGCCACAGAAGCCGTTCTGCACGAACAGGTAGTTGTACTGCGACACGAGAAAGTCATCACCGGCCGCAATCCGCCCAATCTCGACTTCGACCTCATCTTCGCCGAACGTCTGCTCGTACGCGATGTCGATCACCTTGAACGTCTCGCCGCCGAACACCTGCTGCGTCGAAAAAGTGTTGCCAATGTATTCATTCGTCAAGCTGCGGCCCGACCGCTGCGACATCGTGAACAGAAACTTCCCGCCCTTCCACCCATAGCGCTTCTCGAGGTCGACCGCCAGGTTCACGCCCAGGTTGTCCGCCTCGGCAAACCCCTGCTCGCGTCCGCCGACCGGATTGCCGAGCATGTCGGACACAAACGTGACCGACGGCGAGATGCCGTCGTCTTCGAGCATCGTCCGCCACCCGCACCAGTCGCCCAGCAAGTGGTCGACCGGCAGCACCAGCACATCGCTCTCGAAGTTGCGCTCCGACACCGGATCTTCGAGCTGCTCCTCGATCGTCTCCAGAGCGCCCGCGGGGTTCTCAGATTGATCGCCGGCCTGATCCTCGGCCGCGGTTTCGTTCTCAAACGACGGCTCTGTTCCGTCCTCCGCCGCGAGACTGTCGCCCATCTGGAGATTGGGCAGGCCAGAACCGTCCGTCGCGTCGACCGTCGGCGGAGCAAAGAGCGGCTCCTCTGCCGCCGCCGACGACAGCGAACAGATCGCCGCGCACAACACTCCCGCCGCCAACAACCATGACGGCGTGATTGGCGAAAAGCGCATGTCGCGAATACCCTTTTGCGCGGCGAGAAGTGCCGAAATTTTGAGCGCCGCCGGAATGGGTCGTTCAACGGGCGTCGCATGCTATGGGATCGACGTAGCCACCCGGATCCCGTGAGGGTTTCGCGGAGTTGCGGCTCGCTCCCAGTCGCACGACGCGCCTTCGCTCGTCACCCGAGACGCCTGGACGATACGATCGTTATTGCTTCGCCAAACGAATTAATGATGCCCGAGTGATTTGTCTACGTATCCGCCAGCGCCAGCCGCTCGGCGATCGGTGGATGCGAGTGGAGCTGACCAGCTTTGAATTCCTGTACCAGGTGTTATGAAGGTACCAGGGTAGTTCCGCTGCTGTTCTGGAGTGAGGCCGTAGGCCGAACGGAAGAACAGCAGCGGGCCGCGAACTCGACCGGGGTCAC
>JBFWSG010000093.1:0-15364 GCA_050248495.1 Pirellulales bacterium | reverse complement strand
TTCTTTGATAAACTTGACCAGCGGCATGTCGATAACCGTAAAGCGGATGGTTGACGAAGGATAGACAACGGGTAGCCTACTACTCTACCGCGCAAAACGACCGCCGAAAAGTCGCACTAACACTGCCGAAATAGCCGTGAGCGAACCGCTCGCCGGCGTGCGCAGCAGGTGCAGGATTCGGACATCTGATGGACAAGAAATACACAAAACATCAACAGAACATCATTCGCAACTTCTATGAGAACCGCGACGCGATCTCGCTGCAGCGGCTCAGCGAGCTGGTGACCGAGCTGTATCTGGCCGAGGGGAAGAACCGCGAGAAGCAGTGGAAGTACATCCTCAGCGCGCTGGAAAAGCTCAAGATTCCCGCCGACCGCATCGAGCATTTGCGGAAGCAGGACAACCCGGCACTCTTGGCGAAGCTCGTCGAAGAGCTGATGGCGAAAGGGTAGTCGCGTTCTTAGCGAGCCGGGGCGTCCCCGCCTCCGCGCTTTTCGGTATAATTCTGCATATGCGTCAGTACCTTGATTTGCTTCAGCGCATCCTCGCCGAAGGCGTCGCCAAGAGCGATCGCACGGGCACCGGCACGCGCAGCGTGTTCGGCCACCAAATGCGGTTCGACCTCGCCGAAGGCTTTCCGCTGGTCACCACCAAGAAGCTGCACCTTAAGTCGATCGTCTACGAGCTGCTGTGGTTTCTGCGCGGCGAGACGAATGTCCGCTA
This sequence comes from Pirellulales bacterium, assembly GCA_050248495.1. Taxonomy (GTDB): domain Bacteria; phylum Planctomycetota; class Planctomycetia; order Pirellulales; family Lacipirellulaceae; genus DASYDU01. The sequence goes on along the minus strand of JBFWSG010000093.1, from coordinate 14,641 downwards.
TTTGCAGGAGCACGGTGTTTCGATTTGGAACGAGTGGGCCGACGCCGACGGCGAGCTGGGACCGGTGTACGGCTACCAGTGGCGCTCTTGGCCCGGCCGTCATGGCGAATCGATCGATCAGATCAGCGATGTCATCGAGCAGATTCAGGCGAATCCCGACTCGCGGCGCTTGATCGTGACTGCGTGGAACCCGGCCGACGTGCCGGAGATGGCGCTCCCGCCATGCCACCTCTTGTTCCAGTTCTATGTGGCCGAGGGGCGGCTTTCCTGCCAGATGTACCAGCGGAGCGCGGATGTGTTTCTCGGCGTGCCGTTCAACATCGCGTCGTACGCGCTTCTGACGATGATGATGGCACAGGTGACCGGATACGAGCCGGGCGACTTCGTCCACACGCTGGGCGACGCCCATCTGTACGACAATCACCTCGAACAGGCCCGGCTGCAATTGTCGCGCGAGCCGCGGCCGCTGCCGACGATGCGGATTGACGCGAGCGTCCATTCGATCTTCGATTTCCGGTACGAGCACTTTCGGCTCGAGAATTACGAACCTCATCCCCATATCCCCGCACCGGTCGCGGTCTAGGTACGCGCGATGCGAATTTCCCTGATCGCCGCGATGGCGGAAAACGGCGTGATCGGTCGCGGCGGGCAGTTGCCGTGGCGGCTCAAGGCAGACCTCGCCCGGTTCAAGCAGCTCACGCTGGGGCACACGCTCATCATGGGTCGCAAGACATGGGAATCGATCGGCCGGCCACTCGCCGGGCGGCGGATGATCGTCGTCACGCGGCAGTCAGGATATTCGGCCCAAGGCGCTGAAGTGACGAATAGCCTGGAAGCGGCACTGGAGGGTGCGCGCTCCGCGGGCGAGGAGGAAGCGTTCGTCATCGGGGGCGCGGAAATCTATCGCCAGGCGCTGCCACTCGCCGATCGGCTGTACATGACGCTGGTGCTCGCCGAGGTGGAGGGTGACACGAAGTTTCCCGAGATCGATTGGGACCTGTGGGCTCGCATCGATTCCAAATCTCACGACGCCGATGCCGAAAATGAGTACCCGATGTTCTTCTACACTTTCGAACGCTGCGCGATCGAATGGCCGTCACATTGAGGTAGCGCAATGGCGAAGAAGCAAGTCGAGCGCTGCGGCTGGTCGGCCAGTGGCGACGAACAGTACACTGCCTATCACGACGAAGAGTGGGGCGTTCCGGTCCACGACGACCGCAAGCAGTTCGAGTTCTTGACGCTCGAAAGTGCGCAGGCCGGCCTGAGCTGGGCCACCGTGCTCCGCAAGCGCGAAAACTATCGCCGGGCTTTTGCGAATTTCGATCCCGAAAAGGTTTCCCGCTTCTCCGCGAAGCAGATCGAGAAGCTGCTTGCCGATCCCGGCATCATTCGCAATCGGCTCAAGGTGCAAAGCGCCGTGACGAACGCCCGTCTGTTCCTCGAGGTGCAAGAAGAGTTCGGCACGTTCGACAAGTACATTTGGGGCTTCGTCGACGGCCGGCCGATCCGCAGTACCTGGACCGCGATGAAGCAGGTGCCCGCCACGTCCAAGGAATCTGACGCGCTGAGCAAAGACCTCAAACAGCGCGGCTTCAAATTCGTCGGCAGCACGATCATCTACGCCCACATGCAGGCGGTGGGCATGGTGAATGATCACCTGGTGACTTGCTTCCGTCACAAAGCGGTGGCAAAACTGAAGTAATCCAAGCCTGCCGAGGCGTCATTTGATGGCGCAAGATGGCGTATAATTGAAGCATGCACATGACGGCCGATCTATTGTCGCAGCAACTCGAATTGGCAGACCTGCTGCTCGCGGGGAGGAACCAAATGCTGGAACCCCAAGACCTGCCCGGTCGCTATGGCCGCGTTGTGAAAGCGCTCGATCAGGTGCTCGTGGCTTGCGATTGCGAGGCTGTGGTAGGCGGCGGCTGGGCGGTGTGGCGGCACGGTTATGTCGGCCGCGTGACGCAAGACATCGACATCATCTTGCCGGCCGACAAAGTGGATGAGTTCAAAAGGTTGGCGGGAGTAAGCGGTTTCGACGTATTGTCGGAGCCTGCGGGTCGTTGGCCGAAGTTGTGTCACCGGGAAACAGGCATCGAGGTTGATGTGCTGCCCGAGGGCGGTCGACCGGGAGTGGCCGCGAAGCCGGCGCCAACAACGATTCCGCATCCTGGCGTCATGGGAGCAATTCGAGGCGAGCTGCGTTATGCCTCACTGGCTTCGCTCGTCGAACTGGAGCTTGCCGCGGGCCGATTGCGCGACGAAGCCGACGTGCTCGAGCTCATCCGACAGAATCTGGATCAGATTGACGCCTTGCGAAGTCATCTAGGGTCCGCTCACTCGCAATATGCTCAGCGATTCGAAGAGCTGCTGGCGCAGTCCGACGAACCGAACGCGGAATAGAACTACTCCGCGGGAAAGGCGAGCACTTCGTCGATCGAATTGGCGTTGGCGGCCAACATCGCCAGGCGATCGAAGCCAAGTGCGACGCCGGTGCAATCGGGGAAGCCTCGTTCCAAAACTTGGAGCAGCGACTCTGGAATTGGCAGGGCAGGGCGGCCGTCGGCGACACGCTCGGCATTGACCTGCTCGAAGCGGCGGCGTTGCTCCGCGGCGTCCGCAAGTTCGTGATAGCCGTTGGCGAGCTCGATGCCGCGGTAATAGAGCTCGAATCGCTCGGCGACCTCGTGGCCTTCTGCGGAGCGAATCGTTTTTGCTAGAGCCGCTTGCGACGCCGGGTAGTGGAAAATAATCTCCGGTCGATCGCGGCCAAGTTGGGGCTCGACGCATTTGGCGAGAATCAGATTCAGCAATTCGTCGCGGACAAAGGAGGGCGTCTTCGACTTTGGATCAATTGATATCTCTTCTCCAATTAAAGTTCGTGTGACAGCCGCAAGATCCATATCACTTACCGCAAAAGGATGAACCCCGGCATGCCGCTGAAATGCTTCCTTATAGGTCGTTCGTTGGGCCGGTGGCTTGCCCAACAGCGTTTGCATCAGCTCATCCACCAGCGCGATCCCCGCCTCCATGTCGTCGCCGACGCGATACCACTCGACGATCGCGAACTCCGGGTTGTGGAGTTTGCCCCGTTCTCCGGCGCGAAACGAATGAGTCACCTGAAAGATCGCGGTCGCCCCCTCGGCGAGCAACCGCTTCATGTGGAGCTCAGGTGACGCCTGCAGAAACTGTCGGTTCGCCAGTTGCAGCGGCTCGATGTGCAGCTCGGGAATCACTTCATCGGAGACGAGTGGCGTCTCGACTTCGAGAAATCCGCGGTCGTGGAAGAACTGCCGCAGTTGGCGGAGCAAGTCGGCCCGCCGCTGCAGCTTCGTGAATCGAGGCGATTCGCTCATGACGCCGCCTGCATTCGCGCGACGCGTTGACCCGGCAAGAGCGGTGGCATGGGGCAGTCGAGCATGTCGCAAATGCCGCGCAATAGCTCGGCTTCCTCGACGTGCACTTCCGTGTCGGCGCAGATCGCTGCAGCCGCGGCATCGATCAAGCGGCCCCGCTGTTTGGCCGCCACTTGGGTCAGCGTTTCGAGCGCCTGCTGCAATTCGTGGAGGTTGCACTTTTCCATCGGCAAAAACTGCAGCGGTACTTCCGACAATTGCTTCGCTCCACATTCGAACGCGAACTGATCATCGCATTGGCTGGCCCGCGCGAGCGTCGAGAGGAGCACTGAAATGGGACCCCCCAGCTGCTGCAGCCCGTAGTAGGCGATCTGCGGCGGTTTGATCTTCTCGTATTGTGGCCGCAGGTGCCGCAGCAGAATCTGGTGCAGCGTCCATTCGAAGAGTCCCAGCCGCTTGTCTGCCTGTACGAGCTTTACAAAGCAATTCGTGAACTGCTTGTATTGCGACAAGCTCAGCGCCCGCAGCGCGGCGAGCGTCATGTCCACGAGCGGTAGGTACGCCCGCACGTCGAGTTTGTCGACCGATGGAATCAATTTGAGCGTCAGTTGATAAACGTCCGGTTCAGCCGACTGCCGGAGCATGTCGAGCTGCACGCGGCGGATCTCCGGATCCATGTCCAACAGCGAGGCGTAGATTACCGCCCGGGCGCCGTAAGGTTCATGTGCGGAGTCGACGACATCCGGCGGCATCGCGGCCACCAGTTCGGCCGCATAGCGCCGATGGATCTCGGTGGGATTGGCGATCTGATCGGCCGCGTTGCGAACCACTTCCACCGGCACATTCGGTCGGAACAACGCCGGCTCTTCGCCGACCAATCCCGCCGTGCCCTCCGCCCCGATCGCCGCGACAGCTGCCGCTGTGAGCGGCTTGGGGTACTTCCCATCCCACTGCGGTTCGAGACGGCGAATGCGATCCGGTAACGGCGGGTGCGTCGCGAAGAGGCTGCTCACGCCGGGAGCGAAATACATGTGGCTCAGCTCGGCTGCTCGCGGGCTCTCGAGCCGCGAACCGGTGATCGCCGCACCGATACGCTTAAGCGCGCCGCAGATACCTTCCGGATTGCGGGTAAACTGCACGGCCGATGCATCCGCCAAATATTCACGCTGTCGCGAGATGGCCGCCTTGATGAGATTGCCCAGAAACATCCCCAGGAAGCCGAGCACCATCATCACCAGGCCGACGAGCAAGAGATACAACCCGGGATCATTCTTTCGTCGTCCGCCCGTTCGACCGGCAAGTCGCAACAGCTCGCGTCCCACCAGGCCGAGAATCAATAGGCCGTGCAGGATGCCGATCATCCGCAGATTGAGTCGCATGTCGCCATTGAGGATGTGGCTGAACTCATGGGCGATGACGCCCTGCAGCTGGTCGCGCGAAAGCTGGTCGACGCAGCCTTTGGTGACGCCGATCACCGCGTCGCTCGGCGAGAAACCGGCCGCGAAGGCGTTGATGCCGTCCTCCTCGTTCATGATGAATACCGGCGGAACGGGCACCCCGGAGGCGAGGGCCATCTCCTCGACGACGTTTAACAGCCGCCGCTCGCCCGGCTCGAGCGAATTCGGATAAATTCGTTTCCCGCCCAATCGCTCGGCCACGCCGGTGCCGCCGCCCGCGAGCTGGGCGATCTTGAACAAGCTCCCGCCTGCGATCAGTCCCAGCGATCCCACGGTGGCAATCGATGGAAACTCCCAGGCGAAGTCGTGCCCCGGCTTGAAACCGGTCACATCGCCGGCGCTCTCCGTTGCGTTGGCGGCGAATGCCGTGACGACAAACGTCGTCACCAGAATCGCCAGCACCGACAAGCCAAACGCCCACAGCAGCCACTTTGTATTGCGGCGGGCCGTCGACTGACGCTCAAAGAAATCCGTCGCCATGGGAGAGCTGCAACTAAGGCAACGTAGGAAGTTTCGCCACAGAGGGCACGGAGGACACAGAGGGAATGACGAATTTCAAATGTCCAATGACGAAGTCCAGTTCGTCATTCGAAATTTGCTTTCTCTGTGCACTCTGTGTCCTCTGTGGTGAGTTCTTGGCTTAAGTGAAGGAAACCTTCGGCGCTTCGGCGATCTGGGCATCGTCGAAGTCCAAGAGCTCCGCGTTCTGGCTGTGGCCAAGGAAGTTGGCGAACACGACCGGCGGGAAGCTCTGGCGGTAGGTGTTGTAGACCGTTGCCGCGTCGTTGTATGCCTGGCGGGCGAAGGCCACCTTATTCTCGGTCGAGGTGATTTCCTCGCTCAGCTGGGCCATGTTCTGATTGGCCTTCAGATCGGGATACGCTTCGGAGAGGGCGAACAACCGGCCGAGCGCGCCGCTCAAGCCCGATTCGGCCGACGCCAAGGCCTGCATCGCCGCGGGATCGCCGGGATTGGCCGACGCTTGCTTGAGCCCGCTGACCGCCTGGTTGCGGGCCTGGATGACCGCTTCGAGCGTCCCCTTTTCATGGGCCATGTAACCCTTGGCCGTCTCGACGAGATTCGGAATCAAGTCGTACCGCCGCTTGAGCTGCACCTCGATTTGCGAGAACGCGTTTTGATAGCGGTTCTTCAGCTCGACGAGCTTGTTGTAGATGCCGACGCCCCACATGACCAGCACGACGGCAATCACGCCGATGATACCAAGCAAGGCCAGGGCACTCATGGTTGGCTCCGGGATGAGAGGAGGGAGTAGGGTAGTAAGTGATTAGGTGAGTAAGTGACCGACGAAAATTACGCGATCAAGCACTACGTACTGAGTACTCAGTACTGGGTACTGAGTACGGGGAACTCTGACATCATTCTTCTGGCGCCTTCGTGCGTTCGATGTACTCGCCGGTCCGCGTGTCGATCCGCAGGTAGTCGCCCGTGTTGACGAACGCCGGGGCAGGGATCTCGCCGCCCGTTTCCAGCTTCACTGGTTTCTGCACGTTGGTTGCCGTGTTGCCGCGAGCGGCTGGCTCGGCGTACTCGACTTTGAGGATCACATGGTTTGGCGGTGTCACGGAGATTGGCTTGTTGTCCCAGACCATCAGCGTGCAGGGCGTGCCTTCTTTCAAGAACTTCCACATGTCGCCCACCTGTTCGGCCGTGAGCTCGTATTGCTCATAGTCGCCGGTGGCCATGAATACAAAGTTTTCGCCCTGGCGGTACAAATATTGGGCTTCGAACTCCGCGATGTCCGCTCCTTCGAGCGTCTGGCCGGCGCGGTAGGTGCGGTCGAGCATCGTGCCGCGGAGCAGGTTCTTCATCCGGCACTCGTATAAGGCCGTACCCTTCCCCGGCTTGCGAAAGTTCATTTCGACCATCAAATAGGGCACGCCGTCGATCTGGATCTTGATTCCTTTGCGGAAATCGCTGGTGTTGTAGGTGGTCACTCGCTGGCCTCTGCTGTCCGCTGTTCGGTAGTTGGACTCTGTGGTAGGAAAGAAGGTGCGAAAAATCGCGGGAAAAATTGAGATGACCATTCTAACCGCCCCTGTGCCCGCTGTCCGCCCCACCTGCGCCCCGCCGCGATATGCCAGTTGGCAGGAGGCTCTCCGCGACGCGATCCGTGATCCGGCGGAATTGTGCCGCGTTCTGGAGCTGCCAGACGAAGTGGCGGAAGCTGCCCGGCAGGCCTGTGCGGCGAGCCCCGGGTTCTCGCTCTTCGCCCCGCGTGGTTTCGTCTCCCGGATGCGGCCGGGTGACGTGAACGATCCGCTCCTGCGGCAGGTGCTACCGGTGTTGGGAGAGCTTGAAGAGGCGCCAGGCTTCGTCCGCGATCCAGTCGGAGACCTGGAGGCCGAGCGGCAACCGGGGCTGTTGCACAAGTACGCCGGCCGCGTGCTGTTGGTGACGACGGGCGTGTGTGCGGTCCACTGTCGCTACTGCTTCCGCCGCCATTTTCCCTATTCGGACGGGCCGCGGTCGCTCGCCGATTGGCGGCCGGCGCTCGAGGCGATTGCCGACGACTCGTCGATCCGCGAAGTGATCCTCAGCGGCGGCGATCCGCTCGTGATCGTCGACCGCACGGTCGGCCAGCTGGTCGATGCCCTGGCGGAAATCCCTCACTTGAAGCGGCTGCGGATTCATACGCGGTTGCCGATCGTGATTCCCGAGCGAGTCACGGATGAGCTGATCGACATCGTGCGCGGCACGCGGTTTACTCCTGTCGTGGTGGTCCACGCCAATCACGCCAACGAGATTAACGCGCACGTTGCCGCGGCGCTCGCGCAACTCTCCGACGCCGGCGTCCCGCTCTTGAATCAGGCCGTATTGCTCCGCGGCGTGAACGACACGGCGGCGGCTCAAGCGGCACTGTGCGAAAAGCTCGTCGACCACCGAGTGCTGCCGTATTACTTGCACCAGCTCGATCGCGTCGCCGGGGCGGCCCACTTCGATGTACCGATTGAAACCGGCCGCCGCATCGTCGCCGAGCTCCGTGACCAACTCCCCGGCTACGCCGTCCCGCGATTCGTGGCCGAGCTGCCAGCAGAATTGAGCAAAACGATCCTTGAATAACTCACGCAAAGGCGCGAAGGCGCAAAGACGAAGGTGAATTAGCTTTGCGCCTTCGCGCCTTTGCCTGAGATCTTCCGCGAGAACGATGAAATCCGAGAAGGTCAGCATCTTCGATTCAGTCGCCATTGATCGGCTGCGTGCGGAGCTCAAGTTCGAGCCGCGGCGATTGCGGGCTTTTCGCACGGCGTATTTCAAGAAGTTTCGCGGGCAGGCAGCGGCGCTGGCGGAACTGCCAGATGGCGTCCGTGCCCAATTTGCCGGCCGAGTCGAGTTTGCGCCCCTCACGCTGCAGCAGGCGTTCGACTCGCAAGTTGATGGCGCGACTAAGCTCGTGCTACGAACGGGGTCGGACATGCTGATCGAGTCGGTGATCATGCGGACCGGCACCGGCCGGGTGTCGCTCTGCGTGTCGTCGCAGGTCGGCTGCGCTGCGGCGTGCCAGTTCTGTGCGACCGGCCAGATGGGTATCGCCCGGAATCTTTCAGCCGCCGAAATTCTGGCTCAAGTCGTGCTTGCCGGCGAGCGGCTCGCGCACGAAGACCGCGTCGTCCGCAACATTGTCTTCATGGGCATGGGCGAGCCGTTTCACAACGAAGAGACGCTCTACGAGGCGATCGCGGCACTCCTGGCGCCCGAACTGTTTCACTACCCGCCGCGGCGGATCCTCGTTTCGACGGTCGGCATTCCCGACGCCATGATCCGCGCCGCACGCCGCTTCCCCAAACTCAACTTTGCGCTGAGCCTCCACAGCGTCTGCCAAGAAGTGCGGGAGCGGCTGATCCCGCTCGCGGCCAAGTATCCGCTCGACGGTCTCCGCGAGGCAGTGTCCGCGATCAACCGCATCCAAGCGAACACCGTGATGATCGAGTATCTGATGCTCGCCGGCATCAACGATTCGCTGGACGACGCCCGCGAACTCGCCGCCTGGCTCGCGGGCCTCGACGCCCATGTGAATCTGATCCCCTACAACCCCATCGAGTCGGCCCCGCAGCTCCGCACGACCGATCGACCCGAGCGCGACGCCTTCGCCGAAATCCTCCGCGCCGCCGGCTTCGTCACGACCATCCGCTATTCGCTGGGCGCCGACGTCGCCGCCGCATGCGGCCAATTGGTGCAAAGTGAGAATCGAGCCCGAGCGATGGTTCAGTCCGCCGGGTTCTCCCAGCGCAGCTGACGGAAGCGGGAGAAATCGCGGTCGCAAGAGACCAGCAGCGCCCCGCGAGATATTGCTAATGCCGCGATATGCGCGTCCGTCACTTGCTTGCCAGTAATGTCATGCTCTTGGACCAGCCCTCGAAATACTTGCCAATGGTTGTCCAGCTCGGAAATCAGGCAAATCGACGGATGCGAAAGCCAGGCGTCGACACGTTCAATTGCGTCCTCCGCGGACAGCGGAAATTGCAGTGCCTTTGGGTTTGTGGCAACACGTAGAAACCCGTTGATAACTGTCCATGAAAGCGCGAGAGCTTCGTTGCCTAGTAGCGCCGCGTTCCACCAAGCAAATATTTGTTTGTGGTGCTGGGCAGGTTGGCTCACTAGATACGCCAGAATATTGACGTCGATGACCTTCATGGAGAGCTACACTAGCGCCCTTGTCGCAACTTCTCAAGGATCGCCTCGTCTTCAAGCTCTGCTGAAAACTGAAGCGCTTTGGTCAAGTCGATCAACGGTTTGCCCGTGTCAAAGGTCTTCTCGCGATAAGCGCGCTTCTTGGCTTCTACTTCGGATCGACTTCCATTGAGCCACTCGCGTAAAGCACGGTTCAACAGTTTCGTCAGAGACGTATCCTCGCGCTCGGCACGTTCCTTCAGCGAGGTCAGCAAGTCATCGTCGAGTCGCACGGTCGATCGCATGTTGACATCATAGCATCAAGCAAATTGATGTCAAGTCATCATTCTGGATCGCTGCTGCCAATTCCGCTGAAAAAGGCTCCGCCGCGGCCAAATCCACATACTTGGCCCCCAGGTCTCGATCGGTCAAAATACCCGTTTCAGGCAACAAATCGCGTCACCTGCCGAACGCCCCATGAAAGAGATCATCGCCGGCGTTCGCGCCTTTCAACGCGACGTTTTCCCGCAATATCGCGAGTTATTTGCCGAGCTGGCAGCGGGACAATCGCCGCATGCGATGGTGATCACCTGCAGCGATTCGCGCGTCGATCCGTTTTTCTTTACGCAGGCTCAACCCGGCCAACTCTTCGTGCTTCGCAATGCCGGGAACATTGTGCCGGAGCATACCCGATTTGTCGGCGGCGTCACGGCCACGATCGAATTTGCCGTGGTCGAGCTCAAGGTGCCAAACATCATCGTCTGCGGCCACGCGGGTTGCGGAGCGGTGGCGGGCCTGTTGCATCCGGAGCGGATCCAGCATCTGCCGGAGGTCCGGGACTGGCTCCACCATGCCGCCAAAGCGCGCGAGTATGTCGAAGCCACCGGCGGCGTCGATGCGCCGGATGCGATGTCTCGCGCGGTTGAGGCCAATGTGGTCGTGCAGCTCGAAAATCTGCAGACGCACCCCTCGGTCGCCGCCGCGCTTGACGCCGACAAGATTGCCATTCATGGTTGGGTGTACGACTTTGTGACAGGCGCCGTCTTGGCCTACAAAGAGCACGAGCGTTCGTTCGCGCCGCTGGGCGACTAGCTGGCCCGGCCACCGCGCAGGACGCTTCCCCGCCATGAGCACTGACGACCAACTCCGCCGCGAGATCGATTTCCTCGGCCGCACGTTTGGCGACGTGATCCGCCGCTTCGAAGGCGAAGCGCCGTTCAACCTCATCGAAGAGGTCCGCCGGCTGGCGCGCCTGTTCACCAGCGGCGAAGCATCCGCCGGAGAGCAGCTTTACAAACTGCTCTCAACGCTCTCGCTGGAAGAGCTGCGGACCGTCGTCCGCGGGTTCAGCACGTTTCTCGAGCTGGCCAATCTCGCCGAGGATCGGCAGCGGCTCCGCACGCTCCGGCGCCGCGAGGCCGAGGCTCACCCCAAGCCGTACCGCGAGTCGATCGCCGAGGCCATCACTTCGCTCCATGAGCACGGATTTTCCGCCGGCGACGTGCAATCGCTGCTGGACCGCATCTGCGTCGAGCTCGTCTTCACGGCTCATCCGACGGAGGCCAAACGCCGCTCGCTCCGTTCGAAGCTGCGCTCGATTCGCGGCATCATGGGTGAATTGGATTCGAACCAGCTGTTGCCGAAGGAAACCGATCAGCTGCAGGCCCGGCTGCGCGGCGAACTGATCAAGCTTTGGCAAACCGACTTCATTCGCCCGGCGCCTCCGACGGTGACACTCGAAGTCCACCGCGGCCTGTCGTTCCAGCCCGTGCTGTGGAGCACGATGCCCAAAGTCCTCGCCGGGCTCCGCGACGCGCTGACGACGAACTATCCCTCGGCCCCCATTTCCATCCCGCCCGTGCTGCAGTTCGGCTCGTGGATGGGCGGCGACCGTGACGGCCATCCCTTCGTCACTCCGGAGATCACCGCCAAAACCTGCCAGTGGCTCCGCCGCGCGGCGATCGATTCGCACCTGGAAACACGCCGAGTGCTCGCCGATTCGCTCAGCATTTCCAGCCGCCAGTCGCCGGCCTGCCAGCGGCTCGACGCCCGCATCGACGAATACTGCGGCACCTGGCCGGAACTCACCGAACAAATCGCGGCTCACGGCAAGCTCGAGTCGTATCGCCGCTTCCTGCGTGCGGTACGCTGGCGGCTGGAGCAGACGACGGCTGTGGAAATCTCTGGCCCGCCGCCGGCCGGCGCTTACAGCACACCGGCCGAATTCGCTGCCGACATCTCCCTCATTCAGCAGGTGCTCCTCGAAGATGGCAACGAGGAAGTCGCCAATTGCGAGGTCCAATCGTGGCTCGACCAGATCACGATCTTCGGCTTCCACACCGCGAAGCTCGACATCCGCCAGCACTCGGCAGTCCATCGCGGCGTGATGGAGGAAGTCTGGCGCTCGACCTGCGTCATCGGCGCCGACGATTCGCCGGACGAGGCGGCTCGGCAGCAATTGCTTTCCGAACGACTCGATCCGACGACCACCGCCGCGCCGGCCGCCCCCTCGGAAAAGACGGCCGAAACGCTGCTCCTGTTCCAAACGCTCCGCCGGATCGCCCGCACGTATGGCATGGAGGCCCTCGGCGGCCACATCGTCAGCATGACTCGCGAGCCGAGCGACCTGCTCACCGTGCTCTGGCTTTGGCGCTGGTCGGAGCAGACCGACGGCGGCGACCCGCGCGACGCCGAACTCCGACTCCCCGTCGTGCCGCTGTTCGAGACGATCGCCGATTTGGAGCACGCCGGTAGCATCCTGGCGACGCTTCTCGACAACGCAGCCTACCGCGACTGGCTCCGTACGCTCGACGACCGCCAGATCGTGATGATCGGCTATTCCGACAGCACCAAGGACGGCGGCTACCTGTCCGCCTGCTGGAATCTGCAACGCGTGCAAAATGAGCTCCACTACGCCGCTGCAAAACGGGGCGTGAAGCTCACCTTTTTCCACGGTCGCGGCGGTTCGCTCGGACGCGGCGGCGGACCGGCCTCGCGGGCCATCCTCTCGCTCCCCACGCCCGCCTTCGACGGCACGCTGCGGCTCACCGAACAGGGGGAAATCCTCGCCGAGCGGTACGACGACCCCGCGGTCGCCTTCCGGCATCTGGAGCAGGTTCTCTGGTCGGTGATCATGGCCACCACGCACCACGCGGCCGAAATTCCGCGTGCCTGGCGCGATCGCATGGACCGTTTTGCGGGACGCTCGTTCGACGCTTATCGCCAACTCGTGGAGCATCCCGCGTTTGGCCGCTTCTTCCGCACGGTGACGCCGATCTCCGATGTGGAATCGATGCACATCGGCTCGCGCCCGTCGCGCCGGGTGCAGAGCGACCGCATCGAAGACCTGCGGGCGATTCCCTGGGTCTTTGCCTGGACGCAATGCCGTTGTCTGCTGCCGGCCTTCTACGGTCTGGGGGCGGGGTTGGGCGACTTCGTGAGCGCCACACCGGATTCACTCTTCGAGCTCCGCCGCATCTATCGCGAGTGGCCTTTTTTCCGCGCGACGATTGATAATGCAGTGCTGGCAGTCGCCAAATCGAACCTGCCGGTCTTCCGTCGCTATTGCGAGCTCGCCGGCGATGACGAAGGCTGCCGCGAAATCGCCGCGATGATCGAGGACGAGTGGCTCCGCACGGCCGACGTCTTGCAGAAGATCACCGATTGCACCGAGCTCCTGGACGATATTCCCTGGCTCAAACGCTCGATCACCGCTCGCAACGGCTATGTCGATCCGCTGAACCTGGTCCAGGTGGAACTGCAGCTGCGCAGCCAAGCGTTCGGCGATGAGGCCCCGCCCGAGGAGCTCACCCATTTGCGGCAGCTGACCGTCAAAGGCGTCGCCGCCGGCATGCGGACCACGGGCTAGGGCCAAATCGGTGGGAAAACTTCAGGTGGACGCCTTGTATATGTCGCGGTCAGCAACGTTTTGCCTGCTTCCGCTTGCTAATTTTCTCGACAGTCGCCAGCTCCCCAGGTAGAATCTCCCCCATTGGGAGGCGGGCCAATGCGCGGATTTTGCGTTCACCGTACTGCGACGATCTTCCTCTGTGTTGCGCTCTCGGCTCAAGCTGCGGAAGGCGATCCCTTCCACCGAATCGCCCGGATCGATCCTGTCCAGCCACAAACTCTCAGCGGCTTCGGAGGCCAGGCAATCGTCGGCGACGGCTTCGTGGTAACCCGCTCCACACAGCATCATCTCGTTCCACCTACACAGACTGTCGACGTTTTCAATTCCGCTGACGGTGCATTCCTGCGTTCGATTCCCGTGCACGTGGGCGACGCTACTGGCAACGCGTATGGCCTCGATTCTCTTTCAATTGATCAAGGCAGACTTCTGGTCGGCGCATCTGGAGCTAGTTCCGGAACGCCCCAAGAAGCTCAGTTATTCGACCTTGCCACCGGAACTCTGCTCCAGAATTTTGGCCTTCCGTCTCCAGGCCAGGGATTCGGATTTGCCGTGGAAGTGAGTGGTCCTTGGGCCCTCATTGGCGATCCCATGGAAGACCGAGCCTACGTCTTCGACACTGCGTCCGGCGATCTCGTCACGACGCTTGTTCCACCTGGTCCGCCAGGCGAGATCTTTCGATTTGGCAAGGACGTCGTGATCGACGGAAACCGCGCTGCCATCGCCGATCATGGGCGAAATTCAGTGTTCATTTACGACACGCAAACCTGGACGCTCCAAAGAACCATCAGCAAGACATCAGAGTTTATCAACTGGTTTGGCGCTTCAATCGATATGGAAGGCGACAACCTGGTAGTCGGCGCCATGGCCAATACCGCCTACGGACCGGCGCTCGGAGGCGTGTATGTCTATGACCTCAGCGATGGATCAGAGGTGGAACTTCTGCCAGACGAATATCAGTGGCATGTGTATGGTGCAGACGTTGCAATTCACGGCAACACTGTCGCGGTGGGCGGCACAGCGGCCGGCTGGGATTTATATCGCTGGGGATCCGTCGGCATCTTCGATGCGACGACCGGCGCAGACCTCGCCAGAATCTTTCCACCGGAACCGAATTGGGCAACCGCTTGGGGATGGGCGCTCGATTTCGACGAACATGGCCGCCTAGAGCGCATTTCAGATTACCGTGCCGAGTATCCACAGTGTCGGAAGTAGTGGCTGCATTCGGTGGTGGTGAACTTTTCGAGACAGCCTACGATCGTGTCTTGGAGTTGATCGACTGCCCGGGC
>JBFWSG010000092.1:0-15462 GCA_050248495.1 Pirellulales bacterium | reverse complement strand
CTTCCACGAACGTGTAGCCGCCGTAGTCCGTGTCGTTGTAGCCCGTCTGCACGCCGTTCGTGAACACCCGGCCGTCGATCACCACTACGCCCGTACCACGTACCCGCAGGAATCCAGTCTTGTTCTCGATTTGCGGTTCTTCGTCGCCCTCGACGACCTGGTCGTGGATGCCGCCGCTGATGATGGTCTTGCCGCTGCCGTCAAAAGTAATTGCCCGACCGTTGCCGGGCGGATTCTCCGCCTTGACGTTGGGATACACTGGGCCGCTAAAGGTGAGCGTCTTGCCGGCGGGCAGCAAATTGACCCAGCCGCGCGAATTGGTCTGGGAAATTTGCCCGCTAAATTCGATCGAGTGATCGCCGTAACTTTCCATGCCGGGGACACTCGTGGCGCCGCGGACGGTTTGCCACTGCGCAACGTCAACTGGGGCGGGAATTTTTCGACTGTCTGACGTCGAGATGAAATTAAAGCCGAAGCCTTGGGGCGGATTGCCGGTCTTGATCGAGTGGTCGTTGCCGTCGACTTCCGGGCCGCCCAGTGCCATGTCGTGATCGACGACGACGTTGCCGCGGTTGATCAGCATCCGCCCCGTGAAGGCGCTGCTATCCCCATGCAACACGACTGTACCCAGCGGCAGTGCGTTGCCTTGGTCGTGGCCGAATGCCACCAGGCCATCGCCCTGGATGCTGCCAAAGATTTCGACGATTCCCTGCCGCTGAACCTCGTCGGAATCGTCCGGCGGATTCTGCGGATCGGGCGGCACCACGACGCCCGACGCGGCATTGATACCAAAGCGGCGATCGCCGCCGGGACCGTCGCTGGCCGTCACGACACCCGCCACGCTTTGTCCCACAGTCACAATGTTGCCGTGGATGTAGACTCGCGCGTTGCCGCTCAGCATGCTCGTGATCGACGACTCGAGAATTTCTTCGTAGCCCGTATTGTAGCCGTCGCGATCGATCACTCCCTCGACCAAATTGCCGTAGAGATGCAAATCGCGATCGCCCTCGACGTCGACGCCGTCGTTGAATTGGATATCGGCATTGACACGATTCTCCTTGCCGACGGCTGCCGTCCCAGTGCTCCAAATCAGCGAGCGTCCCTGGTTGAAGCTCCAAATCGGCTCTGGCTCGATTTCGGGGTCGGCATTCGGATCGCCGGGATGAGTCACGGTGTCATTGAGTTCGGAATTCTCGAACACCAATCGATTCGTGCCGGAGGCGGTCACGCTCGTGGTGACAGCCGTCCCTGTGCCGCCGAGCTTCAATGACGCCACGGTGACGTTGCCGTTGGCTATGTTGACGGTTCGATCGGCCGAAAGTGCGCCCGAGAGATTCGCCCCCACGACGGGCCAAATGTCGATGATGTTTTGCTGGACGGCCTGATTGTCGACGCGATTCGGATCGTTCGGATACGTGGGGATCGGATAGGGATAACCAGGCGGAAACGTCGGAGCGGTCCAGTTGGTCGGGTTCTCCCAAGTGGTATTTCCGCCCGCGCCGGTCCAGACGAAGTCAGCGAGATGCTCGAGGAACAAATCGGGCGGATCCGCGGCCTGCGCGGTGGTCGTCGCGCTCCAGAATGCCGTCGCCGCCAATACGATCGCCAACTGCTTCGACCGGACCATCATGATTACCTCTACTTCCTGCCCCCGCTTGTCGCACCCGAGGAAGCGGTGCTTCCAACCGACTCACTTTTCCGCGAATGCGGAATGCCGCTGCGCGACAACCGTTCTCAGTCCCTGCCGCGGGCCTTGCGTCGGCCATCGGCCGCCAGGCGCTCGCAGCATAAAATCGACATCCGCGAGGCCGTCCTCGCGGATGTCGCTACCGCCACTTCATTCACCGAGCAGCTGCCGCTCGGGTGACACTGTCTGACTACTTCCGACGGCGCACCGTTCCGCAGACCGCTGCACCCAAGGCCAACAGGATCATGCTGGTAGGTTCCGGCACGCGAATGACGAGCGCCGGCGAGAATTCGCCGTTTGCATTGCTACCCAACGTGTGGCCGGGGCAGTTTGCCATACCGGTTGCCGTCGTGCCGTTGCACGAATACGGGCTGCCCGTCGGCAACCCCGCTCCGGCGCCGTCGGGATCCCAGTTGTTGTCGTCGCTGAGCGTCGTCATTTCCTTTGGATTGAACAGATAATTGAAGTTGATCATCGAGCTGCTCGGCGTCGGGTTGCCCCCGGTCGTCGTGCGGGCATCGATTGCCAAATTCAACATCAGCGTCACCGAGCTGCGGCCGGCGTCCTGGGCGTCGAAGATCAACTGCTTCAAATTGCCGTTCGCATCGGTGTATTCCAGCGGCAAGCCGACCGGATACCGATTCGCTTGACCACCAAAGAAGTTCTTGGGAATCGGCCAGGTCCAGTTGCCCAACGACCGCGCATCGGAGTTGAAGTCATCGTATTGGCCAAGCGTCTTGAAAATGTTGTTCGGATCGCTATCGCCGTACGCTTCGCCGCAGGCGCCGTACTGAGTGCAGAACGGCGTAATGCCGGGCGCGCTCAAGTACGTGATGCCGCTGGTCTGGTTATTGCCGCCGGTGCCGATGCCTTCCGCCCAGTCGTACTTGTACTGCGGCGACTGAAATGAATTGCCCGAGCGGTCCGTCATGGTCGTGCTGCCGCCCGGATCATCCGCGTAAACGTGCCCCGGCTCGAGGCCCCGGATGTCGAAGTTCACGCGGACCGTCGGACTCTGTGTATTCGGCAGCGCCAAGCGGCTGTCGTTGATGTTTGTGTTTCGCACCGTACCGCGAAAACTCACTTGCTTGTCCGCCCAAAAGCCCGGGTCCGAGCTGTGGTTAGGAAGCCCAGTGATGTTGAACTTCATGTACATAACGCTGCTGCGGTCGGAATTGTTGGCCTCGACGCCATCGTCGATCGCGCGTGTTGCCAGCTCGTTTGCGGCCCCGCGCTGTGCGGTCGGCACGGCATCCGGCTCGAGCTCGCTGGCATTGATTTCAAACTCGCGCACCTCCGTGTCCGCGCCGCCCATGTTCGTGGTAATCACGATCGCAGCGTTGGTGTTCGCACCGAGCCCCAGCGCCACAGCGACACATAGCATCAACCTACTGACTTTCATTAGACCCTCCACCAATCACAGTTGTTGAGACACATGGTCTCGACTCGAAGAGATCAGAAAAAAACCGCCGTACTGTCGAATAACCGCTCAGTCGGTCGCAGCATTTGCGCGCAAGCTCAAAGCAGCGAACGTGACTTTTTTGTTGAATACCGCCCAATTGGATGTGACCACCAGCCCAAGCCTGGCCGGCCTGCTCCGCTGGTGACGAAGAAAAGCAGCGTGTGGGCGGTAACAAAGTTACTCGCCGCACAACTCTTTCCATCCTAACATCGCGCTCTTTCAATTCACGCGATATGTGCCCTTATTTTGAGACAGCCGCTGCGAGAATCAGGCCATTTCCACGGCCGACGGTCGCATTTACGCACCCCTGTTCCCTGTCCGCAAACGCTTCTTGCATTCGCTTCAACCGATGATTCCTTCTGCGCCGCGCCGCATCTGCAGCGCCTTCTTCCGAAAGATCGTCGGCGAAGTCCCCTCACGCTCCACGAACGTCACCCGCAAGCGCTCGGTGCTCGAAAAGCCCGCCAATCGGGCCACCGTCTTCACCGGCAAGTCAGTCTCCGCGAGCAATCGCTTCGCGCGGCTCAGGCGGCAAGCATTGATCTCATCGAGCACCGAGTGACCCGTTGCTTCGACGAATCTTCGATCGAGCGTCCGCCGTGTCACCGGCAGCTGACGGGCGATGTCGCTCACGCTCATCGGGTAGTGGCTGTGCGTCCAGATCAACTCCAGCGCTCGCTGCACGACCGGATCATCTTGTTTTGTTTGGGCGGCTTCGTCGCGCGGGACGATCCCCTTGTCGAGCGCATCTTTAACGCGCTCCGACACCGCATCCGAAATCAGCGCCAGCGCCTGAAACGTCAAAACTGCCGGATGAGGCACGATTTTGCTGCGAACCGAGGCCAGCATCTCATCGGCCCGCGCGGCAAGCGACTGCGGGTCGCGCGGCTTGGCGAATGCCAGCCGGGGCCCGAACATGGCGATGTCGAACAAGCGATGCAGCAACTCGCCGTTGAAGGAAATCCAACGCTCTTCCCAGCCCACGCGCGGATCGGGCCGATAGCGATGCCAGACCCCTGGGAACAAACACAACAGCGCCGCACCCTCGAATTGAATCGCCCCCGTGGCTTCTGACTCAAATTCGCCGGCGCCGCCGGTGAGCAGCACCAATTGAAACTCCGGCAGCGTCCGCCCGCGGGCCCAATCGAATTGATAGAGCACGGGATGACCGCTCGGAGGATAACGGTCGCCGGCATGCATCCGCGCGTATCCGATGCCCGTGACATACATTCCCCAAGTCATCGTTTCTTCATTGACCGGCAGGTAATGAGAGAACGTGTCCGGGGCGCTCATCGTGGGCACCAAGGGTACGTGGAACGAATCAGCGTCGGTGGATGAGACAAGGACCATTGAAAAGTTTCCGCCAAGGTCGTAAGCTCAGTATGCCTCAAGGAATCGTTTTAAATCTCCCTGGATACCGGTCAAAACCTGCACTATACTGAGGTTCGCAATTTCCAGGTTGCCGCCCAGTTCTGGGCGTGAGGGGCGTTTATCGGCTGTTTTCCGAGGTCGCAGGCGAGTATGGCCACGGCACCACAGACGCGCGAAAATCGTCGAACGGCGAAAAAAATCGTCGAACGTCGCGAGCCGCTGCTTGCGCAAGGCGAGTCGCTGCGCCACTTCGATAGCGCTCGCCGCGACTTCGCGCCGTATGGATTCACATGCGAAGTGTGGGAGCCGCGGCAAATGTTGCGGCCCGATCGGCACGATGAAATCGAGATCAACTTTCTCGATCGCGGCACGCTCACGTATCTCATCGGCGGTGATCGAGTGACGGTGCAGCCGCGCCGCGTGACCGCCTTTTGGGCCGCCGTGCCCCACCAGATCGTCGCCTTCAACAAGGTCAGTTACTACTATGTCGTGACGGTGCCGTTCGGCTGGGTCCTGCAATGGGGTTTGCCCGAGCGGCTGATGACGGCATTGACGCAGGGTCAGATCGTGGCTGATCCCAACCCGGATCGCGCCAAACTCGACCAGCGCCTGTTCGAACAATGGCACGAAGACGTCGAGCTCGCGCCCGACGCCAACCGCGAAGTCGTGATCCTGGAACTCCGCGCGCGGCTCTTGCGCCTGGCCGGTACGGTGCTGGAAAACCATCGCCACGTCGCGGCAACCCCGGAAGCCACCGCGCCGCGCCAGCAAACCAATCTGGAAAAGGCCGAGGCGATGGCTTGCTTCGTCGCCCGCAACTATACCTCGCGGATTCAGGTCAAGGACATCGCCGAATGCGTCGGCCTGCACCCCGATTACGCCGCCACGCTGTTCCGCAAAACCTTTGGCACCACGCTCAACGTCCTGATGACGCGCCACCGCGTGGCCCATGCCCAGCGCCAGCTGGTGACCACCGACGAGCGGATCGTCAACATCGCACAAGACTCAGGCTTCGACTCGCTGAGCCGTTTTAACCGGGCATTCAAGCAGGTTGCCGGCACCACGCCGCGGCACTACCGCAAGACGCTCGGCCAGACACCGCCCCAGCCAGCCCCCATCCCGCGCTAGGCGTCGGGCGGCAGCCTGTCACGAATCCTCGATCATTGAATACGTAGCGGCTATTTAGCGGCGGAGCTTGCTCCGCCATTATTCAATCCATGTTCGCAATCCGGTTTCGCCACTCCTGTCGATGGCAGAATGGGACGCTTGCTTTTTTCGTCGCAAGAGCGATGATGAGTGTGGTTGGGAATCACCTGGGCAGCTTTTCTTTGATTCCCTTCCAACACCACTCATCGCGTGGACGCACGTGCGCCAGTCGAGAGCACTGTGGCGACGTGAAACAAGGTGAGGAGGGGTCTGGTCCATTTTTCAGTGTTATCGCGCGGCGATCGTGGCCGCGCGATCCGAAAACATGGACCTGCTCCCTTGGGTGCTCGCGTCGGTTGGAACCGCCGTCGCGACGTGAAACAAGGTGTTGCCTTGTCTTGAATTGAGGGCAGAATCCGACGCGTTTTCGGACGCCCGTTTGCTAGGATAAACGATAGATTTCGTGCGGAGTCGGCCGCGCTCTGCAGAACAGGCGCGGCGGCAAAAACGATTTCTATCCCAAGCGGTACAAAAAAACTTTTTCCAGTTCGCGCCTGTGTGGCGTCGTTCGACGCACATGGATCGAACCGATCGGACCGGCGGACTTTTCGGCAACCGATCGGCTTAACGGAGGCTATTCGCTCGATGAATACGCAAGCTACCAGTCACCTGCGACGCCGTCAGTTTGCTTTCACTCTCGTGGAACTGCCTGTGGTGAGCGGACGGAAACGCGCAGCGTTCACGCTTGTCGAACTGCTCGTGGTGATTGCGATCATCGGCATCCTCGTGGCGCTGCTGCTGCCGGCGATTCAAGCGGCACGCGAAGCCGCTCGACGCGCGCAGTGCAAAAGCAATTTGCGTCAGATCGCGCTCGCCTGCTTAGGTCACGAGAGCGCGCACAAAGTGTTTCCGTATGGCGGCTGGGGCGCGGCATGGATGGGCGACCCGGATCAGGGCATCGGTCCGCAGCAGCCAGGTGGCTGGATTTACACGACGGGTCCGTTCCTCGAAGAGCAGGCTGTTTTCAACTTGGGCGCTGGCCTTCCCTGGGCAGAAAAAAAGAAAGAGCTCTCCAAGCAGATGGCAGCCGTGGTCCCGGTTTTCAATTGCCCGAGTCGCCGCAGTCCCAACAATCAGCCGGCAAGAGACTCCAGCGGATTGAAAGCCTGCGATGGTGGGTATGCCGAAGGTGACATCAAGGGACTTCGTAACGCGATCCTGCCATACACGCTCGCCAAAACAGATTACGCCATTAATCCTGGTCCGGGACACCCGGCTTACCCCGACTATTCAGAGGCGGCCGAGGCGGGTTGCCTGGAGCCGAACGAACTGTCGGAAAACGGAAAGGGTTCCTACCCCAATTGCAAATGGCATTTCAACCTGGCGACTGGCGGGTCGTCGTTCGCTGGTGTGTCGGCGTTTCGGATGGGCGCCAAGATGGGACAAATCATCGACGGAGCATCGCAGACGATTCTGGTCGGCGAGAAGAACGTGCAGCCCATGTTCTATAGCGGCGAGTGCCCCTGCACGGGCGGCAATCCTTCAAAGGGAAACGGCGGCGACAACAATTCGATGTATCAGGGTTCAGATTACGACAATTCCAGAACCGGCCAGCCGCACCAGGATGAGGATCAAACCGACCCGATTTGTAGCGGCGACGGCATCGGACACAATGATTTTGGAAGCGCCCACGCGGGCGCTTGCAACATCTCGTTCTGCGACGGCTCCGTGCGTTCGATCGAATACGAAATCGACGAAAAAGTCTTCGGTGAGTTCGTCAAACGCAATAACCGTGACGCGCTGTAACTGCTAAAAGGTGCCAGGAACCTTTTCGGACTCGCCGGCGTGCCGAATCGCTTGCAGGGTTCACGCACTCCGGCGCGGTCGGCCGCGACCTCGCATCGTGGATTGCAGACCTAAGCGCTCGATTGCGGCCTCGCTCCACAGCGGACTCCCAAACGGCCGGCCCCGCTCAATACACGCCTGTAGCGCCGCTTGCTCCGCCGGCGTCAGCGGTGCATTCACCCGCTCCACCCAACTCGATTCGCGCGGAATCGGCCAAGGCGTCAGCAGAGACTGGTCCTCGTGCGATTTGCGCAGCCAACGCGCCAGGCTACTCCACTTCCAGTCTTCTGCCCGCTCAACCAATCTCGCACGCAATGGGTTCCGTTCGACGTACCGCGCGACGGCGAACAGGTGCTCATCTGTCTCAACGGGAAACGACTTGAATCGCCCCTGATACAGATGGCCGCATCCGGCTGTGCCACGATACGCGTGCCAACGTTGCGTATGCGTCAGCGTTAGCCAGCCGACAAATCGGGATAGTTCGCCATCCTCGCGCGGCCAAACTACGAGGTGCCAATGATTTGGCATCACGCAATACGAGAGGAGCCGCATTCCGCTCCGAGAAATTGCCTCTACCAGCACCTGCTCAAATGCCGCGTAGTCTCCCGCATGATCGAAAATCCGTGCGCGAGCGTTGGCGCGATTCAGCACGTGATAAACGTACCCGCCAGCTGCCGCTCGAGGAGGTCGACCCATGCTCCGAAATCTAAACGGGGGGTGTCAACTTTTCAACATAATTCCCCCCTGACAGCACGCCACTCCAAACGACATGCCGAAAGGGGCCCCAAAAAGGTTCCAGGAACCTTTTCTTGCCGCCACGAAAAGTTCCGGGAACCTTTTTTGGTATCATGCATGGCTGCTGGACGCCCATCGTATGAGATCGCCCCACTTCCGACTTCTGTATTGCCTGTCGCTCGCCGCCGCCATGTTTGCGGCCGCGGCCAGCGCCTTCGCCTACGACACCATCGGCAACGGTCTCGCCTCGAAGTGGGGCGACGATCCTTATCCCGGGAGCGGCGCGATCGTCACTTGGGGCTACGTCCCCGATGGCACACCCGCGAGCGCCACCGCCGAGGGCGTCGATGGCACGAGCAACCTCTCGCAGATACGAGACTCAATCAACACAAACTTCGGCGCGGGTGCTTTTGAGGCGGCCATCGAGCGGGCGTTTGCCACCTGGTCGGCGGCCGCCAACATCACGTTCGTCGGGCCGATCACCGACCCCGGCAATCCGCTCGGGGCGACCGGCGCGGCCGATCCGATGATTCGGGTCGGGGCATATACGTTGAACTATGAGTATTGGGGCGCCCCCGGCGCGATCGGCATCGGTCCGCCCGGTTTCGGGGGTTACGAAAACTTCCCCTACTCTGGCGACGTGATTCTGAATTTGGCCCGCCCGTTCTATGTCGCGACCGGCGTCGAAGACGTCACGCAGCTGAATGGGCAAAATGGTGAAGAACTCGAAGGCCTGTTCTTGCATGAGCTGGGCCATGCGGCAATCGGACTCAACCATCCGGATTGGGTCTCGGAGGACCCGGATCGGCGCGTCATGTATGTAGGCGATCCCTGGGGACATCCGGAGTGGCCGGTGTGTTGCCAGACGATCAATCACGAGCTCCATCCCGACGACATCGCCGCTGCTCAATACGTTTACGGCATCCGGGGCGATTTCAATCGCGATGGCTTCGTCGATGCCGCCGACTACACCTTGTGGCGCGACACGCAGGGCAGCGAAGTTACCAGCGGCACGGGCGCGGACGGCAATGTCGATGGCGTGGTCGATATGGCCGATTTTGAGGTTTGGCAGTCACACTTCGGCGATTTGCGATTGGCAGGTTTTGGCGAACAGACACCGAATTTCGGTGCGGCCGTGCCAGAGCCGGCAACCGCGGCGATGGCTCTCTTCGGCGTCGTTACTCTTGCCGCGAGAGCCAGACGATTCTCGAGTCGGCGGGAAGGCTTATCGGGCCGTCGACGTTGATCTCCTTCGTCGAAGAGATGGTTCCGTCGGACCGTTGGATCGACTTCGCTGCGTATCTTCCTGTGGGCAGCATCAGCTCGATCGATTCGCCCGGGTTCGGTGAATAGACCAGGTACTCTCCCGAATCGTTCGCCAGGCACCAGGCATCGCCGTTCGCCACGCCATCGACGGACCGCATCGAGGGGACGATTGCAGCTAGCGCTTGCGGCAGCTTCACGTCGGCAAGCGACCCGCCGGCAATGAGCGTGGCCCAGCCGTCGTGCGTGCTGGGGCAATTTTCGTCGGCGTTGTAGATGATCGCCTTGACGGGATATCGCTCGCGGTATTCGCGGACGGCCTTCACGATCGCCGCCGCCCCACCTGGCTTCTGTCGTGTCTGCCGCAAGTGTTGTCGAGGCGCGAGATTCTGCCCCCCCTGCGGCGCATATAACTCGTCGTCGGCCGTGTACGCCCAATACCGAATATCAATCACGTCGACGAGCTTTGCCCGCTTCGGATCGGCAAGAATCGCATCCTGCACGTCCTTCGGCGCGCTTAAAGCGACGAGCAGGTAGCAGGGAGCAGGGGGCAGGGAGTCAGAGGAATTGACTCCCTGCTCCCTGCCCACTGCTATCTGCTCCCTCTTCCACTCGCCGATCGTATCCAGCCAGAACTGCGTGAACTCCAGCGGACCGGAATACTCTGCGCTCGTCAGTTGAATCACGTTCGATGTGTCCGCAAAGGCATCGAGACATTGCCGGATGTAACCGCGATGCAGCGCCCGCAGCTTCGGGTTCGTAATGTCATAGAATGCCGGCGCCATGAACTGCCGCTTGTCGCCGACGTAGGGCGGCGGCTCGGGAAGGCCGGTGTCGTTAATGTTATTTGCCGGCCGCCAGGGGCAGTCGGCCCAATGGGCTCCGGCTTCGAGAATGTTGTGCTGAAAGTAATTCTCATGCAACAGCACGAGACCGCGGTCGTCGCAGAGCCGCGCGAAGTCGTGCAGCCGGTTCCAATACCACAGATTGAACCGCGTCAGGTCGTATTTGCTCAGCCCATCCCACGCGGTGCCATGCTTCGCAATCTCGCCAGTGCGAGCGAAGGGCTGCTCGTAAAACGGTGCCGCAACATCGCCGTTCATTTGCCGGCCCATCGTGTGGTCGTCGCGGCGGCGTTCGTACCACAAGCCGTAGTGATGATCGTACGCCACCTCGCCACGCCGCTGCATCTCGATCGCCACTTGAGCGAGATCGTCGGTGAAGCCGGTGCCAACGCGGCCGGGGACAAACCGCGTAATTGCCTGTCCCAGCTGCTGCACTTCATCCGGCCGCACACTGCCGCGCCACCAGAGCGGATCGAACCGGCCGCCGGTGACGAGCTTGTCGTCGGCAACGAGCCAGCCGTTGTGAACCGTGAGACGCTTCTTTGGGGGCTGGGGACTGGGGGCTGGGGGCTGGGCTAAACCTGCGTCCCCAGTCCCTAGCCCCAAGCCCCTCTTCGCGTTCGTGTGTTCGTTCATTCGCTCACGAATGACATCAACCAATTCCTTTGCCGGCTCGCGCGATTCAGTGACAAACTTCGCGGCTTCCTCCAGCGTCGGATTCGTGGCCCCGATCGGTTCGCCGAGAATGGGATCGACGCGTTTTGCGGCCGCGTCGCCGACGCGTTCGACGAGTTGGGCCTGATACAGGCTCAGCGGCCGCACGAAGTCGCTGGGCGATTCGAACGTCCCATCGCCCGAGAAGGCAGCCCAGCAGCCGATAGCCCAATTGTTGGCCGTCGGTGGGCGGAAGCAGGCAATTGCCGAGGCACGACATTGCCAGAGGACGCAATTCGCCGCGCTCCAGCCCGCGCCGGGCGGATCGGTCCAGCGATTGATTAGATTCAGTGCGTTGCCGTCGATCCGCACATTGTCGTAGAGCACGCCCGAGGCCCAACTTTCGAGCGGTCCACTGTCGGCGAGCGACTCCTGCGTGCGGCAATTTACAAACGCATTCGGCCCAGGCGCACAGTGGCCGACCGCGAAATCGTGCCGGCCATGCTCCGACCAGCAGCGCAAGAAGAGCGTCAGCTGGCCTTGAGTGAAGAATGCGTGCCGCCGGAAACCGCCGACTTCCGATACCGGTGCGAGCGAGATGCAGTCCTCGACCGTAACCCACTTGGTGCTTTCCCAGAGCGCCACCGCTCCACCGGCGAAGCCCTCGAATTCCACGCGCCGCACCCAAGCATTTTGCGCGTTCTCGATCGTGACGCCATGCCAGGCGTGGTCCTCATCGAGCGGCTTTTCGGAGGATGGCTGCGAAACGAGCCGCAGATCTTCCACGCCAACCCTTTCAACTCGACCCGGCCACTTTGCTTTCGCAACCGTCCCGCCACCAAATTGCTTGTCGAGCGCTGTTGTGATCGGTGCGTCGAGCGTAATCGTTTCACCGTCGATCGCGGTCACGACGCGTTCCCAACCAATGTCTCGCGAGCCCGGCCGCCAGCCCACTCCAAACGCATTCGCGCCAATCGTCTTGATCCACTCCGCAGTACTCGGGCGAATGACGAGGATTGTATCGCCGACTTTTAGTTCGTTCGCGACAGAGAGCGTCAACTTCGTCGCGCCGACCGGAACATAGTCGTCCACGATTTTGTAGGGTGCACCTTCAAAGCGGCGATCGTTTTGCCCCGAGACGCGAAGGAGCGTGCGGCGATCCGGTCCGGTGGCAACGATCGTCGTGCCGCCTTCTCCTGCTCCGGCGCCGCGGAGCACGATGCCGGACGCCGCGATTCGCAGTTGTCCCGCCACGTGAAACTCGCCCGCCGCAAGCTCGACGGCGCCGCGGAAACCATTCTCATCGAGTTGCCGACTGGCGACTTCATCAATCGCCGCTTGAATCCTCGCCGTGTCGTCGCCTTCGCCTGGCGCGACGCGGACTACAGCGGCGACTTCCGGAATGTCGCGGTCCGCACCCGCGTAGCCGCAATGGGAAAAGTCTGGAATGCGGTTGCCGCGCGCGTCGGCGGAATAGATCAGCTTGCCGTCTTCGCCCGGGCGGACGGCGGGATCATCGGCGCGGGCCGCGATCGTCGCGGATGCCAGCACGAAGGTGAGCCAGGCCCAACCGATGGGGGCGAGTTTCCGCATGTTGGACCTGTGGAAGAGTGCCTCGATTCCTGATTCCAGAATAGTTGAAAAGTGCGGGAAATTCCACGCGACGGATCCTGCCGCCGCGCCGTCGGCTGTCTCAATTCGGCGGGAATTCGTTAATTGACACGTGCGGCGGACATGGGGAGTATGAGATGGGCAGTGAAGTATTTCGATCGGAAAGGCGAGGCAGCGATGCGTCCATTTTTGCTCACTTGGGCGGCAGTTTTGTCCCTTGTTTTCGGACTACGCGGCCAGGCGGCGCCGACTGCCGAAGAGGAAGCGGCCTACACGCAATCGATCACCGCGCGAGCCGACAAAATCGTCGCGCCGCTGGCGATCGCCGATGCGGCCAAGGCGTCGCGGGTCCGCGATTTGATCGTGCAGCAATACCGCGATTTGCGCGACGTTCATGCGGCGCGGGATGCAAAGATCGCCCAGGTCAAGCCGTCCGACGATGCCTCGCTGGGCGCGACTTGGAAGAGCCTCGCGCAGAAGGAGGCGGACCTGAATATTTTCCCGCTCCACCGACGCTTCGTTGCGCGACTCGAGTCGGAGCTCACGCCGGAACAGGTGAATCAAGTCAAAGACGGCATGACTTACGGCGTCGTGCCGCTCACGTATCGCCGTTACCACGAACTGCTGCCGGACCTGACCGTAGAACAGCAGGCCGAAATTCTGGCCAATTTGCTCGAAGCCCGCGAGTATGCCATGGATGCGGGTTCGTCCGAAGATAAGCACGCCTGGTTCGGCAAGTACAAAGGGCGGATCAACAACTACCTCTCCGCTGCCGGATACAACATGAAGCAGGCGGAGCAGGATTTAGCGGAACGCGAAAAGGCGGCTCAGTGACAGTTCATGCTATCTCACGCAAAGGCGCAAAGGATTTTCTACTTACAGTCTTCCTTTGCGCCTTCGCGCCTTTGCGTGAGATCATTAGAGATCTGAGGAATGCAATATGTCGGTTGATCAATTCGTGATTCGTAACGTCGCGGCAGCATTGGTAATCGGTGGATTCTCCGTGATCGCCTTCGCCCAGTATCCGACCGTGCCAAAGGGCGTACAGGAAGCGGCGCTTCGCAAAGCGGAGGCGGCGAACGCGCGGTCGGACGCTGCCTGGGAAAAGGCCCAGGGAGCGATCAAGGAATGGGCCGCCAAGGGAAAGCCCTACATTCCTTCGGCCGCAAAGCCCGCCGACCTGCCCCAGGCCAAGATTCCCACGTTTCCCGGGGCCGAAGGAGGCGGCATGTACAGCTTTGGCGGCCGTGGCGGCAAGGTACTCGTCGTGACGAATCTCAACGACAGCGGGCCGGGCAGCTTCCGCGAAGCATGTGAAGCGGGCGGGCCGAGAATCGTCGTCTTCAACGTGGCCGGCATCATTCGCCTCAAGGACAAGATCCGCATCCGGGCGCCTTACATCACGATCGACGGCGGCAGCGCCCCGGGCGACGGCGTCTGCATCGCGGGCGACACGGTCGAACTCGAGTCGCACGACATCGTGATCCGCAACATGCGCTTCCGCCGCGGCGAAACCTGGGTCGGCGACCGCAACGACTCCTGCGGCGGGAACCCGATCGGCAATATCATGATCGACCACGTCTCGGCCAGTTGGGGCCTCGATGAAAACATGTCGATGTATCGGCACATGTATCAGCCGCCGGACGGGTCCAAGGAACTCAAACTTCCAACCGTGAACATCACGATCCAGAACTCGATCTTCAGCGAAGCCTTGGGCACTTATAACCACGCCTTTGGCAGCACGATCGGCGGGTACAACTCGATGTTTCACCACAATCTGTGGGCCTGCAATTCGGGCCGCAATCCTAGCGTCGGCATGATCTATGACTTCAATTTCATCAACAACGTCGTTTACAACTGGCACCACCGCACGACCGATGGCGGCGATCACCGCAGCTTCTACACGATCGAGAACAACTACCTGAAGCCGGGCCCGGCCACGCCGCTTGACGAAGACGTGAGCTACCGCATCTTGAAGCCCGAATCGCGCCGCAGCCGGGAGCCGACGGCCGATTTCGGCAAGGCCTACGTGGCCGGTAACATCGTCGACGGCAACCTGCGCGTAACCAAGGACAATTGGGATGGCGGCGTGCAGGTCGAGGTCGATCCGCGGGCCGGCGTCTCGGCTGACGAGGTGCTCGCCAAGGTGCGGGCTGACAAGCCGTATCCGCATGCGTTCGTCGCCAGCGAGCCGGCCGACCAGGCGTATGAGCACGTGCTGGCCGGCGCCGGCGCCGTGCGGCCCAAGCGGGATGCCGTCGACGATCGCGTCGTCGAAATGGTCCGCACGGGCACCGTCACCGCCAAGCCCGATGAAGAAGACCTGGCCGCAAAGCTGCGGGCCGTCGGCTATCGCGACAACGTGATCAACGAAATCATCGACATGTCGAAAAAGGGGATCATCGCCAACATCGACCAGGTCGGCAGCTATCCGGAATACAAGGGCCAGCCCTACGCCGACACCGACAGCGACGGCATGCCGGACGCCTGGGAAACCGCACACGGTCTCGACCCGCAGAACGCGGACGACGCAGCCGGCGACCTCAACGGCGACGGCTACACGAACATCGAAGAATTCCTAAACGGCCGAGATCCAAAAGCAACCGCTCAGGCGTGGCAGGCCCCGCCGGGATACGTAGATGAGTGGCAGGGCAAGAATCTGGACTAGTGCCCGATGGCCCGCGCCGTTTCAACGGAGCGGCCGCGATTTCCTCTTGTTTTTGCGACTGCTCAACCGAGGGACACACTCTCGGCACGCGCGAACTCGCGAAAACACGGCGAATGCTACGCCTCACCGCAACCGACTAGCAAGCTCGCCGGGATTTTGCGACTGCTCAACCATT
>JBFWSG010000091.1:0-15640 GCA_050248495.1 Pirellulales bacterium | reverse complement strand
CGGCCAGGCGTCCGGATTCCAGGCGTAGTCGAGGAAGAATTCGGTCGGCAGCTCCATCGGCTTGATGTCGCCGACGTTCACGATCCACAGCCGATCGACTCCGTATTCATTGGCCAGGTGCATCTGTTCCCAGACGCGCGGGATTGAATTCGTGTTGAGCCACTTGTAGTTCCGAGGCCCGCCGACGTAGTCGAAGTGATAGTAAATTCCGTAGCCGCCGGCCCGCGGCTTCTCGCCGACCTTCGGCAGCTTGCGAATGTTGCCCCAGTTGTCGTCGCACAGCAGCAGCGTGACATCATCCGGCACGCGCATCCCGCGGTCGTAATACTTCTGCACTTCCTTGTAGAGCGCCCACATCTGCGGAACCTGCGCTGGATCCTTGCCGGTGACCTCGGCGATGATGCCTCGCTGATCGGCCACGATCCGCTCCAAAAGCGCGATGTTGGCCGTCTCGCTCATCGGCTCGTCGCCGTCGCCGCGCATGCCGACCGTGACGACGCTCTCGTTCGCGCCCATCCGCCGCACGCCGGCGGTCCAGAACTCGCGGAGCTTGGCCTCGTTCGCGTCGTAGTTCCAGGGACCCTTGCCGTAGCGTTCCCATTCGACGTGGGCCCGCATCATCGGCTCGTGGTGCGACGTGCCGATCACGATGCCATATTCATCCGCCAGCCGCGGGCTTTCCGGATCGTCGTCATACAGCGAGCGGCCCCACATCGCCGGCCACAGGTAATTTCCCTTGAGCCGGAGAATCAACTGGTACACATGGTCGTAAAACTTGTGGTTGTGCCCGCCGAATTTGTCCTGCATCCAGCCAGCCAGCGCCGGGGCTTCGTCGTTGATGAAGATGCCGCGGTACTTCACCTTCGGCGACGGCTGCACGTGGCGGCCTGGCAGCACGGACAACGTCGGCTGCTTCTTCACCGGCACATCGGCCCACCAGTGCCACGGCGACACGCCGATCTGCGCCGCGAGGTCGTACATCCCGTAGATCGTGCCCCGCTTGTCGCTCCCCACGATCACCAGGGCGCGATCGGCACCTTCCACTGGTCGATCGACGACGGTGGCTAAAAACGCCTCCCACTCCCCGGCGATCTCCGCCACGTCGAGCTTCTTCTCCGCGACGAGTCGATCGATCGTCGCGTTCTTGCCGAGCGTGCCGATCAACACAACGTCGCGGCCGGCCGGCTGTTCGCCGATCACCAGCTGCGGCTCATGCCCGGTCACGTTCTCGATATCGGCCTGCAAATGCTTCGCCACGCGGAGCACGCCCGCGTGGTCGCTGGAGTCTAAAAGGAGTGGGGCCGCTTCGGTTGCGGTGGACAGATTGAAACGGCCCGCACTCGGGTTGGACGTAATGTAAGACGTGGTCCCCACGGCATGCACGGGAGCCACACCAACAAGCAGCAAAACGAGAGCACCGAAAGACGCAGTTCGGCGGCGGCTTCTCGCAAGCGATACCAATGTTCCCGCCAAAGCGACGAGCGGAAGTGTCGCCGGCTCCGGCACGACCTGTCGTGCGCCGCTGCCCGCTGCGAGTGATTCACCGAAATGACTCTTCCAAATTTCGTAGTCGGACTCGTCGACGCCGTTGAGGCCGTCGCCGTTGCCGCCAATCGCGCTTTCATCCGCCGCGCCCAAATTGTCTCGCCACAGCGTGTAATCGGCGACGTCCACGACCAGATCGCCGTTGAAGTCGCCCGCGAGCTCGTCGATGATCGTGCTCACCAGCCCGTATCCCAGGCCGTCGTACCAGGCGCGATTGGCACCGGCTGTGGTCGTGCTGGTCATGAAATCGTCGATGAACACGTCGATCGCCGCGCCGTCGACGACTTCTTTGCGGCCGACATACGCCCGGTACAACGCGCTGCCGCTCGCGGCTGTGAGCAGCACCGTCGGGTCGTTCGGATCAAACTGGGCTTCCTCGGCCTGCTGCGCCCCGTTGTCGCGAAACAGCATCAGGTCATTCGCCGCAAAGCCGGCCTGCAGCCGCCAGTCCTGTCCGGGGTTCGCCCAGAAATAGGCAAACACGTCGTACACACCATCGGCCAGACCGGTGAGCGTCGTCATCACGAGCGGCGCGTTCTCGGTGGCCGTGGTGTTCGTCGCGCCGGCCGCTAGCACGTCGCCGTTGTTCCCGGTGCCGGTCCGCCAATGCCACAGATTATCTGTTGCCGACGCGCCCGCTTCGGCGTCGCTCGGTCCCGACGACCAGGCCCCCGTGCCGCTCGCTCGCGTCGTGTTGCTCGTCGTGGCATCGACGTAATGAATCGGCCCCAGCTGCTCGTGGTTGCGATCCAGGATGCCAACGATTGCCGCGTCGGTGTCATGGGCCGTGGTGTACGTTCCGCGAAACCAGACGACGGCCGTGTTGTCGGTGTCCCAGCTGGGAATGATCGGGCGGAAGTTATCGACGACCGAGTTCTGCGTGATCGGCGTCCAGGCCCAGGTCGCCCCGTTGTCGTGCGTCACGCCTTTGTAGATCTCGTGCTGACCGCCCTGCACCTGATACGTCGGGTTCCAGGAATAGTCGGTTGGGCTCGGCGTCGGGCTGGGGCCGCCGGGCGTCAGCGGAGGTTCCACCGCGGTCCGTGGATCGAGCGGCGTCGAAACGTAGATCGTGTTCGGATCCTTGGGATTGATCGCGCCCAGCCCGGTGTAGTCCTCTTCCGCCAGATACATCATCTGGCCCATCTGCGCGACGGGGTTCACATGCCATTGGCTGCCATCGTATTTGGCGTACCACAGCGTGTGATGATAGTAGCCGTTGTTGTCCTTCTCTTGATTCGCGCCGTAGACGCCTTCTCCGTTGCCGAGCGGATCATCGTCCTTCCAGCGCGTCGTGAACAATCCGCACGGATTGCCGTCCGGCCCGAGACTCAAATCGACCGTCCAGGCCCGCGTGTGCACGTTTCCGGGGCCCGCGGCGTCTGCCTGAAAAATCTTCGAGAAGGATGTGATGTCGGGCACCGCGCCGTTGCCCGCGGTGTCGTCGTTGTTAAACAGGTTCGCGTCGATGACGTTGCCCTGCATGTCGTAGCTCACCCCATCCGACACGTAGCCGGCATACACGTTGTTGTTGTAATTCCGCGGATGCGTTTCGGTGGACATGAAATAGATTCTGTCCACGTTGTTCGACGCGTACTTGATGTAGCCCGTGCTGTAGCCGCCCGTCGCGCTCTCGGTCAGCTGGCCGCCCCAGGACCAGGTGTTCGTCGTCGGGTTGAAGACCAGAGCGTTGGCCGATTGATGCGTGGCCCGCGAAAAGTTGTATAGCCGGCCGGCCCCCGCGTTGTCCGCGGACAGGTAGTACAGGTTGTGATAGCTCACGCGGTTGTTGGCGTTCGGCGCCGTGTTCCAACCGGTGACCGACTGCCAGTTGAACGATTGCTCGGCCGTCCACGTGGCGCCTTGATTCGACGAGAGCCGGTAGCGGCTCAAGTAGTCGCCCATCCCCGTATTGCCGTGGTTCGAGTACATCGCCAGATACCGGCCATCCGGCAGGATGATCAGCCCCGGGGCGTTGTGATCGTCCTCGTCGATGTCGGAGAGTTGCGAACGGGTGCGATTTCCCGTGGCAAAATCGAACGATACGACGTCCACGCTCCCCGTCGGACGGCCGATCGGGTAACGCACCGGCGAACCGCTGACCGAGCCGACGAGCAGCTTGCCGTTCGCCGGATCAATGATCGTTCGCTCGTCCATATACCACGACCAGTAGCCGTCGTTGTCGAAATTGATCAGGTTGCCCGTCACATTGTCCGCCGCCAGAACCTGGCTCCGCAGCAACGCGCAAAGTAAGAGGACGCTCAAGCCATATTGGTGGCCGGCGCGGCGCCAGCGGCTCGCTTCGAGTTTCGGCATTTCAACCACCTGTGACTGCCGGGCGCACCGGCCACGACCGACAGGGTTGAGGTGGGAGACTCGAACCATCGGCGCAGGGCCGCCCGCTCAGCGCGGATCGATCGCAGGCAATCCCACGATCGACGCGCTCCCATGAGCCGTCGACGAGCTTCCGGACACCGCATACCCGGACACTGTTTCCATGTTTGTTATACCCAGCAAGGCGTGGCTTTCTGCCGTCGAGTCGCGTTCGAGAAACTTTTTTACGCAATACAACACAATGCTCTCCCGCTGGCATTTACTCCGCATCCAACGAATGGGGCAGCGCGTCGGCTTGAGACTTCACGAGCGGATCGTCGCAGCAACGATGGGCCTCTATCGTTGCGAGATGAAATGCCGCGCCACGCGAAGTGCACCATTTATTTGCCGGATTTTTATATTTGCGCCGACTTTGCCGCTGCTTTATATCTAGAGATGGGTGGTGCACGCTGCCGGCGCAACTGCCATCGCATGGATGGCAGCGCTCGCAGAGAAGGCGATTGAACTGTTGCGCGGCCTGCGCGGCAGCTTGCCGAGAGCAAGCTTCTTCTCGGGATTCATGCAGATCGGGCTCGCGATCGCGCGCAGCGCATGTCGCGGTGCGCGCAGCCGTGGGTGCCGACAATTGACCAGCTGGAAATAAGTCCGCTGCGAGGCAAGGTTCACGACCGATGCGCAAGACGTTCAAGGTGGCGCTACTCGTCGAAACGGCGCGGGGATTCGGCCGCGAGCTCTTGCGCGGCGTCGCGCGCTACGCGCAGCATCACGGCCCCTGGAGCTTTTACATCACGCCGGGCGATTTCGAGCACGCGCTGCCGGAGATGAGACAATGGGGCGGCACCGGCATCATCGCCCGCATTCCCAACGACCGCGTGGCCCGCGCTATCTTGCAGGCGAAACTACCCACGATCGCTCTCGGGTTGACCGACGAACAGAAGAAGTCCGATAGCCCGCTCGCGCGATTCACCGACCTGAGCTCCAACGCCGACGAAGTCGCACAGCTCGTCGCCGACCATTTGCTGGAGCGCCGCTTCTCCCACTTCGCATACGTCGGCCTGGAAGAGCGGGGCTGGTCCCAGCGCCGCGAGCAGGCATTTCGCGCGCGGTTGCAAAAAGCGGGTTACGATTTGTCGGTGTATCACCAGCCGCAATGCGCCATCGAACGCTCCTGGGAAAGCGAGCGCGACATTCTCGCCAATTGGCTGCGGAACCAGCCGCGGCCGCTCGGCCTGTTTGCCTGCAACGACGATCGCGGCCGGCAGGTCCTCGAAGCCTGCCGCGTTGGGGAGCTCCGCGTGCCGAGCGACGTGGCCGTGGTCGGCGTCGACAACGACGAGGTGTTCTGCGACCTCGCCGATCCGCCGCTATCGAGCGTGGCGCTCAACGCGGAGACTGCCGGCTATCGCGCGGCGGAGCTGCTCGACCGCATGATGCAAGGCCGCAACTGCGCGACGCGCCACGTGTTCGTCGAGGCGCTGGGCGTCGTGACGCGCACGTCGACCGACATCATTGCGGTCCACGACGCGGACGTCTCGGCCGCGCTGCAATTCATCCGGCAGAAGCAGGGCTTCGGCATCTCCGTCGATTCGGTTGCCGATGCCATCGCGGTTTCGCGTCGCAGCCTCGAACGACGGTTCCGCGAAACGATCGGCCGCACGATCCTCGAGGAAATTCAACTGGCGCGGATCGAACGTGCCAAGCAGCTGTTACTCGAAACCAAGTTCCCGATCTCCAAGGTCGCGCAGCTCTCGGGCTTTGGCTCGACTGGTTACTTCGTGCAGTTCTTCCACGAACGGATCGGCAAGACGCCACGCAAGTTTCGCATGTCGCTCACCACGTAGCAGGTGACCGGGCGGAGCCGGCCGTTGCCCTGGCGACCTGCCGTTCAGTACGTGTTGCAAGATTTGGCGGCAAAACCCCGGCACTTAGGGGGCCCGCGCGTTTCTTTGCTTGGCCGCTGGGGGCGTTCTAAACTAGTGCTATGGGTGCGAGGCGGCGGTGCCTCGCCGTTTTGAGCCGCAATTCGTCGGAGGCGCCATGCGCCGCATCCTTCCATATATATGTCTGCACTTGTCACTGGCGCTGACTTCCCTCGTGCTGGCCGCGCCCGCACTGGCGGATACCTGGGCCGAACGGCTTGGTTACCCGGCCGGGGCGAAGGTGATCGTGCTCCACGCCAATGAGCTCGGCCTGGCGTATGAAACGAACGCCGCCGGCGCCAAGCTGCTGGACGAAGGGCCCGTCCGCTCGGCCGGCGCGATGGTTCCCGCGCCGTGGTTCGCCGACTTCGCCGCCTGGAGCAAGGCCCATCCCAACGCCGACATCGGCCTCGAATTGACGCTCAACAGCGAGCTCGCCAACTACCGCTACAAACCTGTCACGAGCACCGGCCTCGTGCCAAGCCTTGTCGGCGGCGACGATTTTCTCTGGCAGCTCCCCGTGCAGTCGATGGTCAATGCCACGGCGGGCGATGTTGAACGTGAGCTCCGCGCCCAGATTAATCGCGCTCGTAACCTCGGCATTAACCCGTCGCACCTCACGACCCACATGGGCACCTTGGTGACGCGACCGGATTTCATGGAGGTCTATCTCCGCATCGCCCGGCAAGAATGGATCCCCGCGATGATCGTCGAGGTCACTCCCGAACAGGTCGAGCGCTTCCGCAGCCAGGGCTTTCCGCTCCCGGACGAAGTGATCGCGCTCTTGGAGAACTACCCGCTGCCCAAGGTCGACGACCTGCGGTTCCTCGGCGACGAGGAGAGCTACGACGCCACGAAGCAGGCCTTTTTGAAGTTGCTCGGCGAGCTCTCGCCCGGCATCACGCAGATCGCCTTCCCCGCCGCGGTCGAGTCGGAAGCCCTGCCGCGGATCGCGCCCAACGCCGAGCAACGCGTCTGGAACGCACAGCTCTTTGCCGACGAGGAAGTCCGCCAGGCGCTCGCCGCCGAAAACGTCGTCATCACCGACTGGCGGGAGATTATGCGCCGCTTTGAGGGCCGGCCCGAGTTGAGCGAGCCCGCTGCGAGCTCCGATCAGTAATTGAACTGGCAAGCAAACATGAAGTTATTTGGCCACACACTCTCGAACGTGCCCACCCGCACAGCGCTATTCTGCGCCGCGTCGGCCGCCGCACTTCTGTCCGCCGGCAACGCCGCCGCGCAGCAGGGCTACGGCTCGTACTACGGCCAGAATGTGACCCAAACCCACGGCCAGCTCGGCACGCAGTCCACGGCGCGCTACTTGTACGACGAGTATTTTTACCATCGCCCGTCCGTAAGTCCGTACATGAACATCAACCGAATCGACACGATGGACGGCGCCGCGTACCAGGCTTATGTCCGCCCCGAGCTGGAACGACGCGAGGCGACGCGGCAATCCCAGGCCGCCTACCTCGACTATCGCAAGAAGGAAGGCCGCGTGGGCGACACGCGCTATCCGGGCATGACCGTCGGCGGCAGCGGCAACACGGCGATCATGAAGCCGCCCGCCAAACCGGTCGCGACTCCCGGTGCCTATCACAACCATTGGTACGGCGGCTGGAAAAAATAGCCGGTCACGGGGTTTTTGCGGCGTTTCCTCCTACGAACCCCTCATCCTTCTTACTCCGGCCGCCGCCCCCGACTACATAATTCGCGCCCCTGAATTCCTTACATTCGGCCGCCCGCCAGCTACAATAGAGGCTTGGCGTGGAGTTCGATTGTCCGCGAGCAATTAGGGATCGAGTCATGAAATTCGCACTTCCGTGCGCTGCTTTGCTGATCGCGTTGGGGGTCTCGACGGTCGAGGCCCAGGTCGTCGTCGACCAGGCCGCCACGGCCGGCGAAAGTTATGCCCGCGGCATCAGCGGCATCATTTCCGCCCAGGGCCAGAAGAATCTCGACGATTCCCAGGCCCGCATCAATAACCAGGATGCCTACTCCAAGGCCATCGACAACAGCGTTAAGTCGGTGAGCGCCTACTGGGAGAAGAAGGACATCTACGCTGAGCGGCAGGCCCAGCAGTTCGCCGAAATCGAGCAGAAGCGCGATCGCTACATCGCCCGCCGCGGCTCGCTCGACCTCTCGACCGAAGAGTTCGATCGCACCACCGGCCAGATCAATTGGCCCAAGGTGCTCGAGCAGTCGGCCTTCGACCAATACCGCAATCAAATGGATTCGGTCTTCAAGGAACGCTCCTACAACGGCGCGCTCACAGGCGATCAATACATGCAAGCCACGAACACCTACAACGCCTGGCGGGCGGCGATCCTCGCGCAGCGCGATGCCTTCCCGGCCCCGATCGTCCAACAGATGCTGCGGTTCTTGCTCAAGGTGAATCGAGAGCTCAACGACAACCTCACCTGATTGATCACCCGGTAGTTTCGCTTGTCATTCGCCGCATCGTTAAGAACAAAAATTCCCGGAGCAGTCTTCCGATGAAATTGCTGGTCACTCTTATGCGTTCGCAGATTTGCCTCGCGCTCGTCGTTGTGCTGGCCGCTTCGGCCGTGCCGGCGCTCGCCGATACCGCGCAGACCAAGGCGCTCCTCGCTAAAGCCCTCAGCGGCGAGCCGCAATCCCGTTACACCGCGATCGACGATCTCGGCGAGCGCGCCGCCGACCCGGACATCGTTGTGCCCGAGCTGGTAAAAATGCTCAGCGTGAAGGACCCGCAGGTCGATTGGCGCAGCGCCCGTGCCCTGGGCGACTACGGTGACGCCGCGGTCGGCGCCGCCCCCGCCTTGCGCGATTTGCTGGGCAAGTCGGACCCAATCCTCGAATATCATGCGGCCATCGCGCTCGGCAAGATTGGCGACAAGTCGGAAGCCACGGTCGACGCGCTGGTCAAAGCCGTCGGCAGTTCCGACATGCGCGTCTCCCGCGCCGCCCTGGCCGCTATCAAGAACTTGCACCCCGGCCCGCAAAAGACGGTTCCCGCGCTGAAGAAGGCCCTTGCCGCTGGTGATCCGGCCGTCGCGGCTCAGGCTCTCGACGCCATCGTCGAGCAGGGCGCCAACGCGGTGCCCTTCATCGACGAAGCACTCAAACAACCCGAAACGGCTTACATCGCCGCCGCGGCGGCCGAACAAATCGGCCCAGATGCCGCCGGCGCCGTTCCTGCACTGATCGAGCTCCTCAAGGCGACGCACCATTCGCAGCTCGATGTCCGCGTGCTGTTGGCGCTCGGCCGCATCGGTCCTGCCGCCAAGGATGCCGTGCCGGCCATCATTGATCACCTCGAGAACTGCCCCGACCGCACGGTCCCCGTTGCCGCAGCCTTTGCGCTCGGGATGATTGGTGATCCAGCTGGCGATGCCGCTCTGAAAGCCGCGGCCGAGAAATCCGACCGGCCCTTCCTCTCGATGGTTGCCACCTGGTCGCTCGCCAAGATTCATCCGGACGACGCCGGGATGAAGTCGCAAGCCATGGACAAGCTCAAGGCCGGCATGCAGAGCACTGACCCGGATCTGAAAGCCGCCGCCGAAAAGGGCATGAAGATGATGGAAATGTCGAACGCTCCGGCCGCCGCGACCAAGTAGCAAACTCGGGCGCCACTGCATACATGCAAGCAGTGGTCTCTCGACGACAACTTGCTGTCGGCCGGTATTCAACCCGCTTCCGTATGGAGATGAAGCGATGGCCACCAATCTCACGTGCGGTCCAAGGTGCCCGCGCGTCACTCCGTTCGTCCGACTGTGGGCGCTCGCACTCGTCGTAGCAATAGCTCTGTCGGCAAAATTGGCGCCCGCCAAGCCGCCCGCTCGCACTAGCGAACCCCTCACAGCGATCGACATCCTGTTGCTGCCCGACCAGTCGATGGTCGACGCGGCCCAGCGCGCCAACGCCCGCCTCCGCAAAGTTGATCCGACGGGCTTCTCGCTCGATGCGACCCACCGCCCACACATCACGCTGCTGCAGCGTTACGTGCGAACCCGCGACCTGCCGCTAGTTTTGGCCGCTGTCGCTGAGGTGTACGAGCGGCAGCAGCCGGTTGGCTGGGAGCTGGAAGCGACCGGCTACTTCTACGCTAACTTCAACAGCATCGCGGTCGCCGGAATCGTCGTTCGCGCAACGCCGGAACTTCGCAACTTGCAACAGGAAATTGCCACGGCTGTCGCCCCGTTCACCCGCGCCGGCGGCAATGCCGCGGCGTTCGTGCGCACCAAAGCGGCGCCCGGCATCAACCTGGCCACGATCGAGTATGTCGACCGCTTCGTCCCGAACGAGATCGGCGACAAGTACAACCCGCATGTGACCATCGGCGTCGCCCCCATTCCGTTTGTCGAAAAAATGCAAGCCGCGCCGTTCAATCCGTTCCATTTCAGAGTAGCCGGCGCGGCGGTATTCCACCTCGGCAATTTTGGCACGGCTGCGAAGGAGCTCTGGGCCCTGCAGCCGGCGGCAGTTGACCAGTAGCTGACCACTCTTCGCCGCGCAGCCGCATTCGATGCGCATTTTGCCGACGCCACACTTGAATTCGCTCCATACGAGTGTTAGATTCGCGGCCAGGTTCAGCTCATCTCATGAGCGAGATGTTCGCGCTTATCAGACGGGATTGTCTGATCGCCATTGCACGAAAGCGCCGCAGATCGCTGCGGTTCGTTGACTCGCATCGACTGAGTTGCGTCGACCGGTTTGCATGGATTCGGGCAGGAGCTTCTTTGGGGCATGCGGCGCTCGATTGCCGCCGTTCAAGCACGCGGCACGCAAGACGCGCGCAGACATTCTTCCAATCACAAGGAGTCACTTCGATGAACCACGTCAGAACTCGCAGTTGGATATTGAGCGCTGCGACCGCGCTCCTTGCCGTCGCAGTCGCTTGGATCAACGTCTCTCCCGCGGCCGCCCAGCAATCTCCCGCGGGCAAGAAACCCAACATCCTCTTCATCATGGGCGACGACATCGGCTGGATGCAGCCGAGCTGCTACCACCGTGGCTTGATGGTCGGCGAGACCCCGAATATCGACCGCATCGCCGCTGAGGGTGGGCTGTTCATGCAGTACTATGCCGAGTCCAGCTGCACGGCGGGACGCTGCGCCTTTGTGACCGGCATGACCCCATACCGCGTTGGTTTGCTCCTGCCCGAGTTGCCCGGCGCAATTTCGTATCTGCGTCCCGGCACTCCCTGCATCGCCAAGTTCCTGTTGGACCTCGGCTATAACACCGGCGAGTTTGGTAAGAATCACCTGGGTGATCATCCCGATTCGCTGCCCACCGCCCATGGCTTCCAGGAATTCTGGGGCTATCTGTACCACTTGGATGCGATGCAGCAGGTGAGCTTCCCAGACATCAACAA
Source organism: Pirellulales bacterium (assembly GCA_050248495.1). GTDB lineage: Bacteria > Planctomycetota > Planctomycetia > Pirellulales > Lacipirellulaceae > DASYDU01. The sequence continues at coordinate 4,486 of JBFWSG010000091.1, read as the reverse complement.
GTCGCCGACCGAACAAGCCGTTGTGCCGCCAATGAAAATGGTGCCGATTCCCGGCGTCCCGGAAGCTCCCGGCTCGATCGACCCGAAGGACGGCGTGTGCATGGCCCCACCCCGCCCAGTACTCCACATGAAGTCTCCCGACGGCACCGCGGCGCATCAAATGGGCAAGGACGAAGGCCCGTTGACCTTGGAACGATCCAAGACGATCGACGAGGAGATCTCTGCGAAAGTGATCGATTTCCTCGATCGCAACGATCCCGAGAAAACCGGCAAACCGTTTTTCTGCTATTACAACCCCGCGCGGATGCATATCACCACGGTGTTCTCGCCGAAGTATGAGGCCATGGTCGGCACCAGGGGCGGCAAAGATTGGGGCATCAACGAAGTCGGCATGAAGCAGATGGACGACAACATCGGCTACGTCCTCAAGAAGCTCGAGGACATGGGCGAGCTCGACAACACAATTATCGTCTTCACGACCGACAACGGCGCGGAGACGATCACCTTTCCCGACGGCGGCGTCACGCCGTTCAAGTCGGGCAAGCTCACCACCTGGGAAGGCGGCATGCGCGCTCCGTGTGTCATCCGTTGGCCGGGCGTGATCAAGCCGGGAACCGTCTTCACGGAGATGTTCTCCGCGCTCGATTGGCTGCCGACCTTGGTCGAAATCGCCGGCGGTCCCAAAGGCAATGATCTGAACAAGCAGATCCAGAGTGGATCCTACAAGGGTATCGTCAAGACCAAGCTCGACGGCTTCAATCAGATCGCCTACCTGAGCGGCAAATCCAAGGAATCGGCGCGCGACACATTTTTCTACTACATGGGCGCGGTTCCGTCGGCTGTGCGCTACAAGAACTACAAGTTCTACTACACCATGCCCGGCGAGACGCCCATGGGTGGACTGCTGCCGCCCGTGCCCTACAAATGGACGCAGATCCAGAACATCAAACGCGATCCGTTCGAACAGAACGTCGGAATGGACCAGAAGAGCTTGATGTCAATTCCGGGCGCTTTGGCTGGTCCTTACTCGGCTTATCTCTACGATTGGAACCTACTTCCCATCGGCCAGTATCTGTGGGAGAAGGAACTTCTGTCGTACAAGGATTTCCCGCCTCTCCAGCAGGCGGCCAGCTATAACCTCGAACAGGTTCTCCAGGACATCAAATCGCGCGGCGCCCCGAGCGACTGATTTCACGAGAGCTTAGCGGCACAATTGCGAATGAGTGGGCGGTCGCGAGCGGCCGCCCACTCCATCGGTAAGTTGGCGGCAATCTTAAGGACCACCTGTGGTGCCCACAATCACGACGTCGCTAATGGTCTTTGCCTGCTTGATCGTCGCCGCACTCGTCGGAATGCTGCTCCGCAGCAGGTTGCCGGAGCATCACCTCGGCGCCGATTCCAAGGACACGGTGAAGCTGGCAATGGGCCTGGTCGCCACGATGGCGGCGCTCGTGCTGGGGCTCCTCATCGCCGCGGCGACAGACAAATACGACAAGGAATCGGCCGGCGTTACGCAAATGGCGGCCAAGGTCATCTTCCTCGATCGCATGCTCGCCAACTACGGGCCGGAGACCAAGGACGTCCGCGAATTACTGCGGAAGATGGTCGAGCGCGTGAGCCGCCAGATGTGGCCGGGTAAGTCGTCAGCCGCTGCACAGCTCGACCCGAGTACGACGCACGCGGAGGCGGTGATTTCAGCGATTCAAAACTTGCCCGCCAAGAACGATTTGCAAACCACGCTCAAAGGCCAGGCCCTTTCGGCCGTGTTCGACCTTGGTCAATCGCGGTGGCAGGAATTCGAGCAGGCCGAAGCGTCAATCTCGACCCCCTTGCTCTCGATTCTGACCTTCTGGCTGGCGATCTTGTTCGTCAGCTTCGGCATGTTCGCGCCGTCGAACAGCACCGTGTTCGCCGCGCTGTTCGTGGCTGCCCTGGCGGTCTCGGTCGCCGTGTTCCTGTTGATGGAACTCAACAGCCCGTTCCACGGAGTGCTGCAAATCTCGAGCGCGCCGTTCGATGATGCGCTCGCTCATTTGGGAAAGTGAATCAACATTGAAGCCAACTCATCGATGCCTGCGCTGCTCGATCGCTGCCGCCATGGTGCTGATTGCCGCCTTGGTTCGCGCCGAGGACCCGCTTCCCTCGTGGAACGACGGCGCAGCGAAGCAGTCCATCGTGAAGTTTGTCGAGCGTGTGACCAAGGAGGGCGGACCCGAGTTCGTCCCGGTCAACGAACGGATCGCCACGTTCGACAACGACGGCACGCTCTGGTGCGAGATGCCGATCTACACCCAGTGCGCATTCGCCATCGATCGCGTGCATCAACTCGCGCCGGAACATCCGGATTGGAAGACCAAGCAGCCGTTCAAGGCGGTTCTGGAAAATGACAAAGAGGGCGTCATCGCCAGCGGCGAGCTCGGTCTGGTGGAGATCGTCATGGCCACCCACACGGGCATGACGCCCAGCAAGTTCGAACAGATCGTCAGCGATTGGCTCGCCACGGCCCGCCACCCGCGCTTCAAGCGGCCCTACACGTCGCTCGCCTATCAGCCGATGCTCGAGCTGCTCGCCTACTTGCGGGCGAACGAATTCAAAACGTTCATCGTCTCCGGCGGCGGCATCGAGTTCATGCGCCCCTGGACCCAGCGCGTCTACGGCATTCCGCCCTATCAAGTCGTCGGCAGCTCGGTCAAAACGAAATATGAACTCCAGGGCGACACGCCGATCCTGCTCCGCCTGCCGGAGGTCAACTTCATCGACGACAAACAAGGCAAACCGATCGGCATCAATCAGTACATTGGCCGCCGACCGATTGCGGCCTTCGGCAACTCCGACGGCGACTACGAAATGCTCCGCTGGACCACGGCCGGTGATGGCCCGCGATTCGGTCTAATCGTCCATCACACGGACGCCAAGCGCGAATACGCGTACGACTACCCGTCGCTCGTCGGGCAACTCCATCGCGCGCTCGACGAAGCTCCCGAGCGCCACTGGACCGTGGTGAGCATGAAGGACGATTGGAAGAAAATCTTTCCAGACGACCCAGAGTGACACTCTGACGGAGCCGCGTCACGTTATTTGCGATGCCGTTCGCGGTGTCGGCGACGAAGCCCATGCTTTTCGCACGGGCAGCAAACGCACAATTCACCGAGCCCCTGGTAGCAATTCGCCCCCCAGCGCGGTAAAAAGCTGGTGGTTCGGAACAATCATCTCTTCTTTGACAGGCGGTTCGATTTGACGTGGTCCGTGCCCGGACGCGGTTTCGCGTTCGTGCGTGCAACCACATCGATACAGAAAGGAGCACCGCAGCTCGCGCGACGCATGGCGTAGTTTTTGCATCTTCGATTGACAATTTGACTGAGCCTTGCGTGAACGCAGTGGATTGCTATCGCCGCGGCCTGGGCTGGCCCCGACAGTCTGCGGCTTCGATCGACTCTTGAGCGAGGCCCGTTTGCTGCAGGAGGATTGTCATGAATCTCGTCAAATTGGTGACCGATCAAATCTCGAGCGATGCGCTGGCCAAGCTTTGCTCGATCCTGGGCATCGACCGCGACAACGCCGAATCGGCGATCAGCGCGGCGGTGCCGACTATGCTCGCGGGACTCGGAGGACTCGCTGCTCAAGACGACGGCGTCCGCAAGCTCTCTGGCGCGCTGGGCAATCTCGACGAAAATGTGTTTGGCAGCTTCGACCGGCTGATCAGCGGTGATGCGGCCTCGCTGCGGCAAAAGGGGGGCGGCTTGCTCAACAGCCTGCTGGGCGAGGGTCTCACGGGCGGCATCGCCAGCGCGATCAGCCGCTACACCGGCATCGCGCCCGAAACAATCAAGGGCTTGCTCGCCTATCTGGCGCCCGTCGTGATTGGCCGCGTCGCCAGCCAGTGGCAGAATCTGGGCGGTACGCCGGCGGCGCTCAAGAATCTATTCGCCGATCAGAAGCGGTACATCGACGACGCGCTGCCGGCCGGTTTCTCGCTCAGCGATGTCTCCGGGCTCGGCCGCATGAGTGAACTGAGCCGCACGGCGTCGCACGCCGCCAAGCGGGCCGAGACCGCCCCGCGCTCCGTCGCCGCGACGCTGATTCCGCTGGCCTTGCTGCTGGCCGGCGCGATCTTGATTTGGAACGTCTGGAAGAATCGCCCCGCACCGCCGCAAGCCGAAGTCAAACCGGCCGTCAACGAACGAGAAACTGTTGTGGCGATGAAGCCGGTGGCACCTGACAACGCAGCTCCGGAAAACGCAACGCCAGCGGGCGCAATGGCCGAGATTGGTTCGATGCACGAGCAGTTAACGAAACTGTTCCAATCGCTCGACACGTCGTTCGCGGAAATTAAGGACGCGGCCTCCGCGGAAGCGGCCGTGCCGAAACTTGAGCAGATCGTCCCGCAGCTCGACCAGTTCACCGCGGCCTGGCAACGACTGCCCGCGACCGGTCGGGCTACGCTCACCGGATTTTTGAACGACAATTTCACGAAACTCAAACAGCA
>JBFWSG010000090.1:0-16033 GCA_050248495.1 Pirellulales bacterium | reverse complement strand
AATGCGCCGGAAGGGAACGGCAGATTTCTGATTTTCAGCATTACGAATGCCACTGCGCCGGTGCTCAACAATGCCGGCCAGGTCGTGTTCTGGGCCAGCTTACAGAACACCAGTGGCGGGACATTCGATGACACCGGCATCTACATGTACGACGGCGTCGGACTCAAGAACCTCGTGCGCGAGGACGGCGCGGCGCCCGGGGGCGCCAATTTTGATGTGCTGAGCGATATTCCGAGCGTAAACGATGCCGGAATCGTATCGTTCTATTCCTCGTTGCGAAACGCGCAAAACGGGATCGACAACGCGGGAACTTATCTGAACAACGGCAGCGAGCTGGTGAAAATTGCGCGGCGAGGCGATTTGCTGCCGGACGGCAATGGTCAGTTCAGTCAGTCTCTCGGCAGTGACGCCGTAAACTCTGCCGGTCACGTGAGAATCAAGGCCGAGTTAATCAACACGAGCCTCGGGGTGAATAACAATCTCGGCCTCTACCTTTACAACGGTAGCTCTCTGGTGAAGCTGGCCCGCGAGAATGACGCCGTCCCCGAGGGCAACGGCCTGTTCGACGATTTCATGGATTTCAATCAAGGCTTTGACGATGGCGACCTGGTCGCTTTTCATGCCACGTTGCGAAATACGAGTGGCGGGTCCAATGACAACAGCGGCATTTATCTGCACAATGGCACGGCGCTGGTGAAACTCGCGCGAGAGAACGAAAGCGCTCCCGACGGGAACGGTTTGTTCTCAGCCTTTTCCCCCTCGGCGCTGGTGAACTCGGCTGGGCAGGTGGCATTTCGTGCCGATTTGCGAAACACCAGCGGCACGACGCTCGACAATAGTGGCATCTATTTGCACAACGGCAGCTCTCTGGTGAAACTGGCCCGCGAGAATGAAAATGTGCCCGAAGGAGACGGCAGGTTCGACGACTTTGGCTTTCCTGCCGTGAACGACGCCGGCCAAGCGGCGTTTTATGGTTACTTGCGGAACACCAATTCCCAAACCGACAGCGGCATCTATCTCCACAACGGCAGCGCGCTGAAGAAACTCGTCCGCGAGAACGACAATGTGCCTGAAGGGAACGGCCGTTTTGACAACTTCAGCCGGCTTCAATTGAATGGAACCGGGCAGGTTGCGTTCAAGGCGTTCTTGCGCGGCAACAGCGGCGGTTTAACCGACGACAATGGCATTTATGTGACCGACGGGATCGAGACGGTGAAGGTTGCCCGCGAAGGTGATACGCTGGTTGGCGCAGTGGTCGCGTTTTTAGACACGACCGGCGGCTATGCAGGCGACGCCGGTCTGCGGATGAGTTTCAACGACTATGGTCAGGTGGCGTTTCGGGCGGCCGCGGCCAATGGCAGTCAGGGGCTCTTTCTTTACACGCCGGATCTGCGCTGGCGCTCGACGACGAGCGGCTCTTGGGACGCGGCGGGGAACTGGACGCTGAGCCTGAAGCCGGGTACGCCGCACGCGGTGCAAATCGATCCCAGCACTTCACTCTCGATCACCGGCCCGGCGGTGGGCGCTACGGTGAGCACGCTGACCGTGGGCGACGATGTCGGAGTGGCTCAGCCGGTGCTCAACCTACAAGCGGGTTCGGTCGTTAGCGCATCAGCCGCGATCACTCTCAAGGACAACGCGACCATCGGCTTCCAAATTGGCGGGACGAGTACTACCGACTTCGCCCGGCTAATGACCGCCGGAATTGCCACGCTCGATGGCGAAGTGGCGGTTCAATTCGTGAACGGTTTCCTGCCGAGCGCAGGGGATATGTTCAGCATTCTTTCGGCCACCGGCGGCGTCGCCGGCACGTTCGACACCACAGCGGCCCAACTGCCGGCGCTTGCCGGCGGGCTCAAGTGGCAAATCAATTACGGTCCCAATGACGTTGTTTTGGCGGTGGTGGCCGCCGGCCTTTCAGGCGATTACAACGGCAACCAAGTGATCGATGCGGCGGACTACACGGTGTGGCGCGACGCGGTCGCCGCGGGAGCTACGACGCTCCTTAACGACTTCACCCCCGGTGTTGTTGACGACAACGACTATCTCTATTGGACGTCCCACTTCGGCGACTCGCTTGGCAGCGGCGCGGGCTCCGGATCAACCACCGTGCCTGAGCCTACATCTCTGGTCGCACTCTTCATCGCTTCGCTGGCGATACTTGCTCGCCGCACAACGCGGTCACTACTGGAATGACCGTGTCGACGGTGCAGGTTTGGAGCGCTAAAGACGCTGATCCGCCAGTTGGGCCGCGTGTTCTCGCGGTCGGAGCTGATCGATTCGGCGCTCGGCGGCGACTCGCTGGTGCTGGAGCGGACGATCGACGTCCACATCCGCTCGCTGCGGAAAAAGCTGGGAGTGCGCGCCCCATTGATCGAAACCGTCCGCGGCGTCGGCTATCGATTCCGCGATCCGATCAGCGCCGTGGAGATCGAGGCCGAGGAACCGGTACTGTCCTAAGCCGGTATTGCCGAACGCGGCCGGCTTCGGCAAGCAGCAGCGCCAAACCGCCCAATACGATTAGCAGCAAACCGGTCGGTTCGGGGACGGCCGTGGCGGCGGCTCCGGCGCCGCTTAAGTGATCGCGCCAAATGGTGTAGTCGGCGGCGTTGATCTTGCCGTCGTTGTTGCCGTCGGCGCCCGCGCCGGCGGTGACGTTCATGCCGAACGTCGACTTCCAGGCATTGTAGTCGGCGGATGTCACCTGGCCGTCGTCGTTGTAATCGCCTGGCACGTCGACCGTAAGCGAGCCTTCGAACACGCGGACATTGTCGAAGAGCATGAAGCCCCAGGCAGCATTGGACGGCTTGCTCGAGAAGAAGTCGATCGCGGCCAGGCCGATGCCGCCGGTCATGCTGACCGGCTGTTCATTCGTGCATATGTCCTCGCCGCCGCTGCACTCGTCGCCGTCGTTGTCGTCGTCGCGGTCGTCATCGATGCTGTTCTGAATCGTGCCGAGGACGAACGAGTTGCCGCTCTGGGCGCTCTTCAGCGAGACCTTGGCGGTGCCGAGACTTCCGTTGGTGCCGGTCCCCGCGGCATTGCTATCGACTTCGATCGTGACTGTGACCCACTGAAAGCCGAGTGCGCCCGCCGGTTGCGGGCCGTTGCCGTTCATGTTGTTGGTGGCGGCGGCGATATCGAACGACGGGAACAGCGTTTCCAGATCGGGAGCGATGCTCGCGTCGCCGTCGGTGTTGTCGTAGCCCGGCTGGTTGCCGAACCCCAAGTCCATGGTTCCATATTGGCCGCTGAAGGTGTCGAGTTCCCACTGGCTCTTGGCCAGGATGTAGTCGCAGTTCGAGCAGTCGCCATCGGTCGAGAGCATCACCCCTGCGCCGTTCTGGCCGGGTGAGAATGATCCCTGGGCGGCGTCATAGTCGAAGCCGGCGTAGACTCCGCCGTGCTCGGTGGTCCCATTCTGCGTGACATCGGCGGACCAGTTCATCCACATGTCGACCTGCAGCGTGTATTTGCCGGTGAAGTCCGGATCTTCGTAAACTGCGGCGATGGCATCGCCGGCGACGCCACCTTGAATGTTCGAGTCGAGCCGCAGGCCGCGGCGGACGGCATCGCCGGGAGCAGTATTCGGCGCTTCCGGGATGCCAAGCGCGGCATAATCAAAATTGAATTGGCCCGAAACGGTGGGAAATGGCGGATCCATGGCGCCTGCGAAATGCGAGTACTTCCAGCCCGTGCCGACGTTCATCTGGTCGGAGAACAGGACTGTTTGGGCCGAGGCGGACAAATTGTCCCATGCCGTCGTACAGCCGAGCGCCATGAAAGCAGCGATCAGAAATCGGCGGCAAGCGCTGCCTAGGAAAAAGCAGCGGAAAAGTACGCAACCGTAGCAAATCTGGCCCATGACGAGTCAACCTCCCGCGCACGCCTGTGTTCGGTATTGCCGCGCCTTGAGAACTGTTGCCGCCTGGGAAATGATTGCCGTTTGGAATCTATCGCGGCTTGCAAGCAATTGCCCCACCGAATCGCCACCGTCCCCACAGCGTGCGTCGTCCCAGGCAACACTGACCGTATCGCAGCAAAACCAAAACGTCAACTAATTCTCTCAGGCGGTCTCGACAATCCTCAGAATTATTCGCAACGCGAAGTCTCTAGTGCGCAAAGCAGTAGGAAGGAATGTGCGATCAGCGCTTTTCAGCAACAGCGAATCGATTACAATTCGGTCGTCAAGAATTGCGATTGCAGTGTGGGACTGCGATCGCACTCGTTCCCATCTTCAGGCGAGAACGACTGTGGGGCCGCAACGGTGGGTAGCGGCGGGTCACAGCTCGAATTGAAGCTGTTCATTTGGACGAGGTAGCTGAGCTATGCGGGCTCAAGATGCTTGCGCTAAGCGCGCGCAGTCGCTGCGTGCAGGGTTCACTCTGGTCGAGCTGTTGGTGGTGATCGCCATCATCGGCATCCTGGTGGCGCTCTTGTTGCCGGCGGTGCAAGCGGCGCGGGAAGCGGCGCGACGGTCGCAGTGCCGCAACAATCTCAAGAACCTAGCGCTGGCAACGCTGACGTTTGAGAACGTAAAAAAAGGCCTGCCGCCGGCGACTTCGGCACGGACGCTGCCGGGCAAGCAAGTGCTGAACATGTACACGGGCCAGCAGTTCAGTTGGATCGTGCAGATCCTGCCGCAGCTGGAAGAACAGCCGCTGTACGATCAATTCAATTTCGACTCGGACAAGCACGCCTTCAACCAGGACGTCAGCACACGCCCCGAGGAGCGGCAGCCGGAGATTCTGCTCTGTCCTTCAGACGGCGCCCGTGGCCGGATGTATTTTTCCGAGACCTATACGCTCGGCCGCCGTTTCGCGAAGGGGAATTACGCGGCCTATGTGAGTCCCGAGCACATCGAGTGCCAGCGCGTGTTTCCCGGCGCGCTGGTCGATCAATTACACAAGCTGAGCAAAGTGACCGACGGCACGAGCAAGACGATCATGCTCGCGGAGATTCGCACCCGCGAGCCGGAATGGGATCAGCGCGGGGCGTGGGTCTTGGCCTGGACGGCCACGACAATGCTGAGCTTCGACATGCACAGCGAGACGTCGGCCACCGGCTGCAACAATGCCGCCACGACGACCCGCAACACGCCCTACGTGCCGCGCGCGGTGGATTCCGAACAGACGCAGCCCCCGAACAATCCGCCGACGGCCTGGAACGCGGACCAGCTGCGCGAGTGCCCGGACGACGGCGCCGCGGAGGCTTCGCTGGAATTGATGCCCTGCAAGCGGGAATCGTTCTTTTCCGCCGCGCCCCGCAGCATGCACGTGGGCGGCGTGAATGCCGCGCACATCGACGGCAGCGTGGCCTGGCTGGACGACGCAATCGATCCCTACTTGATGGCCCGCCAGGTGAGCATCAACGACGGCCAGATCGATACGGACGGATACCAGAAGTAGTGCTGAGAAAGGCCGCAACCGGTCATTTCGTGATTCGCTTGATGAAAGTGGGCAGTCGATGAAAGCCGGCGCGTTTGGTCTGTTGGGACTCGGCTTCTTCCTGCTCTTGTTGAGTTTTGCCTGGTCCACGATCTTTCCGCCGACTTCGACTTGGACCGCCGAAAAGCAAAAGCATTTGACCGAGCTCAAATCGCGCGTTCACAACTTGCACTTCGTCGTGAATAACCCGGAGAGTAAGTCGAAAGTCTACGGTGGCACGAATCCGGGGGAGGCGGTCGAGGAGTATCGGCGGCTGAAGCAGGAGGCCGAGGAACTGATGGCCGAGTTTCAGACGGCGCATGATCGACCGCAAACGATCGCCACGGCGTTGAAATGGACCGGCATTGCGCTCGCCGGTGTGGGTGCAATTGGCTGGTTTGCGACACGCGAGGCGTAACAGCTGCAACTTCAGCAGAGCTCAGCAAGTTGCAAGCGCGAGCAGCACTCGGCGCATCGCGCAGCTTGCTCGCGCGTCTGCGCAGTTTTGTGCGAAATCGTACAGACGGCGTGGAAACTGAAAATTTTTTTCGGGAATTTCGACTGGAATTTGCTTCCTCCAATTCGGCTGGTTCGTTAGGATTGGTTCCCGTTTCCAGGCGCTGTCTACGTACTTCTCTTTGAACTTCTAACCTGGAGAGAGTCTAATGAAGTCGCGCGCGATGGTGGTTGCGCTCGGTGCCCTGGCGTTATTCTCGACGCCGGCCGCAGCGCAGCTGGTCTTTTCTGAATCGTGGGACGATTTGAACGGGGCGTCGCGGTGGTCGGCGCCGATCACTGTTCTCGAAACGCCGCCGTTGGGCTGGGACGGCCTGGTGGACTACGCGTTCGACTATTCGGCGCTCGGCGCACCTTCGGCGCCGCATTCCAGCGGCGGCTCGACGATCGGGCTGCGCTTGGAGTCGAACAAGACGGATTCCCCCGGCGATGAAGGGGAGGCGGTGGGCGTGATTCCGCTCTCAGCGCTAGCCGCAATTCCGGCGGGAGATTTCTCGCTCAAGGTGGACGTCTATTCGTTCGTCAACACGGGCGACGCGACGACGGAATACTCGACCGTCGGCGTGTTCAACCACGGCACGTCCGTACCGCTGCGGTTCGGTCTGAGCAACGGCGACGGCCTGGCGTGGAGCTTCACCGGCGAAGACGGCAGCGGCAACAACACGAATTTCTATCGCTTCGCGAATCCGCCGGGAACGCAAGCCGGCTTCCTCGATTGGGAAGACATCCCGCCGGGGAGCGTGCCGGGAGTGAACACATGCGTGCCGGGCGTGACCTGCCCCGGCAACACGGCGCTCGGACCGCAGAATCGCTGGGTCGAGGTTGAAATCAAGAGCGTTGCCGGAATGGTGTCGTTCGCCGTCAACGGCTATGTGATCGACACGTACAATAACACGTCTGGCGATTTGTCCGGCGGCACACTGCTGTTGAGCGAATCGGATCCGTTCAACTCGGTGAGCGTGCCGGACGCTTCGGGCTACAAGGTGCTCACGGTGTTCGACAACGTGCGGCTCTTCAATGTACCGGAGCCGAATAGCATGCTGCTGGCACTGGCTGCCGGCGCGATCGGCTGGCTGGGCCGGCGGTCGCGCAGCAAGTAACGTCGTCGCGACAAATTGAATTTTGTCACAGAGATCTGCCTCGCGGGCGAAGAACCCGCGGGGCATTTTTATTTGGGGCGGCGGCGGGCGCCTGGAGAGCGTTGGGCCGAAGGCGGTTCCTGTTCGGCGGCCTGCTGTTCGGTAGCTTTTTGTTCGGCGGCCTGTTGTCGCTTGCGTTTGGCGGCCAAAACTCGCTCGCACGCCAGGACGACCACGAGCGGCGCCCCATTGAGCCAGCGATTGGCACCATCGGTAGCCCAAGCCTGGGCGTCGGCCGCGTCTTCCTCGCCCCATTCGGAAAACGCGCTCTGCCGCGCGTCGCTCGCCGGCCCTTGCTCTAACGTGGCGGCCGATAGCGGGGCGGAAGCCGCCGCGGCGGCGAAGGCGTCACCGGCGGTGCTCATCATTGCGGCGAGATAGACGGGGTTCGCCGGTGCAACGAGCGACGCCGCCTGGCCTGCCTGCCCGGCGATCACGCGCACCGCCGAGAACAGGGCCGGCGACTCGCCGCCAAGGCTCGCGGCGATCTGCCCGGGAGTGAACGCGGCTTCGTCGGCAGCGACGAGGAATGTGTGGTCGGCCACCGACTGCGGCGCGGCCGGGTCGGTCTCGCCTTCGATCAATTCCATTACGGCCGCGCGGGCCAGCTCGCCGCTGATCTCGGCCGGCGCTTCGGCCATGACCAGCTGCTGGGTGTTCGGCGCGGCGATCGCTTCGCCGGCCAGCGCTTCGACGATCCCCTGGACCGGAACCATACCGCCTTCGTCAGCGACTTCGCCCGTCGCGGCGACCTGACCATCGCTCCTGCCAAGCGGGGCGTGGAACAAGTCGTCGCCTTGCGTAGTGCCGCCGGAACTGGCGAGCTGCAGGTCATCGTAACCGGCGTCGTCCGGCAGGGCCTGATCGACGTAGTTCGTGCCCGAAGTGAGCAACTCGTCGATCAACTGGCCGACGTTGATCTGAGCATCCGATTGGCGGATCGGAATGATCGTGTTGGGCGGGGCGGCAATCGTGATCTCGAGCGACGGCGCACCGCCGGCCGCGGGTTGCCGATCGACGCGCACCGTCACATCGATCTTGCTGACGGGAGCCGCGCTATCGCCGGACTCGCCCAATAGCGGGGCGGCCGGCTGGCCGACGGGAGCGCTGGTTAGATCGCCGCTGTGTGGCAGCGAATCGGCGTCGATGACTGACTTCAAGACCGAATCGAAATTTGCACGCGTGTCGAGCGAGTCGCCGGCGTGCAGCACCCCGGTGGTGACCAGCGCAAACTCCCGGCCCACGCCGTTTACGACGATGAAATAGCTCTGATTCCCGATCGCAAATCCCGCTTTGGAATCTGATAAGAGGTCGAGCCGGGACCGCAAGTCGCCGAGCGAAGCAGCCTGGTCGTCGCTGCTCCGCCAGGGGCTGGACTGCCCGTCGGCAATTGTCAGTGACCCGCTTGCATCCAACAAAAAGTCGCGCTGCGGCACGAATTCGTCGCGGAACGTGGAAATATCAACGGCGCTGGTCGTGCCGTCGAAGTCCGCGGTGTGGAAATTCGTGATGGGGGTCGTCGTGACCTGGGGAGCCGAATCGTTCGAGATCACCGCGTAGCCGACGCCCAACGGATCGAGGTTGAACGTGTCGGTGTCGAGGCCAGGAACTCCGTCGCCCGAAAGCATCAAGCGATTCTCGATCTGCTCGATGCCGAGGCGCGTCCGCAACGACTGGTGGTGAGACTTTTTCATAGCGGGCGGAACTCTCAGCAGTAGGATGCCTGACCAACTCACTACGGCGCGGCTTGCGATACCAGTGCGGTAAATTGCGGGTTGTCGCGCAAGTGGGCGAATCGCTCGTCCAGGGACAACAGCTCTCGCGCGGAGTAACCGTGGTCGAGCGCCTGTCGCAACGTGGCGACCGTCTCCCGATTCACGCGTTCCTCCACGGCGCGGTCGTCGCTTTGCGCCGCGCTCTGTCCGATTCCGGCCAGCTCTACGGCGACGCCGAACAGGCGCTTGCCATTGTTTTGCCAGAGCTCGCGACGGGCGAGCGCGGCATCCGTGGCGGCGCTCCAGCGCTGGAGCGCTGAGAGCGACCGGCCCTGATTATAGATCATCTTGCTCAAAATTTCCTGCATCAATTGCGAACTCGGCACGCGGCGATAGCAGCGCCTTTGAGCGTTAACCGCTTCTTCATAAAGGGTTACGGCCTGCTCGTGCCGCCCGACGCCCGCCAGGGCCAGGGCCTGGTTGTTCAAGAGGCCCGCCAGGGCGCTTTCATATCCCAATTCGTTGGGAAAATCGGTCGAGAGCGTGGCGAACAGCTCGCGGGCCCGGCCGAACGGCTCTTCGGCGGCATCGACCTGGCCGGCGCGGCAATAGGCCACGCCCAGGTTATTGAGGCTGATCGCCAGGTCGCTGCGGTATCGCACCACGGAGGGTGAGCGGCGAACGAGCTGTTCCTGCAGCGCGATGGCCCGCGCGTGGCAGGGAATGGCGTCGGCGGCGCGGCCCGTCCGGCTCAAGAGGGCCGCGAGATTGTTGTAACACAAGGCGAGATCGTCCTGGTACCGACTGCTCTCCGGCACAGAACTCGATAGCTGCTCGAGAATGCGAACCGCTTCGCGCATCGTGCGTTCCGCGGCGGCCGGGTCGTGCTTCGAGAGGACGTAGCTCAGGTTGTTGGCGGCAATCGAAAGATTGCGCGCATAGCGCGGCTCGGCGTTCTTGCCGGTCACGAGGGGGCGCAACAGCGCGACGGCGTCGGCCAGTGTGGTTTCGGCAGCATCCGCATCACCCTGGGCATCGAGCAGCATGCCGAGGTTCGACTGGCTCTCGGCCAATTGGGCGGCGTAGGCAGGATTGGTCGGATTCGCCGACACCAGCTCGCGCTGAATCTGGATCGCCTGTTCATAGCGACTGCGGGCTTCGATGTGGTCGCGGCGGGCGGCCGCAAGGATCGCCAGGTTGTTGTGCGACAGCGCAAGCTGCGACAGCAGTTTGTCGTTCGTCGGCGCGGCCGCGACGAGGTCTTCGAGCAGCGACTGGGCGTCGGTGTATTCCGCCACGGCGCGTCCGGTGTTGCCGAGCTTGGCCTCGATCACGCCCGACTTGAAGTGAGCCAGCGCCAACTCGTGCTGCAGCTTGGGATCGCCGGCCGCCTGCGCGATGAAATGGCGATAAAAACCGAGCGTGTCGGCGAGCAGCTGCTGCCGGACCGGCTCGCTGCCGGGGACGTCGACAAGCCGGTCGGCCATTTGGACGCCGAGCCTGTCGAGCATGTCGCGGGCCTTTTGGAAACTGTCCTCAGCGCGCTCGAAGCTTTCGCTGGCCAACCGGCGGCTTTCATCCGATTTGGCCAGCGCGTCGCGCGTGCGGGCTTGCTCATGAGCCAAGAGTACCATGCCCACCGATGAGACAATGCTCACGAGGACCGCACACATGGCTGCCATCGCCACCAGCGACCGGTGCAGATGGGCCCATTTGGTGGCCCGATCGACAATCCCGGGGCGGCGGGCCAAGGCCGGCTCGCCGGAGAGGAAGCGGCCCAGGTCGTCGGCCAGCGCTTGCGCCGACACATATCGTTCGTCGCGGGACTTGGACATCGCGGCGAGCACGATCGTTTCCAAATCCACGGGCAGCGCGGGATTCAATTTCCGCGGCGCGACGGGCTCCTCCTGTTCGATCTTCCGCAAGACGACATGGCGGTCGTCGCCCGAGAAGGCATGCTCGAGCGTGAGCAGCTCGTAGAGCGTCGTGCCCAGCGAATAGACATCGGTGCGGGCATCGACCATCGCGGCCTGGCCCGACGCCTGCTCGGGGCTCATGTAGCGGAGCGTACCGACCACGTCGCCCGTAAGCGTGACGCCGCTGTCATTTTGAATCCGCGCCAGGCCGAAGTCGGTCACCCACAATTTGCCTTGCAGGTCGAGCATCAAGTTCGACGGCTTCACGTCGCGATGCACGATGCCGTAGTCGTGTGCGTGCTGCAGCGCTTCCGCTGCTTCTTTGCCAAGGCGGGCGACGCTGCGGAAGAATTCGCTGCTGCGGATCGAGCCTTCCGAGGAAAGCACGGTCTGGCGGTTGAATGCCAGCGTCGTGGTCGAGCCGCCCTTGGCGCCGTGAACGTGTGTTGTGCCCTGCGTGGCCATGCCGCCGCTTACGGTTCGCAACTCGTCGATCGCGGCTTCCATCGATTTGCCGTCGATGAATTGCATCGCGTAATAGTAGACGCCATGCTCCTGGCCCACCGCGAAGACGGGGACGATGTGCGGGTGGTGGAGCTGAGCGGCCGCCTGGGCCTCGTTGCGGAACCGCGCGATCTGCCGCTGGTCGAGCACCGCCGCAAAGGGCAGGATCTTCAGCGCGACGCGGCGGTTGAGCGATTCCTGGTGGGCCTCGTAGACGACGCCCATGCCGCCGCGGCCGACTTCCCGCACGATCTTGTAGTCGCCGATCTGTTTGGCGGAGGGCTCGGCCACGCTCTTGCCGCCCAGCGATCGCATCGAACGCAGATCGCGCGTCGCCAGGTGCAGCTTGTCGAGGCTTTCGAGATACGGCAGCAGCTCGTCGGCGTACTCAGCGTTTGCCGCCAAAAAGGCCGCGCGATCGGGCGCCGTGCCGCGCTCCAGATCCGCCAAATAGCGCTCCAGAATATCCGCCAGCTCGCGCCGGGGCGTGCTGGTCTGGGTGAGCGTTGCATCGAGTTCGTCGATCTCGGGCTTCACGCGAATTCTCGTTCCGGAAAAGTCTTGCGGAGCCGTTCCAACGCCCGCAGCCAAAGCATGCGCACCGCGCCGCTGGTGCGATCCATCCGCCGGGCAACCTCCTCGAACGGCAGCCCTTCGATGTGCCGCAGCAGGATTACCTCGCGGTAATCCTCGGGGAGTTCTGCAAGCGCGTCGGCGAGCAAAATCTCCTGTTCATTGCGCTGGGCGTGGCCGCTCGGCGAGTCGCCTGGCTCGGCGAGCAGCGATTCGAGACGGGCGGTCGACTGCTCCAGCCGGCGGCCGATCTGTTCGAGCGAAATCTCGCGCCGCACATCGCGCTTCTCCGCGAGCAGGTGCTGCTCGACGACATGCAGCAGATTGTTCACGAGAATCTTTCGCAGCCAGGCCACAAACTCGCCCGTCGACCGGCCGCGGAACTGATGGAAGTCGCGGTGGGCCTCGAAGAACGTCTCCTGGACGATGTCCGACGGGCTCACCCGCACTCGCAGGCGGTCGTCCAGCTGGGCGGCGATCAGCAGCTTGAGATAGTTCGAATAGAGCGTGAGCAGCCGGCCCAGGCAGGAACTCGACCCGGCCTTGGCGGACGCAAATAGCTGGTCTATCTCGACTTGCGACTGACTGTGCATGATTCGATCCGTCGCCGTTGGCTCGTTACCCAAGCATTATGGGCAGATCGAGGGGCCAATTGTCACGGGAAAAGTGAAAATTTGCCGCCCCTCGCATAATCTTGGAGCGATTATTTGGTATCGCCGCTATCATGGGGAGCTGGACTCATCAGATCATGGGGGACGCACGCCATGCGGGACATCTCGTCGCATTCACGGGATCAGCAGCTGGACACTCACGGATCGACGGCTAGCCGCCCTAAAAGTGGTGGAGAATACACCGACCTGAGCGCAACCTCTGCGCACGGCTGGATCAAGTTCGCTGCCGCCACCGGTGCTTCTCTGGTCAGTGCCGCGAGCGCCGACGCAGCGATCAATCACGTCATGCCGGCGTCGCCGATCCGCGTCGACATGCCGAGTTCGGCGAATTTCGACTTCAATGCGTTCGACATGAACAACGATGCGGTCAACGACGTGCAGCTCGGCGCCGGCGCAAGTTTCTCTACTTACTTGTACGGATTTCGTTTCACGGGATCCGTGCAGGGTTTTGGCGGTCTGTCGTTCTTACCCGATCCGGCCGACACCCGGAACGTGAAAAAAGTTGCGCAGAACGAAGTGATTCCGGCGGTGGCGCCAACGGCTGTTCCCGGCCTGCTCCGCTCGTCCGTTTCGACGTATTCTTATGCTGCGCCCGAGAGCCTGGCGAATGGCAACTGGGGAAAGGCGGACACCGGATTGGCCGGATTCGTTTTTGGGCCGGCCGGCTCCAAACGAGCCGGCTGGATTCAGATTCGGACGCGCTCGGCATTTAACGGCCATACGACTCGCCTCTCCGCAATCGAAGTCCTGCAATGGGCCTACGAGACCGTGCCCGGGGTTTCGATCAAGGCCGGGCAAACGGCCAGTGCGATTCCCGGCGACTACAACAGCAACGGCAGCGTCGGTCCGGAAGACTACGCCGTCTGGAAGAACACGTTCAACAACAACCTGACGGCTGGCACTGGCGCAGACGGAAATTCCAACGGCAAAGTTGACGCTGCCGACTATGCATTCTGGCGCGACCGCACTTCCAGCGCGGGAAGCGGTGCGATTGCCGCGGCGGTGCCCGAGCCCACCGGCGTAACGCTCGGTGTGCTCGCGCTTGGTGCCGTGGGCATCGCAGCGCTGCGTCGGCGGGCCTCGTAATGCGCGTCAGCTCTTGCGCACGGTCATGACAGCGAACAGCCCCCGCAAAGTCTTGCTCGTCGGTTGGGATGCGGCTGATTGGAAGGTGATGCACCCGCTCATCGACGCGGGGAAGTTGCCGACGGTCGCCCGCTTGATCGAACGCGGCGTGATGGCAAAAATTGCCACGCTGCGCCCCATCCTTTCGCCGATGCTGTGGACGTCGATCGCCACCGGCAAACGGCCGTTCAAGCATGGGATACACGGTTTCACCGAGCCCTCGCCCGACGGCAGCGGTATCCGGCCGGTCACGAATCTCTCGCGCAAAACCAAGGCCATCTGGAACATCCTCTCGCAGAACGGATTGTCGAGCAACATCGTCGGCTGGTGGCCTTCGCACCCGGCCGAGCCGATCCGCGGCGCGATGGTCTCGAATCACTTTCAGCGAGCAGTGGGACCGCCGAAGGAGCCCTGGCCGGCGGCGCCCGGCAGCGTTCATCCGGCGGAGCTGACCGAGACGCTCGCGGCGCTGCGGCTCAATCCGAACGAGCTCCTGGCTGAGCACATCTTGCCGTTCGTGCCGCGCGCCGACCAGATCGATCAAACCCATGACCCGCGGCTGGCCAACTGCGGACGAATCCTCGCCGAGTGCACCAGCGTCAACGCCGTCGCCACCTGGCTGATGGCGAATCGACCGTGGGATTTCACGGCCGTTTACTTTGATGCCATCGATCATTTCTGCCACGGCTTCATGCGCTATCATCCGCCGCGGCAGGAGCACGTGCCGCAACAGGATTTTGAACTTTACCGCCACGTCGTCGAGGCCGCCTATCGCTACCACGACATGATGCTCCACACGCTGGTGGAAATGGCGGGTCCCGAGACGACCGTAATCTTGATGTCGGATCACGGTTTTCATGCCGACCATCGGCGCCTCAAACAGATACCCGCCGAGCCGACAGGGCCGGCGTTCGAGCATCGCGATTTTGGCATTTTCGTGATGGCAGGGCCGGGAGTGCGGCGGGATGTACTGCTCCACGGGCTGGGACTGCTCGACGTCACGCCGACTTTGCTGTCGTTGTTTCGCCTGCCAGTTGGCGCCGACATGGACGGCCGGGCCATTCTCCAGGCGCTCGAGGAACCAACGCCGGGCGAGAGCATTCCCAGTTGGGACAATGTTCCCGGCGAGGCAGGCCTTCATCCAGCCGACCTGCAGCTTGATCCGGTCGAATCCAACGCCGCGGTCGAGCAGCTCGTGGCGCTCGGCTACGTCGAGCCGCCCTCGCCCGATCGAAAGCAGGCGATCGACAACACGGTCCGTGAACTGCGCTATAACCTGGCGCGCTCGTACATGGACGACGACCAACATGGCGCCGCTGCCGAGATTCTCTTGGAATTGTACGACCGTTGGCCGAACGAGCACCGCTTCGGTGTGCAACTGGCGTACTGTTTCCAGGCTCTCGAGCGAATCGCCGATCTGCGGGCTGTGGTCGAAGACTTGAGCACGCGACGCCGCACCGATTCGGAAGACGCCCGCCAGGAACTGCGCAGTTTGCTGCGCGGCCTCCGCGCAGAGCTGGAAACCCAAAATGGCGCGGGCGCGATCGGCATGGAACAAAAGCAAAAGTTGCTGGAATTGCGCCGCCGGGCTGCCTACGACCCGCGCGCGATTGAATACCTCTGGGGTACCGTGGCTTTGGCGGAAGGAGACTATGCGCGGGCCATCGCCCATCTCGAGCGTTCAGATGCACCGGGCGTCGAGCGGCCCGCGCTGTATCTGCAAATCGGAGAGGCATATTTGCGGCTGCGACAACTCAACGAAGCCACGCGGAGCTTTGATCGGGCAAGTAGCGCCGATCCGGACCATCCGCACGCGTTTCTCGGCGCGGCCCGCGTCCACCTGTTGCGACAGGAGAATGAGTCGGCCGCACTGGCAGCGCTCAAGGCGATTGGGTTACGCTATCAGTTGCCGATGGCACACTTCGTGCTGGGAGTTGCGCTATTGCGGATGGGCCGCACGCTGCAGGCCGTCGATGCGCTGCACACGGCGCTGGCGATCAATCCGCACTATCCCGAGACGCATCGGCTTTTGGCCGTCATTCATCGCCGCCGGCTGGGGGACTTGGAACAAGCGGCCAAGCACCGGCAATTGGCCCGCGAGATGCGCGCCGTGCGACGTGCCGCGCGCGAGGCGCAGCGGCAGTTCGTGCCCCGGCAGGACGGATTGCGGGCGGCGCCGGTGGGGTCGAGCGACGGCGAGGCCCCAAGAGTTGTTGCAGCTGGGGGCTCGCTGTCGCTCGACCGCCAGCCACCCGATACAGCGGAAACTCCCGCTGTTGACTGGATCACGGTGGTTAGCGGCCTGCCGCGGAGCGGCACGTCGCTCGTGATGCAGATGCTCGCCGCCGGTGGCATGCCGATTCTCTCCGACGGCCGCCGCGAACAAGACGAGAACAATCCCCGCGGCTATTTCGAATACGAACCGGTCAAGAACCTGCGCGGCGACAA
>JBFWSG010000089.1:0-16454 GCA_050248495.1 Pirellulales bacterium | reverse complement strand
ATCCCAATCCAGCAATACCCGTTCTCGCAGATCAATCGAATAAGCTCGCATCACGGACCCTCCTGGATCCGCTCAGAATAATCTATCCGAACCAGCTAGCAGAACAGCAATCGGAAAGGCGCTCTAGTCCAATTCGCGCGCTTCGCGCCGTTGCGATTCTTAGGCTTTGGGCCAGGCTTTGCAAGCGTTGGGCCGACGCAATTTGGCGTGTTGATGTTTCAGCACTAATTCTCATTCGTGCTGACGGCAAACCTCGTTTCGCATCCAGCCGTGCCGAACAAAGAAACTCAATTACTTTGAGTCGGCGATCCGCTACGCTAAAAGTGTGGTACAGGCGGATTTTCGCTGCCCCGATCGGTCGGAAAACCTCCGATTTTCGCGGCAGCTCTTGAGGATGGCGGAACATGAGCTGGCGGTTCGGGCGTTGGCCGTTCGTGGCGCTGCTGGGCTTGTGCCTGGCGGCGTGCGCTGGGGAAGTTGCCCGCGCGCAGACGAACGTCTCCGTGTTCAACAACGTCGGCATCCAGTTTGGCGGCAGCACCGGCTGGCACAATCAATCCGGCGTCTCGATTCTCGACAATGGCCGGATCGTCGAGCGAACGCTGGAACTCCCGCCGCTGGGCGACAATGCCCGCGTGACGACGCAGCTCAACATTTGGGCTCAGGATGATCACTGGGACCGGGCTGGCAACGTCGAGTTGGTGACGCCGTTCGGCAATCTGGAGCTTCACAAGTTCATCACCGGCTTCGGCGGCACGACGAGTCACCAACAGGACGTCACGTCGCTGGTGCCTTTTCTCCGCCAGGGGCCCGTGAAGATTCGAGCCCACATCGACACCTGGGTGCAGCAGGCCTGGTCGCTGGATTTCAGTCTCAAGGTCGAGAACAACGCGCCCGAGCCGGCGCCCACTTGGAATTACTCGATGTTCAATGATCAGGATTGGCGGGCCGGCGAATTCACGAACAATCGCCGTGTCCGCGTGATGACCGTCCCCACCGGTTTGGACCGCGTCTACCTCGCTTATTTCGCCAGCGGGCACGCCAGCGACGGCTCGGGCGGCGATGAGTTCACGCCCCGCGACCACCGCATCTTCATCGACAACGTCGAAGTCTTTCACGAGGTTCCCTGGCGGACCGACGGCATCAACTTCCGCAACGTGAATCCCTGGTCGGGACGCTGGGGCGATACCTGGTCGAGTGACTTCCCGCGCTCCGGCTGGATTCCGGGCGATGACGTCGATCCCTATGTAATCGACGTGACTGACTACCTCACGCCCGGCCGGCACAACGTCACGTATCAAATCGAGGGCATCGAAACCGACGACGGCGACGGCTACGGCTATTGGCGGACGTCGAGCTACTTGTTCGGGTACGCAGCGCCGCCGCAGGTGCTCGCCGGCGACTACAATCGCGACGGCTCGGTGAACGCGGCCGACTACGCCGTGTGGCGCGACACGATGGGCCAGACGGGGCCGGGGTTGGCGGCCGATGGCACGGGACCAGCCGGTGTGCCCGACAACGCGGTCGATCAATGGGACTACGACTATTGGCGGTCGCACTTTGGCGCGGCGGGCGGCGGTAGCCAGGCCGGATCAACGGCGGTGCCTGAGCCCTGTGCCTTGTATCTTGTTGCAGTGTCGTTGATGATTTTCGTCGGGCGGAATCGCCGTTAATGAAGGGCATGCCGAGTGCTGCGCCATCCACGTAGTCTGTGGTTTGTCGCGATCTGTGTCGCCCTGCGATTTCCAATTGCAACTGCGGGCGAAGATGGCGCTGCGTCCGACCGTGCGTTGAGTTACGGCGAGCTCGTGCATCGGCTGTACGATCTGCGGGGGCTCGCCACGCCGCCCGTGCCGGGTGAGACGTCGGGTAGCGTCACCAGTTACGATCGGGCCTCGCGCTACGATGCCGCGAGCGGCCGCTATCTCGACTGGCGGGCAAACGGAGATGGGACCGGCTCGGTCCGCCGCGATGGCAATTCGATCGTCGCCGCGGAATTGGAAGGGCCGGGCGTGGTGTGGCGGATCTGGTCCGCCGATCCAAAAGAGGGGCCAATCCGATTCTATGTCGACGGTTCTGACGAGCCGGTGCTCGACATGCCGTTCAAGTCATTGTTCGACGCCGAGCGCGGTCCGTTTCGGTTCAACCAGCTGGTCCGCGAGTTGGCCCGCGGTTGGAACTGTTTCGTCCCGATCACCTTCAATAAGTCGCTCCGCATTGAGTTCGGCGAAGGGTGGGGCATGTACTACCAAATCACCTACACGAAGTTTCCTCAGGATTGGAGCGTGCCAAGTTTTCGCGGCACATTCGATGAAACCGAACTCGACGCCTTGGCGCGGGCGAATCGCGCGTGGGCGTATCGAGACCGGCCTCAGCTGCCGGCTGGAGTGCAGCAGATCGAGCGCGACGTCGAACTCGCGGGCGGCGAATCGGTCGACGTGGCGAACTTGAAGGGAGCGGGTGCAATCTGCGAGCTGCGCGTGGAGCTGGAGGAACAGAGTCCCGAGGAGCAGGCCCGCACTCTGCGCGACGTTTCGCTCTCTATGGCCTGGGACGGCGAGGCGCGGCCAAGCGTGTGGTGCCCAATGGGGGAATTTTTCGGCAGTGCGCCGGGCGTTCATCCGTTCGAGTGCTTACCGGCCGGCGTGCAGGGCCGGGAATTGAGGTCGTCGTGGTACATGCCGTTTGGCGATGGAGCGCGAGTGACGTTGGCAAACGACGGCGCAGCCACACGGCGATTCCGCGTCGTGCTGCAGGTGGAACCGCTCGACCTGCCGGCCGACAAGCTGCTGCGATTTCACGCCAAGTGGCACCGCGACGACCATGGTCCCGCGGGCATCGATCGATTCCGCGATGATCGATATCCGGATTGGCCGGTGCTGGATGTCACCGGCGCGAGCGGCCGATTCTGTGGGATGCACCTCGCCGTCTGGAATCCACTCCACAAATGGGACGATGCGCTCGCGGCCCAGTTCGAGCAGCCGACCTCTGAGCTCTGCAACGACGACGCCTGGTTCCAGCGCGAAGTGGTCGGCAATCGCTACTGGTACGGCGAAGGGGATGAGAAATTCTTCGTCGACGGCGAACCGTTTCCGTCGACCTATGGCACGGGGACCGAAGACTATTTTGGCTTTGCCTGGGGGACGCCGGCGCTCTTCGATAGCGCGACGCAGGCTCAAACGGTCAACATAAACAACACCGGGCACATTTCACTCGTGCGGTTTCAGCTCGCGGACAACGTGCCGTTTCAGGATCGCTTCGAGGCCTGCCTCGAAAAGTATCATGGCAACAACTGGCCCGTGCTCTACGCAGTGACGCCCTTCTGGTATCAGGCGGCCGGGACGGCGGATCGATATGCCGCAGTTCCTGTCGACGAGCGCATCGGCTATGAGCGGCCCCCGACTCCGCGCAAACCGCGCGTGCCGACTGACGGCGTCTACGAGGGCGAACGCGATCTCGTCCCGCGCCATGCCGGCGCCGCTCGCCCGCAAGACATGGCCTTTGCCGGTCCGCATTGGAGCGGCAACGCCCACCTGCTCCTGGAAGGGAGCGTCGGCGACGAAGTGACGCTCCAGTTCGCGGTCGGCGAAGCGTTCCAGGGTGACCTCGAACTGCAGCTGACCCAGGCCCCGGATTACGCCGTCAGCGACATCTCGATCGACGGCAAGTCGGTCGCACAGGGCGTCGACTGCTATGCGCCCGGCATCCAGCTCGCCCCGCCGCTGGTGCTCAAGGACGTGTCGCTCCAGCCCGGCGTCCACACTCTCTCTTTTCGATTCGCCGCGGCCAACCAAGAGGCAAAACACTTCGGCGAAAACCACCATCTTCTGGGCGTCGACGTGATGCGGCTCAAAAGCGGCTCGTCGCATTAATCGTTTTTGCTTGGCGAGAGCGGATGTGTCGCGTCGCGTGCGACGATACGACAGGTTGGCCGTGCACAATCCGAACCTGCCAAGTCCTAGTGACGGCTCGGCGCATGTTTGCCGATGAAAGGGGGAGTTTTGGCGCAGGATTTGTACCGGGGCAGTGTCATGGCGAGCAATAGCGCGACGATCGTTTGTCCGCAGTGCGGGGCCCGCGAAACGGCGGTCGCCGAAAAGCACGACGACGACTATGGCACCGGCGGCTTCGGCACGTTCGACGATTTTCAAAACTTCGAAGTCACCGTGCGCCGTGACCAGGCCGGGCCATTCGTCGACACCGCGATGTGCAAGAAATGCGGCGTGCGCGCGGACGTGATGCGGCTGCGGCAGTGAACCACGAATAGCTCGAATTGCACGAAAGAGGGAGCAGCGCCCCGCGAGAATTAGATTCGTGCAATTCGTTTGATTCGTGGTTACCGCTTTTCTTCCTGCCTGCCTACCTGCATGCCCCTTGTTTTACAGGCTCCACCGGCCTTGGCTAATTGTGGCCTACCCTTTCGCAGGTGGCGCGGCTGCGCGCCGGGTCAGCTCTCGTAGTTTCCAGACAAGGAGCGAAAGAATGATAAAGTTCACCACGTTGGCTGCGTTCGCATTGGCACTCGTCGGATTGCTGCCGGTCGCGGCGGTCCGGGCCGCCGGGACGGAGGATCAAGCGGTGCTCAAGGCGAATGACGTGTTCTACAGCGCTCTCAATGCCATGTTCACGGGCGACATCGCGCCGATGGAAGACGTTTGGTCGCATGCGGACGATGTCACCTACATGGGGCCGGACGGCAAGTTTTTGGTCGGCTGGAGCGACGTGTCGGCCAACTGGACGAAGCAGGCCGGGTTGAAGCTCGGCGGCGAGATCCGCCAGGAAGGCATCCAGGCGAAGATCGGCGCCGATCTGGCCACGGTCGAGTGCTACGAAGTGGGCGAGAATCTCGTCGACGGCAAGGCGACGCCGGTATCGTTGCGAGCCACGAACGTGTACCGCAAGGAAAATGGCGAGTGGCGCATGATCGGCCACCACACGGACAAGCTGCCGTTCTTGGAGAACTAGCGGCCGCGCAGTTCGCAAGCGCTCACGATCAAACGACGGGGCAGGGCTGTTCGTGAAGAACGGTCCTGCCCTGTTTGTGTTTGGCGTTGTTCTTTTCTTTGCCGCAGATGTCGCCGCAGGGTGTGGAGTGGCCGAGCCAGCTCGCGAATTGACTCGTAATCTTCACTTCATCCGGCGCGGTTTAAATCAATGAGTCCTGACCCCTTTGATTACATTTTGATTACAAAACACTTCGATGATGTAGGACATCTGCTAGCTCCTTCTCCGAAATGTTTTGTACGTGACCAACGAAAGATGAATACGAAGGACAGCATGACTTCCGTCCCCATCCGAGTGTTTTTGCTGCAGATGTCGCGGATGGCTCGAGTGATTTCGCGAATTTATATCCGTACATTGTGCTTCGGCCCCTGCCTCATCCTGCTCGATTTCCGACGATACGATTGATAATCTTCTTGCTCTGGCGGTCAATTGTTTCGACAAACTCTGGCTCCACCCTTACTTCGAGCTTTCCGTCGGACTCGGTGAAGCGAACGACCGGCGTCTTGCCGGGCTGATGCCGAATGCTCGTAATGATGTGCGGTGGAAAATCTAGGCCATGCAGGTAGACATAGTTGCAGAGCCACTCACCGTTCATATCAGGGACTTGATGCTCGTATTTCTCTTGATGCGATAGTGTTCGATAGACCGGACGAACCGGAAACGTTTGGTGCCGATATTTTGCACGAATGTCGTCGTCTTCGAATTCGACGGCACGGACAACAAGCAGGTCGTCGTAGTATGCATAGCGAAATGCTCTTAAAGGAGTTCGGAAAAATCGAATCGACTCGCCACCCTCATATAGCGCATGCCAATGTATAAATGTTGCACTTGGCAATTTACAAAATCGACCGCTTTCAACTGTTGCGAGTTCGTATCCAGCGCCGTATCGGTTCCAGAGTGAATCATGCGACACAATTTCGCTCGTGAGAAAGCTGCCCATCATCTGCAGTGAATAACTGATTCCGAGTTCGACTGCGTTTAGCGCTCGGTTCTCGTGCGTTGGCAAAACTGTCTCGCGATCAATGTAGTCCGCAACTTGTTTCCAGCCGCTTCCCATTGCGCCAACATTCCCAAATTCAACGGAATTGAATTCCCAGCAATTCGTGCTGAAAGTTCTCATTCTGTCTGAGGATTCCCGGATGAACCCTATTATCCCCAACTCATCCCACAAAGTTGACTTCTGTCGGCTGAGGTGCTCGTTCAATGATCTCTCGGTCAGTCGATCGAATTCGTTCAACAATCGAAGTTCGCCAAACAGATCTTGCGCCGCGGCGATGTTATCACTAGACCAACCAATTGCAATATGATCGCCAATAATTGTCAGCTTTTGACATAGTCCTCTGGGCATTCGTTCGGTCGTTTCAAACCGCAAGGGGTTCAAAGAAATCGTAGGGACGATGGCGGGCCGACCCTCCATTGGAATGCCAGAAAGCATGAGGTCGCCAACTAAGAAAGCATGACCTTGTACAGAAAACCTTGCAACTATGGTCATACCTTCGACCTTACCTATGTCCGTCGGACCGAGGCTTCTTCGAACAGCGCTGCGTGGCGAGGCTGCCGCGAGATTACATTCACACTACCTTCGACGCCACCACCTTATCCCGCGACTTCCCGCCCTCCATGGCCGCGCGCTCAAACGTAAACTCCTCACCGTCGAAGTCGATTTTGACCGTGCTGCCTTCGGGGTATTCGCCCTTGAGTAGCTCCGCGGCCAGCGGGTTTTGCAGCTGTTGCTGGATCACGCGCTTGAGCGGCCGCGCGCCGAACTGCGGGTCGTAGCCGCGGTTGGCGATTTCTTGGCGGGCCGCTTCGGTGACGACCAAATGCAGCTCGCGTTTGGCGAGTAGTTTTTCCAGGTGCTCGACTTGCAGGTCGACGATCTTGCGGATCTGCGACCGATCGAGCGGGCGGAAGACGATGATCTCGTCGATGCGGTTGAGGAACTCGGGGAGGAAGCGGGTTTGCAGCGACTCCATTACCCCGGCCCGCATCTCTTCGTAGGTGCCGCCCCCTTCGAACAGCTCCTGGATCATCTGGCTGCCGACATTCGAGGTCATCACGATGATCGTGTTGGTGAAGTCGACGGTGTGGCCGTGGTTGTCGGTCAGCCGGCCGTCGTCGAGCACTTGCAGCAGGATGTTGAAGACATCGCGGTGGGCCTTCTCGATTTCGTCGAGCAGGATCACGGAGTACGGGCGGCGGCGGACCGCTTCGGTGAGCTTGCCCCCTTCTTCGTAGCCGACGTATCCCGGGGGCGCGCCAATCAGACGGCTCACGGTGTGCTTTTCCATGAACTCGCTCATGTCGATGCGGATCATGGCGTGCGGGTCGTCGAACAGCACTTCGGCGAGCGCCTTGCAGAGCTCGGTTTTGCCGACGCCGGTGGGGCCGCAGAAAATGAACGAGCCGATGGGGCGGTTCGGATCTTGCAGGCCGGAGCGGCTGCGGCGGACGGCGTTGGCGACCGCGCGGACGGCTTCGTCCTGGCCAATGACGCGTTGGTGGAGGCGTTCTTCGAGCACGAGCAGCTTGGCCTTTTCGGCCTCCATCATGCGAGTGACGGGGACGCCCGTCCAGGCACTCACGACTTCGGCAATTTCCTCGGGGCCGACTTCCTGGCGCAGCAGGCGACGTTCCCCACGGGTGCCACTGGCTCCGCCAGTGCTCTTCTCGCCTTCGCTTGCAGCCTGTTGTTTCGCTTCGGCATCTTCCACCAATTTGGCAAGCTTCTTCCGTTCGACGTCGAGCTCGTAGAGTTTCTGGTAGGCCGACTCCTCAATCGGCTGGCCCATCGCCTGGCGGTCCTTGATCTGCGCAGCGTGCTGGTCGTAGTTCCGCTGCGCGTCTTCAAGCTTGCGGCGAATGGCGGCCACGTCGCCGAGGCCCAGCTTTTCGCTTTCCCACTGCTCGCGGAGGCTGGCGAGCTGGCGTTTAAGCTCGGCCATCTCCTCGTTTATCTCGTCGAGGCGGTCCTTGGCGTGCTCTTCGGTCTCGTGTTCCAGTTGCCGGGCGGCGAGCTCCAGCTGCATCAGCCGGCGCTGCACCTGGTCGATCTCGGCCGGCACGCTTTCGAGCTCCATGGCCAGACGCGAGGCGGCTTCGTCCATGAGGTCGATCGCCTTGTCCGGCAGGAAGCGGTCGCTGATGTACCGGTTCGAGAGCTCGGCGGCGGCCACGAGCGCCGAGTCCTTGATCCGCACGCCCTTGTGGTGAGCCTCGTACCGCGGTTTGAGTCCGCGGAGGATGGCGATCGTGTCTTCGACGTTCGGCTCGCCGACCAGCACGGGCTGGAAGCGGCGTTCGAGAGCGGCGTCTTTTTCGATGTGCTTGCGATACTCATCCAGCGTGGTCGCGCCGATGCAACGGAGCTGACCGCGGGCGAGCGCCGGCTTGAGCAGATTAGCCGCGTCGGCGCCGCCCTCGGCAGCTCCCGCACCGATCACGGTGTGGAGCTCGTCGATGAACAGGATCACATTGCCGGCGTCGTCGACTTCCTTGAGCAGCGCCTTGAGGCGTTCCTCGAATTCGCCGCGGAACTTAGTGCCGGCCACGAGCGCGCCCATGTCGAGCGCGATCACGCGCTTGTTCTTGAGGCTCTGCGGCACGTCGCCCTGCACGATGCGGAGCGCCAACCCTTCGGCGATGGCGGTTTTGCCGACGCCGGGCTCGCCGATCAGCACGGGGTTGTTCTTCGTGCGGCGCGAAAGGACCTGGATAACGCGGCGGATTTCCTGGTCGCGGCCGATCACGGGGTCGACTTTGCCCTGGCGAGCACGTTCGACGAGGTCGATGCCGTACTTTTCGAGAGCCTGGAACTTGCCTTCGGGGGCCTGGTCGGTGACGCGCGCGGACCCGCGGACGGCGCGGAGGGCGCCGAGCACCGCGTCCTTGGTGATTGCGTTGAGCGCCAGCACGTCCTGGGCCTTGCTCTTGGTGCCGGCGAGCGCGAGCAGCAGGTGCTCAGTCGAGACGAACTCATCTTTCATGCCGTCGGCTTCAGCCTGTGCGGCTTCGAGAACCTTTTGCAGGGCAGGGCTGGCCCCAGGCGTCGCGCCGCCGCTCGACTTCGGCAGATGCTTGAGCTCCGCCGCGACGATCTCTTCGAGCTGGCCGGTGTTCGCGCCGATTTTTTCCAGCACCGGGCGCACGATGCCGCCCGCTTCGGCCAACAGCGCGGAGAGTAAGTGCATCGGCTCGATCTGCGGATTGCCCGCCTCAGCGGCCAGTTCCTGCGAACGCGCGACGGCCTCTTGAGCCTTGATGGTGAGTTTTTCGAATCGGAATGCCATGGTTCAAATCCTTCTTCAACGCCGCAGGCGTTTCACATCATAGCCCAGGGTCGCCCCGAGTTTTCGAGGGGCGCACCCTGGGATCCATTCAATTATTTTCCAAACCCTGCAGGGGTTTTACAGGTTCAATCCCAAACGTATCGTTCATCAATCTCGATTCCATACTTGGCGCACACTCGTCGGAATTCATCTTGATAACTCTCGCGTCGATGGTGCTCCATCTGATTCGCGATATATGCCTTCAAGTCTTCCACGTGACTCGGGCTTACGGAAAATGCCCCGTATCCTTTTTGCCAATGCAAGTCAGCCAGGTCGCTCTTGCGTGTCTTAATCCACGACGACGAATCGCGTTTCAATTCGCGCACCAGGGCGGACACCGTTGTTTGCTTTCCAAGGCGACACAACAGGTGAACGTGGTCTTCCGGGCCGCCCACGATTAGCGCGGGCGAATCCTGATTGCGGCAGACTCCAGCTAGGTATGCGTGGGCGCTACTACGTACGCTCTCGTCGATCAGGAAACGCTGGCGATCCCGTGTAGAGAAGATGAGATGCACATAGATCTGCGCCAACGATTGTCCCATCGTCGACCCTCACTTGTGCAACCGCTTCGCGGTTGGGTTTCTACTGGCGTGCAAACCCAGGGTGCGCCCCTCGAAGACTCGGGGCGACCCTGGGCTGTGTTGTTGAACCGCTTCGCGGTTGCCTGACCTCCGCGCGGTCTTAGCTCTTCACCTCAAACTCCGCGTCGATCGCGTCGTCGTCGGGCGAGGAACCGCCGGTGGCGCCGGCCGCTGGGCCTGCGCCGGGAGCAGCGCCGGGAGCGGCACCCGCGCCGGCGGCCTTGTACAGGGCCTCGCTCATCGCGTGGGACGCGGCTTCGAGTTCGCCGATGGCCGACTTGATCTTGGCTGCGTCGTCGCCCTTGGCGGCATCGCGGACCTTGGTGATCGCGGCTTCGAGCGCGCTCTTGTCGCTAGCTTGCAACTTGTCGCCTTGTTGCTTGATCAGCTTTTCAAGCTGATAGGCACGCGACTCGGCTTCGTTGCGGGCTTCGATCAAGCCGCGTTTCTTCTTGTCCTCGTCGGCGTGCGACTCGGCGTCTTTGCGCATCTTTTCGATTTCGGTCTCGGAGAGGCCGCTCGATTGCTCGATGCGGACCGTCTGCTCGACCCCGGTGCCGAGGTCCTTGGCCGCGACGTTCAGGATGCCGTTGGCGTCGATGTCGAACTTGACCTCGATTTGCGGCACGCCGCGCGGCGCGGGCGGGATGCCTTCCAAGTTGAACTGCGAGAGCAGCCGGTTATCGGACGCCATTTCGCGTTCGCCCTGGAAGACCCGGACCGTGACCGCGGTCTGGTTGTCGTCGGCCGTGCTGAAGACTTGCTTCCGCTCGGCAGGGATCGTGGTGTTGCGTTCGACGAGCTTGGTCATCACGCCGCCCAAAGTTTCGATGCCCAAGGAAAGCGGGGTGACGTCGAGCAGCAGAATGTCCTGCACTTCGCCCGAGAGGACGCCGCCCTGGATCGCCGCGCCAACCGCGACGACTTCATCCGGATTGACGCCCTTGTGGGGCTCCTTGCCGCCGAAAAGCTGCTTGACGACTTCCTGCACCTTGGGGATGCGGGTCGAGCCGCCCACGAGCACAACTTCGTCGATCTTCGAAGGATCGAGCTTGGCGTCCTTGAGCGCCTGTTGCACGGGGCCCTTCACGCGCTCGATCAGCGCGTCTTCCAGCTTCTCGAACTGGGCCCGCGTGATCGACATCTGCAAGTGCTTCGGACCGCTGGCGTCGGCCGTGATAAACGGCAGATTGATGTCGGTCGTCTGTGCCGAGCTGAGCTCCTTCTTGGCCTTTTCGCAGGCTTCCTGGAGTCGCTGCAGGGCCATCGTGTCCTTGCGGAGGTCGATG
This sequence comes from Pirellulales bacterium, assembly GCA_050248495.1. Taxonomy (GTDB): domain Bacteria; phylum Planctomycetota; class Planctomycetia; order Pirellulales; family Lacipirellulaceae; genus DASYDU01. The sequence goes on along the minus strand of JBFWSG010000089.1, from coordinate 5,252 downwards.
CCTTGTTCTTTCTTGAACTCGTCGGCCACGTAGTTGATCAGCACTTCGTCGAAGTCGTCGCCGCCGAGGTGGGTGTCGCCGTTCGTGGAGATCACGCGGAACACGCCGTCGGCCACTTCGAGGATCGACACGTCGAACGTACCGCCGCCGAGGTCGAACACGCAGATCGTCTCTTCGCCCTTCTTATCGAGGCCGTAAGCCAGTGAAGCTGCGGTCGGTTCGTTGATGATGCGGGCCACTTCGAGGCCGGCGATCTGGCCGGCGTCTTTGGTGGCCTGGCGCTGAGCGTCGTTGAAGTAGGCCGGGACCGTGATCACGGCCTTGTTCACCTTGTGCCCGAGATAGGCCTCGGCCGATTCTTTGAGCTTGCGCAAGATCTTCGCCGAGATTTCCGGCGGCGTGAACTCCTTGTCGCCCGCACGGACCTTGACGTAATCTTCTGGTCCGCCGACGACTTCGTACGGAACCATCTTCTCTTCGCTGGCGACTTCATTGTGTCGCCGCCCCATGAAGCGCTTGATCGAGTAGACGGTCCGCTTCGGGTTGGTCACTGCCTGCCGACGCGCGGGCTCGCCGACGAGGACTTCGCCCTTGTCGGTGAACGCGACCACGCTCGGGGTGAGGCGGTTGCCTTCCGCATTCGGAATCACCTTCGCCTCTTTGCCTTCCATCACGGCGACGACCGAGTTGGTGGTACCCAGGTCGATACCGATAATCTTTTCACCTGCAGCCATGTTGATTTGCTCCTTCTATTTGGCGATCGTTAACTGTCGATCGATCAAAGTTTGATTTGTGTGGATGCGGCCGCGGCCGGACGAAACAGCTGGAGCGTGGCCCAAAAAAGAGCGATCCCGCACTGCGCAGACTGACACCCGGACTCCGAGTAGTAGCAAAGACTGTGCCCGCCTGAGTGCATGCCGCGTTGTGTTGCGTAACTTGTTGTGAAATAATAGGTTGCATCGTGCAAGCGAGCTTCGCCAGGCCGGGCGCTTTTTTTCCAGCCTGCCAATTTGGCGAAGCGGCCGGCAAAACACGCGGGAAATCGACGTCAGCCGGATGTCACTTTGGCAGCCTCCGCGCCGGCTAGAGGGGCAATTTCGCAGGTACATTTGATCTATGGCCAAACGGAAAAAACCCGACACCCCCGGACCGATGCACACCGATAAGGAGGCGGTCGCGCGCTTACGCCGCGAGCTCGATGGCATCGACCGCGAGATCCTCTCCGCGATCAACCGCCGGGCCGAGGTGGCTCAAGAGATCGGCCTGGCCAAGCAGAATGGCAAGCAGCGGGTGTTCGATCCCTGCCGCGAGACGGAAGTCCTCGATCGGCTCGCCGCCGATAACGCGGGGCCGCTGCCGGCCGAGTCGGTCCGCAGCATCTTCCGCGAAGTGATCAGCGCGGCCCGGGCAATCCAGACGCCGACGCGCGTCGCCTACCTGGGGCCCGAGTTCACGTTCAGCCACCTCGCGGCCATCGAGCGGTTCGGACAAAGCGCGGAGTTGGTGCCAGTGGGGACGATTGCCGCGGCTTTCGAAGAGGTAGAGCGTGGCCAAGCCGAGTTCGGCGTCGTGCCGATGGAAAACTCGACCGACGGCCGCGTGACGGACACGCTCGACTGCTTCTCCCGGTCGACGGTGCGGATTTGCGGCGAGTTGCCGCTGCGGATTCATCACTGCCTGCTCGGCGTCGGACAGCGGGATGAGATTCGCAGCGTCTACAGCAAGCCGCAGCCGCTGTCGCAGTGCCGCAATTGGCTCGCCCGCCATCTGCCGAAAGCGGCGCTGTGCGAAGTGGCTAGCACCGCCGAAGCGGCCAAGCTCGCCCGCGACAATCCCGATCTCGCGGCGATCGCCAGTTTGCAAGCCGGCACCAACTACGGTCTCCCGGTGATTGCCAAGAACATCGAGGATCAGAGCGACAACATCACGCGGTTTGCGATCATCGCCCGCGAGACGGCGCCGCGGACCGGCAACGACAAGACCTCGCTGATGTTGGAGATCTCGCATAAGCCGGGGGCGCTCGCCGATGTGATGGCAGTGTTCAAGCGAGCCCGATTGAACATGACCTGGATCGAGTCGTTTCCGATCCCCGGTCACCGCGGCCGGTACCTGTTCTTCATCGAGTTCGTGGCCCACCAAAGCGACCTCAAGGCCCGCCGAGCGATCGCCGCGCTCAAGAAAAAGGCCCTCCGCCTGGAGATTCTCGGCTCCTATGCGCAATGGGAGCCCGTCGGGTAAACTGGTGGATTCGCTCCGCGGCAGTCTCACAGACAATAGCCGGCGAGCTACGCCTCGCCGGTTGCTTTGGCGGCCATTTAGCCACGACCCGGCGACGCGTAGGTCGCCGGCTAACGCTGGCCCGTTGCGAAGCGAACCCTCAACTCTCAACCCTAGACCCTCAACTCTCCACCCATGCGTCGCAAACTGATCGCCGGCAACTGGAAAATGAACATGGATCGTGCGGGCGGCGTCGCACTTGCCAAAGGCGTCGCGGATCGCGCCGGCGAGGTACCGAACGTCGATCTCCTGGTCTGCCCGCCGAGCCTATACGTGGCGCCCGTCGCCGAAGCGGTGAAGGGCACGAAGCTCGCCGTCGGCGCTCAGAACATGTACTTCGAAGCCAGCGGTGCGTTCACCGGCGAGATCAGCGCGGCGATGCTGCTCGACGTCGGGGCCAAGTACGTGATCCTCGGCCACAGCGAGCGACGGCACATCCTCAAAGAAACCGACGCCGACGTGAACAAGAAGACCCTCGCCGCCCTGGCCGCCGGCCTGGTGCCGATCGTCTGTGTCGGCGAGCTGTTGGAGGAACGCGAAGCCGGCAAAACTGCCGCCGTGATCAAGACGCAGTTTGACGGCTCGCTGGCTGGTGTGACAGCCGAGCAAATCGAAAAGACCGTGATCGCCTACGAGCCCGTGTGGGCCATCGGCACCGGCAAAGTGGCCACTCCGGCGCAAGCGGAAGAGGTGCATGCTGACCTTCGCACTCTGCTCGTGAAGCGGTACAATCAGGCCATCGCGGACAAGGTGCGGATTCTGTACGGCGGCAGCGTCAAAGCGTCGAACGCCGCCGAGCTGTTGGGCCAGCCGAACGTCGACGGGGCGCTTGTCGGTGGTGCCAGCCTGAAGGTCGACGAGTTCGTCGGCATCGCCAAGGGAGCGTAGGGGACCGACGCTGGTTCGGCGATGAATGAGAAGACCGCGCGGAGCAAGCTCCGCTGTTAACTGCAAATAGCGAATTGGATCAATCGATGGGTTTACTCTTTGGCACAGTGCTGACCGTTCTGGCGATTTTCCTAATCCTGCTCGTGCTCGTGCAGCGGGGCCGCGGCGGCGGGCTCTCGGGCGCACTCGGTGGCATGGGCGGGTCCAGCGCCTTCGGCGCCAAGGCCGGCGACGTGTTCACACGGATCACGATCGTCACGGCCGCGATTTGGATTTGCGTCTGCGCGGCAGCCGTTTACTGGGCCAACAATAAGGGCGACCGCTTGGGCAGCTTGCCGGCGCGACCGCTGGGTCAATCGGCGCCGGCGGGAACGGATTCCGGCGCTGGTCCAGCTGGCAACGCGGCCAAGAGCGATGCCACGAAGGCTGACGCATCTAGTACGGAACCAGCCGCACCAGCTGCTGAATCCCCTGCGCCGCCTGCCGATTCCAAGGCTCCGGCTTCCGATGCGCCCGCGACACCCGACGCACCGCAATAATCGACTTCACCGGGAGACGCGCCACTTTGCTTGCTAGTATGACCGGCTTTGGCGACGCTCGCTCGCAGGGTGCGGGCCTCTCGGTCTACGTAGAAGTGCGCACCATCAACAACCGGCACTTCAAGCTCGGCTACCGTTCGAGCGAAGGCTACGCCAGTCTCGAGCCGGAAGTCGAAAACGTCGTCCGCCAGGCGATGCGCCGCGGCACCGTGCAGGTGAATCTCCGCGTCGATCGGCAAGTCGCCGCCGAAAACTATCGCATCAACGCGGCGGTGCTGGACAACTATCGCGCACAGATCGTCGCCATCGCCGGCCTCAACGAGGACGAGAAGGTCAGCTTCGAGACCCTGCTAACGCTGCCGGGCGTGATCGACGAACAGGGCCGCGCGATCATCGAGCCCCGCGACGACTGGCCGGCCATCGAGCCGGTGCTGCAGCAAGCCCTGGCCGCCGTCAACAAGATGCGGCTCGACGAGGGCAAAGCGCTCTTGGCAGACCTGTCGTCAAACTCTCAGTTCATCGAGCAGCAACTCGATGAGGTGGAAAAACGGGCGCCGACGGTGGTCGAATCGTACCAGTCGCGGCTGTTGCAGCGGGTCAACAAATCGCTCGAAGAGCTGAAGGTCACGCTCAACCCGACCGACTTGTTGCGGGAAGTGAGCCTGTTCGTCGACCGCAGCGACATCTCGGAAGAAATTGTCCGCCTCCGCAGCCACATGCAGCAGTTCGCCGAAGCGCTGACGCTCGACGAAAGCTCCGGCCGCAAGTTGGAGTTCATCGTCCAGGAGATGGGCCGCGAAGTGAACACCATCGGATCCAAGGCGAACGACGCCGAAATCTCGCGGTATGTCGTCGAAATCAAGAGCGCCTTGGAACGCATTCGCGAACAAATTCAAAACGTCGAGTGAAAGGCGATTGCGGTTTTCGGATTGCGGATTGCGGACTGGGGACTCAACAATCCGCAATCCGAAAACCGCAATCCGAAATCGAGCAGAGTTTCGCCGTGGCATTGAACCCGGAACCATCCACCGCCCATCTCGTCGTCCTCTCCGGCCCATCCGGCGTCGGCAAGAGTACGCTCTTGCGGCGACTGCGGGAGCGGTTTCCGCAGCGGCTGCGGTTGAGCGTCTCGGCGACGACCCGCGCCCCTCGGCCCGCCGAACAGGAAGGCGTCGACTACTATTTCCTAGCCTCCGACGAGTTCCAGCGCCGCCGCGAGGCCGGTGAATTTCTCGAATGCTTCGAGGTTTTCGGCCGCGGACACTGGTACGGCACCCTCCGCTCGGAGGTCGCGGCTAGCGGAAACGACCCTAAATGGGTTATTCTGGATATTGATGTGGACGGCGCGCACAAGGTCCGGAACCTGCTCCCCGGCGTCTTGTCGATCTTCCTCCACCCCGGCTCCGAAGCGGAACTCGAACGGCGGCTCCGATCCCGTGCCACGGAGAATGAAGAGGCCATCCAGCGGCGGCTCGACGTGGCCCGCCGCGAAATTGCCCGAGCCGGCGAATACCAATACACCGTCATCAACGACTCGCTCGATGCGGC
>JBFWSG010000088.1:0-16749 GCA_050248495.1 Pirellulales bacterium | reverse complement strand
CCCACCGAGCTGTCGACCTGGGCTAATAACGTCGTAGGCACTTGCACAAAGCGGAGCCCGCGGGCGAAGGTGGCTGCGACAAAGCCGGCCAGGTCGCCGACCACGCCGCCGCCGACGGCGATCACGGCGCTCTTGCGGTCGGAGCCCTCGTCGAGCATTCGCTCCCACAGCTCCGTGGCCACTTCGACCGACTTGCTCTGTTCGCCGGCGTCGACGATCAACACGTCCACTTCGCAGCCCTGGTCGGCGAGCGCATTGGCGACCGGCTCGGCGTAGAGATCGTCGACGTTGGCATCGGTGACGATCACCGCGTGGGCGTCGTCTTGCGCCGCGTCGATGAACTTCACGACTTGTGCGAGATTGCCCGCGCCGATCTCGATGTCGTAGCTGCGCGGTCCTAGATTGACGTGAACGGTCGGCATGGCTGAGCGAATGGCGAGGCAAGCGGCAACATGCCGTAGGATACAGGCAAGCGGCCGCAGAAACGATGAACCAGCGGAGCAATTTTCCGGCGGTTTTACGTCGTCACGCGCTGAATATCCTCCGGCGTCACAACGATCCGCCGGCAAAATCCCGTGTGGGTCCGCACATATTCCAATTGCGACGCATCCTGCGGCTTCTGATGCAACATGGACTCCACCCGCGACCGCTCCCGCGGCTCCCAGTCGTCATACTCTTCGGGCCACTGAGTTTCCGTCTCGACGACGAGCGCTTCTCGATAGGGGTCGAACTTGTCTGCCATAAGGGTAGGTGCGGAGGTGAGTAAGGTAATAGGTGAGTACGTGTCCGTGGCGGAGCAAAAACCTGCTCGCTTAACCACTTACTCACATACTCACGATTGCGACTTGCCAGTATAATGCGGCCCCACACGCGACAAAAGGTGATGCCGATGACGACGGACGCGACGACGCCCACGAACGAAAAATCCGGTAAAATGTTGATCTTCGGCGTGCTGCTGCTGGGCCTGGCGATGGCCGCGGCCGCCTGGTGGTTCCGCTATTCCACGACCCATCGCGCGGTGGAACTCTGGGGAGCGCAGGGCGCCGTTTTGATTCGCGACGCCCCGCGGGTGACCCTCCGATCGGGCGCCGCCTCACAGGACGCTGAAGGCACGAGCGAGCCGGACGTCGCCCGCGACATCTCCAAGGCGGGCGGGCTCACGCATCTCCGCAACGCGCTCTTGGAGGATAGCAGCTACGACTGGACCGCCAAGGGACCGGCCGATTCCAACTGGGGCAAGTCACTCGTGTTCGAGCGGAGTGAAGGCGCAGAACCGCGGCTGGTGATCTTGTTTTCACCCGACTTCAAGTGGGCCGCCAACGGCACGGCCGCCGATCCCGCCAAGTCGGCCATCGCCACATCCGGCGAATTTGCCGCCGGACTCGGGAAATTCTTTGCCGAGCAGGACGCCGATGCCCCGGCGGAAGAATAGCCCGCGCGCCAGCAGTGCCAGCAACAGTCGTCTGGACGCGGCTGGTGAGTTTTCTATACTCTCCGCCCGCTGGTGGAAGCGGTTCGTGAATAGCCATTAGCTATTAGCTGCTAGCCAACCGCAGACTCCAAGTCGTCATTCTGGCCAAGGGCTAACCGCTAACAGCGAACAGCTTTTCCTATGCGCTCCATCGCCATCATCAATCAGAAGGGCGGCGTCGGCAAAACGACGACGGCCGTGAATCTTTCGGCCGCGCTCGCGCGCGAGGGCTTGCGCGTGGGACTGATCGACATCGACCCACAGGCGCACGCGTCGCTCCACCTGGGACTCGACCCGGCGGCGAAAGTCCCGACGGTGTACGATCTGTTGACCGGCGACGTGACGATGGCCGACGTCTGGCAGCGGGCCGGGTCGTCCTCGACCCCGGAAGACGAATGTTTGCAGGTCGCCGCGTCACACATCGATTTGGCCGCAGCCGAAGTCGAGCTTGCCGGCGTGGTCGGCCGTGAAGTGATCCTGCGCGACAAGCTGCTCGCGGCGGCTGACGACTTCGATTACGTGCTGATCGACTGCCCGCCGTCGCTGGGCATTCTCACGATCAACGCGCTCTCGGCCGTGGACGACGTATTCCTGCCGCTGCAGCCCCACTTTCTCGCCCTGCACGGTTTGAGCAAGCTCCTTAAGACGATCGGCCTGGTGAACGAGCGGCTCAACGACCGGCTGCAACTGGCGGGCGTGGTGTTCTGCCTGTACGAATCGGGCACACGCCTGGCGGCGGAAGTTGCCGGCGACGTCGATCAATTCTTCCGCGAGGCTCGCAAGGGCGGCCGGGCCTGGGCGAACGTGCGACTATTTGAAACTCGCGTTCGCCGCAATATCCGCCTCGCCGAAGCCCCCAGCTTCGGCCAATCCATCTTCGGCTACGCCGCCACCTCGCCGGGCGCCGAAGACTACCGCGCCCTGGCCGGCGAGATGCTGGCCTACTACGCCGGCCGCGCGATGCTCGAAGCGGCGGCAGCCCCAGCCGCGATCTCGGCGGCCTAACGGTGCTGTTGCCGGCCCAGGCTATAATCGAAAGTGGTCGATAGCCGGGGAGGCGCTCTATGGCAGCATCCGTTTATCTGGAAACGACGATTCCGAGCTATCTGACAGCGCGGACAAGTGTCGACATCGTGATGGCGGCGCGACAGCAAATCACCCGCGAGTGGTGGGATGGTCATCGGGCAGGTTACGATCTGTATGTGTCCCAGTTGGTGCTCGATGAAGCAAGCGCCGGCGACGCCGAAGCGGTTGCACGACGCCTCGCAGCGCTGGACAACATTCCCCTAATCCATGCGCAACCGGGCACCGACAGCCTGGTGGAGACGTTGATTCAAGAACTCGCGCTTCCTGATCGAGCGGCCGCCGATGCCGCCCACATCGCTTTGGCCGTATTAAATGGCATCGATTTTCTCCTAACCTGGAACTGCACGCATATCGCCAACGCAAGAAACCGGCCTATAATTGAACAAGCGTGTCGTCAATTTGGGTTTCGGCCGCCGACAATTTGCACTCCAGAAGAGCTCTTGTAGGTTGGAGAACTATGAAGCTGGACCCAGTTCTTGCAGAAATTCGACAGGCGCGAGAAGCTTACGCGGCTCAGTTCAAGGGCGATGTACGCGCAATGCTCGACGATCTACGCGCCAGAGAGCGTCAAAGCGGGCGATCCGTTGTCAGCTTGCCAGCCAAGACGACTTGCCCGGCACCGAAGCCCGCCTCAGTCAACTAGCCGCGGCATAGATCGCGAGTGAGGAACGCCGATCTGACGCAGTTCATCTCCTCTGGCGAGTTCGCGCCGCTTGACGACATCAGCCCAAGTTCTGGTCTGACGCCGGCGAAATTCTGACCGCTGGCCGGAGGTCTGGAGTCCAACCAGGCGTGCGGTCCACCAGCATGCGGCGATCCTCTGGGTGAGCGCGACGATCGATTTAAGCGCTTGTTGAAGCAGGCGCAGGGCTGCTGCGATCGGCGTTGCGCGAATCTTCGGCCGATGTCGCGAGTTTGTTCACGGCGGGCACTGCGTTTGCTCCCCCTGACCGGCTCCTTTCTACCGCTCGCACGATTCCTTCTGCGCCAGCGAACGGTTCGAGCCACGCGCGTGTTGCGGCTCGATTCGGTAAACCACGTAAGTTTGAGGAGACAGGTGAAATGGCTATTTCCCCGCAGAAAATTCTGAGCGCGCTCGCGGTGGCGTGCCTCGTGGCGCTGCCCGCAGCTTCGCGGGCACAAGACAGTCAAAATGACCGAGAACGCGATTCTCAGCAGAGCGATTCCCAGCGCGATGATCGCGACTCGGATCAATCCCGCGAACATGATTCGCAGCGGGCTGCGAATCACGACCGTGACCGCGAGGAGCATCGCCAGCGCGACGAGCAGAATGCGCGTCAGAATGACAACCGCGATTGGGCCGAGAACGGTTCCAATGAGGACGATCAGGCTGGACTGGGCGTGACACTGTTTGAAAACACGAGCGGCCGCGAAGGGGCGACGATCCGCCGCGTCCATCCCAACAGCCCGGCCGAGCACATGGGTCTGCGGCCCGGCGACCGGATCACCCAGGTCAACGGCGACGAGGTCGAGTCGTACCGCGATTTGATCAAGGAAGTCCGCCAGCTGGAGCCGGGCGACAACGTGCGGATCGAGATCCAGCGCGACGGCGAGTCGGAAACGGTCCGCGGCGAGCTCGAATCGCGGCGCGAAGCGCTCGTGTTCCGCGGCCAGCGGCAACGCGAACGTGGCCAGTTCTTCGACGGCCGGATGCGGGAGAATCGCTGGGACCAGGCGCGAACGAACTACGGCGATCAAACGAATCGTCGCCGGTTCTCGTATGAGGGAAATTCCTACGCCGGCGGCCAGGAGTTTAACCAGCAGCTCGACTCCCTCGAGCGGCAGGTCAATCAACTGAGCCGCGAGATCGATCGCCTGCGTTACGCGGTTGACGGACGCAACAATCAATCGCGGGGCTACGATCGCGAATCGCAAGCCGGTTACAGCGAGTCCGACTCCCAAAGCCGCTTTGGCAGCCGCACTTCGTACGATCAGCCCAACAACCAGCAATGGTCCGACGGCAATCGCGGATCGTCGAACCCGCAGTAGAACCGGATCGAGACCGAGCGCAGCCCCGGCGGCCAGATCGGAGAAGAGCGACTTCGACCGGGCAGCGACCTGCCCGGCGGAAACGACTAGCTGACCAAATCGCAGCAGCAGATCGATTTTGGCCCCGCCAAACTGGGAAACGCCAACCCGCTGGAAGGACTCTGGTCCGTCCCGCGGGTTTTTCGTTCCTGTCTTTCGCGCGTCAAACCTTGCCGCCTAGGAACTTCCGGCAAACGGCAAAAGCGCTATCCGTCCTGCCGGTCGCACCGCTGCTGGCACTTCGATATCGGCGGGACGTCGTACTGATTTTAGCGCCGAAGGCCATCCGTACCGTCGATTGGTAAAGCTGGGGAGTGCTCCCGCTTGTGCCGGATTTCGTGCGCACGCGGCAAGCGCGGCGGCAAGGATGTCGACGCGTCCCCCGGCGAGCCGAATCCGATCGGCCGAGTTGGCAATCGAGAGTCATCGAGCGACGGGCTGCTGCACCTTGCGTGGTGCGCCCTTCAGGGAAGAAGGAGAGACGAGATGAAGATGCATCGGGCGTGGATGCGCGTCACCGCGGCGGCGGCGACGCTCGCAACGTTTGCCGGCGAAGCAGCGCTGGGGCAGGTCCAGTACGGCCCCTACGCCGCCCCGCAATACGGCGCCGCACCCCAGTACGCTGCAACCCCACAGTACGCACAGTATCCGACGACCGTCCCGCCCTATGGCGTGGCGCCGGTGCGAACGGTGCAAGTCCCCGTCTATCCGACCGCGACGCTACCGACCACCGCCCCCGTCTCGACCTACAGCGTGGCGACGACTCAGCCGACGCAATATCCGCAGCCGTATCCCGCGACGCCGCAAACGGTGTACGTGCCGGCGCAGCCGCAGCAGCAACCGACCTACGTCGCGGCCCTGCCCCACTACGCCAACTCGATGGCCAAGAAGCAGGAGCGTGAGCGGCCCAAGTATCAGCCGCCGCAGTACCAGCGCGCCTCCGCCGCGCCGGCGCACCCCACGCTGGCACAGAAACCGTCCGACACCGTGACTCCCGGCGACGCGATGCCCTCGCCTGCGGCGACGCCCGCGCCGGCCGCCGATACGTTGCCGATGCCAGCCGCCGGCGGCGACGCGGCCAGCGCCAACTCGCCTTATCCCTCAACGAATGGTTACATGGCCAGCGACCCCGGTTGCACGACCTGCAGCGCCGGTGATGGATACGGAGGCTCGTACGGCGGGCTTGATGGCTACGGCGACTGCGGCTGCGGCTGCGAACAGGGGGGCACCTGGTTCGGTGGCATCTACGGCCTCTACATGACCCGCACGCAAGGTCCCTATCGCAACTACACCGCGGGCATCGATAGCGCCGCGACCGGCACTCCTTATTTCCCCCAACCCGGCGACATCGAAAACTACAGCGACTGCGCGTACATGGTACCCCACTGGCGCGGCGGCGTCGAAGCGCGGATCGGCTGCACGTTTGGCATCGGGGAGAGCTGCGACTATGGCGACTGTTACGACGATTGCGGCTGCAACAGTGGCTACGGCAGCGGCTGCGACCCGTGTGGCTGTGAATCCTGCTGCCCGCCGTGCTGCCAGCAGTATGCGTGGGAAGTCGCCTGGTGGGGACTCGACGGCGACGTTCAGCAGCAGTTTGTGGACGGTCCTCTCACGCCGAACTTCCGCTACTACGGCATGGTTAATTACGCCGGCCTTGAATACGGCGGACAACCCGTCAACGATTTCTACAACTATCAAGTTCCAGTCACAGGCCCCGGCGCCGAAACCGTTCTCTCTCAGCGAATTCGCACGAACTTTACTTGCCAGAACCTGGAGCTCAACTTCTTGCGGCTGCCGTTGCTCACCGGCTGCTGCAGCTACGACAGCTGTGCCCCGCCCTTCACGCTCACCGGCCTGTGTGGCGTGCGGTATTTCCGCTTCGACGACGACCTGGAGTTCGCCACCGAATGGGACGACGCCAGCGCGGTCGCCGGCTGGCGCAACAGCCCGAACGAGTTGTTCCACGACATCCAGATGGAAAACCAGCTGGTCGGCTTCCAGCTCGGCGCGAACATGAACTACGTCGTCGCCTCGCGGTGGAATGCCTTCTGGGACACCAGCTTCGGCATTTACAACAACCACATTTCCCAGTGGCAGCGGATGTACAATCCGTTCACCGGCACCAACGCGACGTATTCGCAGGACGGCCGCGAAGCGAACGTCAGCTCCTCGAAGAACGACGTCGCCTTCCTGGGCGAAATGCGGCTCGGCGGCGGCTACCTGTTCACGCCGCACTTGCGCGGCATCCTCGCCTACCGGGCGCTGGCCATCGCCGGCGCGGCCCTGGCGCCGGATCAGATCAAGCCGGAATACGGCAGCTGGGCCGACACGGCGCTGATCAATGCCGATGGCTCGTTGATCGTCCACGGCATCCAAGCCGGCTTCGAGTGCAACTACTAACGCGTTCTGAGAACTCCTGAAAAACAATCAACCTCGGTCGATGCAGAGCGCATCGGCCGAGGTTCTGTTGTTTCGTGGCAACAATCCGCAGGGTGTGTCGAGGCTTGCGGAACCCACCAGACGCTGATCGAGAGTGTACGACTCTGCGGCTTACGACTTTACGACTCTTCAACACTCATGCCTGTGAGCTGCAGAAACTCACGGTCGTTCCGCAGGGGCAGGAAGTCGGGCTCGTGGAGCAACATATCGCGAAAGTTGGCGTCCATTTCCAAAGCGCGCGACAGATATCGCAGTGCTAGCACGCGGTTCCGCGCGAGACTCCAGTAGCACGCCAGGTTGTAGTGCAGGATCGCCTCGCCGGGATCGACTTCGACGGCATGCTCCAAGGCTTCTATCGCCTTAGCCAGTTTGCCGATCCGCTTATAACACCAACCGAGCGCCAGCCAAACGTGAATGTCGTCCGGCACCAAATCGGCGCTCCGTTCCAGCGGCAACAGGGCTTCTTCGTAGCGGTCCATCTCACGGAGCGTTTCGCCCCAGATAAAACAAGCGCGGCCATTTGTTTGGACCAAGGATCTCTGACGCTCCAGGGCGCGCAATGCATGTTCGGGCATACCGAGGTCTTTGTAACCTTCGGCTTCTTCAATCGCCCGTCGCAGTAATAGTCGATTGCGAGACACGAGTCGTGTTCCTCAATATCGCCGCCTGGGAACGCCTGTTCGTCCCATCATTCAATTCTACTCGGCACGTGCCGAGGACCCAAATGATTTTTTGCTGAAAACGTGCGCGCAACTTCGTGAAAACGTGGAGAGCTATCGCCCGCGAAGACTTGACCGATCGATGGGGTCGCTCGGCAGGGGAAGACTCTGACATGCGACTACGAAATGGCAACTCGTTTGTCGTGTCACAAGCCGCACGCGTCCCAAATCTTTCGACGCGCCAAACTGGCCGTGGGAGCCTGTTGGATTTCAGCAACCTAGCCGTTCGAGTGGATGCTTTTTGACGACATCCACGCCGCGACGCCGGAGGGCGTCGACGCGATCTCGCCGCAAATTCCCGCGGTTTTTGCTGTGGCCGCGCGGAGTCTGTGCCGCCGGCATCAACCTTGCGGTTACCGCCTGCCGTTGCCGGGAACACGTGGCCCCCACCCCGTTCCCGCTCGTCTCGCATTCCCCTCCTCCGCACCCGCGGTTCGCAGCGCTCATTCGTGGCGTGCGGGCTGCTCCTTCTCATGCGCTCCATCCTGGGCATCCTGTTATTGCTCGTGGGCGCCGGTCTTGTCTCGTGCCGGATTGAAGGACACGTTTCGGACGCGCAAGCGCAACGTCCGGCAATCGACTGGGTGCGAACGGCCAATGGCTGGGAACGCTCAAGCAATTGGTCACCCTCATTGGCGCCGCGGCCGGCCGTTCACCCGCTGGTGATCGGCGCGGGCCAATTGCTCATTTCGATGCTGGCCCTGGCCGCCGCCGCCCGGCCGGAATCCTTCTCTGGCGAACAATAAATCTCTCGCCGCAAGCGCCAGTCTCCGCTGAGCTTACGAGAAATCTCGTTTTTTCGTCCAGGCCGTTGCACGGATCAATCGCCATGGCGCCACTATTAGATAACGAGCCCTAATATCGTCAGAACGAAACCCGAATTCGCCTCGCTTTTTTTCAGGGAGAACACGCCATGCGACTGACGCTGCGAACCCTATTGGCGTACATGGACGAAATTCTCGAGCCCTCCGACCGCGAGGAGCTGGCCAAGAAAGTCGAGTCGAGCGAGTTCGCGCACGACCTGATCCATCGCACCAAAGACACGATGCGCCGCTTGCGGCTGAGCGCGCCGCAAGTGCTGGGCACCGGCATGGCGCTCGACCCCAACACGGTGGCCGAATACCTCGACAACATGCTGCCGCCGGAGAGCGTCGCCGACTTCGAACGGATCTGCCTGGAGTCGGACGTGCATCTGGCGGAAGTGGCGTCGGCCCATCACGTGCTGACGATGGTGCTAGGCGAGCCGGCGGAAGTTGATCCGCTCGCGCGCCAACGCATGTATGGCATACTTGCCGAGTCCGAGATCCGGAAACATGCCCACGCGGAACCGGTTTACGCGTCGCCGGCTGCGCCAGCGAACTACGCGGAAGTGACTCCTGCGCCGCATGTGTTCTCGCCGAACACGCCGCCGGCCCCGCATCACGCCGCGCCGCACGCAGACGTACCCGATTATTTGCGGGCCAACTCCTGGACACGGCACGGAACACTGCTGGCGGCCTGCGCCGCGGTGTTGCTGCTGGCCGTCGGTTGGTTGATCTACACCGCGTTCCCCGGCTGGTTCGGCCAACGACAACAAGTCGCCGTCGCGACAACGAACTCCGATGCGACGACAGAATCCGACGCGACGAATTCCGACATGACGACAAACCTGCAGCCGCCGGCTAATCCGCCCGTCGAGCCGGGCGATGAAGTCGTCGAAGAAGAGGTGAGTGAATCGGTCGTGACAGAGTCGGTCGAAGCGGCGCCGGAAACTAGCACTGCCGCGCCGAGTGCTGAGGCTTCTGCAATGTCCGCGCCGAGTGCCGCCGCGCCCGCGATGGCGATCAGCCCGCCGCCGCTAAACATGCCGGCCCTGCCGACTGCGACGCAGCCAACTGTGACATCGCCGGCAGTAGCGCCGCCAACCGCCGCGACGACCACGCCGCCGCAAACCGTCGGCATGGATGAATCAGACTACGGTTATGGCGAGACTGCTGCACCAGCTGAGAATCAGCAGGCGGTGGTCGAGCAACCGGCTCCGCCGCCGGCGGCAACCGAAGCGATGACCGCCAACGTCGTCCCGCCTCAAACCGAGAATCCCGCGCCGCAACCGACCGACCTGGCCACGTCCACGCCGGCGGTTCCGCCGCAGCCTGTAGTTCCACCGCAGTCTGTGACTCCGCCGCAAGCTGAATTGAATCCGCCGGCGACGAACGTCGCTGATTCGGCCGCAGTGCCCGGCAACGTTGCGCCCGCCGCCGCGGCGGCCGAGGCGATGCCGCCGGAAACGGTCGTCGAGGCCGCGCCCGCCGAACCAGTCGAGCTAGGCACCTATCTCGACGGCAAAAACGTGCTGTTGCGGTTCGATCCGCAATCGGGCGCTTGGTTCCGGCTCGCGCCGCGGTCCACGCTGCAATCGGGCGACAAGCTCCTCGCGCTGCCGGCCTTCTATCCCAAGCTGGCGCTGGCCTCGGGATTGCACGTCAAGCTCTCCGGCGGCTCGCTGATCACACTCGGTTCGAGCGCGGACGGCTCGAACGAACCGGCCATCGAAGTCGCCTACGGCAAGGTGGTCTTCGTCAACACCTCGAATGAAGAGAGCGGTTTGAAGCTTTCGATCGGCGGCCAGGCGGCCGACGTGCGTCTCGGCCGCAACGCCACACTCGCCATCGACGCGGTGCCAAAGTACCAGCCGGGTCAGGACCCGCGCAAGTTGCCGGCGCCGCTGGCGGTCGAAATGTTCGCCCGCGACGGCAACGTGACGTGGACCGATGCCGCGGGTAAGCGCGAGATTCCCGCGCCCGCCCAATGGAAAATGGAACAGGGAGTGCCCACGCCGCCGTCGGCCAACGCCGCGTTCCCCGATTGGATCGATCAGGAGCCGTTCGAGCAGCGGAGCGAAAAATTGTACGGCGCTCCGGCCGTCGAAGTGGCTTTGCATCCCGCGCGCCCAGTGGAAGAGCAACTGCTCGAGCTATACGAAAGCAGCCGGCGCCGCGAAGTGAAATCCCTGGTGGCGCGCAGCAGCGTCTACGCCGGCCTGTTTGTACCGTTCGTCGAAGCGCTCCGCGACTCCGACCAGAAGGCTTCCTGGAAGATGCACATCGACACGCTGCGATCGGCGATGGCGCTGGGACCCGATTCGGCCGAACGGATCTATCAGACGCTCGTCGAACAGCGCGGCAAACAAGCTGCCGACGATCTCTACCAGATGCTCTGCGGTTACGACCCCGGCCAATTCGCCTCGGTCGACGACTTCCGCAACGGTCTCGGCACCCAGCTGGTGGACTGGATGGAAAACGACAGCCTCGATTACCGGGTGCTCGCGGTCCAGGACATGAGCGAATTGACGGGCATGCGGCTGATGTCGAACCCGGCCGGCGCCCCAACCGAACGAGCCCGCGGCGTGCGTCTCTGGCGGCAGCGGCTCAAGGACGGCGAAATCGAGCTGGCGAAACCAGCCACGCCGTAAGTCGCATTCCTCCCGCGGGAAACCCCGTTTGTACGACCGGCCCGTAAAGGCTAAAATGACCGGCTTGGCCAGGGACCGCCGAGATGTTCTCGCCCAGTCCGCCGGCCGAAAGTCGGTCGAATAGCCCGGGGGCGCAATCGGTGCAGGTCAAGATTTCTACGCGACATGGGCATTTAAGCGAAGCCTCGCAGCAGAACATCTCCGCCAAGGCCGAGAAGCTCTTGCGGATTTTCGACCGCATCACGGCTATCGAGCTCACGATCGACGTGGAGGATTCGGCGAATCCGAAGGTCGACGCGAAATTGTCGACCGAGCACAAGCACGACTTTGTCGCTCACGACACGTCGGAGAGCTTGATGGCATCGGTCGATACGGTGCTCCACCGACTCGAACAGCAACTCCGCAAGTACAAGGAAAAAGTCGTCGAGCGGCATCGCCAGGGCGACACCAAGCGACAAGAAGCAGCTGAATAACCGTTTCGTTGTTTGAAAAATTAGCGGCGGAGCTTGCTCCGCGAGAGAATATAGCGATTCGCGCCGCAATTCGTCCGTAGAACTTTCGACGGCGCGACCTACCGAATCAACGCAATTCGACGAGGCATGAGAGACGATGAAGTTTTCTGATTTTATTTGCCGCGAGGCAATCCGCACGAATTTGGAGGCCGACGAAAAAGAAGCCGTGATTCGCGCCATGGGCAAGGCGCTGGTGGAATCGGGCAAAATCAAGGAACAGGATTTCGAGAGCATCGTGGCCGCGATCCTCAAACGCGAGGAGCTCGGCAGCACCGGCATCGGCCGCGGCGTCGCGGTCCCCCACACGAAACACCCGGCCGTCGACAAGCTGGTCGGAACCGTGGCCATCAGCAACGATGGCGTCGACTTCGACAGCCTCGATGGCGAGAAGGTCCACTTGTTGTTTTTGTTGATTTCGCCGCCGGATCGGCCGGGCGACCATTTGCGGGCGCTGGAGAACATCTCGCGTCAATTACGCGACGACACGTTCTGCCGCTTCCTCAAGCAAAGTAAGACACCGGAAGACGTTTGGCAACTGTTGGAAGAAGGAGACAACAACCAGGCCGCTTCGTAGCCGCGCGCTCCGGCGCCGTCCGGACGCTTGAGCGACGACAGGCCGCAACGCACCCCGATCGCAACCTTGGGCGGATTGTCGCAGACGGGAACCAGTCATGAGCACTTCCCCGGTCACGCGCGCCGTAGTGATTGTGAATGCGGAGGGATTGCATGCGCGGCCGGCCGACATGCTGGCTCGCACCGCCCTGCGATACCAGTCGAAGATCGAAGTCCTCTGCCGGAACGAACGCGTCGACGCCAAGAGCACGCTGAATTTGCTGATCCTGGGAGCGACGCAAGGAACCGAAATTACACTGGTGGCCGAAGGTGACGACGCCGATGCGGCGATCGAGGCCCTGGCCAGCCTGGTCGGGAGCGGGTTTGTGGAAGAACAGAAACCCGCCCCAGGGAACAATTGACGGAACGAAAGCCGGCGCCGCGAGGATGCGGCGCGAACGATTCACTACTGACGAGATTTGTTTGCCGCGCTTCGAACCGCGGGCCGCCGCCAAGCTGCGGCCGCCAGCTGCCGAAGCGCCAAAAACATGCGGCGACATCCTCGTGGGACGTCACGGCCGCGAACGAGAAATCACCACCAAACTTATACGTAGGGCACATCAGCCGTTCGAGCGACCGATCGCGCCATCAACACTGCCAATCACTTTTCGATGCCTGCAGCGAGCCTGCTCACCCCCGGGGCAGTTCAACAGAGGGGTCAGCCTCGCCGCCGCATCCCAGCCGGGCCACCGCCCGCCTGACGCAGTACCAGCGCGATTCGTCCGCCGACCGGCCCTTGCGGAGCGAGACCGGATGAATAGCAGCCAAACCTGCGCATCACCGCTCGATTTGCTAGTGGCACCGGCGACCTAGTCGACCCGGCCGGTGTGCCCGCTAGTACACCATGGAACGTCTCCAAGGGATTGCCGTTTCGCCCG
The DNA here is from genome assembly GCA_050248495.1 of Pirellulales bacterium. Lineage (GTDB taxonomy): Bacteria > Planctomycetota > Planctomycetia > Pirellulales > Lacipirellulaceae > DASYDU01. Next base: position 3,529 of record JBFWSG010000088.1, on the reverse strand, counting down.
GCGTGGCGATCGGCGAAGCGCTCGTCATGGACAACGAGGGATTCCGCATCCCTCGTCGGTTCCTGCCGCGTGACGCCGTCGAAGACGAGCTGGAGCGGCTCGATCAATCGATTCAGTCGGCGACCGCCGAGATCGAGCGCAATCGCGACCGCGTCGCCGAAGAGCTCGGCTCGCAGTACGGGGCGATCTTCTCAGCCCACGTGCAGATGCTCAACGACCCGAGCCTACGCGCGAAGCTCGAGGAGATGATCCGCCAGCGGCACTACTCGCCCGAGTACTCCGTGAGCCGCGTGCTGCGGCACTACGCCAAGGTGTTCCAGTCGCTCGAAGGCACGATGCCCGAGCGGGCGAACGACATCTTCGACATCGAGAAGCGGCTGCTGCGGCACCTGCTGGGCCGGCGCCGCGAAGAGCTCGGGCACATCATGACCGAAGTGCTCGTGCTGGCCCATAATCTCACGCCCAGCGAAACGTCGAATCTCAATCCCAGGTTCGTCCGGGGCTTCGTCACGGAGACCGGCGGGCCGGGCAGCCACACGGCGATCGTGGCCGAAGCCCTCGGCATTCCGGCGGTCGTCGGCACGGGGCCGTTCCTCACCGAAGTCTCCGGCGGCGAGACGGTGATCATCGACGGCGACCAGGGCCTCGTGATCCTGCATCCAGACGAAGAGACGATCGCCCGCTACCGCTACGAGGCCGACCAGCAGAAGACAGCCGCCCGCAAGCTCGAAGCCTTGCGCGACCTGCCGGCCGAGACGCTCGATCACGTGCGGGTTCAGCTCCTGGGCAACATCGAATTTCCATACGAGGTCGAGCAGTGCAAGGAACGCGGCAGCGACGGCATCGGCCTCTATCGTACCGAGTTCCTGTTCCTCTCCGGCGACGAGCAACCTACCGAGGACGAGCAGTTCGCTGCCTACTCCGAAGTCGCGCTGGCGATGGAAGGCCAGCCGGTCGTGATGCGGACCATCGATCTGGGCGCCGACAAGATCCCGAACCTGCCCGCGCCCGAAGACGAGCGCAACCCCTTCCTCGGCTTGCGCAGCATCCGCTTGGCGCTCAAGTTCCGGCCAATGTTTCGCACCCAGCTGCGGGCGATGCTCCGGGCCAGCGTCGCGGGCAACATCCGCATGATGTTCCCGCTCGTGAGCACGCTGATGGAGCTCCGCACCGCCAAGTCGATCCTCCAGGACGCCAAGGAGGATCTCGACGAGGAAGGCATCAAGTTCGACCGTAATTTGAAGATCGGCATGATGGTCGAAGTCCCCTCAGCCGTACTGATGATGGACCACTTCGCTCACGAGGTGGACTTCTTCAGCATCGGCACAAACGACCTGATTCAATATGCGCTGGCCGTCGACCGTAGCAACAAAGACGTCGCCGGCTTGTACACGGCCTCCGACCCGTCGGTGCTGCGGCTGATCAACATGGCCGTGAAAACCGCCAACGAGCACAATGTGCCGATCAGCATGTGCGGCCAGATGTGCGGCAATCCGGTCTACACCATGTTCCTCTTGGGCCTGGGCCTGCAGAGCATGAGCGTCACACCCGCCGCGATCCCCGAGATCAAGCGGGTCTGTCGCAGCGTCACCATTCCACAATGTCAACAAGTAACCGAACGGGCGCTGAAATTTGACAGCGCCCACCACGTCCGCACGTTCCTCAAGGAAGAACTTTCCAAGGTCGTGCCGGACATCAGGATTTAACAAGGCAGTGAGTAGGTGAGTAAGTACAGAAGTGAGTAGGTGCAGGCCGCAAATGGCCGCCTACTCACCCACTCACCTACTAACCTACTCACTCAATGCAAGTGGCAACCGAATATTGGATTCGCGCCACCCACCAAAAATTTCGCACAAGGCAACCACTCAGCCATGAAACAAGAAATGCTGATCAACGTCGCGCAGCCGGAGGAGTGCCGGATCGCGATCGTTGAAGACGGACAGCTCGAAGAGCTCTACGTCGAACGCACCAGCCAGGGGAATTTCGTCGGCAACATTTACAAGGGCAAGGTCGTCAACCTGGAGCCGAGCATCCAGGCGGCGTTTGTCGATTTCGGCGTCGGCCGCAACGGCTTCTTGCACATCAGCGATGTCGAGCCGCAGTATTTCCGCCAGGGCGGCTACGATCCGAACCGGCCGATCAATCCCGACATGTCACAGACGCCCGAGCCGGTGCATGCCGGGGCGGAAGCGGGCGGCGAAGGGGGCAATGGTCGGGGGCGGCGCGATCCCGGTCGCGGTCGCGGCCGCAACGGGCAGCGGCTCGGCGTGCGACCCCGCATCAAGCCGCCCATCCAGGACATCTTTCAGCGCGGCGACGAAGTGCTCGTCCAGGTCATCAAGGAAGGTATGGGCACCAAAGGTCCGACGCTTTCGACTTACATCAGCATCCCGGGCCGTTACCTCGTGCTGATGCCCGCGCTGGGAAGGATCGGCGTCTCGCGCAAAATCGAGAGCGACGAGGATCGCCGCCGCCTCCGCGACATCTTGCGCGAGCTCAACCCGCCGCGCGGCGTGGGCTTCATCGTCCGCACCGCCGGCACCGACCGCACCAAGAAAGAACTCTCTCGCGACCTGGCCTACTTGCTGCGTCTCTGGAAAGTAATCGTCCGCCGGATCAAGAAGCATCCTGCGCCGATCGACATCTACGAAGAAAGCGACATGATCATCCGCACGATCCGCGATATTTTCACTGCGGACGTGGACGCGATCTACATCGACGAGCCGACCGCCTACGAACGGGCCAAGGAATTCTTGCAGATCGTGATGCCTCGCTACGTCAGCCGCCTGCAGCTCTACGAAGGCCGGGAGCCGCTCTTCCAAAAGTACAACCTCGACGAGGCCATCGCCCAGATCAACCAGCGCAAGGTCCCGCTCAAGAACGGCGGCTCGCTCGTGATCGACCAGACCGAGGCCCTCGTGGCGATCGACGTCAACAGCGGCAGCTTCCGCACCGACGGCTCGGCCGAGGAGTCGGCCTTCCAGCTCAATAAGATCGCCGCCAAGGAGATCGCCCGGCAATTGCGCCTCCGCGACCTCGGCGGCGTGGTGGTGAACGACTTCATCGACATGCGCAAGGACCGGCACCAGCGCGAAGTGGAACGGACGCTCCGCGACGCGGTGAAGCGCGACCGAGCGCGCACTAAGATTCTCCGCACCAGCCCCTTCGGCTTGATCGAAATGACCCGCCAGCGCATCCGCCCCAGCCTCAAGCGGAGCGTCTACAAGGAATGCCCCTCCTGCAGCGGCAGCGGCCAGGTGAAAAGCGCCGAGAGCATGGCGATCGAAGTCGTTCGCACGCTCCTCCTGCGGACGCATCTGGAACAGGTGTCGAAGGTCACCGTCACGGTCGAGGACGAGGTCGCCAGCTACCTCAACAACAAGAAACGCCGTGAGCTGGCCAAGATCGAGGACCTGAACAACGTCCAGATCCAGATCCTCAGCGGCGAAGGCCTCTCGCCCGAATACCTGAAGCTCGACTGCTTCGACGCGAATGGTCGGGAAGTGAAGTTTTCGAGCTGACGAACGAC
>JBFWSG010000087.1:0-16816 GCA_050248495.1 Pirellulales bacterium | reverse complement strand
CTGCACCAGCACATTCGCGGCACGTATCGGTTCGACAATTTCAGCGGCGGGTTTGTCGAAATCCTCGCCGCGCAGCAGTCGCTGGCCGAGGATGGGGGCGTCGCGGACTGGTACCAGGGCACGGCCGACGCGGTGCGGAAGAATTTGCGGCATTTGCTCGGCGCGGGGACCGAATACGTGCTGATCCTCTCGGGCGATCAGCTTTACCGGATGGACTTCGCCAAGATGCTCGCCACGCATGAGGAGCATAACGCCGACGTGACGATCGCCGCCAAGCCGGTCGCGCGGTGCGAGGCCCATGCGCTCGGCATCATGCGGGTGGACAACGACGGCCGCGTGGTCGGTTTTCGCGAAAAACCCAAGAGCGACGCCGAGCTCAACGACGTGGCGACGGCTCCGGAGTGGATCGACGAGCACGGCATCAAGAGTAATGGCCGCGACTGCCTAGCCAGCATGGGCATCTATTTGTTCCGCCGCGACGCGCTACTCGACGTATTGGAAAAGACGAGCTACCACGACTTCGGGCGGGAGATCTTTCCGGCCGCGATTCGCACCCGGCGGGTACAGCTCCACCTGTTCGACGGCTACTGGGAGGACATCGGCACGATCCGCTCGTTCTACGAAGCGAACCTGATGCTCGCCCAGGCGAATCCGCCCTTTGAGCTGGCCTCGGCCACGGCGCCGATCTTTTCGCGGGCCCGTTTCCTGCCGCCCACGCGGTGCGACGGCGCGACGATCGAGCGGAGTCTCTTGGCCGACGGCTGCGTGATCGGGGCCGGCACCCGGATCGAGAACAGCGTCGTGGGCTTGCGGTGCCAGATCGGCAAGGATGTGATCATCCGCAATTCCGTGATCATGGGGGCCGACTACTACGAGACGCCGGGCCAGCTCTCAGCCGATTGCAACGAAGGCCGGCCTCCCGTGGGGATCGGCGCGGCGGCGATCATCGACGGGGCAATCGTCGACAAGAATTGCCACATCGGCGCCGGCGCCAAGGTGACCCCTGGCGAGCGGACCACCAGCTACGGCCTGGTGGGGCCCGATTGCACGATCCGCGACGGCATCCTGGTCGTCGCCAAGAACGGCGTGGTGCCCGAGGGATGGCATGTTTAGGAAATGACGAAGTTCGAATGACGAATGAACGGCAAATGGGAGCGTCGTTCGTGATTGGGAATTTGTCAGTTGCCAGATTCTTTTCGACTGGCCAACCTTTCGGCTTCCGGACCGGTCGCCCGCAATTTCTTCACAATTCGCTGCGTTTTTGCCCGCATAATTACCCCAACCTGTGCCAGCCGACGGCCGCTTTATTTACGGCCGCGAACTCTCGTGTCATATTGGACCGTAGTAATTGCCGGCCCTGTACCGGTCTCTTGTCTGAGGAATTCACCGCCAGTTTTTCGGAGTTCGTGTGTTCATGTTTCGATGTGATAACCCGGTGCGGCTGGCTTTGATGGCCGTCGCATTCGCCTCACTTAGTTTCCCCAACCGATTTGTCGCGGCCGCAGAGAACGACGACGCCGAGGCGGCCACCGTCGAGCGCTATACCGGCCCGCCGATCTTGCTCGACGAGCCGGAGACGCCACCTCCGGCCGCGCTGGTGGACAAGCAGGTCAACAAAGATCAGTTCGCCAACGGCAAGACGCGGTTTGAGCGCGAAATCGCCCGTTACTCGGACGATCGCTTCGAGGCCGATGGCTTCTACCACGAGTTTTATCCCAGCGGCGCGAAGTTTGTCGAAGGCCAGTTTAAGAAAGGGAACAAGGATGGCACCTGGACATACTATCTCGAGAACGGCACGGTGCAGCGGACGGTGAATTACAAGAACGGCCAACCGGACGGCGGCTGGGAAGTTCACAACGCCGACGGCGCGGTCGTGGCCAGACGGAGCTTTAAGGATGGCAAGCGTGACGGTACCTGGGCGATCTACGATGAAGCGGGCAAGCAGCAGCTCCGCGAAGAGGTCTACGCCGACGGCAAGCCTGAGGGAGTGTGGAAAGTCTGGTACCCGTCGGGCCAGCTCATGACCGAGGCTACCCTTAAAGCGGGGACTCGCGACGGAGTTTCCCGCCAGTGGAACGAAAAGGGTAGTCTGCAGGCCGAGGTCAACTTTGCCAAAGGAAAGCTCGACGGCACGGCGACGGTGTGGACTGCCCAGGGCAAGAAAGTCGTGCAGCATTTCCAAGACGGAAAGCCGCTGAAGGACGATAGCCAGAAATAAGCTTCCCGCGTCGAGGGAGCGTCCATGATTCGTCACTTCGCCGGCTTGGCCGAAATCGTAGAAGACGTGAGCGCGGCGCTGACTTTTTATCGCGACACGCTGGGCTTGCAAGTCAAGCAGCAGATGGGCGACGACTACGCGGTGATCGCGGTCCCCGGCGTTTTGCACTTTGGCATCTGGAGTCGCGGCGCTGCGGCAGAATCGATCTTTGGTGACCGAAACGCCGCCAATAGCATTCCTTTGGGCTACACGATCGAGTTTGAGGTCGATAGCGTCGACGACGCGGCGGTCACTATCCGCCAAAGTTCAGCGACGCTGATCCAGCGCTCACAAGTCGAGCCGTGGGGTCAGAAGTCGTTGCGGGCCATCGCTTTGGGAGGTGGGGTGCTGGGCTTTGCCGAGACTCCCTGGGCACGGACGCTCAAGCGGGCCCCCGAGGCCAGCTAGCGGCCATCTTCACGAAACCCCCGCCAGGGGCCATCATATCCGCTGCCGCCCAACCTTCCCGCGCACCCCTCGATCGGCACTTTCACCGCGGAAGACCGCACAGGTCGCCTGGGGATTCGGCGGGGAGAGTTTTCGCCGGCGGCCCGCGGCGGACGAGGTAAAATTCAACATGGATTCTGCCCCCCTCGCATTTCTGCCCGAGCACTTCATCAACCGCGAGTTGAGCTGGCTGGAATTCAATGCGCGGGTATTGGAGGAGGCGCAGAACGAGACCAACCCACTGTTGGAGCGGGTCAAGTTCCTGGCGATCTTCGCCTCGAATCTGGACGAGTTCTTCATGGTTCGCGTGGCCGGGATCCGCGAACAGGCCTTCGATGCCGAGTTGCCCCAGGATCCGCCGGCCGACGGCCTGGCGCCCCTCGTGCAGCTGCAGCGGATCGCGCAGCGGACCGAGCAGCTCGTGTCGCAGCAATATGCCTGCTGGAACGAATCGATCGTCCCGGCGCTCGCCGCGTCGGGTTTGCGCATTCACCGCGAAGCGAATCTCGAGCCCGAGCAGCGCCGCTCGCTGGACAAGTATTTCCGCCAGTCGGTGTACCCGGTGCTCACGCCGATGGCGATCGACCCGAGCCATCCCAGCCCGCGGTTTCACAATCGCGGGTTGTATCTGGCGGCGATGCTCAAGCGCGTGGCGGGCATCGGGCCGGAGCGCCTCTTTGCCGTGGTCCTCGTGCCGCAGGTCTTGCCGCGGTTTATTTCGGTGGTGCCGGACGACAAACAGAACTTCGTGCTGCTCGAGGACATGATCGCCTGCCGTTTGCCGGAGCTCTTCGGCGGCTACGACATCGTGGACCACGCCACGTTTCGCGTCACCCGCGATATGGACATCAACCTCCTGGAGCAGGAAGGGGATGATCTGTTGCGGTCGATCGAATCGCGGCTGCGGGTGCGGCAGCGGACCGAGGCGGTGCGGCTCGAAATCTCGGCGAACATGAACCGGGCGCTGTTGGAAATGCTGGTGAGCGAGGAGGAAATCCACTGCGAGACGAACTTCAGCGCGGTGGGTTACAACGAGGTCTACTCGATCCCCGGGCCGATCGACATGACCTCGCTAATGGAGCTGATCCAGAAGGTGGATCGTGGCGACCTGCGGGAGTCGACGTTCGTCCCCCGGCGGCCGCCGGAGCTGGCCAGCGGGCAGGACCTGTTCGCCGAAATTGCGGCCCATGACGTGCTCTTGCACCATCCGTACGATTCATTTTCGCCAGTCGTGGAGTTCATCGCCCAGGCGGCCCGCGATCCCAGCGTGCTGGCTATCAAGCAGACCCTTTACCGCACGAGCGGCGACAGCCCGATCGTGCGGGCCCTCTCCGAGGCGGCCGAGAACGGCAAGCACGTTACAGCGCTTGTCGAGCTCAAGGCCCGCTTCGACGAGGCCAACAACATCGTCTGGGCGCGGCAGATGGAACGGGCCGGGGTCCATGTCGTGTTCGGCTTTATGGAGTTCAAGACCCACTCGAAGCTGGCGATGGTTGTCCGCCAGGAGGGCAAGAAGGTCCGCCGCTATGTCCACATGGGGACCGGCAACTACAACCCCACGACGGCGCTCGTCTACACCGACCTGGGCTTATTCACGGCCGACAAATTGATCGCCGACGACGTGTCGGCGCTGTTCAATTTTCTGACCGGCTATTCGCAGCAGCATGAGTGGCAAAAGCTCGCGGTGGGACCGATGAATCTCCGCGAGCGCACGATCGCGCTGATCGACGAGCAGGCTGCCCGGGCTCGCGAGGGCAAGAAATCCCGCATTTTCGCCAAGCTCAATTCGGTCGTAGACCGGCGGACGATCGAGGCTCTGTACCGCGCCAGTCAGGCGGGCGTGCCGATCGATCTGGTGATTCGCGGCATCTGCTGTTTGCGGCCGGGGCTGCCCGGGATCAGCGAGAGCATTCGGGTCCGCAGCATCGTCGACCGGTTTCTCGAGCACAGTCGAATCCTGGTGTTCGGCGAGGGGGCCAAGCAGCAGGTGTTCTTGTCGAGCGCCGACTGGATGCCGCGGAATTTCGATCGCCGCGTCGAGGTGATGTATCCCGTCGAGGCGGAAGATTTGCGGTGGCGAATCGTGGAAGAGATCATTCCCGCGTATCTCAAGGACAACTGTCGGGCGCGGGTGCTGTTGGCCGACGGCAGTTATGCCCGCGCAGAACGGCGCGCGAGCGACCAGGACTTCCGCAGCCAAGTGGAGCTGCTGCGGGCGACGACGCCGCGGCTCGCGCCGGCTTCGATCGAGGTGCCGATCGCTCCGGTCGCGCCGCCCGCGCCTGCGCCGCCGATCGTGAGCGAGACGAACGGCGCGCCCGAGCGCGACAAGAAGAAAAAGAAGGACAAGGACAAGAAGGGCTCGCCGGCGCCGCGCTAGGTCGTGGCTGGGGGTCGAGGCGGAGCCGAGCCTCCAGCAATCTGCTCGCGAACGAAACCTCTGGGGGCTCGCTGTCGCTCGACCCCAGCCACCCAGTTGCTAGGCAGCGCGGCGTTCGCTGCGGGTGGGCGCCGGGGTGGGCCGGCGGAACGACAGGATCTTGTGGTCGAACGATTCTTCCACTTCCACGGCGCGGCGGATGTAGTCGACGTACCGCGTGATCGAATGATCGGTGAAGTGGTCGAACTCCCACTTGCGTAGTCCACCCACGAAGCCCCGCCAGCGGTCTTTGATTCGCTGCCAGGCCGTGAGTCTGCGGATTTCACCGCGCGAGTCGAGATAGACTTCCTGCCCCTTGTGCCGGTAGCCGAGCCACCACGGCGGCACGCGGGTGACGATGTCGTTGTTGTTCACCCAGCGATAGGCTTCGTACTCGACGAAATCGATATACTGGCGATTGCCGACGCGCGGGCTGCCATAAGTGTAGAGCGCCCGCGGGTTCGATTTGATGTAGGAGAGCTTGCAGCGGCTGGCGCAGATCGTGGCCATCGCGCCGCCGAGCGAATGGCCGGCGAACCAGAGCGGCAGTGTGTTGTTCCGCAGGGCCTGCTCCAGGCGGGGCCAAAGGTCGTCGACTTCCCGTTTGAACCCGCGATGGACGCGTCCGGCCGTTTCGGCAATCACGGTCGCCAGATCGAGATCGGCCCGGATGTCGTTCCAGTCGTTGGGTTCCGTGCCGCGGCAGACGATCGCTCGGTCGTGGTCGTTGCCGAAAATGTAGGCTTGGGCGCCGTCGCGCTCGTAGTAGCGAATCTCGGGAAAGCCGATGCGAAAGGCCAGCCGCCCCGCCTCGGCCCGCGACAAGTAGCAGATCGCCGAGAGCTCCGAAAACAATAGCGACCGCCGCAGGAAGCTGAGCTCTCCGACGGGCCCCGTGACCTTGCAGTTCACGGGCACGACATCGTCCCAAACGGGAGCGACGGCGGAGTCGAGCGTGCGGACGGCAAAACCCATGGCGTTAGCGAGCGAAGGACGACAAACGGCAACGAAAAGTCGTATCCCTAATGTCGGCAATTTGCCGGCCGCGCGTGCAACTTGACGGCAATTAGCGGGCGAGCTTGCTCGACTGGTAGGCGGTATACAGGTTGCGCAAGAAAACGGCCAGCAAGCTGGCCCGCTAACTGGCCGGCGGCGGTGCGGCGGTCGTCAATCGGCGTTCGCCCCCGCGAGCAGGTCTTCAAAGTACGCCCGCGCCGCCGTCTGCTCCGCTAGCATGCGGGTGCGGAGCGGTGCGGACAGGTCCATGAGCCCTTGGATACGCATTTCATTCGCCGCAATCCAGTCCAGAAAGAACTGCACACTCTCGCGGCTCACGCGCGGCTTGCCGTTGCGCTCGACGTAGTACGGCCCCGTCTCCGCGAATTGATAGTTCTTGGCGTTGTCCGTCACGGCGCGGACTTGAAACCAGCCGCTCTCGTCGAACGCTAGCGGCGGCAGCTTGCCGCCCTGGGCCGCGAACTGGTCGAGCCGCACGTCATACGCCAAGCCGCCGTTCTTGATGATTTGCAGGTACTGGACCGGAACGCGCGTGGCGAGATTCAGCCCGATCTCGAATTCGTGCGCGCCGCTGCCCGAGAGATGGAACACGTATCCCGGCGGTTGACCTTCGACCTTGGTGCGCAAGAGCGGACCGTTGGTGATGAACACCTCGCCGGCATCGAGGCCCTCCCACCAGGCCTCGGGGGAAAACTCTTTGCCGCAAAATACGTAGACGCGGTTCGTGCCCAGCGGGCTTTCGTTCGTGCCCGTGCCGCTGCCGGCCGCCGGGGGAATGCGCAGGCCACAATTGAGCACGTGATGGTAGATCGTTTCAGAGTAGCGGCCGTTGCCGTTGCGGCCGGGGAAGAAAACCTTTTCGCGGGGTCGGCCCTCCCCTTCGTTGTCGACTACCGCGTCGCGGAGTGCATGGTGGTGGATCACGTCGATCGCGTCGAGCTCGCCGCTGGCGAGCCAGACCGGCAGGTCCCAGGCGAACGGCGTGCGGGCGACGACTTGGGCGCCCGCGGCTTTCGCCGCCTGCAGAATCTCGAGCGAAGTCTTGCCCTCGGTCTCAAGCGGCTGCTGGAGTCCGCAGAGGAGCAAGTCGCCTGCGAGCTGATTCGTGCCCGACGCATCGCGATTGGCCACCAGCGCCAGCGACTCGGCCCGCATCGCCAACGGCAGGTGCTCGGGGATTCGCTCGACGTCGAGATCACCGCCGTACCAGCCTTCCTTGGCCAGGTCGGCAAACGGGCTCATGGGAATCTGCTTGGTGTCCTCGGCGTGGCGGACGATTTCGAAGTGCCCGCTCTGCGTGCGGTACTCCGGTCCGCTTTCGACTTCGAATTCGTACTGGCCGACGCGGAGTCCGAGCGCGGCCTGGTGATCGATGTAGAAGTGGTCGGCAAACGGACTCAAGGCGCCCGTGCGGAGTCGGACCGGCCGTCCGCGGGAGTTCTTGAGATGCATCCGCGCGGCGAGCGGCTGCTGGGTTTCCGCGTCGACGACTTCGATCGTCAGCTCGCCGTCGCTCCGCGGGGCGGCTCGGACCGCGCCGGCGAGCAACAGGCAGACGGCGATCGTCAGGAAGCTAAAGCGGAAGGATGGCATCGGCATGGGGTCTGAGCATGGGCTGGAGCTACGCTCAACTGTAGCATTTCTCCGGCGGCGCGAGTGGAGTACAAAGCGGCCTGCCGACGGGGTAGAATTAGCTGTTTCCCAAGAGATTGCCGCCGGAATTTCGAACTGCCGCTCGCTATGGCCAGAAATCCCTACGAAACATTGGGCGTCCAACGGGACGCCTCGGAAGATGACATCCAAAAGGCCTATCGCAAGCTCGCGCGGAAGTACCACCCGGACATGAACCCCGACGACGCTTCGGCGAAGTCGAAGTTTCAGGAAGTGCAAAGCGCGTTCGAGATTCTCAGCGACGCGGAGAAGCGCAAGCGATACGACCAGTTCGGGACCACGGACCCGCATTTCGGAGCCGGCGGACCAGGCGCCGGTGGGCCGGGCGGGCCCAAGTGGACCTATTCGACCGGGCCGCAGACGTACCCGTTCGATCTCAATGATTTGTTCGGCGCCGGCGGCGGGGGCGAAGAAAGCGCCGGCGGATTTGCCGACCTCTTCAAGCAGTTTCGCCGCACCGGGGGCGGCGGCGCGGGGCGGCGCAGCGCTCACGCCGAGCGCGGCGGCGATCTGAAGCATGAGATGACGATCCCCTTCAGCACGGCGATCAAGGGGGGAGAAATGGCGGTCTCCGTCCAGCGCCGCAGCGGCAACCTGGAGACGATCACGATCAAGATCCCGCCCGGCATCGACGACGGCAAACGGATCCGCGTCCGCGGCCAGGGCGAGCCGGGCGACGGCGGCGGGCCGGCCGGCGACATCCTGGTCACGATCCATGTCAGCCCCCATCCGTTCTTCCGCCGCGCGGGCGATCGGCTCGATGTGCGGGTGCCGGTGACGCTCGCCGAGGCGGTGGAGGGGGCCAAGATCGACGTGCCGACGCCCTGGGGCACGATCGCGCTCTCGATTCCGCCGGGCACTTCGAGCGGCAAACGGCTGCGGGTCAAAGGGCACGGCGTGCGGCCCAAGAACGCTGAGCCGGGCGACCTGTTTGCGGAAATACAAGTCGTGCTGCCGGACGAACTGTCGGAAGAGGAGCGGAAGACGCTCGCCGAGATTTCCCACCGCCACCCGCAGCATCCGCGCACCGAATTACGATGGTAACGTGTCCCGCCGCGAACTGGTGTCTCTTCGCCGCGTCGTCGGCCACGGAGTCGGCCGAGCCATTGATCGAGCGGCTCGATCCGCCGCGCCGGGCCGCGGTGCTGATGGCGATACTTGGGCTAGTGCTGTTGGGGCTGGCGCTTGTGGCCTGCGTGATGATCGGCGGCCGCTGGATGCGGCGCGTGGCGCGGCACCAACTGGGGCCGACGCAGAACACGTCGCACATCGAGAACCGGCGGCTGCGCGAGGCGCTGGAGCCAATTTTGCCGCAAGGCGAGGCCGGCGAAACGGCCGTCGCCCGCCGCCGGAGCGACGACACGGTGGCGGACGCGTAAGATCCTCGTACCCTAGGTCGCGGGCGGCCCGGTAAGCTCTCATGGCACGACTGGCATTTCCAAAACGGCTACGGCTCCTCAAGCCAGGCGAGTTCGATCGCGTGATGCGGTCGCGGGTGTCGGCCGTTGATGGCGCGATGCGAGTCTACGGCGCAGCGAATGAGTTGGGGCATTCGCGGCTCGGGCTTACCGTCTCGCGGCGAGTGGGCGGGGCGGTTGAGCGCAATCGCTGGAAACGAGCGCTCCGCGAGGCGTTTCGACTCGCGCAGCACGAATTGCCGGCTTGCGACCTGGTGTGCATTCCCCATCGCACGGCGACGCCCGATGTGGCGCGGCTGATCGGCTCGCTCACCGCGCTGGCCCGGCAGGTCGATGCGAAACTCAGCCGAGGGCGGAAACCGTGATCAACCGCGCCCTGAGCTTGCTGTGGCTGCTGCCACGCCGCACGTTGGTCGCGCTGGTGCGCGTTTATCAATGGACGCTCAGTCCGCTCGTGGGCCAGTACTGCCGCTTTCAGCCAACCTGCAGCAACTACTTCATCCTGTCGGTCGAGAAGTACGGCGCCGTGCGGGGCAGCTTCAAAGGCGTGGGCCGCATCTGCCGCTGTCACCCGTTCCATCCCGGTGGATACGATCCGCCGTAGGGAGAAAATAACGAATGACCAATGACGAATGAAAAGCGCGGAATACTGGCGTTTTTTCGTCTTGGTGATTCGAGCTTCGTCATTCATTCCGGTCCAGGCTCGAGCCTGCTAGCACGGAATCAAATACCGTCCTCTTCCCGCCTTGACCCTGTTTCCCCAAGTCAGTACCCTTCGCCGGCCCGGATAGCAGTGGCGCGTCTCGGATGGCCATTCGAGCTGCGCAAGTGCAATGCGGGTCGCCGCTGTGCATGAGGCACGGCGACGCGTCGGACTCCACTACCAATCGCGCAGGAGCGCTGGGCATGAAGCGTCGCGCCCCAGACGAACATCGACTCCGTGTTCGCCATTTCGTTGGCTATTCGCTGGCGGGTGCGCTGGTGGTCTGCTTCGGCTGCATGAATCCCGTCCTGCGTCAGCAGAGCCCCGAGGCGCGGCTCGATTTGCCGCCGACCCCGGATGTGCCGCTGGTCTCCGAATACACGCATCCCTACGGCCTCGATTACACGAAGATCGAAGCCGTCTCGCTCGTCACCGGGCTCGCCGGCACGGGCTCCGACCCGCCCCCTTCGCCACAGCGGGCCGCTCTCTTGGACGAGATGAATCGCCGCAACGTGTCGAGTCCAAACGAGGTGCTGGCCTCTCCGAATACATCGCTGGTGCTCGTGCGCGGCTATTTGCGGCCGGGCATCCAGAAGGGGGACCACTTCGACGTGGAAGTTCGCGTCCCCTCGCGGAGCGAATCCACGAGTATTCGCGGCGGCTGGCTGCTTTCCTCGCGGCTCACAGAAATGGCGGTGCTCGGCGAACAGATTCGCCAGGGTAGCGTGCTGGCCCATGCCGAGGGACCGGTGCTGGTGGATCCGTCGGCCGATCCGAAGAAAGATCCGGCCCTCTCGACGCGCGGCCGCGTGTTGGGCGGCGGCATCGCGCTGAAGTCCCGGTCGCTGGGCCTCGTGATCGGCCGCAAACACCAGTCGATCCGGCTGAGCCAGCAGATGGCTGCCTCGATCAACAAGCGGTTCTACACGCACGTCGACGGCCGCAAGCAAGGTGTCGCCACGCCCAAGACCGAAGAGTTCATCGAAATCGCGCTCCACGAGCGGTACAAGGACAACGTCGGCCGCTATATGCGGGTTCTGCGCAGCGTGGCCGTCAACGAGTCGGCCCAAGTGTTGCAGGATCGCATGCAGCTCTTGCAGCATCAGCTGGCCGATCCGCTCACCGCGGCCAACGCCGCGATCCGCTTGGAAGCGATCGGCAACGACCAGGCCATCGAAATCCTTTCCGCCGCGCTCAAGACGAGCGATCCGGAAGTCCGCTTCTACGCGGCCGAGGCGCTGGCCTACCTGGACCAGACCGTCGCGGTCGAGACGCTCGCCTCCGTGGCTCGCGACGAACCAGCATTTCGCGTAAACGCCCTGGCGGCCTTGAGCGCGATGGACGATGTGATGGCCTACGACGCGTTGCGTGACATGCTCTCACTACAGAGCGCCGAAACGCGCTACGGTGCGTTCCGGGCGCTGTGGGCAATGAACGAGCATGACCCCTTGGTCCGCGGCGTCCCGATGGCCGACCAGTTCACTTATCATGAGCTTGACGTCGCGGGGCCGGAGATGGTCCACGTTACGGAAAGCTACCGGCCGGAAGTGGTCGTCTTCGGCAAGGGCCAAACCCTCTCGCTGCCGCTCTTGCTCGACGCCGGGCCAGGCATCGTCGTCAACGGCCAGAGCGGGGACAAAATCGTCGTGAGCCGCTTCACACCGGGCCAGGAACAGGAACAACGCGCGGTGTCGACGAACATCGCCGACGTGGTGCGGGCGATTGTCGAGCTGGGCGGCACGTATCCCGACGTGGTGCAGGCACTGCAACAGGCCAAGCACGACGGCGCCTACAAGGGCCGCTTCCTGGTCGACGCGCTGCCGCAATCGGGTCGGCAATACGACCGCGAAGCTGCCAAATACGATGCCGAGCAGGACGAATTCGACACCCCGCCCGCCAAGCAGCAGGAATCGCCGCTCGACGTCTCCACGCCGCTGCCGGACTTGTTCACGCAACAGCGCTAAAAGAGTTGAGGGTCTAGAGTTCAGAGTTTAGAGTCTGCTGCCTCCGACTCTCGACACTCAACACTCAACCCTCAACTCACGCATGCTCAAAGCGCTCGAACTCACCGGCTTCAAGAGTTTTGCCGATCGCACGCGGTTCGAGTTTCCTCAGGGCGTGTCGATCGTCGTCGGACCGAACGGATCCGGCAAGTCGAATGTTGTCGACGCGGTGAAATGGGTGCTCGGCTCGCAGAGCGCCAAGTCGCTCCGCGGCCACGAGATGACCGACGTCATCTTCAACGGCTGCGCCACCCGCGGCCCGCTCGGCACGGCCGAAGTAACGCTCACGCTCGATAACAGTCAGCGGAAGCTGGCGGTCGACGCCCGCGACGTGCACGTCACCCGCCGCGTCTACCGCAGCGGCGAGGGCGAGTACCTGATCAACCGGCAGCCGTGCCGCTTGCGCGATATCCGCGAGTTGCTTTCGGTCACCGGCATCACGACCGAGGCCTACTGCATCATCGAGCAGGGCAAGGTCGACGTGCTGCTGCAGTCGTCTCCGCGGGAACGGCGGCTGATCTTCGAAGAAGCCGCGGGCATCAGCCAGTTCAAGCTGAAGAAGGCCGCGGCCGCTCGGCGGTTGGAACGCGTCGAGCAAAACCTGCTGCGGCTCTCGGACATCGTCGACGAAGTGGAGAGCCGACTCCGCAGCGTGCGGTCGCAGGCCGGCAAGGCCCGCAAGTATCGGGAGTGCTCCACACGGCTGCAGCTGCTGCGGACGCAGGTTGGGCTCGTCGATTGGCGGAACTTCTCCAAGCAGCTCGCGGCGCGCGAAGCGCAGCTCGCCGAGCTGGACCGCAAAGCGTCGCAGCACGAAGCGGCCGCCGCGAAGCTGGAAGCGGCCGCGCTCGCGGTGGATCTGGAACAAGAAACTGCCGCCCGCGCCCGCCGCGCCATCGAGGCCCAGGCTTCGGCCACCCGGGCTGAGATTGCAGCGCTTGAAGCCGGCGTTGAATCGCACAACGAGCGACACAGCGACGTCGAGCAGGAAGTCGGCCGCTTCCGTCGTCAGCTGGTGGCGATGACGGCCCGTGCGGGGAGCGCCTCGGGGCAGCTCCGTGAAATGGCGGCGGCGCTGGCGGCCGCGGAAGTGGAGCAAACTACCGCCGATGCCGAGTACCGAGCCCACTTGGATTCTTCGTCTGCCGCGCAGCGGGAGCTCGTAGGGCTGCGGTCCACGATCGAGGCGCAGCGCGTAGCCCACATCGAGGCCGTTCGCAGCGCATCGCTCTTGGCGACGCAAGTCACGATGTTCGAGGCCCAGCTCGTTGCGGCCCGCAGCGAGCGCGACAAGTGTCGATTGCGTCTTGACGAGCTACAGGAGCAGCAGCAGGCCTTGTCCGACAAGCTGGCGCAGCATCGCCGCCAGGAATCGGCCGCGGACGAACGATTGCGGGCCAGTCAGGGCGAACAGCAGACCATCACGGAGCGGCTCTCGGCAATCGGCCGCGAGCTCGCGCGGATCGACAAACAGCAGCGGCAATTTGAAAGCCAGCTCACGCGGACTCGCGAGCGGCTCACGGTGCTCACCGAGTTGCACCAGCGGCTCGAAGGTCTCAATTCGGGAGTCCGCGAAGTGCTCGTTGCCGCGGAAAGCGAACCGGAGGGACCCTACGGCGAAGTCCGCGGCGTGGTAGCGGATTTGTTCCATGTGGACGTCGATTCGGCGGCGCTGGTGGACGTCGCGTTGGGTGAGTTTGCGCAGTACGTGGTCGTTTCGTCCGCCGGTCGGCTGTTCGATTGGCTCAATTTGCAGCCGCTGAGCGTGGCCGGCCGTGTCGGCTTTCTGCGGCTTGATACGCTGCAGCGGCGCGGCGAAACGGCGCCGAGCGCGGAGCTCAGCCACGAATCGGGCGTGATGGGCCGGGCCGACCGGTTCGTGGAAACCGCCGGTGAATTTGCCCCACTCGCCGAGCGGCTCCTGGGCCGAACCTGGTTTGTGGATCGCCTGGCCACCGCGCTTCGCTTGTCGCAAACCGCCGGGCGCGGGCTGTCGTTCGTCACCAGCGACGGCGAACTGTTGGCGGCCGACGGCACACTGGTCGTCGGACCGCGACAGGCGTCGGCCGGACTGCTCTCGCGGCGAAGCGAAATCCGCGCTTGCCACGAGCAGCTTGCCGAACTCGAAAAGCAGCTCGCCCACCAGCATCTGCTCCACTCGCGGCTCGTGGAACAACGCAGCGGCGAAGAACAGCTGCTCTCAACGATCGCGGCGCAGGTCGCCGACCAGATGCACGAGCTCGCCGAACATCGGCAGCGGACGGCCGCCGCCCGCGGACAGCTGGAACAGGCCACGCATGCCGCCGCGCGGTTGGCCCAGGAGATGCAAGCCAGCGACGAACAGTGTGCGGCGAATGAATACGAGGTCGCCTCCACGCGCGATCAACAGGCCGCGGTCACCGAGGAAGCGGCGCGGTTGGAGTCGGAACAAGCCCATGCCAGCGCCCGGCGGCAGGGCTTGGAAACTGCCGCGGCAGCGTTGCAAGCAGAGTCCACCGCGCGACAAGTCGCCGCCGCCCGCTGCGAGCAACGCGTGGAAATGCTCCGCGCACAGCTAGAGCAAGCCCAACGGGACCAGCAGGAACGCGACCTCGCGGTGGCCGATATTCGTAGCCGCCTCGCCGAGCGGCGGGGCCAGCTGGTGGAGCTGGACGCCGCCGTGCTCGCAGCCCGGCAGTCGCTCGCCGAGCTGTTCTTGATCAAGCAGCATCAGGCGGCGGAGCTGGCCCGCGAGACGGGCGCGGACGAGCGGTTTCGCGCCCAGCGGCAGCAAATCCAGGAGCAGCTACGCACGGCTCGCGGTCAGTTCTCGGCGATCCAATCGCAGCGGCACAAGCTTGATATCGCCACGAACAAAATCCGCCACGAGCGTCAAACCCTCGCCCAACGCATGCAGGACGACTACGGCATCGACCTGGCCACTGCCAGCGAAGCCGCCGACGGCGAGCTCGCTGCAGGCTCCAGTGAGCTCGGCCGAACTGCGAGTGGTTCCGCCGGTCCCCGCGATGCCGTCGAACGCGAGATCGCTGAGCTGCGCGATCAACTTAGTCAACTTGGCTCGGTGAATCTCGATTCGCTCGACGAGCTCGATTCGCTGGAGTCCCGCTTTGGCGGCCTGTCGCAGCAGTACCGCGACCTGGTCGACGCCAAAGACGCCCTGGAGCGCATCATCCAGCGAATCAACGTGGAGAGCCGGCAGCTCTTCCTGGCCACGCTGGAGACCGTGCGGGGCCACTTCCGCGAGCTTTTCCGCCGGCTCTTTGGCGGCGGTGAGGCGGACATCCTGCTCGAAGAGTGCGACGATGTGCTGGAGGGGGGCATCGACATCGTCGCCTGCCCGCCCGGCAAGGAAGCTTGCAGCATTTCACTGCTATCGGGCGGCGAGAAAACGCTGACTTGCGTCGCCCTCTTGCTAGCGGTCTTTCGCTCCAAGCCGAGCCCATTCTGCATTCTCGACGAAGTGGATGCGGCACTCGACGAGGCGAACATCGGCCGCTTCACGGGCGTGCTCCGCGATTTTCTCTCGTTTACCCAATTCGTCGTCGTCACGCATTCCAAAAAGACGATGGCCGGCGCCGACACGCTCTACGGCGTCACGATGGAGGAGTCGGGCGTGTCGAAGCACGTCTCCGTGCGGTTCGAGGATGTGAGCGAAGACGGCGAAATCAAGCTCCGTAAGGAAGGTTCGCTCGGCCGCGCTGCGTGATTCGGCCTGCTATCGAGCGCGCGGAGTGCGCATGCTGGCGGCTCCTCACGAAACCCTCTTTACGCGATAAATGCCGTCTCTTCCCGGCATCCGCTACGCGCGCCAGAAGCCATACAACCGGCTCGAACCGCAGGACTGTCGAAACTTTCTAAAGTTCCAATACCCGGCAAATCGAAACTATCTAGCGGATGGGTCGATTTTCCACGGCACACACTCCGGTGTGGCGACTCGCGGAGATCGACTCGCAGGGGGGAGCCTGCCTAAACCGTCCTACCAAGGTCGATTTGCCGCGGAGCGTGCGCCATTTGGCGTGCCGCGACTCCGGCGAGCATCTCCCTGTACGTCCTCACCAAGCGTTCGCGCGCTTAGCCGTGCGAGCTGGTTCGGTGGGCGCGATTGTTTCGATTCCGCGGGCTGCGGCTTTCGTGAATCGTAACGATCAAGCGGCTTTCACCGATCTCTGCTCGCAATGCTAGCCGATGCGGAATGTAAGGAGCGGATCAGAAGGACCTGAGCCAGCCCATTGAGGTGATTTAGACAAAGGATCGCCCCGACCCAGACGTTCGTGACGTTTGCCCATCGCTCGCGTGAGGGACTGAAGCGCGGCGGCTGGCACACGAGCGCGGGGCAGATTGAATCGGCCGCGACGTGACTTCCCTCCACGGCCGACGACTCAGCGGACAATTAGCAAGATAATTGGAGAGCCCGATGAAGGTCTTTACTACTGGTCAGGTCGCGAAGATCTGCAAAGTGGCCCCGCGCACGGTCAGTAAGTGGTTCGACTCCGGACGCCTCAAGGGATATCGCATCCCTGGCTCCCAGGACCGCCGCATCCCACGCGAGTATTTGATCAAGTTCCTCAAGGAACATGGCATGCCGCTGGGCGATCTCGAGGACGAGGCGATGGCCAAAGTCCTGATCGTTGCCCAGGACCAGGTCTTGATCGAAAACCTCAAGCGCGAGCTGCCGGTCGAACGGTCGTTCCGCACGTCGACCGCCGCCAGTGGCTTCGAAGCAGGCATTCAGGCCGAGAGCTTCCACCCCGACTGTATCATTGTCGATTTCTCGATCGGTCAGGTCGAAGCTTTGCAGATTTGCCAGAACCTCCGCCGCAACACGGAGTTCGGCAACACGATTCTGATTGCCCTCTTGCCGGACGATGGTTCGGCCGCCAA
>JBFWSG010000086.1:6318-16982 GCA_050248495.1 Pirellulales bacterium | reverse complement strand
AGGCCCGGATCATTCGTTTAACGCCTACTAGCCGAAGCGCGACAAGATGAGATGTCGCCCACTTCAATCTGTTCCGCTGTTTCGGTCATCCTTGCCGGCAATCACCCTTCAATTGGGCACCCGCACTTGGGGTATCAACGCGCCACGATAAGTCGTTCCGCTGCAGGTCACGTTGATAGCATGATACGGTGCTCGGCACCTACCTTCCAGGATACCACGCCGAAACGTAAGGGAATAGCAGTTTTTCGGCAAATACGGCAGTTGGGACGGCTGGGCAGACGCTGGTTTTTCTAGGCGTTTGTCAGCGACAGTGAATTGTGGTCGCGCGTGTCGTTTCGCCTGCCGTTCAACCGCTTCAACCGGCCCAAACCGTCGCCCGTTGCGAGCCGCGGCAACCGATCAGTCGCGGCCGAGTGCCCGCTGGACGAGATCGGCGTCGAAGTAGTTGGTGCTCATCCCCGCGTCGATCACCAGCCGCTGAGCATTGATGCCGCTGGAGCGCGGGCTCAAGAGGAAAGCCACGGCGCTCGCCACTTCCTCGGTCCGTACGGCCTGTTTTCGCAGCGTTGCCTGCTCGGCATACAGGTACGAATCGACGTAGCCCGGGATGCCGGCCGAGGCGGACGTCTTCAGCAGCCCCGGGGCCACCGCATTAAATCGCACCTGCGAGAAGCGGCTAAACGACTTGGCCAGGAACGCGAGCGACGAATCAAGCGCCGCCTTGATCGGAGCCATGAAGCCGTAGTTCTCGCTGGCCATCGTCGTCGTGGAGATCGAAATCGTCACGACCGACGCATCCGGCGCGAGCAGTCCTTTGAGCGCGCTTGACAGCGCCACCAGCGAGTAGCATGAGATATCAAACGTCCGTAGAAAAGCCCTCTTCGACGTTTCATGGAAAGGCTTAACGCCATCTTCATAATCGGCGAACG
Source organism: Pirellulales bacterium (assembly GCA_050248495.1). Classification (GTDB taxonomy): domain Bacteria; phylum Planctomycetota; class Planctomycetia; order Pirellulales; family Lacipirellulaceae; genus DASYDU01. The sequence continues at coordinate 16,053 of JBFWSG010000086.1, read as the reverse complement.
CGATCGAGTGCACGAGGCCATGGAAGACGTCGTACTTGGCCGCGAGGTCGGCCGCGAGCCGTTCGATCTGGTCCTCGAACTCGACATCGCAAACGTACACCGCGGCATCACCCACCAGCGGCGCAACCTGCGCCTTGCGCTCTTCGCTCCGCACAACGTAAACCACCTCGGCCCCTGCCTCGACGAGCACCCGACTGGTATGCCAGGCGACGCTCTTCTTGTTGGCCACGCCGAACACGAGGATCCGTTTGCCATCGAGTTGGAGAAAGTCAGCAGGCATGAAGTTGGTTCACCGCTAATGGACGCTAATTGGCGCTAATGGAAAAGAAAATCATCAGCGACAATCAGCGTCGATTAGCGGTTTTCCTGTGCGGGTGGTTGGACCAGTTTGCAGGCGAAGTCGAACGTAACGGCCGTCTTGCCGTTGACCGTCACCTTGGCCTGCAAGAAAAATGCGTCGGCCAGCTGCTCGGTGAGCTCCGCGGTGATTTCAATTGTATCGCCCGGCCGAACCATGTTGCGGAATTTCACGTTGTTCGCTCGCGTGGCCACTGGAATAAAGGTGTCAGGAACCTTTTCACCGCTACCCAAAAAGGTTCCTGACACCTTTTTTGAAAGCAGCACCGCACCGGCCTGCATCGCCGCCTCGCACAACAGCACACCCGGCGTGAGCGGAAACTCGGGATAATGTCCAGCGTACCAGAACTCTTCCCCCGTAAATCGCTTGCGGCAGACAATCCGCGAATCCGACTGCTCCACGACCTCATCGAGCAGCAGAAACGGCTCGCGGTGTGGGATCGCGGCCTTGATGGCTTCGAGGGACATTGAGCTACTTCGTCTTTCGAAGATCAAGAATTCGATCTAGTTGCCTGATGATGAACTCTGTACACGCTGACGCGCGGTCGTCAAATACCATCTTGACGCCACCAGGGTAACGGGCAACTGTGTAGCCCTGGTTGATTTCGATAAAACAATTTGCCGGAGTACACCTCTGATCTTCCGAGTAGCAGAGCCAGTCATTGATAAGCTCTGGATGCCTACTGAGATGCGATTTGATGTCATCGCTGTTGATCAGATCCAATTGCGCCAAAGCATTGCATTCGTCGAGAATTTCGCATGCGGTTTTGGTCTGAGCGCATTTTAGGCGGCGTGGCAGTTCACAAATGCAGGTGATCACCGATTGCCTCTTAACGTCTGTCATTGTGCATTCGAGACGATTGCACGCACTACTTGCGATCGCATTTCCGATTGAGTGCCGCCCGAACCAGTTGCCATCAGCTGGCTATCCACTTCGTTCGCTACAATCACGCCGTAGTTCATCGCGCCGAGCCAGCCGGACATGATGATACCCACGCTGCCCGCGTGGTACAGGCCGGTGATTTGCTGCGGGATCGCGCGGCTCACCGCGAGGCCTTCAAACTTCGTGCCAAAACTCGCGCCATTGATATGCTTCGTGTAATGCTCAAACGTGACCGGCGTCGACGCCTCGGCATGGTCGACTTTGTCGCGGATGCCGGGGACGTATTTGTCGAGCGCGTCGATCGTCGTCTCCACGAGGTCCTGCTTGCTGGCCTCGTACTCTTCCTTGGAAAGCTTGGCCCAGTCGTCGAAATTCGCATTCGTGCTGGAAACCACCAGGCACCGCGGCCGACCGTCGGGGCGGGTCCGCGGATAATAGAACGAATAGGTGCGGCTCGTGATGTCGCGCGACAGCAGCGCCTCGGTGCGGAAATACGGCGCCGTCGACGAGAACAACAGGTCGCCCGTCGATTCGTCGATCGTTTCGTCCGGCTTCAGTGCCATGTAGACCTGCGTGCTCGAATTATTGAGCCGCACCGCCCGCGCTTCCTCGACGAAGCCGCGGTCAAAATACTCTTCGCCGACGAGCTTGAAGATCGTCGCCATCAGGTTGGCGTTCGAGAGCACGGCCCGCGTGCGGATCGTGCGGCCGTTCACGTCGATGCTCCGCACCCGGCCGCCGCTGCAATCGATCTTGGTGACGTCGGCGTTGATGCAGATGTCGACGCCGTTCGCGCGGAGCTCCTGCTCCATCAGGCCGATCAATTTGTCGGTGCCACCCTCGAACGTGAACACGCCCTTCGACATGAAGTTCGAAAACACGATACCGTAGCTGATCGCGGGGTCTTCGAGCGTGCTGCCGTTCGCGTAGGTGATCGGCTCCATCAAGAGGCGAATCACATCTTCGCGGCCGGGGAAGAAGCGATCGAACAGCTCGCGCGTGGTGGCCCGCTGGTCGTCGTAAAAATTCATGCCGCGTGCGGTGTCGAAGAACGCGTCAACCGTGGCCTGCTCGACCTTGAACTCGCTCACCAAGAGCTTCGTGAAATCGTCCCGATTGAACGTCGTCGTGAGCGAGAACATCGGGTTGTCGAACCGGATGTGCCGCAGCTGCACGATCGAATCGGCGATTTCCTTGGACCAGTACCGCCGGCAGCTTTTGACCATGCCGTGCGGAAATCCGTGGAGCGAGATATCGAAGATGTGCCCGCCGGGGCGCTTGAACCAGGTGGCGAGTCCGCCCAGCTTGTAGTGCTGTTCCAAAAGCAGCACCCGCCGCCCTGCCCTCGCCAGCACGTTGGCCGCGGTCAGTCCGCCCAGCCCGCTGCCCACGACGACCACGTCGTATTCATCCTTGGCGTCTTTAAGAAAATCGCGGGGCATTTGGCGGACTCAGCTTCGCCGTCCCAGCGAGCCGGGGCATCACCGCCCCCGTGAACCCGCTCGAAACCCAGCGAATCGCCCATTCTACCGCGATGGCGGCTGGAGGAGAAACCCCCACGGTTTTTACTCGCGACTTGTCGGCTTCACTTCGATTCTAGCCACAGCACATATCCGTCGGATGGCTCCATCGCGGGATCACCATTCTCGCCCACGCGAACACGTTGGAGCAGGATCTGTTTCTCGTTTTCCGGATCGACGCTCCATCGGTGGGAGAATACCTCCTGCTTGACCGTTGACTTTCCACCGTAGAACCAGCGCTCGGCGGCACGGATAGGAAACTCCTTAAGAAACACTGGTTTGTCCCAAGTCCCAGGCCGTGTGTAATACAACATTCCAATGCCCGGTTTGCTTTCCGTGTCAGCGAGCACGCAGAGCCCGAGCCAAACATCGCCAGTCGGAAGGTCGGCAACAAAGCTGTCCGTAGGGAACTCGGCATTGGGGACATTTCCCCACTGAAAGTGCAAAGCAGCGTCTTTGTCCTCCGGAATCCACACCCGCCATCGCCAATGAGACTCGGAAAGAGAATCGCGACGGACGTGAAACCTGGACGCGTTTTCGACATGTAAGTCGTATCGACGGAGAATCCAGGCTTGCTCACGCAAGGCACGGTGCTCCAATGCTAGTTTCGCAAGAGCGATAGCTAGCCCGACGATCGTAGTCAGCAGCAGTGCGGTGAGCAGCGAAACTCGGGGGTGAAAGCGCGACATCAAGTTACCAAATTAAGGATTTGGCGTGTCGTCATGAGTGATCGAAGCGATATTCTCAAAGCCGACCACCGCGTTGCGCTTTACGCCCTCCCGCTCGACAAGAAATCCGGCGGTGAAATCGCCGATCATCACGTTCTGCCCAGGGGCGATATTGTAGGCTCGACCGTCCGTTGTACGGATGGTGACCGGTCGCTCTCGGATCAGCTGTTCAAATTCTTCACGGCCCATTCCATCCGTCCAGTCGGCTAAGGGTGGGACGTCGCGCCCTCCGGCATAACGGCGCTAATATTGATCAGCGCTACAATGGCGTGTCGCTTGACTCCCTCGTCATCAAATAGTATGGATGCCGTGTAATCGCCCACCGTGATGAACTCGGGCTTTTCCACCAAGTACTCGTAACCATCATTCGTACGAATGCGCAACGGGCACTGGCGGACCAATTTCCCAAGGTCAGTCTGTTCCATTCATCCATTCCTAGGTGTCAAGCTTCCAATAGTGTTATAGCTGGCGTTCAGGTGCGTAAACAATGCAAATTCGCCATTGCGATGCCGCTGGTGATGCTGCCGATGATGCCGACGAAGCCTTGGTCGGTGCCGCAGACGAAGAGGTTCTTGAGATGCGTCGTGCCGTTGAGCTGCTTGTCGGGCGCGCCGTAGACCGCGCCGTTGTCGTGGCCGGTGAAGCGGACCACGGTCGTCGGAGTGAACATGTCCGTGTCGACGACGCGCGACCGGTAGTCGGGCATAAAGCGGACTGCCGACTCGGTGATGCGGTCGTACCAGCGGTTTTTTTCGAGGCGGTACGATTCTTCATCGAGGTTGCGCCAACGGTCGAAGTTGGCGAGCGCGGTGATGCGGATGGTGCCGTCATCCAACGGTTCGTCGTAGACGAAATTGTTTGGCGAACAGATCACGCCGCTCCGCACGTCGCAAAACTCGTCCGGCCGCCGCCAGACGAACTGGTCGTGATCGTTGAAGAACGTGATCGTGCGGTCGTGGCCCAGCTCGCGCGGCTCGGCGTCGAGCGTGGCGATCGTTTCGCAGAAGGTGAGCTGCCCCGGGGCGCGCGAGTTGACGACCGGATAGCCATCGTCGCAAAGCCGCATCGTCTCGCACCAGCCGGCGGACGAGAGCACGTTGCGGCCTTCGAGAATTTCTTCGTTCTCAAGCTCGACCTGCACGACGCGGCCCTCTTGCACAGCCAGCCGCTTCACGCCGGCCCGCAGCTTCAACTCGCCGCCGAGTGCACGAAATTTCTTCACCAGGTGCTTCAAGATCAGCCGCACGCCGGCCTGCGGCCGCCCCAGCCCTTCGAGAAAGATGCTGCGGAACATGATCGAGAACTGGCCCCAATCCATGTCGTCTTCCCGCGCCGAGCCGTAGAACATCAGCGGACAGAAGAGCATCTCGACCAGGAGAGGCTCGGTGATGATCGAGCTCACCACCTCGCGGGCCGACATGTTGGCGTGCGCATCGCTTAGGTCATCGTACTCGACGATCTCGCGCGTGAGCCGATCGAAGTTGTCGGCCTGCCGCGGAAACGCGCGGGCGACTTCGTCGCGGAGCGTGTCGATGTCGTTGTCGAATCGCAGCCGCGCGTTCGGGAAGGCGATCTCGCTGCCGACCTGCGGCGAGATGGCAAAATCTTCCCACTTGAGCCGCAGCTGCCGCAACAACCGGGCCAGCGGGCCGGTCTTGGTGCCCTTGGGCGTGATGTTGGTAAGCGCGTGCAGGCCGACGTCGTAGTCACGGCCGCGGAGGCGGTAAAACGAGTTGAGGCCGCCAATCGTGTAGTGCCGCTCGAGAATGCAGACCCGCTGCTCGAAGTAAGCGAGCCGAATCCCGGCCGCGAGCCCACTCATCCCCGCGCCGATGATGATCGTGTCGTACATGGTTGAGGGACGAGTGTTGAGAGTTGAGTGTTTGGAATATTCCCTCAACCCTCAACCATCAACCCTCAACTCTTTCACACCTTTTCCCGCTCGATGTCCTTCATCAACGGTTCGAGGTAGGCCACCGTCGAGTTCATGCTGGCCAGGTTGATGTAGTCGTCCTCGGGGATCTGGATGCGGTGGCGCTTGCGGAGCTCCATCACAATGTCGAGGAAGTCCATGCTGTCGAGTTCCAGCTGCTCGCGGAATCGCTTCTCATCGTCCAGCTGCGAAAGATCCTCGTCGGGGGCGATGTCGCTGAGGATGTCCAGGATTTCTTCTCTGATCTCGGCAGGGCTCATGCCGGTGGTCTCCCAATCTTATGCAAGTACCAAATAAATCTCTCGCAAAGGCGCGAAGGCGCAAAGACAGAGCTTCTTCAAGAACTTTGCGCCTTCGCGCCTTTGCGTGAGATATTCCGTTCTGTGATTGCTATATCTTGCCAATTATTACGACCGAATTGATCCCCAACATACCAAACGAATTGTTGAGGATATAGCGGGTGTTTTTGCGTTCGCGGGGCTCGTTCACGGCGAGGCCGGGGAGCGCACACTCGGGGTCGAGCCGGTCGACGTTGATCGTCGGATGGCACACGCCGTCGTCGAAGGTCGGCAGGTTGCCAGCGAGTTCCAACGCGCCGGCGGCACCCATCGCGTGACCGATGAAGCTCTTCGTGTTGTTGACCACCGGCTGCCGCTCGCCCGCGAAAACTCGTCGCAGCGCGTCGCACTCCTGCACGTCGCCGCTGGGGGTGGCCGTGGCGTGTGTGCTGACGAGATCGATCTCGTCAGCATTGAGCTGAGCCCGATTCAGCGCGAGCTCCATGCAGCGGGCCTGCTGGCTGGGGTTCGGCAACACAAAATCGCTGGCGTCGCTGTTCATCGCGTAACCGACCAGTTCGCCGTAAATCTTCGCGCCGCGACGGCGGGCGTCGTCAAACCGCTCGAGGATGTACGTGCAACCACCCTCGGACACCACGATGCCGTTGCGGTCCTGGTCGAACGGCCGCGAGGCCTTCGCGGGGTCATCATGCTTGGCGAGCGCACCCTGGCTGGCGAAACCGGCAAAGATGCCGAACGTGTGAATGCTCTCGGAGACGCCGCCCGTGATCGCTACGTCGACTTCGCCAAGTCGCAGCATCTGGGCACCCTGGATCAGTCCCGCGTTGCCGGCGGCACAAGCGGCGCCGATCGTGTAGTGCGGGCCGGTGATGCCCATGTTGAGCGTGATCTCGCCGGCCGGGTTGTTGGCCACGGTCCGCGGATTGTGGTGGTGCGACCAGACGCTCGTGTCGTAGTTGTAACCCTTGATCTCGTAGATTTCGTTCTCGGTCTCGACGTTGCCGTGCTCGGTCACGCCGATGTAGACTCCGACCCGCTCACGGTCGAGGTTTTCCCAGTCGAGGCCGGAATCGGCGACGGCCTCGCGGGCACAGTAGATGCCAATGCCGCCGGCCCGGGTACCGCGGCGGACTTCCTTCTTCTTCTGGTACTTCAGCTCGTCGAAGTCACAGATGCCGGCGAGCGTCTCGCCGACGTAGCGGATGTCGTATTTGCGGACTCCGCTGCGGCCGTTGAGCAAGGCGTCGCGATACTCGGCGAGCGTATTGCCGTTGGGTGCCGTAAGCCCGATGCCCGTGATGACGATCCGCTCGCGGTCTTCCAGAGGTTGGTCTTTCGCGGTGCTGATCATGATCCGTCACGCCGAAGCGACCGCAAAAATGCGGCAAAAATCGAGGGAAACCGAACACTTCACCGTACCGGGTCGCGTTCCCGCTGACAAGCGGCCGGAACTGTCGGAAAGGCAGCGGATTTCTGCGTGATTTCGTGCCGCTTCCGCACATTCACGGCTCGCGATCGCGCTGATACACTGGGCGACGCGACGGGCGGCGGTGGTCCTTCTTCTCCTCCATTTGAGGGCGGTGATTCTCTCCATGGGCGTGTATCTCGGCATCGACATCGGCACCTCGGGCACCAAGACGCTGGCCATCAACGCCAAAGGCAAAATCCTCGGCCAGGCAATGGCCACCTACCCGAGCTACCACCCTAAGCCGCTCTGGAGCGAACAGGATCCGGACGATTGGTGGAATGCAACGGTGAAAACGATCCGCGCCGTCGTGAAGCAGGCGAAGCTCAAACCGGCCGATGTGAAGGCGATCGGACTCTCGGGCCAGATGCACGGGTCGGTGTTCCTCGACAAGCAGGGCAACGTCGTGCGGCGGGCCCTACTGTGGAACGACCAGCGGACGGCCGCCGAGTGCGAAGAGATCGAAAAACGTGCCGGCGGGCGAAAGGCGCTCATCGGCATGGTGGCAAATCCTGCGCTCACCGGCTTCACCGCGCCAAAGATTCTGTGGCTGCGCAACAACGAGCCGAAGAATTTTGCGAAGGTCGCCAAGGTACTGCTGCCGAAGGATGACGTCCGCCGCCGGCTGACGGGTGAGTTCGCCACCGAGGTCAGCGATGCCAGCGGCATGCTGCTGCTGGATGTGGTGAAGCGTGAGTGGTCGCAGCCGCTACTCGACAAGCTGGAACTTGACCGCAGCTTGTTCGCGACCTGTTACGAATCAGAACAAGTGACCGGTAAGCTCACGCCGGAAGTTGCTAAGCAGCTCGGCCTGTCGACCGATTGCGTGGTCGTCGGCGGGGCGGGCGACTGCGCGGCCGGCGCGGTCGGCAACGGCATTGTACGGAAGGGCGTGCTCTCGACGTCGATCGGCACTTCGGGCGTGGTGTTCGTCCACAGCGACACGCCGCAGGTCGATCCCGAGGGGCGGCTGCACACGTTTTGTCATGCGGTCCACGGCAAATGGCACATGATGGGCGTCACGCTTTCGGCAGGCGGCTCGCTGCAGTGGTTCCGCAACGCGCTCTGCGAAACGACGGCCGCGGTCGCCAAGAAATCAAAGGTCGACGTGTACGATGTGCTCACGGAAGAAGCCGCCGTGACGCCGCCGGGCTCCGAGGGATTATTCTTCTTGCCATATTTAGCAGGCGAGCGAACGCCGCATGCCGATCCCTTGGCGCGCGGCGCATTCGTGGGGCTCACACTCAAGCACTCGCGCGGCCACATGGTCCGCTCAATCCTGGAAGGCGTCACCTATTCGCTCCGCGACTGCCTCTCGATCATCGAGGAGCAGGGCGTCGCGGTGAAACAGATTCGCGCATCGGGCGGCGGAGCGAAGAGCGTGTTCTGGCGACAACTGCAGGCCGATGCGCTCGGCAAGTCGGTCGTGCAGATGGCCGCCGACGAGGGCCCCGGCTACGGCGTCGCTTTGTTGGCCGCCGTCGGCGCGGGCGAATTCAAAGACGTCGTCGAAGCCTGCGACGCGACTGTGAAAACCACGCGCGAGACGAAGTCGCGGGCGAAAATCAAATCGACCTACGACGCCGGATTTCCGGTGTACCAGCAACTCTATCGATCGTTGCGTGAAGATTTCCGCGCGATCGCGGCGCTGGGCTGAGAATGCACGAAGCTTTGGCAGCGCGTGCTATTTCGTTGAGCAGCAATGGCGACTTCTGAACGACGACTAAGATGTCGTCGGCAGTGTGCTCGTCGGCGGCAATGCGCCGCCTAAGAAGCCCAGAACTTGTGTCTTGCCGTCCGCACTTGGGACCGCGGGCTTAGCGAAATGAATGAACAGGTCCGTGTGCAGCCGCACGCAATTGCAGTAGGTCTTGCGCGCGTGGTCGTCGCTCAACAGCAGTCCTTCCAGCAGCTGCATTTCGTCGTCATTGATCTGTTCGTCGAACAATGCCCAGCTCAATTCCTGGACTCGCTCTTCGATGGTGGCGTCGTGGGCCATTTTGCCTCAACCTCTTTTTCTCGTAGCCGTGCCTGTTCCTAATCAAGTCTTACGCACATTCCGGGGCGAAGGATCGACAGGGAACAAAAAACGCGATGCAACCCCGGTGCCACAAACAGTTTGGCCGCCAGAATTCCTATCGGCCGACCGGGGGCAACGTGTAGAAGAATCCCGGCACGCAGGCAAGAGAAATTGGTGAAGACAGCATGAAAAGCGGTTGAACAGTCGTGAGGTGCGGCACCGACAGAGAATGGAGAAAACCGCGAGGTTTTGCGACTGCTCAACCGGGGGACAGACTGGTGAGCAGTCGTGGGTGGCTCGACCGCTGGCTGACGATTAGGCTGGCAGAAAAGCAGGCCAATTAGCGCCCATGCCAACGGGATTGTCAGAAAATTCACCGGTTTCCCAGTCGCCCACAAAACGGTGGGCTGAGGTGCTGCTAATTTTCATCGTCTTCTTCGCACTGGCCGGGGAGCCGGTGCCGCATGTGAATGAGCCGCACTATTTGGGGCGGACGAAACATTTTTGGGATCCGACCTGGTGTGCGGGGG
>JBFWSG010000086.1:0-6218 GCA_050248495.1 Pirellulales bacterium | reverse complement strand
TGGGCTGAGGTGCTGCTAATTTTCATCGTCTTCTTCGCACTGGCCGGGGAGCCGGTGCCGCATGTGAATGAGCCGCACTATTTGGGGCGGACGAAACATTTTTGGGATCCGACCTGGTGTGCGGGGGACGTGTTTCTCGAGTCGCCCGATGCACATGGGCTGTTCGTCTGGTCGTTTGGCTCCGTAACGAAATGGCTCACGCTCACGGAGACGGCGTGGCTGGGACGGGTCGTGGGCTGGGGGTTGCTGGCTTGGGCGTGGCAGCGGCTGAGCTGGCGGGTGATCGCGGTGCCGCTCGCGTCGGCGCTGACGGCGGCGCTGTGGGTGACGCTCACGGAGCTGGCCCACCTGGCCGGCGAATGGGCGCTCGGCGGCGTCGAAGCGAAGGTCTTTGCCTATGTGTTTGTGCTCGTGGCCCTCCGCGAGCTCATCGACGGCTGCTGGAACCGGGTCTGGATCGCCTTGGGACTGGCGAGCGCGTTTCACGTGCTCGTGGGCGGCTGGTCGATCGTCGTGTGCGCCGGCATCTGGTTGTTCGAGCCAAAGCCGACGGGCTTCGTTCGATCGATCGGCAAGATGCTGCCGGGAGCGGTGATCGGGGCCGCGCTATCGCTCATCGGCCTGGTGCCGGCGCTCGCGCTGAGCTGGGGGCAGCCGGCGGAGATCGTGGCCGAGGCGAATCAGATTTATGTGTTCGAGCGTCTGCCCCATCATCTGGCGCTACTGACGTTGCCAACGGACGAATTCCTAGTGCGAATTCTGCGGCACGTCGCGCTCATCGTCTGCCTGTGGCTGTTTGGGAGATTGCTGCAACGACATCAAGGACAAGCTGGCGGCGACCAGCGCGGGCTCTCGATCGTGCGTCGCTTTGCCTGGGGCGCGGTCGTGCTCTCGGCCATCGGCTTTGCGATTGAAATCTCGTTCTGGAATTCGTCCGCGCGGGCCGCCTCGCTGCTGCGATTTTATTGGTTCCGAATGGGCGACGTGGCGGTGCCGCTGGCGGTATCGCTGCAGGCGGTGGCGCTCGTGGTTCGTGCGTTTCGCGAGCAAAAGGCGTGGGCGATTTGGGCACTGGCCGGCGCGATCGGCCTGGCGGGTTTTCACATCGGTGCTCACACCGCCTATCGGTTCCTCGACCCCGCGCCGCCCGCCGATGCCCCCATGAAAAATTACGCCGCCTGGGTCGACGCCTGCGACTGGATCAAAAACAACACGCCCGCCGACGCGGTGTTCCTCACGCCGCGACTGTCCAGCACGTTCAAATGGCGCACCGACCGCCCGGAAGTTGCCACGCGCAAGGACATTCCGCAGGATGCGCGGAGCATGGTCGAGTGGTTCCATCGCCTCAAGGACATCTACTATTATCAGGTGCCGGACGGTGTCGAGCCGTTCAATTCAGTCGGCGAACTGGGGACCGAGCGGGCTGTCGAAGTTGCGCGGCGCTACGGGGCGAAGTACATCGTGTCGGATCAAGACCACCCGCTCGCGCTGCGGACTATTTACCCGACACGCGAATATCCGAACGACGAATACGTGGTGTATGCCGTTGAGGATTGAGGACTTGTCGACCGCCGATGATCTGCCGCAGCGGCTCTCTGCCGAGCTGACGGCGCGCGGCGCGAACCAGGGCGACGGCAATCAATTCGCCCCCGAGCTGAGCTACGGCCGGCACTTCGGCCCGGCACCCTGCGACGCCCGGCCAGCAGCGGTCATCGCCCTGCTCTTTCCGCACGACGGCGCCTGGCACGTGCCGCTCACGGTCCGCCACACGGCGCTCGGCAAACACGCGGGGCAGATCAGCTTGCCAGGCGGGTCCGTCGACGCGGGCGAAACACCGGCCGAGGCAGCGCGGCGCGAGCTGCAAGAAGAGCTGGGCGTCGTCGAGGACGTGGAAATGCTGGGCGAGCTCGCGGAAACGTACGTGTATGTCAGTAACTTTCGCGTGACGCCGTTCGTCGCCGTGTCGCGGTCGCGGCCAGTTTGGAAACCGCACGACCGTGAAGTGGAGCGCGTCGTGGAACTGCCGCTTTCCACGCTCTTCGATTTGAGCTGCTTGAGCAGCCTCACGATCGAGCGCGGCCCGGTGCGGTTCCGGGCTCCGTGCATCCGTGTGGGCGAGGATTGTGTATGGGGGGCCACCAGCATTATCTTGGGCCAGCTCGCAGGCTCGCTTCGAGAGATCGCCAAGGAATAGCTTCGCCATGCAGGATTCGCCCCGACTGGCCGCCGTCGTGTTCGACCTCGACGGCTTGATCGTCAATTCGGAAGACATCTACGAGCAGGCCGATGTCGAGGTGCTACGCCGCCGCGGCAAGGAGTACACGGCGGAGCTGCGGGCGAAGATGATGGGCCGCCCGACGGTCGAGTCCTTGCGGGCGATGATCGAGTGGCATGCGCTGGAAGACACGGTCGAGTTTCTGGATGCCGAACGGTCGGTGCTGCGCGACAAGCTGATGGAGGCGTCGCTCGAACCGATGCCGGGGCTGCACGAGTTGCTTACGGCGCTGGAACGGGCCGGGATTCCGAAGGCGATCGGCACCAGCGGTCATCGCTCCTATGCGGCCGATATTCTGCAGCGGCTCGAGATCCATGCGCGGTTCGAATTCGCGGTCACCAGCGACGACGTGGTGTATGGCAAACCGGCGCCGGACGTGTATCAGCTCGCGGCGGCGCGGCTGGGCCTGCGGCCGAGCGAAACGATGGTGCTCGAAGACAGCGTGAATGGGTGCCTGGCCGGCGTGGCGGCGGGGGCGTTTACCGTGGCAGTGCCGAATCGGCACACGCGGGGCTATGAGTTTTCGGGAGTGCGGTTTGTGGCAGACACGCTCGGTGATCGGCGGATTCTGGAGGCGCTGGGCGTCACGGTGTGAATTCGTTCCAGCAATCATGGCGGCAAACCGCGTCGCGTATTGCACACTCCACGATCGGCGATTGCAGCTGCGCGCTGGTAGCAGTGCTTTCGCCGTGAGAATTGTCTCAACCGTTGCGGCACGCACGGCCGATAAACTCGTCCACGATGCGCTCTGTTCGATCCGTTGCGTGAGGTCATGCAGCGGCGACAAATCTCTTCGCGCGAACAAGGATGTTTGCCATGCTCCGCCAGATGCTCGCGACGGTCGTTTTGGGAATTGCCCTCGCCTCGGCTGGCGGCGGTTGTCGCAGCTGCAGTTCGTGTCACGACTACGATGGCCCGGTGGCCGACTGTGGCAACTGCGGCTGCAAGCGGACGGGATCGGTGAGCAATTGCGGTGCATGCAGTCCGTGTGACAACACCGGATCGTGCAACTGCGCTGGCGGTGCTTGCAGCACAGGCGGATGTTCTAGCGGCGGCTGCAACTGCGGCAACCACGAGTCCGCTCCCAATGACGAATACTACGAAGAAGCGCCGGTCATGATGGACGGTGCGGCAGAATAGAGCTAGCCGCTTCATCCGCCCTTTGCGCCAGCGTTCTGTAAGGCATCGCGCGCTTTCTGCGCCCGATTGAAGATCTCCGGATCGAACTCGTCCTTCGGCTGCCATTTGTGCAGTTCTGCGCCGTACTTGATTTTCTGCTTGGGGCGCAGCGGCGTCTCTGCTTCGGCGTGGCTCGCGGGCTGGACGTCTCGATCGAGAAAGGTTGACGGAATGCTGGGCGGCGGCTGCGAGGCGTCTGCTTGTTTGGCCGTGGCGTTTGCGACCAGCGGTTCAGCGAACCTCGCCGGCTCGCGCGGCGTTCCGGCGAGCAGGTCGACCCAATCGGTCAGTTGCTTCAACTGCGACGCCTGACGGGCGTTGAGCGCGGGGCGGTCGTGGCCGCCATGACTGCGGCGGGCCATTTTGAGCAGCTCGCTCTCGTCGGGCGACGAGCGATCCACCAGCGCAAGCGTCGCGGTCAGATTGCGGAGCGTGATGCGGCGATTCGAGAGACCGTGCAGCACAGCCCGGTCGAGTTGAAATTTCTGCGCACCGCCCGATTCGTGGCAGCCCGCGGCCGTGCAGCCGTTGACCAACAGGGGCTGCACCTTGCGGGTGAAACGCTCCACGGCGCCGCGCGGCAGGTCCGCGGCGACCGCCTCCAACTCTTCCAGCTCGGCCTGTGATTTGTTGTCGCCAACGGCGATCGAAGTCTGATAGACCGAGCGATATTTCTTCGGCTTCTTGGCGACGGCGAGGCGTCGATCCAAGAGGGGAAGCCGCGGATCGTGCTGGTCGATGCGCCGCGCATCAGCCAGCTCCTGTTCGGCTTGAGTCAAGAGCTCGTAGCGAAGGCACCACTCGACGAGCCGCAGGCGGGAGTCGTTGTTGTCTTGGGGCAATTGGCCGCGCTGCTGGTCATAGGCGGCCTCCATCGTCGGCGCGACCAATAGCACCTGCTGCGATTGAACATCGATCGTGCGATTCGGCGCCGACACGACATAGCGTTCTCCCTCGACCGACACCGAGCCATGCAGCACGCCGCCGCTACGGAGAACCACGACGCAGGATTCGTCATCCGCCCGCGCCGGCAATGAGCAGACGCCGGCCATGAGCGCAATTGCGCAGAGCATCTGCCCCAGGCTGTGCCGCATCGAGAACATCGCGCGGGGAGGGTAGAAGAACAGCGCGGACTCGTCAAGGCTGGCAGTGCCAGCAGCGGCTGGCTATACTTGCCGACAACCTTGCGGCGGCCCGGTATCGGTAACTCGGCTCATGTGCGCCAGCTCCGCCCATCTTCGCAAATCGGTGCTCTATGCGGGCCACGTCCAGGGCGTCGGTTTCCGCTACACGACCCAAGCGATCGCCAAGCGGTACGAGGTCCATGGCTTCGTGCGGAATCTGCCCGATGGCCGCGTCGAGCTAGTCGCAGAGGGAGAGAAGCACGAGCTGGTGGCGTTTCTCGACGATGTCCGCGAACGCCTGATGCGCCACATTCGCGACGAACGGGTAGATACGCAAGCGGCGAGCGGAGAGTTCGTCGGCTTCGAGATTCGCCACTAGATTCTTGGGTCGCTTCGACGTTTGATCGATCCTTTTCCGCAGCGAAACGGGCCTTGGCTCTTGATTGGTCAGGCGTTTCACGGTTTGATAAGGTATTCGGCAGGTGGCACCGTCTTCGGCATTCTTCTCCGCCGATTCATCCCCCGCCACGAATGCCAAATTAATACTTCCAACGCTCACTGGACATCATGAACTTCGTTCTCTTCGCCAATCTGTCCCTCTGGCTGACGCCGGTCTGGGTCCTGTCGGTCGGCGTGACGATCGGTATGGCGGTCCTGCTGGTACTGTACGGATTGCTGTGGGTCGTCGCACGGCCTGCGGCCGAGGCCGTCGCGCGTGTGGTCCGCGAGAGTGTGTTGATGCCGCTGACCTATCTGGCCGCGGTGTTTGTTGGGTTCTGCCTGCTGGGGGCGCCTGCGATGCCGACGACGCTGCTGATGCATTCGCTCCAGCGTCTTCCCGCCGTGGGGCCGATCAGCAAGACCGTCACCATCCCGTCCGGCAAGGATGATGTGAGCGTGCCGATCCTGTTTCGGGCCGATGAATTGCAGCGGTACGCGTTCGAGAGCGACCACGCTTTGATCGTCAACATCAAGAAAGGCGTTGCCTATTCCTCGCCGCTGATTCAGGTTGGGGCCGATGAGCCTTACGTCTGGACGCCCAGCAGCAATCGTCCGCGGATCTTTGAAGGAACCGTGCCGGAACTCTTCGTCACCAATACGGGCGCAAAGGATGCCAAGCTTACGATCAATCTGCTCACCGACGTCGAGATGCCGGAAGTCCACCAGATTCCGATCACGGCGATTTCCGTGGTGAGCGTGTTCTTGATTTACTTCCTGATTTATTGGCTGCTGCCAGGTATCTCGGCGATCGCAGTGGCGACGGCTAAGGAAGCGGTGGCTCAGCCGCTCTACATCCTGGTGCTGCTCGGCGTCGGCTGCGCGCTGGTCGGGTTCATCTACATTCCGTACAACACGTTCGGCGAAGACGTGAAGATGCTCAAGGACTCGGGCCTCACGACGATCATGGTGTTCGCCATTCTGGTCGGCCTGTGGACTGCCAGCGTCTCGGTGGCCGACGAAATCGAGGGGAAAACGGCGGTCACGCTGCTTTCGAAGCCGATCAGCCGCCGGGAATTCGTGATCGGAAAGTTTGTCGGCATCGTGTGGGCGCTGTTCTTGATGTTTGTGGTGCTCGGCGCGATTCTGCTGGTGGTGGTTTCCTACAAGATCGTCTACGACGCCCGCGAAACGTCGAACCC